>CAJUIA010000008.1:107932-134441 GCA_910586485.1 uncultured Acetatifactor sp.
ATAAGTCGCCGAAGAACTTGCGGCGGCTTATGAATGGCATGGCTTAGAATGCCGGCTAAATTTAAGAGGGGGTTATCAATGAAAAACGTAATGAAAAAAATTGGATGGTTTCTGGTGTCAATGCTGCCGGTTGCTCTGTATTTTGGAATTCAACTGGGGTGCTGTATGGCGGTCATGTTTGTGCTGGCGGTGGTGGAGATGCTGAATACACCGGTGGAGCTGCAGGCCGACTCGCTGGTAATCGGCGTAACGGAGCAATACATGGAAAATATCGTGCCTATATTGATCGTGTGCCAGCTGGTTTCGCTTCTGGTGTTCGGCCTTTGGTATTACTTTGCCTGGGGAAAGAAGAAAAGACCAGAGAGCGCGGAAAAACCAAAAGCAGGCAAGCTTCTGCTGATTGTCCTTTTGGGGGTGGCTTTCCAGTTCGCCATCAGTGCTCTGCTTTCGATGGTGGAAATGCTGATACCCAGTGCGTTGGAGGAATACAATGAATTGATGGAGATGGCAGGAATTACGGAGTTTACGGTGCTTTCCCTGATTTCCACGGTGATTTTGGCTCCCTTGAGCGAGGAACTGGCCTGCCGGGGCGTAGTCTACCGCCTGGCCGGAAAGATCAGTCCCAATTTCTGGGTAGCAAATGTGGTGCAGGCGCTGGCTTTCGGAATTCTGCACGGGAATCTGGTACAGGGCGCTTATGCTTTTGCGCTTGGACTGGTTTTGGGACTGGTGTACAGGCAGTTTCAAAATATTTGGATTTGTATGCTGCTCCATGCAGCTATGAACGGCTCCAGTGTTTTGGTAGCGCCCTATTATAACCTGTTCCCGGAAAACCTGGCAATTCCGGTTTTGATCGTAACCATGATTCTGGGAGGGGCCGCGGCAGCCCTTTGTCTGAAGGGGGTCCTGAAGAAACAGCCTGCCAGGCAGCTTTAGCTTTTGCGGGAGTTACTTCCGTGGGAAGGAAGCTTTATTAAATCTTCATTGAATGAAAAAAAATTGCCCTGCGTTTGATTATTTGGTATAATGAAATGCAGGGTATTTTTGTACAGAAACAAGAAGAAGCAGGTGACTACAAATGCAGGAGATAATCAATCAGCTCGCAGAAGAAAATTTTGACTATGAGAACGGTTCACTTGATTTTTCCTGCACAAAAATAGAGATTTCCCTGCATGAAGGAGAGATGTTTGAAGGCTCCTTTCGGATTTACGGAGAGCAGGGGCAGTTTACCAATGGAAGAGTATTGTCCTCCGATCTGAGGATGGAATGCCTCACGGGGGAATTTGTGGGCTGCGATGAGGAAATAAGGTTTTGCTTCCATGGAGAAAAGCTGGAAGCAGGAGATGTGGTAAAGGGGAATTTTTATGTTATCAGCAACCGGGGGGAGTATTATCTTCCCTTTGTGGTGTCTGTGGAGCATGTGCTGCTGGAATCCTCCGTGGGGACGGTGCGAAATTTGTTTCATTTTGCCAATCTTGCAAAGAGCAGCTGGCAGGAGGCATTAAAGCTTTTTTATTCTCCTGACTTTTTCCATGTTTTTTCAGGTGGAGACGCCCAATTTTCTGAGGATTACCGTGCGCTTTCTGCCTATGAGGGTTCGGAGCAGAATATGGAGGAATTTCTGATCCGGATCAACAAGAAGCAAAAGGTGGAATTCCTGGTGCAGGAGACGGAATTAACACTGGATACGGTCCGTAATACAGGTGTTTACTCCGTGTCGGAGCGGGAGCTTACCATTGTACGCAACGGCTGGGGGTATACCCGGCTTTTTGTGGAATGCAGCGGCGATTTTCTGTTCACGGAAAAGGAAGTGCTCACCGATGATGATTTTCTGGGAAATCGCTGTGTGCTTCCCATATTTATAGACGGAAGCCTTTGCAGAGAAGGGAAAAATTACGGACAGGTGTTCCTTTATAATTCCTTTGTTTCTCTGGTGATCCCGGTTACAGTCAGGATAGGAGACGGCTCGCCCCGTAATCCTCAGGAGGTGAACAGAAAGCGGTGCACCGTACAGCTGATGGAATTTTATCAGGCGTTTCGGGTAAAAAAGATCAGTACCAATACCTGGCTGAAGGAAACGGAGAAGCTGGTGGAAAAGCTGGCAGTCCTGAACGAGAATGATGTATCTGCAAGGCTGTTCCAAGCCCAGACCCTGATTACGGAGGAACGATTCAATGAGGCGGGCTGGATCCTGGACCATGTGGCGGAGCTGCTGGAGAAAGGGGCCGGAGATGACACCCTGCGGGCTTATTATCTGTATTTGAGTACCCTGATTCACAGGGATCAGAAATACGTGGATAAGGTAACGGCGGAGGTCGAGCATATTTACAGGAAGGATAATGCAAACTGGAGAGTGGCGTGGCTGCTTTTGTATCTGTCAGAGGAATATCATAAATCGGTCACGGGAAGATGGCTTTTTCTGGAAAAGCAGTATATGGCAGGGTGCAGCAGTCCCATCCTTTACATAGAGGCTGCAGCGCTGTTAAACAGCAATCCGGCGCTGCTTCGAAGACTGGGCTCCTTTGAACTGCAGGTGGTCTGGTATGGGGCGAAGAAGGAATTGCTGAAGGCGGAAGTTGTGGGTCAGCTGCTTTATTTGGTGGACAAGGTCAGAGATTATTCACCGGTGTTGTATCGAACCTTACAAAAGCTGTATGAGAAGAAAAACGATGTCCGTATCCTGCAGCAGATCTGTACGCTTTTGATCAAGGGCGGAAAGACGGAGGTCAAATATTTTGACTGGTACAGGCTGGGAGTGGAGAATAATCTGCGGATTACCAATCTGTATGAATATTACATGATGACGCTGGATCTGGACATGCCCTGTGAGATCCCCAAGGTGGTACTCATGTATTTTTCCTATCAGAACAGCCTGGATTATGAGAGGACGGCGTATCTTTATAATTATATTCTGGAGAATGAGGACAAGCTTAAGGATATTTATGAAAGCTACGGCGTGCGCATGGAACGGTTCTGCATGGAACAGCTTGCCAAATGTCATATCAACAGGCATCTGGCCGGGCTGTATAACCGCCTGCTGAAGCCGGAAATGGTTACGGAGCAGACCTGCGGACCGCTTTCCAGACTGCTGTTTGCCCATCTGATCAGGGTCGGGGATGAGCGTCTGCGTAAGGTGTATGTGTACCAGCCCGGAAATCTGTATCCCACAGAGTATCAGATCGTCGGCGGGAAGGTTTGGGTCTCGCTGTATGGCAGTAATTATACGATTGTCTTTGAGGATGCCTGGAACAACAGGTTCTTAAAAGATGTGGATGTAACCATAGAAAAACTGATGATCCCCGGCAAATATTTAAGGTTGCTGTCTTCCTTTCAGGTCTGCAATCCAGAGCTGGATCTGTATCTGTGCGGCGGCGAGCGGGAGGGAGGGATTGACGGTACGGAAAGTGCAGTCAGGGCCCGCCGTCTGGCAGCCTCCGATCGGGTGGACAGAAACGTCAGGCGGGAATTGATTTTAAAGCTTCTTCAGTTTTATTATGAGGCGGATGAGACGGAGATACTGGATGAGTATTTGCAGCAGATAGATCCGGAGACGCTTACGGCGGAGGAAAGGGGAAATGTAATCCGCTATATTGTGCTGCGGGGCGACCTGAAGCTGGCGGAGAAGTGGCTTAAGGCCTATGGCCCTTACTTTATTGACGTTAAGCTGTTGGTCCGGCTGATTGGGCCGCTCATGGGAAAAAACAATATGGAAGCAGATGAGGTGCTGACGGCTTCGGCAGTGTATGCTTTTAGCAGGGGAAAGTATAACAGCACGGTCTTAGGCTATCTGACCATGTATTACAGGGGAATGACAAAGGGACTCAGGGATGTGTGGAAGGCGGCACAGTCCTTCGGCATGGACTGCTACGGGATTGCAGAGAGAATATTGGTGCAGATGCTTTACACCGGCTCCTTTGTGGGAGAGAAGATGGAGATTTTCCGATATTATATCTCCCAGGGTGCAAGACTTGAGGTGGAGGAAGCGTTTCTGACCCGATGCGCCTATGAGTACTTTGTGAAGGAAAGGGTGACGGAAAAAGATGTTTTTGACGAGATCGAGCGTATGTATCTGCGGGGCGAGCCGGTGAGAAAGGTATGCCGGCTGGCATTTCTGAAATATTATGCGGAGAATCAGGCGGAACTGACGGAGAGTGCCGCGCGGCTGGCGGATAAATTTCTGGATGAGCTGATGGAGCAGCATATCCATTTGGAATTTTTCAGGGAATACCGGCGCAATGGGAATGTGGCGCAGGAAATGGCTGACAAGACCATTATCGAGTATCGCACGGGCTCAAAGGTTAAGGTTTGTATCCATTATGTGCTTCTCCATGAGAACGGGGAATCGGATGAATACAGCTCCGAGTATATGCAGGAGGTGTATGCAGGGGTCTTTTTTAAGGAGTTTATCCTGTTTTTCGGGGAGAGCCTTCAGTATTATATCACGGAAGAAAGAGGCGGCGAAGAGCAGCTGACGGAGAGCGGCACCCTGCAGAAGAGCGACATACGGGGAAGCGAGGCAGAGAGCCGTTATCATCTGATTAATGATATTGTGATCAGTAAGACCCTTGAGGATTTTGATACCATGGATCATCTTCTGGAGGAATATTACCGGAAAGAGTTTTTAAACGTCAGGCTGTTTGAGGTGAAGTAGAGGACGGAGCAAGGAGCATCGGCATGGGATTATTAAACAGTGGAAAGCTCATCGTTGGATATGATCTGGGGAATGAATTTTCACAGATCAGCTACAGTCTCTCTGATTCCGGAGATGTGGAGACGCTTTCTCAGGTTGCGGGAACGGAGCATTATAATATACCTACGGTACTTTGCAAGCGGAAGGGGATAAATCAGTGGTTTTACGGGAAGGAGGCCCTGCGCTATGAGGCGGAGCAGCAGGGAATCCTGGTTGAGGATCTTCTAAACCTGGCTTTGGCAGGGGAGCCGGTATTGATTGACGGTGAAAGCCTGGATCCGACGGCACTGCTGACATTGTTTTTCAAGCGCAGCCTGGGCCTGCTGTCCCAGGTGGGTTCTTCCGAAAAAATAACAGCGCTGATGATTACCTGTGAGGTTTTGGATCATCGAATGCTTGAGGTGCTGGGGCAGGTAGTGGCGGGGCTTCATTTAAAGACGGACAGGATTGCCTTCCAGAGCCATATGGAAAGCTATTACCATTACATGCTTTATCAGCCGGAGGAATTGCTGGTATATCAGTCCGCGCTTCTGACCAGAGAAAAAGAACAGATCAGGGTATTCCGGATGGAATGCAACCGGCGGACCACTCCCGTGGTGGTGTTTATTGAGGAAAGCAGCTTTCCCTTTCCAACCTCCGGCGGGCCGGATGAGGTTTTGGAGGACGGGAAAAAGCAGGAGCTGGATCTGGCGCTGCTGGATGTGGCCGCTAAAGCTCTGGAGGGGAGACTGATCGGAAGCGTTTTCCTGATCGGAGACGGGTTTGAGCAGGAGTGGATGAAGGAATCTCTCCGTTACCTTTGTAAAAAGCGCAGGGTATTTCAGGGAAACAATCTTTTCAGCAAGGGGGCTGTCTACGGAATGCAGGAGCGGCTGAACGAAGGCGAATCCCCGAAAAACTATGTGTTTTTAAGCAGTGACAAGCTGAAAGCCAATATCGGCATGGAGATTCTGCGCCAGGGGGAGCCTTCCTATTATGCGCTGCTGGATGCCGGTGTCAACTGGTATGAGGCGGAAACGGAGCTGGAGTTCTACCTGCAGGAGTGCAATGAGATCTGGCTGACCATTACGCCCCTGACCGGGGGCAGCGGAAAGCAGGCCCAGATTCTTTTGGATGAGGTTCCGGGGCCGATTACCAGGCTTTTGGGAAGGTTTTACATGGAAGCAGAGGATATTCTGGCTGTGGAGATAGAGGATGAGGGCTTCGGGGAGATCCGGCCGGCAGCCGGAAGGGTCTGGCGGGAAACCATCGAATTATTTTAGGAGGCTGTTATGGGCGCAAGTGTCTGTGTGGGAAATTATGCGTTAACTCCATATTGCGTGCCGGGAATCGAGATCAATGTCTATTGTATGGAAGAGCTGTGCTTTGTCTTAAAGGAAAATGCGTTCCTGCTGGATTTTTCCGTGATGGAGGACGGGCTGCTGGACTGGATCGAGAAGGAATGCGGCTTGAAGGAGCTGGCCAGGGCGCTCCACCCCATGGTCCATAAGCAGGGCTCCTTAAGCGTTTTTGTGGCGGCAATCTTAAACTTTGTGGGGCTTTATGACAAGGAGACGGTGGCGGAGGCTGAACAGGTTTTAAAGCAGGGAGCAGGCTTAAGCAGTGTGGAAAAGAAAAAAAGTCAGGTGGATTATCTGGTTAAAAAGAAAAAATATACCGTGGCGGTGAAGGCTTATGACAGCCTGATCGGAAAATGGGAGGAAAACGTGGAGGAAGGGGAGACTCTTCCCGCGCCGGAATGTTTGGCCCTGATCTGGCACAATAAGGGGGTTGCCATGGCGGGACTGATGATTTACGAGAAGGCGGCGGAATGCTTTTTAAAGGCGTATGAGCTGGAAGAAAGAAGGGACTTTTACCGGGATTATCTGGCAGCAAAGAGAATGGTGCTGACGGAAAGCGAGTACGTGTCCTTTGCGGCGGAAAATCCGGAAGGGTATGAGCTGACGCTGGAGCTGGAGAAGGATATGGAGCGCCTGACGGATGAATGGGAGCGGCAGCCGGAGTATCTGCGGCTGTATCATCACAGGGAATTGCGAGCCGGGGACGAAAAGCAAAAATATTATGAAGAAAACGAGCGTTTGACGCAGACATTAAAGGACAGCTATCGCAAGAGTGTTGCCGATTAACGGATTTGCCGAGGCGGGCAGGGGTAAATTTGTGACGCTGCGCGTCCTAAAGTTCCCGCAGATTTAGATGCCGTTTGCGCGGCGGAATGAGAGGAAAAGATGGCGTTTTGGAGCAGGTTATTTAAGAAAAGAAAAAAGAGAGAGCGGGAAGGAATCGCGGAGGACTGGGAAAACCTTGTCTATGACAGGTCCGATGTGGATTTTCAGGATGAAGAGCAGCGCAGCCGTTATATTACCAACTGTCTGGAGCAGATGGCGGAAGCGGCAAAAGAGATTCACCTGCTGACAGAGGAATATACCCAGGTGACCTCTTATCTGACGGACATGGAAGAGATAGAGGCCCTTCCCGATCAGGAAAGGGAAGGCTTGAACAAGATTGCCAGACAGCTTCTTGCCCAGGAACAGGAATGCGAGCGCTACCGGGGAAAAGAAAACCGCATGGGGGATAACGAATATTATCAGATGCGTAAGCAGGAAAACGAGATCCAGGAGGGAATTGATAAGCTGAAGGAGTGCGAGCGCTATGGGAATCTGGTGCGGCAGGACTTAAAGCGTCTGGACCGGGAGCGGAGCGCCTATGAATACCGGCGCGTGGAGCTGGAGACCATGATGAACAATTTCCGGGGGATGTCGGTGATCTTTATCACGGCTTTTACCATCTGTATGGTGCTGCTGGTTATACTGCAGTTTGCCTTTGAAATGGATACAAAGATGGGGTATCTTCTGGCAGCGGGCGCCGTGGTGGTGGCGGTGGCGGTTCTGTTTGCCAGATATACGGACAGCGAAAAGGAGCTGGGCCGGGTGG
The DNA here is from genome assembly GCA_910586485.1 of uncultured Acetatifactor sp. Lineage (GTDB taxonomy): Bacteria > Bacillota > Clostridia > Lachnospirales > Lachnospiraceae > Acetatifactor. The sequence continues at coordinate 115,554 of CAJUIA010000008.1, forward strand.
AACGGGCCGTCAACAAGCTGATCCAGCTGCAGAATAAAGTAAAAATACGATATGTAAACAATAAAAATCTTCAGGAATACCTGCGCATCAAGTATGACACGGAGAGCGCGGCGGCGCTGGAGAAGCTCTGGGTACAGTACCAGCAGGAAAAGGAGGAACGCAAGGAGTTTGCAGAGGCGGAGGCCAAGACGGAATACTTTCAGAAGCTGCTGGTGGATAAGATGAATAATTACCGGGTTGTCAGCCCTGAAAGATGGGTGAGCCAGCCCCAGGCGCTGCTGGATCCCCGTGAGATGGTGGAGATACGCCATGCGCTGATTCTAAGGCGTCAGGCGCTGCGAAAGCAGATGGAATATAATAACGGCGTGGCGGAGACCGCAAGAAAAGAGGTCATGGACATTGCGGGCAAGTACCCGGCCTATGCCGGGGAAATCCTTGCCATGGTGGATAAATATGATGTGGATTAGTGATTTATCTACTTTATATTGACTTTGCTGTGGAATGTGGGCTATGATGATTTGGTTGGAAGAAAGGAAAGAGGATCCGGATGGACAATCATGTTAAGCTGAAGGAAGAATGCGGCGTCTTTGGGGCTTATGACTTTGAAGGCCGGGATGTATCGGCTTCCATTTATTACGGGCTGCTTGCCCTGCAGCATCGCGGGCAGGAAAGCTGCGGTATTGCAGTCAGTGATACAAAGGGACCAATGGGAAAAGCAATTTCGGAAAGAAATATGGGCCTGGTAAACGAAGCCTTTACGCCGGAGCTGCTGGAAAAGCTGAAGGGCGATATTGGCGTGGGCCATGTGCGCTATTCCACCACGGGAAGCTCCACCCGTGAAAATGCACAGCCCCTGGTCATAAACTATGTAAAGGGAGTGCTGGGGCTGGCTCATAACGGCAATCTGATTAATACACCCAGGCTTCGGCAGGAGCTTGCCTATACGGGAGCTATTTTTCAGACTACCATAGACTCCGAGATTATCGCTTATTATATTGCCAGGGAGCGCTTAAATTCGCGGACCGTAGAGGAAGCGGTGGGCCGTACCATGGACAGGATCAGAGGGGCCTATTCCCTGGTGGTCATGTCGCCAAGAAAGCTGATCGGAGCCAGAGACCCTTATGGATTCCGGCCCCTGTGCATCGGAAAGAGGGATACTACTTATTTTCTTGCCAGCGAAAGCTGTGCGCTGGATACTTTAGGGGCAGAGTTTATACGGGACGTGCTTCCCGGAGAGGTGGTGACCATTTCTCCGGAGAAGGGTATCGAATCGGACATGAGTCACAGCCTGTCACAGGACAAGCAGGCAAGGTGCGTTTTTGAATATATTTATTTTGCAAGGCCGGACAGTGTGATCGACGGGGTCAGCGTATATGATTCCCGGATACTGGCGGGAAAATTCCTGGCGAAGGACAGCCCTGTGGAGGCGGATCTGGTGGTGGGAGTGCCGGAGTCCGGCAATGTGGCGGCATTGGGGTATTCGCTGGAGTCCGGTATTCCCTATGGAACGGCCTTTGTAAAAAATGCTTATGTGGGGCGGACCTTTATCAAGCCCGGACAGAAAAGCAGGGAAAGCAGTGTACAGGTGAAGCTGAATCCCATCCGTCAGGCGGTGGCGGGAAAGCGGATTATCATGATAGACGATTCCATTGTCAGAGGCACCACCTCGGACCGCATTGTCCGCCTGCTGCGGGAAGCGGGCGCCAGGGAGGTCCATATGCGCGTCAGCTCGCCACCCTTTTTATGGCCCTGTTATTTCGGCACCGATGTGCCTGCCAGGGAGCAGCTGATTGCATACGGCCGCGAATTGGATGAGATACGCCGGATCATCGGCACGGACAGCCTGGCCTATCTTCGCCTGGAGCGGCTGAAGGAGATTGCAAACGGGCTGAGCATCTGCAGGGGATGTTTTACGGGCAGTTATCCCATGGAAGTACCCGCGGAAGACATCCGTGGAGAATTTGAGCAATAGGTAAGCAGATTTAAATTTATACTGGGAGGTATTGATATGAGTACGGACAGATATGAAAGTCCTTTATCCGAGCGCTATGCAAGTAAAGAAATGCAGTACATATTTTCTCCGGATATGAAATTCAAGACCTGGAGGCGGCTGTGGATTGCCCTGGCGGAGACGGAGAAGGAGCTGGGGCTGTCTCAGAACGGCAGGCCGGTGATTACGGACGAGCAGATTGAAGAGCTGAAGGCTCATGCGGAGGACATTAATTATGATGTGGCTAAGGCCAGGGAGCGGGAGGTTCGGCATGACGTGATGAGCCATGTGTACGCTTATGGGCAGCAGTGCCCCAAGGCAGCGGGCATCATCCATCTGGGAGCCACCTCCTGCTATGTGGGGGATAATACGGATATTATTATCATGACGGAGGCTCTGAAGCTGGTAAAGAAAAAGCTGGTGAACGTGATAGCCAGGCTGGCGGACTTTGCGGAGAAATATAAGCGTCAGCCCACGCTTGCCTTTACCCATTTTCAGCCGGCCCAGCCCACTACCGTCGGCAAGCGGGCAACTCTGTGGCTGCAGGAATTTTATCTTGATCTGGAGGATCTGGAGCATGTACTGGGGACTATGAAGCTTTTGGGCTCCAAGGGCACCACCGGTACCCAGGCTTCTTTCCTGGAGCTGTTTGACGGGGACCAGGAGACCATTGACAAAATTGATCCCATGATTGCGGAAAAAATGGGCTTTAAGGAGTGTTTCCCCGTGTCCGGCCAGACCTATTCCAGAAAGGTGGATACCAGGGTGGCAAACGCGCTGGCAGGCATTGCGGCATCCGCCCACAAGATGAGTAATGACATTCGCCTGCTCCAGCATTTAAAGGAAGTGGAAGAGCCCTTTGAAAAGAGTCAGATCGGTTCCTCCGCCATGGCTTACAAACGGAATCCCATGAGAAGCGAGCGTATTGCTTCTTTGTCCAGATATGTGATGATTGATGCCCTGAACCCTGCCATTACATCAGCGACTCAGTGGTTTGAACGGACACTGGACGATTCGGCGAATAAGCGCCTTTCCATTCCGGAGGGCTTTCTGGCTACGGACGGGATTTTAGACTTGTGCCTGAACGTGGTGGACGGGCTGGTGGTGTATCCCAAGGTTATCGAAAAGCGGCTTCGGAGTGAGCTGCCCTTTATGGCTACGGAAAATATTATGATGGACGCGGTGAAGGCAGGCGGCAACAGGCAGGAGCTGCACGAGCGGATCCGCGAGCTTTCCATGGAGGCAGGCCGTAACGTAAAGGTAGAAGGCAGGGAAAATAATCTGTTGGAGCTGATTGCGGCGGATCCTGCGTTTAATATGACGCTGGAGGACCTGCAGAAGACCATGGATCCCGGCAGGTATGTGGGGCGTTCCGTGGAACAGGTGGAGGCGTTTTTAGGGAATGTGATACGTCCCGTCCTGGAAGAAAACAGGGAATTGCTGGGTGTAAAGGCGGAAATCAATGTGTGAAGGGAATGAAGATTTTCTAAGTCTGCAAAAACGCAGACAAAGAAAATCTAAGTCATTCCCCGAAGAACGCAAGATCAGCGTTCTTCCTGGAACTTTAGTTCCATGGGATTGGTTTGTGCCGCCGGAGGCGGCATGACGGAAAGCATGTAGGAGGATGTAAAATATGGGTGGTTTTTTTGGAGTGGCGGCAAAAGAAGATTGTGTGTTTGATCTTTTTTTCGGGACGGATTATCATTCCCATCTGGGGACCAGGCGGGCCGGTATGGCGGTTTACAGCAGGGAAGAGGGATACAACAGGGCAATCCACAATATAGAGAACGCGCCCTTCCGTACCAAATTTGATAAGGATGTAAATGAGATGCGGGGGAGGATGGGAATAGGCTGTATCTCCGATTATGAGCCCCAGCCCCTGATTGTTCGTTCTCATCACGGCACCTATGCCATTACTACCGTGGGAAAGATTAATAATTCCGCGAAACTGATCAACGAGCTGTTTTCCAGGGGACATTCGCACTTTCTGGAGATGAGCGGCGGGGATATTAACGCCACGGAGCTGGTGGCTTCTATTGTCAACCAGAAGGATAATCTGGTGGAGGGAATCCGCTATGCCCAGGAAGTGATTGAGGGCTCCATGACGATCCTGATCCTGACGCCAAAGGGGATTTATGCGGCCAGAGACAGGCTGGGCAGAACGCCCATATCCGTCGGCAAAAAAGAAGGCGCTTACTGCGTCTCCTTTGAAAGCTTTGCTTTTTTGAATCTGGGATACACCCTTGACCGGGAGCTGGGGCCGGGGGAGATCGCGGTGGTGACTCCGGAGGGTGCAAGGACGCTGGTGAATCCCGGAAAGGATATGAAGATTTGTACCTTTCTGTGGATTTATTACGGCTATCCTTCTTCATCCTATGAGGGAATCAGTGTGGAGCAGATGCGCTATAACTGCGGGGCAAAGCTGGCGGAGCGGGATCATGTGCAGCCGGACATTGTGGCGGGCGTGCCGGATTCCGGTACGGCTCATGCCATCGGCTATGCAAACCGGTCAGGGATTCCCTTTTCGCGGCCGTTTATCAAGTACACTCCCACCTGGCCCAGATCCTTTATGCCTACGATCCAGACCCAGCGGAATCTGATTGCAAAAATGAAGCTGATCCCGGTGCATGATCTGATTGAAAACAAGAGCCTGCTTTTGATTGACGATTCCATCGTCAGAGGCACCCAGCTGCGGGAGACTACGGAATTTCTTTACCAGAGCGGCGCGAAGGAGGTCCATATCCGCCCTGCCTGTCCGCCTCTTTTATTTGGCTGCAAGTACTTAAATTTCTCCCGTTCTTCTTCGGAGATGGACCTGATTACCAGAAGAGTATTGAAGGAAATGGAAGAGGACGACAGAAAGATCGACTTAAAGCTCTATGTGGATCCGGATACGGCAGAATACGGAGAGATGGTGGAGCGGATCCGTGAAAAGCTTAACTTCACCAGCCTCCGCTTCCACAGGCTGGATGATATGATCGCCTCCGTGGGAATCGACGAAGATAAGCTTTGTACCTATTGCTGGAGCGGAGTGGAATAAAAGCTATAAAATCATTTCAAACATGATTTGCCCGCGCTCCGGTGCCTTTGCCCGGAGCCGTCCTCCATGCAGCTCCACGCTGGCCCTGGCAATGGAAAGCCCCAGGCCATAACTGCCGTCGGAAGCTCTCGCCTTGTCCGACCGATAGAAACGCTCAAATACCTTGTCAAACTGGAAGTGATCCGTGTCTGAAAAATCGTTTATTACCTGAAGACGGATCTGTCTGCCGCGGGTGAGCTTTACAGTTATCTTTCCGCCGGGATCACAGTATTTGACAGCGTTGTCCATGAGAATGGATACCACCTGTCTCAGCCGGGATTCGTCCCCGTTATATTGAATTTTTTCCGTAATCTCTAAAACCAGCCGTTTCCCCTGGGAGGCGCAAAGCCCCCGGAAGGAGGCGGCAGTATCATATACGGCATCGCCAAGGTCGAAAGGGGCAAAAACCGGCTTTTGTTCCTCGTCCATCTTTGCCAGCGTGATCAGGCTGCGCACAAGCGAGTTCATTTTATTTACCTGTCTGTCAATGGTGTCAAACCATTCATTGTCGCCGCAGGTCATTCTGGCCAGCTCATTGTTGGCAGAGATCACGGTCAGAGGGGTTTTCAGTTCATGTCCCGCATCCGTAACAAACTGTTTTTGCTTTGTATAGCTTTCCGCAAGGGGCTTTACCGCGCGTCCGGAAGCAAGCAGGATAATCAGCAGCACCAGAAGAAAGCTGAGGATGCCGATGATTCCGGAGATCAGCAGCATGGTGAAAACGGCGTAAAGGTCGGAAGAGGCGTTGATCAGGCCGACAACGGTTTTTCCCGTTCTGTCCGGCTCCGTAAAAGAGTAGATGCGGAACTTGAAATAGCGGCACCAGCCCTGGGGGCGCTTTTTTTCCAGCAGGGCGGTAACGACAGCGGAAAGCTCTTCTGAAGAATAGCTGCCTGCGGGGTCCTGGAGGATTTCCTGAATGCTTCCGTTTTCATCCAGGAAGATCACACAGCCGTCGTCCCGGATGAGCAGGCGGTCCGTTCGGATGCCTGTTGCCCCGTTGGGATTTGGGCCTGCAGGCGTCTGGGGAGGCAGGCCGGTTTCCGGGTTCGCAGGCGTCTGGGGAGGCAGGTCTGTTTCCAGGTCTGTTGGCGCCTGGGGTACAGGAGGCAGTCCGTCTGCGCGCAGGCCGGTTCCCAGATGCTTGCCCATGATCCTGTCCAGGCGTTGATCCAGCTGCCGGTTGGACTGGATAAAGAAAGCGCCGTTGACGGCTGCCAGCACCAGCAGAATTACGGTGAACAGGGCAGCGGCGGTAATGGATATAAATTTTCTTTGCAGCTTCTTTATCATTGGGGATTCTCCTTTTTTTCCAGACAATAGCCTACGCCGCGCAGAGCCTTGATATTTACCGGAGCGCCCAGACTGTCAATTTTTTTCCGCAGATTGGAGACATAAACCCAGACAATGCTGACTTCTACGTCGCAGTCCCAGCCCCATATACGCTCCATAAAATGCTCCGTTGAGATCACTGAGCCGGGGGACTGCATCAACAGCTGGAGCATCTGAAATTCCCGGCTTACCAGCCGCATGCTTTTGTCGCCAAAGCTAAGCTCAAAGGTAGAGGGATTCAGCTGCATCCCCGCAAATTCCAGGATGTCTTCCTGATAATTTTCCCTGCGGCGGAGCATGGCGCGGACTCTTGCCAGCAGCTCCCCGGCAGCAAAGGGCTTTGGCAGATAATCATCGGCCCCGGCATCCAGTCCGGTTACCTTATCCTCCAGCTCGCCTCTGGCGGTGAGCAGCAGAACGGGGGTCTTGATCCCGGCGCTTCGAAGAGCCCGCAGCACCTCCAGGCCGTCCATGCCCGGCATCATCAAATCCAGGATGATTCCGTCATAATTTCCGCTTATGGCGTGGTCATAACCGTCATTTCCGTTATATACGGTTTCCACACTGTAATGATTGTGCTCAAACAAAGCCCGCAGGGCTTTTACAATATCTTTATCATCTTCAACGATCAACAGACGCATAGGTAAATCCTCTCCATTTTGAATAAGGTCATTGTACCAGAATCCCCTGCAAAATACAAAACACATTTTTTTCACAATAGATTTAGGCTGGATTTAGGTTTGTCTGCTAGAATCAATTTTGAAATCAGGCAGGGCGGAGCAGCCGGAAAGGGATAAACAGGAGGGAAGATGGACGCACAGGCAGTATTTAAAAGGTATGAGATGAAATATCTGCTCACCGGGGAGCAGAAAGCGGCAGTTTTGGAGGCGATGGAGCCATATATGGGAATAGATGCCTACGGCAGAAGCACCATACGGAATATTTATTATGATACGGACAATTACAGGCTGGCCCGCAGATCCGCAGAGCAGCCTGTATATAAGGAAAAGCTGAGAGTCAGAAGCTACAGGGCTGCCGATCCGGGGGATCCGGTGTTTGTGGAGCTGAAAAAGAAGTATGAGGGCGTGGTATACAAGCGCAGGATACAGACCCTTGAGCGGGAGGCCGGAGAGTATCTGGCAGGCAGGCGTCCGGCGCCGGTAAGCTCCCAGATCACGGAAGAAATCGGTTATTTTCTTTCGTTTTACACAGGGCTGGCACCCAGGGTGTTTCTCTCTTATGAGCGTGAAGCCTATTTCTCAAAAGCGGGCGGTGAATTCAGGGTAACCTTTGATGAAAATATCCTTTGGCGGGAGACGGATTTGTCCCTGCAAAAAGGAATTTACGGGACTGCTATCTTAAAGCATGGGCAGACGCTGATGGAGATTAAAACGCCGGGGAGCATCCCTCTTTGGATGGTCCGTGTGCTTTCAAGAGAAGAAATCAGAAAGACATCGTTTTCCAAGTACGGCAATGCCTATACGGAAATTTGTAACAGGGAAAAAGGAGAATTGAACTATGCTTAACAGGATTTTTGGAGCAATTTTTGACACCCAGTCTACGGTATTGATTTCCGTTCCGGAGTTTTTGCTGTGTATCGGCGTGGCGCTGATCATCGGGTTGATTCTGGCAGGGGTATATACATACAGAAACCGCTACACCAAAAGCTTTTTGGTTACACTGGCTTTGCTGCCGGCGATTGTCTGTGTGGTGATCATGATGGTAAACGGTAATGTGGGCGCCGGAGTGGCGGTGGCAGGTGCGTTCAGTCTGGTCCGCTTTCGCTCCGTTCCCGGCACGGCGAAGGAAATAGCGGTTATTTTTCAGGCTATGTGTGCAGGATTGATTGCCGGTATGGGGTATTTGGGGTATTCGGTGTTATTCACATTAGTGCTGTGTGGAATGATGCTGCTTTACAGCAGACTGGACTTTGGCAGCAGGAAAAACGGGGAAAAGTATAAGGTGCTTCATATTACCGTGCCGGAGGATTTGGATTACACTGGGGTTTTTGAAGAGGTGCTGAGCGAATACACCGTTTCCCATGAGCTGATTCAGGTAAAGACCACGAACATGGGAAGTCTGTTTAAGCTGACATATCATCTGATTTTAAAGGGTTCGGAATGGGAGAAGGAGCTGATTGACAAGCTGCGGTGCAGGAACGGCAATCTGGAGATTTCCATTTCCCGCAGCGAGACAGAGGTGTATGAGCTGTAGGCCGGCCGCGCTTTTAACTATTGAATTTAAGTCCGCCAAGGCGGACATGGGGTGTAAGGTTGAAAGGAAGGCGCTTTCAACTATTGCATTTAAGTCCGCCAAGGTGGATATGGGGTGTAAAAATGAGAATATCGGGAATATACAGGGCTGAAAAAAGTAAATTAAAAAGTAAATTGAATCGGAAGAAAACGAGCTGTATGCTGGCAGCGGTGATGCTGGCGGCAGGAGTACTTTCCGGCTGCGGTAAAAATCAGGAAAATCCGGCAGAGGATTCGCTGGCAGAGGTTACCGCGGAGTGGGCGGTTACGTCTAAGGCGGCGGTTTTGGAGACGGAAAACATGTTTACAGACAGGGATGTAAGCGGCGAGTATGACCCTGCGGATGCCGCCTGTATCCAGCTTGAGGGTGAATCCCTCACCATTACGGAAGCAGGAGTCTATATTTTAAGCGGCAGTCTGGAGGACGGAATGATTATCGTGGATGGGGACGAGAGCGCCAAAATCCAGCTGGTTTTAAACAATGTGGAGATTTCCAACAGCAGGGGAGCGGCAATTTATGTCAAGCAGGCAGATAAGGTGTTTATTACCCTGCCGGAGGGTACGACGAATACACTGTCCGGCGGCGACAGCTATGAAAGCCTGGACGATAATCATATCGACGGAATCATTTTTGCAAAAAGCGACCTGGTCATAAACGGGGCGGGCAGCCTGCTCATTTCGGCGGTCACGGGACACGGCATTGTATCAAAGGATGATCTTAAGGTAACGGGAGGAAGCCTTACCGTTACGGCTCCCGGCCATGGGCTGTCGGGAAAGGACAGCGTGCGCATCGGCGGGGGCACGGAGGCAGCGGATTCCGTGGAGGCAGTGGATTCCATGGAGGCAGTGGATTCCACAGAGACAGCGGATTCCATGGAGGCAGCGGATTCCACGAAAGCAGCCGACGTTATGAACGAAAGCGGCGCAGCCATGCCAAGTCTGCATATTACCTCCGGAAAGGACGGTATTCATTCCGAGAATGCGGACAAAGAAGATAAGGGCTTTGTTTATATTGCAGGGGGAAGTATTACCATAGCCTCCAAAGGGGATTGTATCAGTGCAGACGCGTACCTTCAAATTGACGGCGGCAGCTTTAACCTGACTGCCGGCAAGGGCAGCGTCGAGAAGACGGCTGCGTGGGACGAGGACGGCAGCGAGATCAGCACCAAGGGGATAAAGGCTGCAGGCGGGATGATTCTTAACGAAGGCAGCTTTACCATCAATTCTCAGGATGATGCACTGCACTCCGACAGCAGTCTTTATATAGCCGGAGGCAGCTTTGAAATTGCGGCCGGAGATGACGGTCTGCATGCAGAGGAAACCGTAACGGTGGCGGGCGGCACTATAGATATTACCACCTGCTATGAAGGAATAGAAGGTAAGGACGTAGTGATTTCAGGCGGCAGCATCCGGCTTTATGCCACGGACGACGGCCTGAACGCGGCGGGAGAGGGCAGCAGTAAGCTTTTGATTTCCGGGGGAACGCTGTATGTGAATGCAGACGGAGACGGTATTGACTCTAACGGGGATCTGAGCGTGACCGGCGGCGAAATTTATATATCCGGGCCGGAGTCAAATGCGGACGGTGCAATCGACTATGAGGGTACTGCACAGATCACGGGCGGAAAGCTGATGGCATTGGGGTCATCCGGCATGGCCATGAACTTTGGAGAGTCCTCCACCCAGGGAGCCGCTTTGATTAACACGGTCGGCGGCAAGGCAGGCACAGAGGTGAGACTGGAAGACGAAAAGGGGAATGTGCTGATAAGTTATACCGCCGAGAGCAGTTTTGATTCTCTGGTGGTCAGCTGCCCGGAAATGGTACAGGGCGGCAGCTATCTTTTATATGCGGGAAATGAAGAGTATACGTTCACGCTGGAGGATTTGATTTACGGACAGGGCTTTGGCGGATTCGGAGGGGGAATGGGACCCAGGCCGGGGAATGGAGAGAGACCGGAGATGCCGGGAGGTGGAGAGAGGCCGGAAATGCCAGGAAACGGAGAGAGGCCGTAAAGGGTGAAAAGACAATAGATTCAGGCTATGAGTAAAGTTATTATCATCAAGTAATCTTTAGAAATCGCAATTCTTTGAAAAATCGAAGGGTTGCGGTTTCTTCTTTTGATTGAGACGTTGAAATAGGAAAATATTTGATTTTTAAATTACAGTATTTAAATATTCAAATTGTATATTTGACAAAATGATGATATGATATTAAGAAATATAAGAAACGCTGATTTGTAAGGAGTAAATACATATGAGTAACAATCATATCAGTGATGTTGGAATCAATATAGCGGAAAAAGCGACTGTTATTTGGAATGTAGCGGATATGCTTCGCGGACCATTTAAGCCGCATGAATATGGACTTGTCATTTTACCTATGACAGTGGTCAAGAGATTTCATGACTGCTTACTTCCAACGCATGGAAACGTACTTGCGCAGTATGAAAAGGTGAAGCATTTGGCAGTTATTGACGGTTTTCTGACAAGGGCATCCGGCTATCAGTTTTATAATACAAGCAAATATACATTTGAGACGCTTCTGGCTGATCCGGATAATATAGAGACAAATTTTAAAGATTATTTAGCCGGTTTTTCTGCAAATGCCCAAGACGTTCTTTCTAAGTTTGACTTTGACAATATCATCAAAAGAATGGTGGAGAGCAACACACTGTATCTGATTATTAAGGAGTTTAATTCTGAAAAAGGTTATTTAGGTGCTGATAAAATCAGTGCTGTGGATTGCGGTTACATTTTTGAAGACTTAGTGCGTCGTTTTTCAGAGTCATTTGGAGAAGAGGCAGGAGCGCATTTTACCAGCAGAGACATTATCTATCTTATGACGGATTTGCTGCTTGCGGATGCCAATTTAGACGCAGGCGGAATGACAGTCTATGATATGACGATGGGAACATCTCAGATGTTGTCCTGTATGGAAGAGAGAATTCATGATTTGAACAGTGATATAGAAGTTACCTGTTTTGGACAGGAGTTTAATCCTTCTACCTATGCGATAGCCAAAGCGGATATGATGATTCGTGGCGGAGATCCGGATAATATGCGGTTCGGAGATACCCTGTCGGACGACCAGTTTTCGGGTTTTACGTTTGACTACTGCATTTCTAATCCGCCTTTTGGAATTGACTGGAAGCGGGAACAGAAAAAGGTGGAAGAAGAAGCCGCAAAAGGAGAGCAGGGCAGATTTGCGCCCGGACTTCCTAAAATCAGTGACGGACAGCAGTTGTTTGTGTTAAACGGGCTTTCAAAACTTGCGCCGAATGGGAAAATGGCGATTATACAAAACGGCTCTCCACTATTTTCGGGAGATGCAGGAAGCGGCCCGTCAGAGATTAGAAGATACATTTTGGAGAATGACTGGCTGGATTGTATTGTGCAGCTTTCTACAGATATGTTCATGAATACGGGTATCAGTACATACATTTGGATTTGCTCTAAGAATAAACCGACATATCGGGAAGGAAAGGTACAGCTTATAGATGCCTCTCATTGCTATGAGGCAAGGAGAAAGAGTATTGGAACGAAAAGAAACGATATTACAGACCAGTGTCGGGAACTGATTGTAAAGGCTTATGGTTCTTTTGAAAACGGCGCTGTGTATGGGGATAAAAACGGAATTTATTGTGAGAGTAAAACATTTGAGACGGTAGAGTTTGGATATAACAAAATTGTGGTGGAAAGACCTGAGAGAGATGAGAACGGGGAGATTGTTCTGAAAAAGGGAAAACCTGTCGCAGATGCAAGCCTGCGTGATACGGAAAATGTGCCGCTTACGCAGGATATTGACAGGTATTTTGAGAGGGAAGTGCTGCCCTATGCGGAAGATGCCTGGATTGATAAGAAAAAGACGAAGGTGGGGTATGAGATACCTATGACAAGATATTTCTATGAGTATCAGGCGCCGGAAAAGGTGGAGGATATTGTGGCTCGGATTCATGTGCTGGAGGCTGATATTTCTGCTTCTTTGGAGAAGCTGTTTGTGGAGGGGAAATAGGAAATGGAATCACTATTTGACATAACGAAATTTGATTCTTACAGGGAGGACAACCGCCGCGAAGTAAAACGTGCAAATGGGGGGCTGCCGAGTTCATTGTGGAATACCTATTCCGCCTTTGCAAACTGCTACGGGGGCATCATAATCCTTGGAGTGAAGGAAGAGAGTGATAAAAGCTGGAAAACGACAGGCTTAAAGGGCACAGACAGAGAAAAGCTTTTAAAGGAATTTTGGGACACAATCAACAATTATAAGAAAGTCAGTGCGAATATTTTGTTGGATGATGATGTGAAAGTATATGATATTGGGGAAGATATTGTTATTGTGATTTATGTGCCTATGGCAAGACGAGAACAAAAACCGATATTTATTAACAATAGTATGTTTGACGGTACATTTAAGAGAAATCATGAAGGAGATTACCACTGTACCAATCTGCAGGTCAAATCCATGCTCAGGGATCAGACAGAAAGTACGATGGACATGAGAATTGTGGAGAGCATGACGATTGACCAATTAGATAAAGAGACAATACAGAGCTACCGGAACCGCCACAGGTCATTTAGGCCGGGGCATCCTTGGATTAACCTGGGTGATGCTGAGTATCTGCAGAAAATTGGTGCTGCAGAGATAGGGAAGGATAAGGAGTTGCATCCTACAGCGGCGGGACTGTTGATGTTTGGGGAGGAAAACAGGATTGTCAGGGAATTTCCGGAGTATTTTCTGGATTACAGGGAATTGCTGGATCCCACGATAAGATGGACAGACAGGCTGCAGTCAAGCTCCGGTGAATGGAGCGGGAATCTGTTTGAGTTTTATTTTCGTGTATACAATAAAATTATCAAGAATGTAAAAGTGCCGTTTAAAATGGAGGGTGGTGACCGCATAGATGACACCCCGGTTCATAGGGCATTAAGGGAGGTCCTGGCGAATTGCCTGGTCAATACTGATTTTTTTGTCCCAAGAGGGGTTGTAATCAAACAGGAAAGTGACATGCTGGTTTTGGAAAATCCGGGAAGTATCCGTGTCGGAAAATATCAGATGAAATTAGGCGGCGAGTCAGATCCACGCAATAAAGCCCTGATGAAGATGTTTAATCTGATTGACATTGGAGAACGTGCTGGAAGCGGCGTGCCGGAATTGTTTGCGGTATGGCAGCAGGAAGGATGGGAAGAACCTCAAATTGAAGAAAGGCAGGACAATATCGAAAGAACAATCGTGACCCTTTCATTTAAGAAAAAAGTGCCGAAAAAAGGTGCCGAAAAAAAGTACCAGAAAAGTGCCGAAAAAGTGCCGAAAAAAAGTGCCGAAAAAAAGGTGACCAAAAAGACATTGGGACAATATCAAACAATATTATCTGCCATGGAGCCAGATATGTGGTATCAAGCGAGTGAATTTATAAATATTCTTGGTGTTAAGGAGAGTAGAACGAAAATACTGCTCCGTGAGTTGGTATCTGCCGGTTTATTGGAGGATGACGGGGCGACAAAGGGGAAGAAGTATAGAAAACTTTTCCGAGAGGACGGAAATCATGGTTGACATTTCTGCTTCTTTGGAGAAGCTGTTTGCGGGGGAGAAATAGATATGGCTAGAGAGATGAAGGATAGTGGGATTGAGTGGATTGGGGAGATACCGAAGAATTGGAAAATAAAAAAACTTAAATATTTATCGTTGTTTAAACAAGAGAAATATGATGAAGTTTATGGGAATTTGGTCTATATCGGCCTAGAAAATGTTGAAAGTTGGAGTGGAATTTATAAAGAAACAGATTCCATATATGATAAGAGTCAATCACTCATCTTTCAGAAAAATGATATTTTATGGGGGAAATTAAGACCATATTTAGCGAAGGCATATCAATGTAATAATATGGGATGTTGTTCAAACGAATTTTGCGTAATAAGTATTGATAAAATGAGTGATATTAGGTTTTTTTGGTATCTTTTAATTTCGCCTACTTTTGTTGATACAGTTAATCGTTCTACTTATGGTACAAAAATGCCAAGAGCTAATGCTGATTTTATCAAAAATATGAATGTACCTATACCGCCAATAATTGAACAAAGTATTATTTCTCGATTTCTTGATAATAAAAGTAAAGAAATTGATAATATATTGATTAAAACTCGTACAAGTATAGAGGAATACAAAAAGTTAAAGCAAGCTGTGATTACACAGGCTGTTACCAAAGGAGTAAGAGGTAACAGAGAAATGATGGATAGCCGAAGCACATGGTTCGGACAGGTTCCAAGAGACTGGAACATGAGAAAGATTAAATATATTTTCAAAATTCAGAAAGGTATAGCCGGAGAAGAAGGACATACGGTATTATCTATAACACAAAAGGGAATTAAGCCAAAAGATTTATCGAAGAATGAAGGACAGTTAGCTGATAACTATAGCAATTACCAACTGGTACATATAGGTGATTTCGCAATGAATCACATGGATTTATTGACAGGATGGGTGGATGTTTCTAAATATGAGGGCGTAACAAGTCCTGATTATAGAGTGTTCAGATTAATTAATCAGGATAACTATTACAGTCAATACTATTTATATTTGATGCAGATGTGTTATACGAATCGCATTTTTTATGGATTAGGACAAGGAGTAAGCGGATTAGGGAGATGGAGATTGCAGGCAGATAAGTTCCTAAATCTTTCTATTCTTGTGCCAAGTTATGAAGAACAGAAAGAAATAGCATATTATCTTGATCAAAAATGTTCGGCAATAGATGAACTTATCGCAAAAAAAGAGCAATACCTCTCCGAGATCGAGAATTACAAGAAATCTTTGATCTACGAATATGTGACAGGGAAAAAGGAAGTGCCACAGAATTGCTAAATATAAAAGAAATTTCCGAAACAGTGTTTAGGCAATTAGATAAGGGGGATAAAAACATATGAATGATAAGAAGTATCAGGTGTTTATCAGTTCAACATATACTGATCTGGCTGAAGAACGTAAAAAGATTCTTGATGTTCTCTTTATGGCAGATTGTATTCCGGCGGGAATGGAGGCATTTGTGGCGGCAGATACAGAGCAATTTGAGGTAATCAAGAAAGTTATAGACTTATGTGATTACTATGTGCTGATCATTGGCAAGCGTTATGGTTCAGTTCATCCGGATACTGGAAAGAGTTATACTGAGATGGAATATGATTATGCAATAGAGCAGGGTGTTCCGGTTTTGGTATTTGCTATTGATGAAAATGTGAAACTTGCGTCAGATAAAATAGAAACGGACGAGGATAAGAGAGATAAATTAAAGAAGTTTCGCACAAAAGCAATGACGAATAGATTGGCCAGTATATGGGAGTCAACAGAGGACCTAACCGGTAAGCTGGCAATCTCAATTATGAAAGCAAAAACCGAAATAAAGCGTCCAGGATGGCAAAGGGCAGTTGATTTTGATGAGGCGTCTCTCCGTCGGGAAATTATGACATTGAAAAGTGAAAATGAACAATTAGCAAATGATTTAAAGGCTGTAAGGGAAGAGATTTCTTCTCTAACGGAGCAAAGCAATATTGCGTTTGAAAATCAGAAGATAAAAATAGATTATAATTATTATGATTATGAAGCTCACGGAACGCGATATGGAAGTGTCACAACGAATTTGAAGGAAATTTTTAAAGTGATTGCTACGGAAATGATGGATGTGTCAATTACGGAAAATAGTATTGAAGAGACAATAAAAACAAATTTTTATTCAGGTGATAATACAGTGTATTTGAATGATAGTCAATTTGTAAAAAAAATATTGAATCAGTTTCGGGCATTAAATTTGATAAATTCTTCATGGAGTAGCAGCAATAAAACTTTGTTTTGGGGATTAACAAAGAAGGGACGTAAAGTGAGAGACGATATGATCTTAATAAGAAGTTTTTAATTATGTTATAGTAAAGGCGATTACATTTATAGAAAAGGAGCAGACCATGAAACGGGAAGGCTATATTTCTGATGAAGCCGCCGGTCCAAATGATTTTGTGAAATTTTTGTTAAAAGTTGCGACGTGTCGCAACTTTTGGAAAGAAAAGCTGCGTTTGGCAATTCAAAGAGCAAAAATACAATTAGAGCAGCGAAAAGAGTAAAAGCCGCTGCGTGTCGCAAAGTTCCCACAAATTTAGATGCCGCTTGCGCGGCGGAATGAGAGGAAGCATGAGTATCACAGTTACTACAGAAAAGCAGTTTGAATCAGACATTGAAGCTTTTCTTATATCAGCCGAAGGCGGATATACAAAGGGAGATGGATCATATAATCCGAAGCTGGGGTTATATCCGGATAAACTGGTTTCTTTTATTCAGCGTACCCAGCCGAGGGAGTGGGCGGCGTTTGAACGGCAGAATGACATAGACCCTGTGCGAAAATTTTGTGTTGCTTTTCATAATGCCTGTGATATGGACGGAGTGCTGCATGTTTTACGAAACGGATTTAAGCATAGAGGTACTACATTTAAAGTCTGCTATTTTAAGCCGGAATCTACCTTGAATGACACGGCAGGGATGCAGTACGCGGAAAATGAAGTCGAGTGCTATCGTCAATGGCATTATTCTGCGGATACAAAGAAGTCGGTGGACATGGTGCTTGTGGTAAATGGGATTCCGGTGTTTGCTTTTGAACTGAAAAACCAGTATACAGGGCAGAATGTGGATCATGCCAAAACTCAATGGATGTATGACAGAGACCCGCGCGAGATATGCTTTCAGTTTAATAAGAGGATTTTGGCATATTTCTGCGTAGACCATACGGAAAGTTGGATGACAACCAAGCTGGCAGGGAAAGACACCTATTTCTTACCTTTTAATCAGGGCTCTAATGGGGCGGGGGTTGACGGTGGTGCGGGTAATCCGCCCAATCCAGACGGGTATCCTACGGCATATCTCTGGGAAAATGTATTTCAGAAGGACAGCATGTTGGATACAATTCAGAAGTTTATCCATTTGCAGAAAAAGAAGACATTGATATTTCCCCGCTACCATCAGCTGGATGTTGTTCGGAAACTGATTGCAGATGTGCGGATAAATGCAGCAGGAAAGAATTACCGAGGTAAAAATTACCTTATTCAACATAGTGCGGGTTCCGGTAAATCCAATTCGATTGCATGGACGGCATACCGCCTTGCATCACTTTTTGACGGAAATAACAGGCCGATATTTTCCAGCGTGATTGTTGTGACAGACCGCACGGTGTTAGACGCACAGCTTCAGGAAACAATTTCGGGATTTGACCATAAATTAGGTGCCATAGAAACCATAGGGGAAGATAAAAATTCTCAGGATTTGAAAAACGCAATCAATGACGGTGTACGCATTATTGTCACAACTTTGCAAAAATTTCCGGTGATTTATACGGAAGTGGATAAGGCAAATGGCAGGTGCTTTGCTGTAATTGTAGATGAGGCGCATTCTTCTCAAACAGGAGGTTCGGCACTTAAATTAAAGACTGCGCTGGCAGATACGGAAGAAGCCTTGCGGGAGTATGCGGAGCGTGAAGGTTTGGCAGAGGAAGAAGTTGACCCGGAGGACAGGCTTGTAAAAGAAATGATTGCCCAGGGCAAGCATAAGAATTTATCATTTTTTGCCTTTACAGCAACGCCAAAAGCCACCACACTGGAAATGTTTGGACAGGAGCAGGAGGATGGCTCTTTCCATCCGTTCCATGTATATAGTATGCGGCAGGCGATTGAAGAGAAGTTTATTCTTGACGTCCTTCAAAACTACATGACATACAATACCTGTTTTAGAATTGCAAAGACTATGACAGATAATCCCGATGTGCCGTCCAGCAGGGCGGCAAAGGTTATCCGTAAATATCAGGAGCTGCACCCTTATAATATCAGCCAGAAATCACAGATTATTGTGGAGACGTTTATGAGTACCACAAGGCATAAGATTGATGGCAAAGGAAAGATGATGGTGATCACATCATCCAGACTGGCTGCTGTCCGTTATTACCATGAAATCAAGCGATACATAGAGGAAAAGAAGTATGATGATGTGGACATTTTGGTGGCCTTTTCCGGTGCGATTGACGATCAGGGCGAGGAATATACCGAATCAAAGCTGAATGTGCGCAAAGATGGTTCTCATATTTCGGAGCATCAAACCAAAGCAGAGTTTCATGAAAATTTTAATGTGCTGATTGTGGCGGAAAAGTATCAGACGGGATTTGATGAGCCGCTTTTACATACGATGATTGTGGACAAGAAGTTAAAGAATG
>CAJUIA010000009.1 GCA_910586485.1 uncultured Acetatifactor sp.
AAGCCGGTAACGGCTTTGAGGGTATTTTTATGAGGTTAGGGTGTCAAACATCCGATAATCCCAGAAGCGGCGGCGTTATGCGAAATGTGGGAATGAAATACCAATATTCCTACGAAGAACAATGGCAGCCCAAAGATATTTTAGTTACATTTAGAATGTATCAGCTTAACCTGGACGGTAATGAAAATCGGATTTATAAAAAATATTGGGATACTTCTGCCGTACATTTTGTAGAGCTGGATGTATAAACGGATGTTAGGTGTTTACTTTGTCAGGATAGGGATATGACACCTGAAAAACAGATAAAAAAGGCGGATTTCGCTTGAAATTTGACTGCGTTTATATTACACTAACAGTAAAGAAGGGTATAAAGGAGGTGCTGATTTGAGAATAGAGTCTGTTCACAACACATTTTCTAATCGAAGCTCCATTTATGAAAAGCTGTCCAGCGGTAAGCGGATTAACCGGGCGGCAGATGACGCTGCCGGGCTTGCCATTGCCCAGAAGATTTTAAAGGAAAACAAGGGTCTGGACATGGGGGCATCCAACATCCGCGACGGGATCAGTGCAGCCAATGTGGCGGACGGTGCCATGAGCACCATGACGGATTCCCTGCAGAGGATTCACGAGCTGGGGCTGAAGGCCATGAATGGTCTGTACAGCGATTCCGATCGGAAGATGATTCAGGGGGAAGTAAACCAGCTTCTTCAGGATGTACAGCGCACGGCGGTAGGAACAAGGTTTAATGAGATGTCTCCCTTAAACGGCAGTATGGCGGATATGAATATTGCCGCCAATGCGGATGGAAGCGGATTGAGGATCGGCATGGAGAACGTAACCTTGAAATCTTTGGGAATCAACGGCTTTGATGTCACAAAGAATTTTGATCTGTCCGTGATCGACGAAGCTATCGGCAGGGTCAGTGCCGCCAGAGGCAGAATGGGTGTTGCGACGAATGCCATGGAACATGCTTACAACAGCAACAGGGTGACTTCCGAGAATCTGACGGCGGCTGGAAGCCGCATCGAGGATCTGGATATTCCCAAGGCGGTTTCAGAGAGGCAGAAGAACAAGCTGCTTCAGGATTACCGGCTGGGAATGATGCGCAGGAAGATGCAGGATGATTCGTCGGTTTTGAAGCTTTTTGGCATGTGAGAGATACGGGGGACTGTTGCTGGCGGAAAGTAACAGTCCTTTTTTATGCGCAGGGGCGCAGTGCGCGCTGCACAAAGATGAAATTGTTGCTTATGCAACGTGCGCCCCATGCGGCGAGTAGGGGGAAATCTTCTCTACTCGATTATAAAAGAATCAGGGAGGATAATATAATGTATGAATTCAGTGAAAAATTTCTGACCGGGATCGAGCAGATTGACCGGGAGCATAAGCGGCTTTTTGAAATTGCGGATGAGCTGTATACGCTGAAAAACGAAGAGTTTATTCCGGATAAATATGATAACATCCGGCATATACTGGAAGAGCTGAGAGATTATACCCTTACTCATTTTGAGCATGAGGAAGAGTACATGAAGAGCATCGGCTATAAAAGGATGTTTACCCAGGTAAGCCAGCATGACGCGCTGCGGGAGACCATTGGCAGCTGGGATCTGGATGCGATTGACGAGAATCAGGATGAGACTATAGACGAGATGCTGAAGCTGATTACAGACTGGCTGGTAAATCATATTTTGAATGAGGATAAGCTGATAGGCGGCTGAATTTTTACACTTTAGAAACAATTTTTCAATACCTTGGATACCTGCGTTTATCCTGTTAAATATACGCCCTTAGGGCTTTTTGTACAGGAAGAGGACGGAGCTTTAAGTCTGGTGGACAAAATATGTGGGGAGCATCCGCAGAAAAGGGTGCTGATTCCTGGCTCTTACGGGCAATTTGCACCTTCCTTTTGTATCTGTGAAAAAGGCTACCATGTTTTTCTCGCGGAATGGCTGGATTATTCCCGGTATCAGATCAGCGGAGTGCGGATTCTGGACGGAGTGCCGGAGGGGGACCCTGTGGTGCTGTATCAGGATAATTATGACAGCCTGGTCCGGATGACGGTCTGGCAGGACCAGGCTGTTGTTTTTTGGGGTACAGAGCCCACAGGGGAAAATCAGTACCAGTATAAGATTACCGTGCTGGAGTATTGAGGGGGCGAAAGTATTATGTCCGAGCTTCGGAATCTGCTACCGGGACTCGTCAAGGTACAGCTGTACCCGATTCTGGATGAGCTTCACGGTTTCATCCAGTTCCTTGTCTCCGGTAAAATAAGCATCTGTTTCTTCCAGTATCATATTGCGTATGGTTTTAAGCGCACTGTTATCGGGATGGCTGCTTTTTGCCATTTCCAGGAACTCCGGCAGATAAGAACTGCCGTCCGGCTTTCCGCCCAGAATGATTACGCTGTTACCCTGAGAAAACAGCGGCACCGGAGTGGGGTAGCCGTAGGTGGTCACACCTTCTTTTACACAATCCCTTAAAACATCCGTGCGGATCCAGCTGAAGCTGTACTGTTGCTGTGCCTGATAGCTTACAAGATAGCGCAGAAAATCGTCGATGATTTCTCGATGCTCTGCTTTGGCATTTACGGCCACATAGTCTTCATAATTTGTCAGTATCAGATGCCCGTTTTTTCCATCGGCGGTGGGATACCCAACCGCATGGTATCCTTCTCCCAGCATGGCCATGGTATTGCTGAAAGTTTTTAAATCTCCGCTCACTTCGCATACAAGGACTTTCCCTTCTAACAGACGTTCTTCCGGATCCACCGAGCCTGTATAGGTATCGCGGGCGGTTTCATAAGATTTTTTACAAAATACAAGTGTCTCCCGGAATTCTTCCGAATCAAAATAGCATTTTCCTGCCTGCAGGTCCAGGAGAGCAGAATGGTCCAGGTTTTGCAGGACCAGATCCCAAAAATCATTGGAGGATGTATTATATCTGCCGGGAGCCTGGAAATACTCCAAGGGTTCACCGGATTTTTCACGCTCACGGATGATGGTCAGAATATCGGTAAGGGTCCAGCCTGCCTCAGGCCACACCTGATCCGATACGATCAGTGTGGAAAAGGAGGCCCCGCAGGCAAGACCGTATAATCCGCCGTCGATTTGACCTGCTTCCAGTAAGCCGGGAAAGAACGGTTCCCGTTCTTCGGCAGAGAGAAGTCCGGATAAGTCTGCCAGAGCGTCGTTCTTTTGTAAAGTCAGCAGGTTATTGGGGCGGACAAGTATCAATTCAGGCCCCTCTCCCTGGGAAAGCCTTGTGATCAGGCGGCTTAACTGCATATCAATGTCCGTGTCAGTCTCCGGCGCAGACACCTCAATAACGATGCCGGGATGCCTGCTGGTATAGGCTGAGGCGCATTTTTTCAGGTAATCATTTTCCAGAAAGCTGATCTGTTCCACCCGGATTGTCACGGTTTCCGTTTTTTCATTGGTGAATCCGTAGAGGAAGGTACCATCCCCCTGTTGAAAGACAGCGTAGGGCTTTTCGTCCGCACCCCAGACAAGCCCCTCGCAGTTTGCAAAATTAAGTTCGCTGCCTGCATACAGGTATTCACAGTTTCCCTGTAGTACGTTCCAGCAAAGCAGCTTGCTGCCTTTTCCATACCATAGATCACCGTTTGGCCGGATCAGGCATTGATCCAGATAATCATATTCTCCCCGGTAAAGTGCTTTGTATTCCTGCCCGTCGAAGCCAAAAACGGACATTCTCTGATTTTGAAAATCCATGCAGGCATACAATGGAGTACCTTCTGGCAGCTTTCCGATACAGGTAATGGGCGGTCCCTGTCCCTCCAAATCTGTCAGAGTAGACAACAGCCTGCCATCCCTGTCAAAGGCGCAGACCCGGTTCAGGGCAGTATTACTAAGATAGCATCGTCCCGCGTTGTCGCACCGGCCTCCGGGAAGCAGCATATTATCCTCCGGAACGATGCCTCCTGCCTGCAGGGCAGGAAGCAGATCAGTCACTTCTTCAATATGTCCCTCCATGTCCGTTTGGACCTTGTAATAATGGGAGACTTTTAAGTTTTCAGAGGCATTTTGCTGAAAAAACAGATATATACTGCCGGCGGAGACATCCATTCCTGTGATTGTGGAAAGGCCACTCTGCCAGGCTTGCAGAAAAGCCTCTGCGTCTTCCTCCAAAGCGGCTCCGGGCGTCGCCTTAAGCGTAAAAAGTTCCATGACGGATTCGCTGCTGTCTACATCCGTCCTGGTTAAGTAGAGGTTAGAAGCGGCTTGAACTGCCTGCATAGAGGCAGGGTCTGTCACTACCGAAATCTGATTTGTCAGCAGGTAATGGCAGGAGCCCTCCACAGCGCTGTAGGAGGTGGAATAGTCTGCATTTGCGGGATTGGGCATGGCAATCTCCAGACAGCTTGCCACGCTCCAAGGATACTGCTCAGGCTCGTAATCAAGCCTTTCGGAGGCCCATTTTTCCTGCATCAGATCATAAACGGTTTCCGGCTCGGAAGGAATCTTTGAATCGGAGGTGGAGGGCTGCTTTTCCGCATCGTCTGCAGGCTTGTCCCCAGGAGTACCGCAGCCGCAGAGCAGGGCGAAAACCAGTAACAGGAACAGAAAATTTCCTTTGTATAATCGTTTCATGGAAATACCTCTCTTTATGAAAAATGACAATTATTATAATACAGGTTAGAGCATAAGCCGTCAATATCAATCCGATTATGGCATTGTAATTTATCAGGCAGCCATGTATAATAGAATTTGGATAATAGAAAGGGGCGGATATTATGGCAGATATGACGCAGTTACTGCATTCTATGGAAAATACGATCAAGCTCCAGACACGGGCAGGCGCAGAGCGAAGGGCCAGAAAAGCTGAGCGGGAGGAAAAAGAGTTTCTGGAAAAGCTGCAGCAGGCGGCAGTGAGCAAGATGGAGCTGGACGGCAAAGCGGCAAGGGTGAAGGGCTCGGAAGCGGCAGCACAGCGGGATCAGCTGATTGGGATGATGATGCTTTAAGGCAGCTGATGCAGCATTTTGAACGAATGAGAGAAAGGTGAGCCTGCCCGTGAAAATAGGAGAAAAAGCAGCTTCGGTAAAGCAGCGTATCTTTAAAATCATTCAGATCGGGAACAGAACGGACATTCCCAGTATGTGCTTTGACATTTTTATTATCTTTGTCATATTGGCCAATATTTCCGTTACCTTTCTACAGACCTTTGACGGGGCTGTGAGATACGCGGGGGCCATGGAAATCGTGGAGCTGGTCACCATGGTGATCTTTCTGGGGGAGTATCTGTTACGGCTTTGGACGGCGGACTGCCTGTATCCGGAGAAAACTTATCCGGCGGCGGTATTTCGGTTTGCGGTGTCTTTTTACGGGGTGGTGGACCTGCTGACAATCCTGCCCTATTTCTGCCCCTTTTTTATACCCAGCGGGGCAGTAGCCTTCCGTATGCTGCGGGTGGTGCGAATTTTACGCCTGTTTCGGATCAATTCCCGGTATGATGCCTTTCATGTGATTACGGCGGTTTTGAAGGAAAAGAGAAATGCGCTGGTGTCTTCTATTTTTCTGGTGCTGGTGTTGATGCTGGCATCTTCTCTGTGTATGTACGGCCTGGAGCATGAGGCCCAGCCGGATCATTTTGCCAATGCCTTTTCCGGGATCTGGTGGTCGGTGTCTACCCTGTTGACTGTGGGTTACGGGGATATTTATCCGGTTACCATCGGTGGAAAGCTGATGGCCATTGTCATTGCCTTCCTGGGGGTGGGCATGGTGGCGATTCCCACGGGTATTATTTCGGCAGGGTTTGTAGAGTATTATACGAAGATCAAGGTGGGCAGTTATTCCCGTCATGACGCGGATTTCATCACCTTAAATGTGCCGGCGGGTCATCCCTTTGCCGGCGTTTCCCTAAAGGAGCTGAAACTTCCCCAGGGGCTCTATCCGGCCGTGGTGCTTCGGGGGGAGGATGTGTATACCCCTCATGAAAGCCTGATTCTGGAAGAGGGTGACAGTCTGCTGCTGGGGACTGTCAGTACGGGAGGGCCGGAGTGCCGTATCGAAGAGGTATGTCTGGAGCCGGAGCATAGCTGGATC
Organism: uncultured Acetatifactor sp.; assembly: GCA_910586485.1. Taxonomy (GTDB): domain Bacteria; phylum Bacillota; class Clostridia; order Lachnospirales; family Lachnospiraceae; genus Acetatifactor. The sequence goes on from CAJUIA010000009.1 coordinate 6,063, forward strand.
GGCTGTCGGATTAAGGAGCTGGATATTTCCCGCAGGACTTTTATCGTGATGGTAAAGCGGGGAACTGAGAATATCTGTCCTCAGGGCACAACGCTGTTAAAAGAGGGGGACGTGGTGCTTTTACTGGAAAAGATGTAAGGAAGCATAAATTATGTGTAACTGTCGGAGAAAATTACATGGTCGAAGAAAAGATTCGCAGTATATTTCTGGATTATCCCGAAGTGATTTATGGATTTACAGATATTGCATACAGTCCATACGCTGACACCTATCAATCTGCGTTCGTGTTTGCAGTCCCTTATGGAGAACAGCTTACGCTGGCGACATATTCTGAAGAAAGATTTGAAAGGGGTATTCAGGATGCCAGAATCACAGTGGAAGAAATCCTGGTACGGCTGAAAAAAGTACTTGATGAATCGAAGGTAAAATATGATATTCCTCCTGTAGTACAAAGCAATGAGACAGATTTGTCAGCTCCCTTTTCTTTTAAATTTGCTGCCGTAAATGCCGGGTTAGGCTGGATTGGGAAAAATGATGTGGTGATTACTCAAAAGTATGGACCAAGAGTAAGACTGTCAGCTGTCTTAATAGATGAGCAATTTGCATATGGCAGCAAAATTTTAAAGAGTCATTGTCCTGAAGACTGTAGGAAATGCGTGGATGCCTGTCCGTATAAGGCATTGCATAATGTGCAATGGAATATGAATTCCTTTAGAAATGATATAATAGATTATAAATTGTGTAACGAAAAAAGAAGCTTATTTCTTCCGGCACTTGGAAGAAAAAGTGCCTGCGGCCTTTGTATGGCGGCCTGTCCGTTTGGAGGATTCAATAATGGAACATAAGATTGTCAGCCTTCCCAGAGAAATATGGGCAGGAACCGTGATACCCATGCGGTATACCACGGAAGATTACTTTGATGTGAGAATAGAAAAGAAACAGCAGGAAGAAGGATATGGGGTGGAGATCTGTAAGTGTAGATTTGATACACCGGTATCCCATTATCCGGAGGAATATGATTTTCCGGACAAGCTGTATCAGGAGCATTGGGAGAAGGCATATGCCTGGGGAATCGTGGAAGAGCGGGAGGACGGCACCGGGCTGCTGGCCTGTATCGAAACCTGTCCGGAGGAATGGAGCAACCGCCTGATCGTCACGGAGCTGTGGGTACATGAGAGCTTAAGGAGGCAGGGAATCGGCCGCAGGCTGATGGCGATTGCGAAGAGGCAGGCGGTTTTGGAGCATCGGCGGGCGATTATTTTGGAAACCCAGTCCTGCAATACGGGAGCCATCCGCTTTTATGAGCAGGAGGGCTTTGAACTGATCGGGTTTGACAGCTGCTGTTATTCCAACCGGGACCTGGAGCGGAAGGAAGTCCGTATCAATATGGGATATTTCCTCAGAACAAGGCGGCAGGAGGCAAGGGAGAGGCTTGTCCTGCGAGGGGAGAGGGAAGAGGATTACCACAGGACGGAACAGATGGTGCTGGATGCGTTTTGGAACAAGCATCATTCTGCAGGCTGTGACGAGCATCTGCTGGTACATAAGATAAGAGACAGTGAGGTGTATCTGCCGGAGCTGTCAAGAGTGGCGGTGATCGGTGAGGAAATCGTGGGCGTGATCTGCTATACAAAGGCAATGCTCAAACAGGGGGAACAGACAAAAGAAATTTTACTGTTCGGACCCTTGTGCGTGGCGCCTGAATGGCAGGGCTGCGGGATCGGCGGCAGGCTTCTAAAGGAGACCCTTGCCGCTGCAGGAGAGATGGGCTATGAAGGAGTGGTTATCTTTGGTGAACCGGACTATTATCCCCGACACGGGTTTCAGACCTGTGACCATTTCGGAATCACGACCGCTGACGGGAAGAATTTTGACGCCTTTCTGGGGATAGAACTGGTGGAGGGCGGGTTAAAAGACTTTGGCGGACGCTTTATAGAGCCGGAGGTATTTGAAAATTTAAGTCCGGAGGAAAACGAGGCTTATACGAAGAATTTTCAGACGCCGGACAGGCAAAAGTTTCCCGGCCAGTGGGACTGAAAAGCTGCGGGAGATTGCAGCGGAAGGTCTTGGCGGCGTAAGAAATGTTTTGCCATACCTGTGATGAAAAGGAAGAATTCGGAGGAAGATACAGATGACGAAGAAACAGCGGGCGCTGGAGATCATAGAGAGACTAAAACAGGAATACCCACAGGCGGCCTGTACACTGGATTATGATCAGGCGTGGAAGCTTTTGGTCAGCGTCCGGCTGGCGGCACAGTGTACCGATGCCAGGGTAAACGTGGTAGTAGAGAAGCTGTATGAACGGTATCCGGATGTAGATGCTCTGGCGCAGGCGCCCGTGGAAGAAATTGAGAAAATTGTCCATCCCTGCGGTCTGGGAAACAGTAAGGCCAGGGACATCAGTGCCTGTATGCGAATGTTAAAATATGAGTATGGCGGAAAGGTGCCGGAGGATTTTGAGGCGCTGCTGAAGCTGCCGGGTGTGGGACGTAAAAGCGCCAATCTGATTATGGGAGACGTGTTCGGAAAGCCGGCCATTGTTACGGATACCCATTGCATCCGGCTGGTAAACCGAATGGGGCTGGTGGATGGGATTAAGGAGCCGGCAAAGGTGGAAAAGGAGCTTTGGAAGATTATTCCGCCTGAGGAAGGAAGCGATTTCTGCCACCGGCTGGTGGAGCATGGCAGGGCGGTCTGTACCGCTAGGACGACACCTTATTGTGACAGGTGCTGCCTGCGGGATCTGTGTAAAAAGGCAGGAGTCTGACGAACATATTTCTGGCTGCCGCATATGATAGATGCAGAAGAAATCAAGGTGCAAGGCGGTGTGCCGTCCGAAATCTGTCAGTCACAGCCTTTCGGGCAAACGAAAAGCGCCGGGGAGGCAGTATGGAAATTTATGTAGTAACGCCGGGGGATACGATAGACGGTATTGCAATGAAGCTGGGAGCAAATGCAGAGCAGTTGATCTATGACAATCAGTTGGTGTACCCGTACGAGCTTGCCGTAGGGCAGGCTCTTTTTGCGGCCGGAGAAAGACGGAATGCTGCTCGCTCTTTATCTGCAGGCGGCTATGCCTATCCCTTTATCAGTCCCTGGGTACTGGAGCAGACTCTGCCCTTTTTGTCCGAACTGCTTGTTTTTTCTTATGGCTTTACCGGCGAAGGAGATCTGCTGCCGCCTGCTTACGGTGAGGACGACTGGATGATTGCAGAGGCAAAAAATTTCGGCACCCGTCCCATACTGACCCTTACTCCTTTTGGACTTGACGGGAATTTTAATAATCGTCTGATTCATTCCGTGGTAAACAATGAAGAATTCAAAGCCAATCTCATTCAAAATCTTTTGGAAATTATGGAAGAGAAGGGCTACCAGGGAGTGGATATAGACTTTGAGTATATTTTGGCGGAGGACAGGGATGCTTTTACAGCCTTTGTGCAGGAGACGGCAGAGGCGATGAGGGAAAACGGGTATCGCACTTCGGTGGCATTGGCTCCCAAGACCTCTTCGGAGCAGCAGGGGCTCCTTTATGAGGGAAAGGATTACCGTGCTCTGGGAGAAGCGGCGGATCATGTGCTGCTGATGACATATGAGTGGGGCTATACCTACGGACCGCCCATGGCGGTGGCACCCTTAAATCAGGTACGAAAGGTGGTGGAGTATGCTCTGACCCAGATTCCGGCGGAAAAGATTGATTTAGGAATCCCAAACTATGGATATGACTGGCCCCTGCCTTATGTAAGGGGGACCACAAAGGCCGCCACCATCAACAATGTGCAGGCAGTGCGCATTGCCGTGGAAAACGGCGCGCAGATTCTGTTTGACAATGTGGCGGAAAGCCCATACTTTACGTATTCGGAAAACGGTACGGAGCATGAGGTCTGGTTTGAGGATGTGCGAAGCCTGCTGGCAAAGTTTGAGCTGATCAAGGAGTATGAGCTGCGGGGCTGCGGTTACTGGCAGATTATGCAGTGGTTTCGGGAAAACTGGCTGCTGCTGCAGGATCAGTTCTTTATTTTGAAGGGAATTTGATTATTTCGATCATGTCTGCTATACTTAAGTTAAGAAAAATCAGGTCTTCTAATCCGGAAGAATCGGAAAACAGACGGAGGAACGGCGCTATGAGAATGTATGACATCATTAGGAAAAAAAGAAACGGGGGTGAGCTGACGGCCGAGGAAATCCGTTTCTTTGTGGATGGCTATGTACTGGGGACAATCCCCGATTATCAGGCATCGGCGCTGATGATGGCCATTTATTTTCAGAAGATGACGGCGGCGGAAACCTGTGAGCTTACCATGGCCATGGCGCACAGCGGCGATATGCTGGATCTGTCAGCCGTCAGGGGCATCAAGGTGGATAAGCACAGCACGGGCGGGGTGGGAGATAAGACCTCGCTGGCACTGGCCCCTATGGCGGCGGCCTGCGGGATTCCGGTGGCCAAGATGAGCGGGAGAGGGCTTGGACATACCGGCGGCACCATTGACAAGCTGGAAAGCTTTCCGGGCTTTACCACGGCGCTGACTACGGAGCAGTTCATCAATAATGTAAACAGGATTGGCATTGCCATTATGGGACAGACTGCGGATCTTGCACCGGCGGACAAGAAGCTTTATGCCCTGCGGGATGTGACGGCTACGGTGGATAATATGTCTTTGATTGCCAGCTCTATCATGAGCAAGAAGCTGGCGGCGGGAGCAGACGCCATTGTGCTGGATGTGAAGACCGGAAGCGGTGCTTTTATGAAAAAAGAAGAGGATGCCAGAGCGCTGGCCGAGGAAATGGTGGAGATCGGGAAGAATGCCGGCAGGAAGACCGTCGCCGTCATTTCGGACATGGATCAGCCGCTGGGCTTTGCGGTGGGAAATGCACTGGAGGTAAAAGAAGCCATTTATACGCTGAATGGCCACGGACCCGCAGATTTTTTGGAGCTTTGTCTGACTCTGGGCAGTCAGATGCTGCTGGCGGGAGAAAAGGCGGCAGATATTAAGACGGCAAGGCATATGCTGGAGCAGGTGATTGCGGACGGAAGCGCTTTGAGGAAGCTGGCGGAATTTGTGGGGGCACAGGGCGGTGACAGCAGTGTGGTTTATCATCCGGAGCGGCTTCCGCAGGCATCCATACAAAAGTCAGTGATTTCTTCTGCAAGCGGGTATGTAAACAGGATTGTCTGTGACGAGGTGGGAAGCTGTTCCCTGATCTTAGGAGGCGGCCGGGAGACCAAGGAGAGTAGTATTGACCTTTCCGTAGGTCTGGTTTTGTGTAAAAAGGTCGGTGACGCAGTGAAGGCGGGGGAGCCCCTGGCAGTGATTCATGCCAATGATGAGCGGAAAGCTGCGGAGGCGGAAAAAAGATTTCTGGACGCCTGTTTCATAACGGCGGAGCCGCCAGCGAAGACGCCCTTGATCAGGGAGACATTATCATAGTTTGCGGCCCATGGTAATATAATGGGAATATGAAGAAAAGAGATAATAAAAGTAAAAACATCGGTCAGAAAAAAGAATCGCTGGTGGAATCTCTGAAGCTGCCCAAGGATATTTGCATGGGAGCCATGAAGGTCACTATGACGGGAAACCGTGAGGCGTGGATTGAAAATTACAGAGGAATCCTGGAGTATACGGAAAAGCTGATTCTGCTTCAGGGTAAGACCTGCCAGGTCTGTTTCGAGGGGACCTGCCTGTCCATTGACTATTATACAAATGAGGATATGAAGATCAGCGGCTGTATTGCCTGTGTCAGATATATTTAACGGTTTGTGCCGGGGAAGCCGGTACTGCCGCCGTTGACGGCATGTCTGAAATGGTGAAAGGATTTGGCACGGAGGGGCTTATCTATGATAGAATTTTTAAAATATATCAGGGGTTATCTGCGCATCCGCGTCAGCGGATTTTCACCGGAACGGTTTATGAATTTATGCAGTAATAAGGGCATCCTTCTCTGGCAGATTGTCAGGGAGGGGGATGTCTACTACATGAACATCAATTTAAAAAGCTTTCGGGCGCTGCGGCCTATTGTCAGGAAAACGGGAACAAAGGTAGCCATATTGGAGCGATATGGGCTGCCTTTTTTTCTGCCCAAGCTGTTAAAGAGAAAGGTATTTGTGGCAGGGCTGCTGCTTGCCGTTCTTTTCTGGATGTGGTCCTCCCTGTTTATTTGGAATATTGAGCTGTCAGGTAATTATCGGATTACCGACGATATGTTTCAAAGCTTTTTAAAAGAAAATAATGTGACCGCCGGCATGAAAAGAAAAGAGCTGGATATAGAGAATCTGGAGAAGGAAATTCGCCGGAGATTTCCGGAGATCACATGGGCTTCCGCCAGGCTGTCCGGTACAAGTCTGCTGATTGATATAAAAGAGAACGACGCGCCGATTATTACGGAACAGGAAAAAAAGGAGGCAGGCAGTGATCTGATCTCATCTCACGGAGGCACTGTAGTTTCCATCATTGTCCGCAGCGGTGTTCCGCTGGTGGCGGCAGGCGACACGGTCGAAGCGGGAGATACGCTGGTGGAGGGCAGGGTGCCGGTTTATAACGACGATGCCACAGTGCGGGAATATATTTACGTGGATGCGGATGCGGATATAATCTTAGAGCATACAAGGGACTTTAATGCCAGTCTTCCTCTGGATTACATAAAAAAGGAATATACCGGGCGGGAAAAGACCAGATTTTATTTAAGGCTTGGTGAGCATCAGTGGAAGATCCCTGAAGAGCGTCCGTTTCTGGTGTATGACAGTGTGATCAGAGAGAGCAGGCCACTGCTCTTCGAGAAGCTTTCCATACCGGTTTACAAAGGCTCCTGCACCTACAGGGAGTATGTAAATGTGGAGTATAAATATTCCAGGGAAGAGGCGGAAGCGCAGCTGAATGAAAAATTAATTGCATTTCTTGCAAGTTTAGAAGAAAAAGGGGTACAAATTATTGAAAAAGATGTTAAAATAGAGTTAGGTGGCAAATCATGGGTGATTACAGGGCAGTTCCTTGTGAGGGAGCCGGTGGGGGACAGCGTTGCCACGCAAAAGATCATTATTGGAGAAACAGAGAATCAATGAGTGAATATTCAATCAGGCTTGACATGGGAGCGGAACATATGCAGAAGATATTCGGTATGCAGGACGCCTATGTGAAAAAACTGGAGCGGGATTTCGGCGTTTCGGTGATAGACAGGAACGGCGGAGTAATCATCACCGGAAGGGAAGATATGGCGGAAAAAGCAGCGGCCGTGCTAAGGCAGCTGACCATCCTTGCCGGCCGGGGAAATGAAATAGAGGAGCAGAGCGTAGATTACGCGATTACGATGGGAATGGAAGAAAAAGAAAATGTGATTACAGAGATCGACACAGATTGTATCTGCCACACGGTGAACGGGAAACCGGTCAAGCCCAAAACCCTGGGGCAGAAGATGTACGTGGATGCGATCCGGAAAAATATGATTGTGTTCGGGCTGGGCCCCGCAGGAACGGGAAAGACCTATCTGGCCATGGCCATGGCAATCACGGCATTTAAGAATGACGAGGTGGGCAGGATCATCCTGACAAGGCCGGCCATAGAGGCAGGAGAGAAGCTGGGATTTTTGCCGGGGGATCTGCAAAGTAAGGTGGACCCTTATCTGCGGCCTCTCTATGATGCGCTGTATCAGATTATGGGAGCGGAAAGCTTTGCAAAAAATATGGAGAAGGGCCTGATTGAGGTGGCGCCGTTAGCTTATATGAGAGGGCGGACACTGGATAACGCTTATATCATTTTGGACGAAGCTCAGAATACCACGCCGGCCCAGATGAAGATGTTCCTGACCCGTATTGGCTTTGGCTCCAAGGTGGTGATTACCGGCGATGCCACGCAGAAGGATCTTGCGCCCGGAACGGTGTCGGGGCTTGATATTGCGGCAAAGGTCCTGTCGAAGATTGAGGACATTGCTTTTTGCAATCTGACCAGCAAGGATGTGGTGAGGCACCCCCTTGTACAGAAGATCGTAAAGGCTTATGAAGACTATGAGGTAAAGGAACAGTCGAGAAAGCGGGGCAGTTCCTCGGATCACGGCAAAAGCAGAGAAAAATATGGAAGAAAATAAAAAAGAAAACAAGAAAAAAGCCGGCTGGAAATTTTTCCTTGCCGAGTTGACGATTATTATAATGGGAACTCTGGGTATGGGAGCGTTGGGCCTGATCAGGAAGCAGCCGGAGGACAGGCTGCTTAGAAATTGCGTGATGATGCTTTTGATCCTGGGAACCGTCTGTTTCCATCTTCGCAGAGAATATGTACACGACGGTCTTGATTATGATAACGGAGATCACATTTTCCGTTTTTTCCTTTGCCTGGGAATTGGACTTGCGGCAGCTTTTGCCTGTGGGTTTCTGCCCGTGGGAGGGTGGCCTTTTTTACTGGTCTTTGTCATGCTTTCTCTTTTCGGCAGTATGAGTGTGGGAATTTTATCCGCCACATCCCTGCTTTTGGTTTCGGTCCTGCTAAGCGGCAGCGACGCGGGAGGGTTTGCCCTGTATTTTGTCTGCGGTGTGTTTGCGGTGACACTGTTCAGACATCTGGGGGAGGATTTTAAGATCGGCATTCCCCTGTTTTTGTCCGTTCTGTGTCTACTGGTCTGTGAGACGGCAAGCGTGATTCTGACGGCTAATGCAAGGCCGGACTTCGAGATGTTTGTGATTCCTGCGGCAAACATGATCGTCAGCAGTATCCTGCTTTTGGGCTGTCTGAAGGTATTTTCCTCGGTGGTAGTTTACCCGCACCGGGAGAAATATCTGGATATAAACGATTCGGAAAATCCTGTGATTGCCCGGTTAAGGGAACGGGACAAAAACGAATACATGCACTGTGTCCACACTACTTATTTTTGCGAGCGTATCGGCAAGCGCCTGGGGCTGGATGTGGATGCGTTGAAAAGCGCCGGATATTATTACCGGCTGGGCGGTGAGCTGACGCAGATGCTGGAGGATGAGCAATTTCCGCCTTCCGCCAGGGAGATCCTGCTGGATTACCGGAACCGGAATACGGGAATGAAAAAGAAAGAGACGGCGGTGCTGTACTGTTCGGATATGATTGTGACCTCTGTAAAGTCGGCGTATGAAAAGACAGGGTTTGAAAAGGACGGACAGGCTCAGATAAATTTTGACAGGCTGATAGATGATATTTTTGCCAGGCTGTTCAAGGATAAAACCTTTGACAAATGCGATATATCCATAGGTGAGCTTCGTACCATGCAGCAGATCTTTAAGGAGGAAAAGCTTTATTATGACTTTTTACGTTGAGAACGAGGCGGGAGAGGATTTCCCCTTTGACATGGAAGAGACGGCAAAAGCAGTGTGCCGGGCAGTGCTGGAAGAAGTAAAATGTCCTTATGAGGTACAGGTATCGCTGGTGATTACCGATAATGCAGGAATTAGGGAGCTCAACCGCCAATGCAGGGGAATTGACCGGGAGACGGATGTATTGTCCTTTCCGAATCTGGATTTTGAGCATGAGGGAGAATTTCAGGTGGAGGACAGCAGGAAAGCGGATTATTTTGACCCCGATTCAGGGGAATTGATTCTGGGAGACATTATGATTTCCGTGGATCAGGCAAAACTGCAGGCAAAGGAATACGGGCACAGTCTGCGCCGGGAGTTTGCTTTTCTGGTGGCGCACAGCATGTTTCATTTGTGCGGATATGACCATATGAAAGAGCAGGAGGCGGCAGTGATGGAGAAAAAGCAGAGCGAGGTACTGGAACGGTTAGGAATCAAACGTACAGAAAATGAGGAAACCTAAAGGATGAGTCAGACAGAGGTAAGGAGAAGGCAGGCACAGGCAGTATCGGCAGTTTTGGCGTTGATTACGCTGATGGTGGCTGCGCGTTTAGCGGGATATAACGGTGCGGCTTATGTGGCGGCCGCAGTGGAGATCTATGCTTTTGTGTGTATAGCGGTAAGCGGCGGCGTGTCCAATGCACTTAGCAGGATACTGCGCCTTCGTAAGGCAAAGGGGCAGTACAGGAATGCGGCAGTTATGCGCAGAAATGCTTTGATTTTACAAGCAGCAGCGGGCTTTCTGGGGACGGCAGTGCTGTTCCTCTGGGCGGAGAAAATTACGACCGGGTTATTTAAAATGCAGTATAGCTCCGCTATTTTGATGATTCTTGCGCCGGCCGTGTTTCTGCGTTCACTGTCATCGCTTCTGGCAGGCTGTTCCAGGGGGGCGGGGGCAGAGCTTCCGGTGGCGGCCGTAGAGATATTTCGTCAGATACTGATTCTGGTATTTGGCTTGATGTTCAGTAAAATGTTAGGAAATTACGGCGGCAAGGTGAGCCGTCTTCTGGCTCATGAAAATTTTACCTCTATGTATGGCGGCATCGGGATAGCGATTGCGGTTACCTTGTCAGAAGTGATTGCGGCACTTTTGCTGTTATTGATTTACAAGCTGAGCAGAAGAAGAGAGGGTCAAAATTTTCAGGAGGGAATGCGGGTAACGGATTCTTTGGTTGACAGTATCCGGATTCTCAGTGTAAACAGGGGCGCACAGGCCGGGATGATGCTTCTGGCAGTCCTTTTTGTGCCGTTGGGGATGATGTTCTGGCAGAAGGCCGGCAACAGCAGTGATACGGCGGCCTTGGAATACGGACTTTATCTGACGGCATACGGCGCAGTCTGCGCGATTGCCGCGGGGCTGGTCTGGCTGTCTCTGCTGCCCATGTGCGCCGGCACGCTTAATCTGCTGCGAAAGGAGGAAGCCCGGTTTGCCAGGAACATGTTTCAGAGCGGTGTTCATATCGGTGTGGTGCAGGGAGCTTTTTTATCTGCATTTGCCATCTTGATGGCAGATCAGCTGGGAGCGGTTTTCGGCGGGGAGCAGGCGGCGCTGGCGGCAAAAATGTTCAGGGGAGGCGGGATCATCGTGCTGCCTGCGGCATTATCCCTGTATTTTGCAAGGCTTTTAATTTTGACCGGAAAGAAGTTCATTGTTATGGGTGCGGCAGCGGCAGCCGATCTGCTTTATGTGGTTATGGTTTCGGTGCTTCTGGGAGCAGGAAAGACAGGAATTCTTTCTCTTGTTTATGGCGGAATGCTGGCGGGCGGGGTGCTTTGCATCCTGCTGGGAACGTTTACATACCGTGTGTTCCGGCAGAGAATGGACTGGCTGTATGTGCTGGTGGTGCCCGTGGCGGCGGCCTGCGTGGCAGGGTTTACCGGTATGATGCTGGGAAAGGTTTTGACGCCCCATTTGGGAAATTTGGTGACCGCAATTCTGTGTCTGGCAGTGTCGGGAGCCTTGTACTGGACCGGTCTGCTGCTGTTCCGTAATTTCAGGGAGCAGGAGCTTGAGGTCATTCCGGGAGGTAAGCTGCTAAGTGCGCTGGGGCAGTTGTTAAGAGTATTTTAAATAAGTGTGGAATAAGGGCATTTGCTTTCGATTGGGAAATTATGCCTGCCGGATGTATAAAGAACGGAAAAACAGCTGATACTGATTGCAAAAGGACGGTTGTAGATGTGAAATTTGTAAAAGGTATTGGCTTATTTTTTGTATATCCCATGTTTATGCTGCTGCTTGGATTCTATGCCGGCGTGCAGTTTACGGGTCATTATGAAAGGCTGTATTATCAGAAGGAGGATACGGAGCTGCCTTCCGAAGAGCTGACGGCGCCTCTGGAACAGGAACCTGCGGATGAGGGTATGGACTTTGAGAAGGCGGAGGAAGAGGCGGAGGAATCCTCTTATATGGAGGCAGCCAGCGCGTCTGAAACCCTGAATGTGGAGACGAAGTATGTGCTGGAGGAGAGGGATCTCTTCAGGGACAGCGTGGTGGAAACTACCTGGCGGCTGCCGGATAAATATGTGGGAATGAACAGGGAGCAGTTTTTGGAGGCAATGGAGGAATATGCGGCATTTCCGCCGCTGACCGAGCTGCAGCGGGGCTTTGTCGGTCTTGAAGTGCTTTCCTTCTCGCGGGAAAAGGTGGTAGTGCAGATGAATTATCGGGTGGTGCTGCCCACCGAAAGCTTTTATCTGGCCGTTTATGATAATGAGGTAGTGGTGCTCTTAGACGACGGAGAGACCGTTTATATAGAAACGGGGATCAGGCTGGACGAGCTGTCGGAGGAGCAGCAGGAGCAGATTATTAATAAGCTGCGTATTGAGAATGAGGCGGCACTGTATGATTTTCTGGAGGCCCATACCTCATAAAGCAGGCAGAGATCCCGCTTTGTATCTATTATATCTATTTGGGAGGGAGTATGATTAGGACAATCGGAATTGTGGGCGGGGGTGCGGCAGGCATGACGGCAGCCATCCTGGCTGCAAGGAACGGGGCGCAGGTAACGCTTTTGGAGGGAAATGACCGGGTGGGGAAAAAACTTCTTTCCACCGGGAACGGTAAATGTAACCTGAGCAATGAAAAACTGGGGCTTAAGATGTATCATACCTGTAGCCCGCGGCGGCTGGAAGGATGGCTGAAGCAGTTTACAACGGAGGATATAACGGAGTTTTTCCGAAACCTGGGTGTGCTGATCAAACCTGTAGGCGACGGTCTTTATCCGGTCAGCGGTCAGGCCTCTACCGTGCTGGATGCCCTGCGGTTCGAGCTGGAGAGGGAACAGCGGATTCAGGTCAGAACCAATTTTAAGGTGGACCATATATCCTATACTGGCAGGGAAAAACAAATTCTGCTGCAAAGCGGCGGTGAGAGTCTTGTCTTTGACAGGGTGATCCTGGCCTGTGGAGGCAGGGCGGCGCCGAAGACGGGCTCTGACGGCAGCGGATACAAGCTGGCAGAAATGCTGGGGCACAGTCTTGTGCCGATTGTGCCGGCGCTGGTGCAGCTTCGGTGCAGGGAGGACTGGTTTAAATCGGTGGCCGGGGTCAGAGCAGAAGCGGAGCTTTTGCTGGAGGACAAAAAAGCAGGCAGGATACGGGAGCGGGGAGAGCTGCAGCTTGTGGATTATGGCATCTCCGGTATTCCTGTCTTTCAACTGAGCGGCAGGATCAATTACATATTGCGGGAGAAAAAAGAGGCGGCGCTGAAGATTGATTTTTTACCGGGATATGCAAAAGAGGAATTTGCGGAAAAAATGCTTCGAGAGCGGATGCCTGTGGAAGAATGCGGCACGGTGGAAGAATATTTTACAGGGGTGCTGCATAAAAAGCTGATGACGCTGCTGATCAGGCTGGCAGGCTTAAGGCCTTCGGAGCCGGCTGCCGGGGCGGATCCGAAAAGGCTGAAGAAGGTGTATGCGTTGTGCAGGGAGCTGACAGTACATGTAACCGGCAGCAATTCCTTTGAACATGCGCAGGTGTGTGCAGGGGGTGTGCCTCTGGACGAGCTGACGGAAAGCCTGGAATCCAAAAAGGCGCCGGGCGTCTATTTTGCGGGAGAGATATTGGATGTGGACGGCAGGTGCGGCGGCTATAACCTTCACTGGGCGTGGTGCAGCGGCTACCTGGCGGGAGTGTTTGCGGCGAAGCATGGAGAGGATTAGAGGATGCTGCGTATCAATCAGGTAAAGATCAGAACAGGACACACACAGGAGCAGCTGTACAGGAAGGCGGCGGAGCTTTTACATATTCCGGTACAGGAGCTGCTGGAGTTGAAAATCATTCGGCAGTCGATAGACGCAAGGAGAAAGCCGGAAATTTTTTACAGCTATTCTCTGGACGTGAAAGTGAAAAACGAGGCAGTCGTATTACATAAATTTAAGGGCAGGGAAAATCTGGTCAGCACATGTGAGCCGGAGACATATTCCTTTCCCAAACCGGGGCCAGGACTCAGTCTCTTTCCTGTGGTGATCGTGGGTATGGGGCCTGCAGGGCTTTTCTGCGGATATTTTCTGGCGCTTCACGGCTATCGGCCTGTTTTGCTGGAACGGGGAAAATGTGTGGAGGAACGTGGGAAGGACGTGGAAGCGTTCTGGGAGAAGGGGTGCCTGGATCCGGAATCCAACGTACAGTTCGGCGAAGGCGGTGCAGGTACTTTTTCCGACGGAAAGCTGAATACCCTTGTCAGGGACAGGCAGGGAAGAAACGGCGTGGTGCTGGAGACTCTGGTGAAATTTGGCGCCAAAAAAAGTATTTGTTATGAGGCAAAGCCTCACCTGGGAACGGACGTGCTCAAAGACGTGGTGCGGAACATGCGGAATGAAATCGTGCGTCTGGGTGGGGAGGTACGGTTTAAAAGTCTGGTGACGGATATTGAGATCAGGGATTCAAGGGTGACGGGCGTTGTCGTCAACGGGCAGGAACGGATTCCCTGCAGCCAGCTTGTTCTTGCCTGCGGCCACAGCGCCAGAGATACCTTTTCCATGCTGTATGAAAGGAAAATTCCCATGGAAGCAAAGGCCTTTGCGGTAGGCTTAAGGGTGGAGCATTTCCAGTTCATGATTAACAAGAGCCAATACGGTACGAATGACCCCGGCAGCCTGGGAGCTGCACCTTATAAGGTGGCGGCAAAGGGAAGAAACGGCAGAGGTGTCTATTCCTTCTGTATGTGTCCGGGCGGATATGTGGTGAACGCTTCCTCCGAGCCGGGGCGGACTGCCGTCAACGGGATGAGCTATAGCGGCCGGGACGGCGTCAATGCCAACAGTGCCGTGATCGTTTCCGTGACACCGGAGGATTTCGGATCGTCTCACCCTCTGGCAGGAGTGGAATTTCAGAGGCGGCTGGAGGAAAAGGCCTGGGAGCTTGGACAGGGAAGGATTCCTGCTCAGAGGTACGGCGAATTCAGAGAGCGGGTATTGGGAAAGGCCGGAAAAGCGCAGAGCGGCGAGGGCAGTTTGACATCGGATGAAGAAGTACAGACCGTGAGGAACGGGGATGACAATCTCATTGAACCACAGTGCAGGGGCGCATATGTCTGGGCCGATTTAAGCGGGCTCCTTCCCGAAGAATGTAATGAGGCGTTTGTTGACGGCATGGAAAGCTTTGGACGGCAGGTGAAGGGCTTTAACAGGCCGGATGCCGTTTTGCTGGGGGTTGAGAGCAGAACCTCATCTCCGGTGCGTATTGAACGGGATGAAAAGCTGCAGTCAAAGGTCAGAGGGCTATACCCCTGTGGTGAGGGAGCCGGCTATGCGGGAGGCATTACTTCTGCGGCTATGGACGGACTGCGGGTGGCGGAACAGATTGCATCAGAGTTTGCACCCCGTGAAGCGTTAAGGTAGCCAAAAGCAATCGCCTGTGCTATACTTGCAGGGAGATGCAAATCGGAAAAAACGATAGTTGACTTACCGTTGGATATTATGAGGGGAATAAAGGAAAAATGAACGATCTGAGAGAAGCGTTAAAGGATAAAAAGCGGATTGTGGTGAAAATAGGATCCTCTTCACTGACGCATCAGGAAACAGGGGATATGGATTATATCCGCATGGAAAAGCTGGTAAGGGAGTTAAGCGATATTCGGAATCAGGGGAAAGAGGTAGTCCTGGTATCTTCGGGAGCGATTGCGGCAGGCAAAAATGCGGTGAATCTGAAAAACCTGCGCGTTGACAGCGCGGCGGAGACGCTGGCAGTAAAGCAGGCCTGCTCCGCGGTAGGACAGGCCAGGCTGATGATGACCTATCAGAGGCTGTTTGCGGAATATAATCAGGTAGCGGCACAGATTTTAATGACGAAAAACACTATTGTGGATGATCTGAACAGGTATAATGCGCATAACACCTTTACGGAGCTTTTGAAGCTGGGGGCAATTCCTGTTGTCAACGAGAACGATACCGTAACCACCTTTGAGATTGAATTCGGAGACAATGATACGCTTTCCGCCATTGTAGCTGCGTTGGTGGAGGCAGATCTGCTGATTCTGCTTTCCGATATTGACGGCTTGTATACCGATGATCCCAGGAAGAATCAGGAGGCTGAGTTTATCGAACAGGTAGATGAGCTGACGGAGGAACTGATGGGTATGGGAAAAGCCACAACGGGAAGCGGTGTGGGAACAGGCGGCATGAATACCAAGCTTGCCGCGGCGCAGATTGCCACAAAGGCCGGGGTGGACATGATTATTGCAAACAGTGCGGACATTGGAATCCTGCATCGGCTGCTGGCGGGCGAAAAGGAAGGAACGCTGTTTGCGGCGAAAAGAGATATTAATTTTGACCTGCCGGATTTTGTAAATAATCTGCACAAATAGTGTGAAGCGTTTGAAAAATAAGCGCGCAAAAGGGGTATGAGCATGAACATGGATGAGAGAATTGCCCGTATCAATGAGCTTTATCATAAATCGCAGGCTCAGGGGCTGACAGAGGCGGAAAAAGAGGAACAGGCAAGGCTGCGCAGGGAATATGTGGACAGCATTAAAAGAAATCTGAAGAGTCAGCTGGATAATATTATTATTGAAAAACCGGACGGCAGCGTGGTTGATCTGGGTGAAAAATATGGCGGAAAAGGCTGACATCAGGCGGCAGGTGCTGGCCGCAAGAGGAGCGCTGAGCAGTGCCGAAAGAGAACGGGCCGGGATTCTTTTAACGGAGCGCATATTAGGACATCAGTGGTTTTACCGATCAGATAACCTTCTTGGCTTTGCAAGCTGCGGGAGCGAGATTGATACGGGCGAGATATTAAAAGAAGCCCTGAGAATGGGGAAAAGAGTGTACCTGCCTAAGGTTATAGAGAAGCCGGAAACCAAGAAAATGGTATTTTTGCGTATCGGCTCCCCGGATGAGCTGCTGCCGGGATACCGGGGGATTCCGGAGCCGGGGGCAGGAGCGGAGGCTTTTGAATACCGGGAGGAAGAGGCGGAGAATGTTTTGATGCTGATGCCCGGAGTTGTTTTTGACGGTTTCAGGAATCGGATCGGGTACGGAGCAGGCTTTTATGACAGTTATTTGGCTGACAAACCGGCTCTGCAGCTTAGAACGATTGCCGTAGGCTTCCGGTGTCAGCTTGTGGATGAAATCCCCTTTGAAGAGCATGACATCCGGCCGTACCAGGTGATATGCGTATAACATTTATATACAAATAACAGGAGGCAGGTATGACGGATTTGACAGCAATGGGCGCAAGGGCCGCCGCAGTAAAGTCCTTTTTGCAGAAATTAAACGGCGAAGAGAAAAGCCGCGGGCTTTTGGCTGCGGCCTTGGCTTTGGAAGAGAAGACAGAAAGAATTCTGGCGGCAAATGCAACGGACATGGAAAACGCCGTAAAAAGCGGGATGAGCGAGGGCCTGCAGGACAGGCTGCGCCTGACGCCGGAGCGGATTGGAGCCATGGCGGAGGGTCTGCGCCAGGTAGCGGAGCTTCCGGACTGCATCGGTGAGGTCATGGAAGAGTTTCAACGGCCTAACGGGCTAAAGATCAAAAAGCTTCGTGTTCCCATGGGGGTAATCGGCATCATCTATGAGGCAAGACCCAATGTAACGGCGGACGCCTTCGGTCTGTGCTTTAAAACGGGGAATGCAGTGATATTAAAGGGAGGCAGCGATGCCCTGCACTCTAACGGAGAAATTGTGCAGGTACTGCGGGAGGCCATGGAGGACTGCGGCGTGCCCGGAGATGTACTCCAGCTGATTCAGGATACGGACAGGGCCGTGACCGTGGAGTTTATGAAGCTGAAAGGCTATGTGGACCTGCTGATTCCCAGGGGAAGCGCCGGACTGATTAAGAGTGTGGTGGAAAACAGCACGATTCCCGTTATTGAGACAGGCACGGGGAACTGTCATGTATATGTGGATCGGGATGCGGACTTAGAGCAGGCGGCCAGGATTGTTTACAATGCCAAGACACAGAGGATCGGTGTCTGCAATGCCTGTGAATCGCTGATTGTACATAGTGAGATCAGCCAGGCGTTTCTGCCCCGGCTGGCGGAAATTCTTGCACCCAGGAAGGTTGAGCTGCGGGGAGATGAGCGGGTATGCAGGGTGCTGTCCGGATGCAGCCCGGCCACGGAGGATGACTACGGAAGGGAATATCTTGACTATATTTTGTCCTTAAAAACGGTGGATTCTGTGGAGGAAGCCATTGAACACATTAACCGGTACGGCACGGGGCATTCTGAATGTATCGTCACGGAGAACAAAGAAACGGCGGAGCAGTTTTTAAATGAAGTGGATGCGGCCTGCGTTTACTGGAATGCGTCCACCCGCTTTACGGATGGTTTTGAGTTCGGCTTTGGTGCGGAGATCGGTATCAGCACTCAGAAGCTGCATGCAAGGGGGCCGATGGGATTAAGGGAGCTGACTTCTTATAAGTATGTGATCTACGGCAGCGGACAGGTCAGAGAATAGTGTAAGCTTTCCGCAAAGCGGAATCATAAAGACTATGAAAGGTGAAGAGTATGCGGTATATTTTGGAGAATGAACGGATCAAGGCGGAGATCGAGAGCCTTGGCGCGGAATTAAAATCGCTGGTGGATAAGGAGACGGGACAGGAATACATGTGGGAGGCTGACCCTGCTTTCTGGGGCAAGACCTCACCGATCCTCTTTCCCTTTATCGGGAAGCTGGAGGGCGCTGCCTTTTGGCACGAGGGAAAGCGGATAGAGATAGAAAAGCATGGCTTTGCAAGGGATCTGGAGTTTACTGTAGCAGACCCGGATCCAGATAAAATAACCTTCTATCTTGAGAGCAATGAAGACACTCTGCAGAAGTTCCCCTTTGGGTTTCGCCTTGAAGTTACTTATCTATTGAATCATAAGGGGATAACGGAAAAGTGGAGGATCGTCAATAAGGGCTCCAATACCATGTATTTTTCCATCGGCGGTCATCCGGCCTTTGCCTGCCCGCCAAAGAGCGGCGGGCCGGACTGCGGGCAAAGTCGCACGGACTGTTATTTGAAGCTGTATGACGATAAGCTTCAGCCTTTCAGGAAGAGCGAGGTACGATCCACAGAAATCATGGTGCCGGAAGGGCTTTTAAGCGGAGCTTATTTCCCTGTGCAGGTGGAAAATTCACTGATTAAAGTGAATGAGCATATTTTTGACAGGGACGCTCTGTGCCTGGAGAGGCAGGGAGTGGGTGCAGTAGGAATCTGTGATGCAGGGGGCAGGGAATATGTGCGGCTGGAGGCGGAATGTCCGGTCTGGGGAATCTGGTCCGTGCCGGACAGCAAGGCGGCTTACATATGTCTGGAGCCCTGGTGGGGCATCTGCGACAGCAGCGGTTATCAGGGAATGCTGAAGGAGCGCCCCTACACCAACTCATTGGCGGCAGAAGGAACATGGGAGCAGGGATTTACGATAAGAATAGTTTCGGCTTGACAAGTTCCACCGGATTGCACTACAATCACTTTGCAGGTCCCGTTAAACGAAGTTTTGATTTTGCAGGAAGTTTCTTAAAAAATGCAGATTGTGCCGCTTATGCGGCGGAATGAGAGGAATTATGAAGGAAATAAACGGAAGCATCTGGCACAGCATAAGCACCCAGAGGGTGACGCCTACGGATTTTATCTGTGTGATCGAGATTGCAAAGGGAAGTAAAAATAAATATGAGCTTGACAAGGAGACAGGATTTTTGATTCTGGATCGTATTTTACATACGTCCACTCACTATCCGGCCAATTACGGCTTTATTCCCCGTACATACGGAGACGACGGGGATCCGCTGGATGTGCTGCTTCTCTGTTCGGAGCCCGTACAGCCGCTGACGCTGGTCCGGGCTTATCCCATCGGGGTGATCTCCATGCTGGACAGCGGCAAAAATGATGAAAAGATTATTGCGGTGCCCTTTAACGATCCCTATTATAACAGTTACCATGATATTTCCGAGCTGCCTGCTCATGTGGTACAGGAGATGGAGCATTTCTTTACGGTATATAAGTCGCTGGAGAATAAAACCACTGCCGTCAATGAGCAGGGAAACAGGGAAGAGGCCATAGAGGTCATTAAGAAATGCCTGGACAACTATATTAATACTTTTATCAAAAGCTGGTAGTACGGAGTGAAGGTTTTCTAAGTCTGCAAAATACGCAGACTTAGAAAAGCTAATCACTCCGGAAAGAATTGCCACAGGCAATTCTTTCTGCAAATTTAAATGCCGCTTGCGCGGCGGAATGAGAGGAAATATGAAAATAAGAACACGATACGCGCCCAGTCCTACGGGGAAGATGCACGTGGGAAATTTAAGGACTGCCTTATATGAGTTCCTGATCGCAAAGCACGCGGACGGGGATTTTATGATCCGTATTGAGGATACGGACCAGGAGCGGTTTGTAGAGGGGGCAACGGAGCTGGTATACCGCACTATGGAAAATGCCGGGCTTGCGCACGACGAGGGGCCGGACAAGGACGGCGGATATGGTCCTTATGTGCAGAGCGAGAGGATGAAGACGGGCATTTATATGAAGTATGCCAAAGAACTCGTTGACAGGGGAGAGGCATATTATTGCTTCTGTGACAAGGAGCGTCTTGCTTCCTTAAAGACGGAGGTGGTAGAGGGAAAGACAATCACTGTCTATGATAAGCACTGTCTGGGGCTTTCCAAGGAAGAGGTAGAGAAAAACCTGGCGGAGGGGAAGCCTTTTGTGATCCGGCAGAATAATCCCACCGAGGGAAGCACTACCTTCCATGATGAGCTGTACGGGGATATTACCGTGGAAAATGCCGAGCTGGATGATATGATTCTGATTAAGTCGGACGGGTATCCCACTTATAATTTTGCCAATGTGGTGGATGACCATACCATGAACATCACCCATGTGGTGAGGGGAAACGAATATCTTTCCTCTTCGCCCAAATATCAGCGTCTTTATGACGCCTTTGGCTGGGAGAGCCCGGTGTATGTGCATCTTCCGTTGATTACGGACGAAAATCACAAGAAGCTGGCAAAGAGAAGCGGGAATGCCTCTTATATCTTCGAGGAAATGGTGCATGACGGTTTCCTGCCGGAGGCGGTGGTGAACTACATCGCCCTGCTGGGCTGGTCTCCGGAGGACAACAGGGAGATATTCTCCCTGGAGGAGCTGATTCAGACCTTTGATTATCACAGGATCAGCAAGTCTCCGGCGGTTTTTGACAATGTAAAGCTGCGCTGGATGAACGGGGAATATATCAAGGCCATGGACTTTGATAAATTCTATGAGATGGCAGAGCCTTATCTGAAAAAGGTGCTGACGAAGGATTTTGATTTAAAAAAGATTGCCAATATGGTGAAGACCCGCATCGAAGTATTTCCCGACATTGCGGAGCATGTGGATTTCTTTGAAAGCCTGCCGGAATACGATGTGGAAATGTATACCCATAAAAAAATGAAGACCGACAGGGAGTCCTCTCTACAGGTGCTGCGAGATGTGCTGCCCCTGCTGGAGGCGCAGGAGGACTACAGCAACGACGGGCTGTATCAGCTGCTGTTAAAATATGTGGAGGAAAAAGGGGTAAAGAACGGTTATGTGATGTGGCCTGTTCGTACCGCCGTTTCCGGAAAGCAGATGACTCCTGCAGGCGCCACCGAAATCATGGAGGTGCTGGGGAAGGAAGAGGTCTTAAAAAGAATCAAGAAGGGAATTGAAATGCTTGCCAATGCTTGATCTGAGTCAATTAAATGAAGCACAGCGCAGAGCTGTGACCTGGGGGGAGGGCCCGCTGCTTTTGCTGGCGGGTCCGGGTTCAGGGAAAACCTTTACCGTTACCAAACGAATTCTGTATCTTCTGGAACGGGGGACTTTACCGGAAGAAATTCTGGTTATTACGTTTTCAAGAGATGCCGCGGTATCCATGCGGCAGCGTTTTCGGCAGCTGGCCGGTCAGTTTTTTCCTGTTCATTTCGGGACCTTTCATTCGGTTTTCTATCACATCTTATTGGAGTCAGGCGGATTTCGTTCCAGGAAGCTGATCCGCGATTCCGCAAAAAAGAATCTGATGATTTCCATTTTAAGAAAATATCATAAAAATACGGAGCTGTCCGAGGACGCAGTAAGGATATTGGCCGCGGTCAGTCTGTATAAAAATACGTCGGACAGGGAGCGGACGTTATTAGCTGTACCTGCTGAATGGAGAGAGTCCTTCCAGGACATAGCTGCCGCATATACTGAGGCGGTACGGAGAGAAGGCGCAATGGATTTCGATGATATGCTGTTTGAATGCAGGCGGCTTCTGGAAGAGGATCAAGTGGTCAGGCAGGGCTGGCAGAAGCGTTTCCGGCATATCCTGATAGATGAATTCCAGGACTGTAATCCCATTCAGTATGAGGCGATCCGGCTTCTTTCCGCTAAACCGTACAATTTGTTTGCCGTAGGGGACGACGATCAGTCCATATACGGCTTTCGGGGGGCCAGTCCGGATATTCTCAGGCGCTTTGCGGAGGATTTTAAAGCAGAGCGGCTTTTGCTGGATGTCAATTATAGATGTACAGGAGAGATCGTCAGGGCATCTCTGGCAGTAATCGGAGAAAACAGGAATCGTTTTCCCAAGGCGCTCAGGGCGGCGGAAGAGGAAAAGCAGAAAGAGAAAACGCAGAAAGAGAAAACGCAGGGAGAGGAGAAGGCGGAAAAAGAAGCCGGCCTGCAGATCCGTTTTTTTGCAGGCCGCGCGGAGCAGAATGCCTGGCTGCTGCAGCAGGCGTTAGACTGGCGAAAAGCTCACGGCAGCGACGGAGAACACTGCGCCCTTTTATTTCGTACAAATTCCGGTTTACAGAGAGCTGCCGCTGCGCTGCATGGCGCAGGAATTTCTTTTTATACAAGGGAGTCCGGAAAAAGCATTTATGAGCATTTTGTGGCAAAGGATATTATGGCATATCTGCTGCTGGCGGCCGGAGACTGGCGCAGGGAATATTTACTCCGTATTATCAACAGGCCGGTGAGATATATCAGCAGAGAGGCGGTGGGGGAGGGCAGGAGAATTCCCGATATGCAGGGGTATTACAGGGAACTGCTGACGCGGGAAAGCAGGGCCGGGAACGGAACACCGGGAAGCATGGAAACAGGCAGAATATCGAGAAGAATGGGAACAAACGGCATATCGGGCGGAGTCTTCGGATACCGGTGGGAGGTGCTGGACAGGCTGTCCTGCCTGCAAAGACAACTGGAATGCTTAAAGCAGATGTCTCCGGCTCTGGGAGTACAGTACATATTAAAGGCAGTGGGTTACGGTGATTTCCTGCGGACGCTTTCGGGGAACAGTCCGGAAAAGCTGTTTGAATGGCGGGAGACTGCCGAATGGCTGAAGGCGGATGCAGGACGATTTCGGAGTGTACAAGATTGGGTGAAGGATCAGGAGTCTTTTGGGCAAGAGCGGGAAAAGGCTTCGGCAGCTTCGGGAGCAGAAGAGGCTTTGTGGCTTATGACGGTACATGGCGCCAAGGGGCTGGAATTTAACAGGGTTATCATTCCGGATTGTAACGAGCGGACATTTCCCCATGGGGAAATGCAGAGCAAAGAAAGTATTGAGGAAGAGCGGCGTATTTTTTATGTGGCCATGACTCGCGCCAAAAAGAGCCTGGAGCTGCTTTGTCTTGTAGGTGACAAAGGGCGCCCCAGGCTTGCGTCCAGGTTTTTAAATCCTGTTTTAAAAAAATAAGATAGCGCATTTTACGTTTCGTCTTCGGAGACCTCATCCTCAAGCAGCTCGTCAAATTCGCAGTTATCCAGATATTCGTCAAAAGCATCGGCAACCTTCTCATATTCGTCATCATCGTCAATATAATCCAGAACCGGCTCTTCATTCGGATCCTCCGGATTTTCGCTGTAGCGGTAAAACCAGACCTCTCCGTCCTCATTGTCGCCCTCGTCATTTAACGGGAGAAGGACAATATAATCCCTGGACTCTACGTTAATGATGGTGATTACCGCGCAGTTTACGTTGGTGCCGTCGTCTAATTCCAACTCTACTGTCATTTCTTCGTCTTCGTAATCATTTTTTTTCCCCATGGAAACCTCCTGCAAATAAATGTTTGATAATCTCGTGTGATTACAGTATACCCTTTATATCAACATTTTGCAATCATTCCGTAAAGATTATCGGAGCGGCTCTGCGTTGTTTCTACAAATATTTTTATGTTTGCAATATTTCTGTAATATGTTACAATGTATGTAACATTTTTTTGACATGAGTAAATTGGAAATCGCGTGGTGCAGGGATGAAATACAAATTGATAAGTACGGTCTTGATCGGGGTGCTGGCGGCGGGGCTTTATGCGGAGGCAGCGACAGCTCCCGTGAGGATGGGCGTGACGGGAAACACAGCCGGGACAGAAGTAAATGATATATCCGAAGATGAAGCAATGGTCGGAACGGATGATATGGCCGCAGCCAGGGCCGCTGCCGGAATGAATGATACAGCTGAAAACGGAGCTTTGTCCGGAACGGATGAGCCGGCTGACCCGGAGAAGCCTTTGCCGTGTATGGCAGGAGGAATCTGGGCAGAGTTAAGACCGGAAGAAAATATTCCGGTTATTCCGGCAGTTCAGGCCGGTTTCGCGGATGAGAACGGGCCGGATGCAGAGCCTGTCGATGCAGAAGGTATTGCCCCGGAATCGGAAGAAAGCGGTGCAGAGCCGGAAAACGAATATGCGGATTTTGCCATTGCCGATGTGAGCAGCTATGTCAATGTGCGTTCCGGTCCGAATACGGACAGCGCTATTGTGGGAAAAATCGGCTCCGGTGCGGTGGCACAGGTACTGGAGACGGTTCCGGGGGAGAACGGTGACTGGTTCCGGGTGGTTTCCGGCAATGTGGAAGGATATATGAAGGCGGAATACTTTTTGTATGGAGAGACCGCGGCGGAGGCAATAGATCGTTATGTGACCAGATATGCTTATATTTTGGCCAGCCGTCTGAACGTCCGGCAGGAGCCGGATGTGGAGACAAACAGAATCGGTTATATCGACAAGGGAGAAAAGGTTAAAATTCTGGAGAATCTGGGCGATTGGCTGAAGGTACAATATACGGACAGTAAGACAGGATATGTGTCAGCAGAATATGTAACGGTGGCAGAAGAGTTCGTCTATGCAAAGACGCTGGATGAAATTGCGGCAGAGCAGGCGGCAAGGAAAGCATTGGAACAGCGGCAGAATGTCTCGGAGACACAGGCAGCGGAGGATACCGCCGTCACGGTAACGCCGCCATCGGGGAATTATGCCACCAACGAAGAGCTGAGGGCAGAGATTGTGGCCTATGCCATGCAGTTTTTAGGGAATCGCTATGTCCATGGCGGGCAGTCCCTGGAGACGGGAACGGACTGTTCTGGTTTTACCAGCCTGATTTATGCACAGTTTGGCTATTCCATCAGCAGGACTCCGGCAGGTCAGCTCTCCAATGCAGGAAAGAGCATTTCCTACAGTGAGGCACAGCCCGGAGATATTATCTGTTACGGCTCCCGCAGATGTACGCATGTAGCTCTTTACATCGGAGACGGACAAATTATTCATGCGGCAAATTCCAGAAAGGGCGTAGTTACCCAAAGAGCGGATTACGACAATATACTGGGCGTGAAAAATCTGATAGACCCTTAAGGCAGCGGAATATCCGATTTTTTCAGGACCCAGTCACCGATGATTTCATCACACCAGCTCTGCAGATCCGAGAGGCGCAGTACTTCCCCTCCATAGCTGCGGATGCCGTGGCGTGCGGCCTGTTCTTCGGTGTAGTCTTCCAGAAAATAAACGTTTTCCAGGCGGACAGGGCCGCTCCTGTAATGGCAGACCAGAGGGAGGACACCGGTTTGGTTTTCCATGAGCTTTATGCCTTCCTCCGTGACATGAAAGGTAATCCAGGCCATTTCCTCCAGCATACACAGGGGCTTTTTCTGAGTGGATACATAGTTGCCAAGGGAATAAAAACACAGGGAAGTATTTCCGTTTTCGGCAGTGATCTTTTCCACAGGCTGGGGAACATGGGGATGAGTGCCGATAATCAGGTCGGCACCGGCCTGGGTCATTTCCCGTGCAAATTTTTGCTGATAAGAGGATGGTGTTTTCTGGTATTCCGTACCCCAGTGAGGGAAGACGATCACAATATCCGCAAGCTCTTTGGCAGCTTTGATGTCCTCCAGCACCTGAGGATTTAAGCGGGTAAAGTCAATACGTCCGCTTTTTTCGTCATATGCGCAGAGTATATTCAAATGTTCCCGGAGGGATTTGGAAATTGTTTCGGCATTGGGCCCGTAGGTATAGTTTAAAATGGCAAAGGTAATTTCTCCCATCTGCAGCAGAGGAATGCTTTCGGCGTTGCCACCTTTTTCTGAAGTATCTGCCATCTGATCGCCGGTAATTCCGGTCATTAATATTTCGGGATGGGAGGCCGCCCAATAATCAGCACAGTTAAGGATGCCGTTTACACCCTGATCCGCCGCATGATTGGTGGCATGGAGTACCACGCGAAAGCCTGCATCGGCGATGGCATCTCCTACCTCTGTGGGGGAATTAAAGTGGGGAAATCCCGAAAATCCAAGCTCATTGCCGCCTAAAATTGTTTCCTGATTGATGATTGCTATATCGACGGCGTCCAGGTAATCGCGGATATTGTCAAACAGGAAGGAAAAATCATAGCTGCCGTCCTCTTTTTGTCCGGTTTTGATGATGCCCATGTGCATCAGATTATCACCAAGCGCCAGGAGAGTGATGTCGTATTCCTGAAAGGCAGGTTTGGGAGAAGGGGTGGGGGGCTGCGTGAAAATAGGCTCCGGCTCCAGGGTGCGGATTTCCGGAGCAGGTGTTTGTGACGCTTCGGCCTCCGAGACGGCTTGTCCGTCCCAAAAACCGGCGACAGCGGTGAGAACGGCATTCCGCGCCGGAGTAAAGAAAAGCGTACTCAGGCAGATCAACACCAGTATCGGAACTGCGGCAGCAATCACATATTTTTTCTTCTTTTTCATGGACGCCTCCTGACAGACGGCAATTCCGTATGACGGGCAGCCGCCTGATATTACATTATGGCTGAATAGTACGCCAATTTTGTCTGTTTGTCAATCGCCCCTTGTGATTTCAAGGCATATCCATTATAATTAAGATGATATTCACAAGGGTCGGATGAAAGACAGCGGAATGGAGGACGGAATATGGCTAATGAGAATGACAACAGAAATCCTTACCCATTGGGCGCAAGACCGGAGGCAGGGGGAATCAGCTTTTCCTTTGCGTCCGATGAGGCTGACTGTGGCATTCTGCTTTATGATTCCCGCACCGGGAGGCAGCTGCAAAGGATTCCTTTTTCGGAAGCAGAACGAATGGGAAATATTTATTGTAAAACGGTGCCGGATATAAGGCCGGAGGCTGTAACCTACCGGTTTTACAAGGGACAGGAAATTGTGCCGGACGAGCATGGACGTGCTTTTCCAGGGAAATATGTGTTTGGAAAAAAGGAAGAGAAAAACGGGAAAAGGGCAGGCTTTATATCCGGAGGGTATGACTGGGCGGGAGACCGATGTCCGAGGATTCCTTACGATGAAGCGGTTTTCTATTGCCTGCATGTAAGAGGCTTTACGAAGCATGTCTCATCCGGGGTGGAAAACCGGGGAACCTTTGCAGGAATAGAGGAAAAAATTCCGTATTTAAGCGAGATCGGGATCACAACCCTGGAGCTGCAGCCTGCCTATGAATTTACGGAGACAGAGGGTGAGACGGATCGGAAGCTGCCGGCATATTGTGTGCCGGGGAAAATGCCGCCTGAGGATGAGAAAAGAGTAAACTACTGGGGCTATAAACGGGGGTTTTATTATGCGCCCAAAGCGGCATACGCCGCTTCCGGCAATGCTTCAAAAGAGTTCAAAAATCTTGTAAGGGCACTGCATAAAAACAACATGGAGCTGGTGATGCAGTTTTATTTTCCGGAAAGCGCGGACCGGAATGAAATTCCGGGGATTTTACATTTCTGGGCGTTGGAATACCATGTGGACGGCTTTCATCTTATGGGGGAAAATCTTCCTGTGGACATGCTTGCAGGCGACCATCTGCTGGCGGATAAAAAAATCATGTATTACGGGTTTGGGCAGGAAACGGTTTATGATAAGATAAATACCGTTCGATTTCCTCATCTGGCAGAGTATAACGACGGTTATCTTTATGATATGCGGCGGCTTCTTAAAGGGGACGAGAATATACTGGGCTGCGCGCTGGGCCATATGAGGTATCTTCCCGATAAGGCAGGCCGGATTCATTACCTTACGAACTATTACGGTTTTACTCTGGCAGATCTGGTAGCCTACGACTATAAACATAATGAGGCTAACGGAGAGGAAAACAGGGACGGAAATTCCTGTAATCTGAGCTGGAACTGTGGAGAAGAGGGGGCTGCCAGAAGCCGCAGGGTGAGGCAGCTGCGTCTGCGCCAGATGAAAAATGCTGTTTGTATGCTGCTCCTGACCCAGTCCACGCCATTGATATTTATGGGGGACGAATTTGGAAATACCCAGAGGGGAAATAATAATCCCTGGTGCCAGGATAACGGAATTTGCTGGCTTGACTGGGGACTGATCAAGAAAAACAAGGAGCTTCATGAGTTTTGGAAGCAGGTAGTATCTTTTCGGAAAAAGCATCCGATCCTGCATCAGGAACGCCGGCTTTGCCTGATGGACCACCTTTCCTGCGGATACCCGGATTTATCCTATCACGGGGAGAGTGCATGGAGGCCCTGCCTGGAAGGGTATAACCGATATGTGGGCATAATGCTCTGCGGAAAGTACGCAAAGAATGCAGACGGCAGGGAGGATGATTTTATCTATATTGCCATGAATATGCACTGGGAGAGTCATCGGCTTGCACTGCCGAGGTTGCCCAAGGGTATGTGCTGGCGTATGGCGTTTGCTACGGCGGAGGTGAAGGATATTCCGGAAGCTGCCGGGGAGGAAAACCCGGACAGCAGCGTGGCCGTGGAGCCCAGAAGTATGGTAGTTCTGATCAGTGTTGAAAGCTCTGTAAGCAAAAAGGGCGGGAAAAAATAAAGAAGGGCTTTGCTGTAGGCAGAAAGGGTTTTAGAATGGGAAAGGCCTGGGATCATTTTAAGACAATTTCATATCATAAGTATTTGGTGGCGAAGGGCTGCTTTCAGGTGGGACTGTACCGTCAGGGGATCCTGCATGATCTGTCCAAATACAGTCCGTCGGAATTTATGGTTGGGGCTAGATTTTATCAGGGTAACAGAAGCCCGAACAATGCAGAGCGGGAAGAAAAAGGGTTTTCTGCGGCGTGGATGCACCACAAAGGAAGGAACAAGCATCATTTTGAGTATTGGACGGATTATTCCGGTAAGCCGGAGGAACGGGGAAGCATAGTTCCGGTGCCCATGCCGGACAGGTATATCGCCGAGATGGTAATGGACCGCATTGCTGCCAGTAAGGTTTATAAGGGAAAGGAATATACGGATGCGTCTCCGCTGGAATATTATCTGCAGGGAAGGTCCAGAAAGAATATTCATCCGCAAACGGCGAAAAAGCTGGAAGGTATGCTGCGGATGCTGGCTGAAGAAGGGGAGGAAAAGACCTTTGCCAGAATCAGGCATAGTCTGAGAAGAAACTCATTCGTATGGAAAAAGGGACCGGCACGAAAAAGGTTTCGGAGCATATGATACCATAAAAATAAAATGTGGTGAGCATATGAACTGGATCATTTTACTGTTACTGTTTGGCTGTGGCGGCTGTTTTGGCGGCAGCTGCGGGTGCGGCAATGACTGTGGCTGTGGGCGTGGCAGCGATTGTGGCTGCAGGCGTGACAATGACTGTGGCTGCGGGAATAACCGCAGAGAATGTGCGTGCGCCCGGCAGGCAGTGCGTGAAGCAAAAGAGGATGCAAGAGAAGCGCTGAGGGATGTTCGTGAAGCAAAGGAGCGGGAGCAGGCCGTTTGTGACGGCCCCGGTATGGTGCCTCCGCCCTGGCAGGATTATCCGCCGATGCCCAGACGGGACAATGGCTGTGATAATGACAGAGACTGCGGATGCAATAATTGACAGTATTTATCGGGAAGAAGGCGGCATGACTTTCGCAAGAAGGCGCATGCCGCCTTTTCCGGCGGGGAATCCTGCAGTGTATATTCGTCTGTGGAGTCCGGCCTTCAAGAAGGGTTATCGTCCTGCATCATGTTTTTTATGATGGCCCGCGGGAGCTTCATGGCTGTCGGAGTCGTGGCAGCCCTCGTCAGAGGACGTACCTTCCGGTGATGCTTCGGTTTGAACATTACCGGAAAGGCGGTTGACCAGATCCTGAATCTCTTTCATAGTCATATTTTGAACCGCTTCTGGCGTAATGTCCGGATCCAGGGCCTTTAATTCCAAATAAGCCCTGTATTTCCCGCAGGAAAGGCCGGAGCTGTGAGCGTCTTTTACCTCTTCCGCGGAAGAGTGATAGCAGTGAATATTACTGTGTCCGGATGTGTATGTCTCAAGCTCCGAAAGAATCCTGACGGACTGTGATTCATCGGAGCCCATAACGGTGATGGTAAGGATTTCGTCTCCGGATAACAAGGCGGTGACATTTTTATCCTCTAAAATCTGTGCCAACGCATTTATATAGTTTTTATTTTTTAAATTGACGGCTGCCGCCAGGTTTTGACCGTCGGCATTTAGCGCGTTTACGGAAATGACACGATCAAAGCGGTTGACGTTTAACTCCAGCGAGGGATTTATATCAATGCTGATCACCGAGGTTGGGGTAAAGTAAAGCAAGGGCCCGCCGATCAGTAAAAACAGCAGACATGTGCAGACTGCTGCCGCATAAAGCCAGGGAGTGTAACTTGCAGATCTTTTAAATCCCTTGGTTTTTTGCGCAAGGTATGTTTTTGTTCTGTTTTTTAACGCATCATCTGCCCGTACCTGGTCGAAGGCTTCTTTTATTCTGTCATTCATATTCATCACCTTTTAGCTTTTCACGCAGCATTTGTTTGGAACGCGCAAGGAGCGTATAAACCGTGTTTACATTTTTGCCCAGGATACGGCCGATCTCAGGAGCTGTGAAATCTTCGTAGTAATGGAGATAGACCACGTTTCTGTATTTTGGAGGCAGGGAAAGAACAGCTTCTAAAACCTCACGATGTTCGGGAGAGGGTATTGCGGGCTGTTCCATGATCTCGTCCAAGGATACCGTACGGCTGTGGAAAAAGCTTTTGAGCAGGTCTTTACAGGCATTGAGTGTGACCCGGATGATCCAGGCCTTTTCATGCTCGTCATTTTCAAACGTAACGGAACTAAGGAC
Source organism: uncultured Acetatifactor sp. (assembly GCA_910586485.1). GTDB lineage: Bacteria > Bacillota > Clostridia > Lachnospirales > Lachnospiraceae > Acetatifactor. The sequence continues at coordinate 37,088 of CAJUIA010000009.1, forward strand.
ATATTTCAGAAATACCGTCTGAAAGATGTCCTCGGTGTCAGCATGATTTTTCAGATGTATCATGCAAAGCCGTCGAACGGTGTCGGAATACCGCTCGATGGCTTTGTTTACCTCCTGTTCGTTCCGCATGATGAGTTTTCCTTTTATCTGCAGTGCCTGCTCCGGGAACCGTGATGGCCGCTGCGGTGATTTCTGCCGGAATGGCAGGATGTCTGGTTTTCATAGTTGTCACAGACATCGTTCCCATTTTCATCAACATAGCACGGACCGCTTCCGTCAGCCGAATTACATCTGTGATAAGCATTACAGTTATCACAGATACCATCATTGTCAGCATCAATAAAGCATTCTCCGTCTGCACAGCTTCCGTGATCTGCGCTGCAGTGATCGCAGATACCGTCTGCATCCTCGTCCAGATAGCAGTTGCTGCTGCAGCTTAAGGTGTCTGCATCTGTCTCCGCAGCAACAATGCAGCTTCTGTTTGCGGTTTCGCAGTGCCGCCCGCCTCCGTGGCATGCCGCAGAAACCTGAATCGACCCGGCGGATAATACCAGTACGCCGGTTAATACACCTAAAAATAATTTTTTCATGACGAACCCTCCATGTATTGATGTTTTTACTGCTTCACTAATAATACGAAGAGCAGGAAAGAATCCATTCACAAAGTTAAAAAAATTTTCCTAAAACGCATTATTCATCAGTAAAGTGATCTCCATAATGTGTATCAACAATCTCCGGTTAAGGCAATCTTATCGGTAAAACAGTAAATTGTCAAGCGGCACATGGCCCGACATATTTTCACTTCAGCCGTAAAAATATACTTTTACAAAGCGCATTTTTGTGATATATTTATCTGGAGATAAAGGAGGTTCGGCTCATGGAAAAGGAAAAATATGTGGCGTATGTTTCTACTTATACCCAGGGGGATAATCATGGAATTAAAATATATGATGTGGATATGGAGAAAGGGCGATTTATAGAAAAGGATCAGGTGGAAATCACAAATTCCTCTTATGTAACCATTTCGCATAACGAAAAATATTTGTATTCCATTACGGATTTCGGAGTAGAGTCCTATAAAATCAAGAAGGACGGCGGGCTGGATCTTTTGAATTTTGCACCGATCAACGGCATGAGGGGATGTTATGTGTCCACGGATTATACGGACCGGTATCTGTTTGTGGCAGGTTATCATGACGGTAAGCTGACGGTGCTTCGCTTAAGGGAGGACGGCTCCATCGGGGAAATTACCGATGAGATTTTTCATAAGGGTCTGGGGAGCCTGGCGGACAGGAATTTCAGACCGCATATCAACTGTGCCCGGATGACCCATGACAACAAATATCTGTTGGTGGCAGATCAGGGAATGGATCATGTGAATGTTTACCGGCTTGATCTGGAAAGCGGCAAGGTATTGCTGGCGGATGTGATCAGGAGCGCCATCGAGTCAGCGCCCAGACATATTAAAATTTCCAGAGACGGACGCTTCATTTACATTGTACATGAATGGAAATGCTATATTGATGTATATTCCTACGAGGACAAGGACGGACAGCCCGTGTTTGAAAAGATTCAGTCCATAGAGACGGCCAATCTGGAGCAAGGCAGTTCCAACGCCACCAGTGCATTGACCTTTTCTGAGGATCACAGATACCTGGTAAGTACTGTGGCAGGGGATAATTCAGCGGTGCTTTTTAAGGTGGATGAGGAAACGGGGCTGCTGACAAAGATTTTCTGCCTGCCCGTCAGCGGAGAGTATCCTAAGGATGCTATTCTGTTTCCCAATAATAAGTTTTTGGTTTCCTTAAACCATGAGTCCAATGATATGACCTTTTTCCATGTAGATGTGAAGAACGGTACTATGATTATGAATGGCGCCCCCACTCCGGTGAATGTGCCTAACTGTATTACCTTTCACAAGCTGTAAAAATATCGCAAAACATTTGATAAGGCAGTTTATAGAAGTATTTAGCCTGACAGGGAATGATTTATAAAATCAGGGGCTGTGAAAACAGGAGTTTAAAAACTCCGGCTTTTACAGCCCCTGAAGCTTGTGAAGCACCTTTAGCAATCCATATTATGTTACAGATTTTCCCTGATTTTTTCAATCATTTCCTGATATTCTGCATCCGACAGATAGACCTTGTCCGGATTCATCTGAAATGTTCCGCCCCATTCGTCGCCGTTCCGGTATTTGGGAACCAGATGGAAATGCAGATGGCTGCCGGTGTCTCCGTAGGCACCGTAATTTACCTTGTCCGGACGAAAAGCGGCATGAATGGCCCTGGCCGCATGGGCAACATCCGCCATAAAGGCGTTTCTTTCTTCATCGTCAATGTCGATCAGTTCACTTACGTGGTCTTTGTAGGCCACAATACATCTGCCGGGCTTACTTTGTTCCCTGAACAGGATCAGGCTGCTGACCTTAAGCTCGCAGATAAAGATTCCGAATTTGTCCAATAATTCTCCACCCATACAATACCCACAATTTGAATCCTTCATATTTTATATATCCTCCTTTATCGCTGCAATATTACAGCATATTTTCTCTGAAACAAAACCTTGCGCATAAACTTAATAAACACAGATTATTTTAAGCTTTCCGGCCTGTCCCGGCAGGGATCGGCGTAGAATTCCACCAGATGCTCCAGCCTTGCAGACATGTTTAACAATATGGCATCTAAGACAGTGAGGGCAGTCATACATTCCATGACTACCACGGCTCTGGGAACGATAATCGGGTCGTGCCGGCCTTTGATATTAATGTCGATTTCTTCTCCGTCCCTGTTTACCGTCTGCTGGGTGAGAAAAATGGAAGGAGTGGGTTTTACATGAGCGCGGATCCGCAAAGTGCCGCCGTCACTGATACCGCCCAGAATGCCGCCGGCATGATTGGTGGTTTTTGTGATCTGCCCTCCGAGATTTCGGAAAGCGTCGTTATTCTGGCTGCCCTTTCTTAAGGAGACGGTGCAGCCGTCCCCGATTTCCACTGCTTTTACGGCGCCTATGGACATAATGGCCTTTGCCAGATTGGCATCCAGCTTTTCAAAAACGGGGTCGCCGATTCCGGCGGGAAGCCCTTCTACCATACATTCCATGCAGCCGCCTGCAGAATCCGTATTTTTCCTGATTTCTTCCAGATAAGCCAGGGCAGCTTTGTCCGCCGTGGTGTCCGGCATGGCGGTAGGAGTGGAGAGGATGGCGTCACGGTCAAAATGTGCCGGGTCAATTTCCACCGGGCCGATGGAGCGGGTGTAAGCGTAAACGGAAACCCCCAGCTGCTTTAGTATTTTTGCGGCAACGGCTCCTGCCGCCACACGGCCGATGGTTTCCCGGCCGGAGGAACGTCCGCCTCCCCGGTAGTCCCGAAAGCCGTACTTGGCGTCAAAGGTATAATCGGCGTGGCCCGGCCGGTAACAGTCGGCAATTTTGTCGTAATCGGCAGAGCGCTGAGAAGTGTTGCGCACCATAATGGAAATGGGGGCACCGGTAGTAAGGCCCTCGAACACCCCGGACAGGATTTCAACTGCATCGTCCTCCTTACGGGGGGTGGAAATGCTGCTGGACCCCGGCTTCCGACGGTCCAGGTATTGCTGTATGTCTGACTCGCAAAGAGAGAGTCCTGCAGGGCAGCCGTCGATGACGACTCCCAGAGCTTTGCCGTGGGATTCACCCCAGGTGGTTATTTGAAAAATGGTGCCAAAGGTGGAGCCTGCCATAAATGATCAACCTCGATTCTGTTTGGATTTCTGCGGGCACAGGAATAAATGCCATTTCTTATTTTACAGGATAATTAGCGAAATAGCAACGGTGGACGGGAGAAATGCTGTTGGGAGGTAACAGGCATTCACAACTTGACGGTGGCAGCCGGCCGTTATTCTCATTCGGACACGCTTGCGCTTGGGGTTCGACGTAGCGGTACCTAAGCAAGCACAGAACGCTTGCTAAGTACCGACGTCTCACACAGTCCTCATTGAGAATAACAGCCGTCTGCCACCTGTTACTCAATTACGGGGGGCCAATTGTTACGACAGGCGGCAAGAACCAGTAAACTGATAAAAGCAAATCTGGAATATGCCATTATAATATATTAGCCGGATTTTATTTCCATGCTTGCCAGTGAATACGAAATAAATTCGTTGATACAATAACAGGAAAATATAGGTGGTAATTACAAAAAAGATTAAGAGCGATGCCTTAAAAACGTCGCTTTTTTGCGTGCTCAGATTCGCGAAAAAATCCATTTCCCAAAACAGGCAGAAAAATGTGCCTCAAAAAGTGTTGACTGCACGTTGCGTGCAGTTTTACCGTGAAAAGGAGGAAAGCGTAATGAGCAGTAAGAACCTAAAAACTTTGCAGGAACTATGTTGTGAACTGAAGGTAACCCGGCGTGTCATACAGGGCTACGAAAAGGCAGGACTGGTATCCGCAACAAACAGAAATAAATACGGACATCTGTTATATGATGAAAAATCGCAGCAAAGAATCAAGCAGATCAGACTGTATCAGCGGCTGGGATTCAGCATCAGGAAGATCATGGAATTGATAGATGCCCCTGTGCCGATCGTCAGGGATGCTCTGGAGAAACAAATGGAGCATCTACAGGAAGAGCGGGAAAATATGGATATGCTGATCAGCATGGTACATGAGTTAATACGTGATATGGAAGAGAAATTGAAGTAGAAATACATAGGCGCCGGTCCACCAATGGGGAGAGCTTCAATTTCCCCATTGGCAGACTATGTAAAGGCAGACTGTTCGGTTTGCATGGAATGCAGGTGGCTCTTGATTAATACGCCACGGCGTTTTAATAAAAAATCTATCTAATGAAAAAGGAGAAAATTATGGCACTGATTAACTGCCCGGAGTGTGGGAAAGAAATTTCGGATCAGGTGGCAGCCTGCCCGAATTGCGGAAATCCAATTAGGAAAACAAATTTAAAATTCTGTCAGCATTGTGGAGAACAAATTGATAAAGAATGTGTTGTCTGTCCCAAATGCGGAAAGCAGGTAGGCGAACTGAAAACAAGTACAGACAAAAATATTATTATCAATAATAACAATAACAACTCTGCAAGCGCTTCCGCTGTGGCCGGCGGCATGATGATGCCGATGATAAGCCCCAAAAGCAGGTTGATGGCGCTGCTGCTATGTATATTTCTTGGCTTTTTAGGCATTCATAGGTTTTATGCCGGGAAAGCGGGAACCGGAATTATTATGATTCTTCTTATGTGTACGGGAATAGGAGAAATATGGTGGCTTGTTGATCTGATCATGATATTGTGCGGGTCGTTCAGAGATGGGGTGGGATTAAAAATATGTAATTGGTAAAAAGAAAATAAAAATACATTTTATGGAGGAATGAAAATGGAAAACACAAAAATTACACCTGAAATAAACAAAGGAAAAATCGTGCAGCTGCTTCCGTTTTTAACAGCATTGGCAGGCGCTGTAATTCTGGTTTTGGCATTTTTTCTGCCCTATTCATCTGCGGAGAAGGAGTATAAGAAATACCTTAAGGAGTACTCTGATTCAATGTACGCGGAAGAAATTAATATGACCAACGGGGATGCCGTGGGTATATCAATGCTTGAATATGCAAGGATGTATGCAGTGGCTGCTAAAATAGGGACATTCAAGGAACAAAGGCTCATAGGTATCATCTGCGTGGTATTAATTTCGATGATTGGTGTATTCTCTTTACTTACCTTGTTGTCTGCTGCTTTGAAAAAACCAATCGCGCTGATTATTTTCAATGTTATTAACTTTGGAGTCTTCAGAATGTTAAGCTGGGATCTTGAGGATCGCGGTGTTGTTCCTAACAGCAGCTATATATGGGGAATATCATATTATCTATATCAGATCTGCGCTGTGATTATCCTGATCGGAGCCATTTGGCTGTTGGTTACTAAAATTAGGATGAAGCGTCGGGGAAACGAAATGTCTTTGGCTGATGTAATTTGAATGAAATAACGGATAGCAATCATACAAAAAACACATTTATGGAGGAACGAAGATATGAAATGGAGAAAAGGAATTGCGTTATTGGTAACAGTCAGCATGACATTGCTTGTAGCGGCCTGTGGTGGTACGAAGGAGACAGCGGATGTTTCGTCAGCAAATTTGGAGAAAACAGAAGCTGACGCAGCGAAAGGAAAAGACGACCATACAGAAGGGTCAAATGCTGAAAGCACAGATGAGGTAAAGAACAGGGAAGAAAAAAGCGAGGAAAAGAAGGAAGAGGAAGAAAAATCGGAAAATGCGGAAGCAGATGATGATAAATCAGATGAACAGCAGCAGAAGGACAAGAAGGGGAAAAATAACAAGGTTGCGACAAACGGCAGCATCGAGGAAACTGTACTCCTAGAAGACGGGGGTATCAAAATTACAGCTACAGGACTGAGCTATTCCGATTATGATGTGAAGTTGAATCTGACCATAGAAAATAATACTGAACAGAAGCTGTCATTTATCAGTGGTATACTTGGGAATAGCTGTAATTCTGTGAATGGCTATATGATAGCTGACGGGTATCTGAATGCAGATGTGGCAGCGGGCAAAAAGAAAAATGATTCTATCAGCTTTTCTTATAATGAACTGCTACTATACGGTATTACTGAGATAGCGGATATTCAGGTCGGTTTTACCGTGAAAAATGATGATTACGATGTGGTCTGTCAGAAGCTTGGACAGGTACAGACATCATTAGCTGAAAATTACGATTACGAAACAGATACCCTTAAATCCATGCTGGAAAGTAAGGTGTGGGAGAAGTTGGCAAACTGCAGCATTGATTACTATTCGGGGGAAGAAATATATAATCAGGACGGTATCCGGATTGTGTCGCAGACGCTTATAACAAACAAAAATGATGAGAAGGTGGCATTGGTTGAGGTTGTAAATGATTTACAGGAAACAGTATTCAGCAGTGTTGGTGATATTTATCTGAACGATCTGCTTGTTGCACCGGGAACATGGAATCGCGAAGCAATCGCACCGGGAAAACGCTGCATTATCGAGATGACGCTGGAGTCCATGCTGGACAAGGCATATTGGGAACGCCTTGGAATCACAGAGGTGGGGAATATAGCTTTTATCTTTAGAACAAAGGATGAAGAGGATGTTGAAATAATCGAGCCTTGTGAAATCGGCATGGAAATCTCCGAGAAATCAATGTCCATAGATGATTCCGGCCAAGAGTTGTATAGTGAAGAAGATATGCGCATTATTGATAAGGGTCTGAAAATGGAGGATTCAGATTATTGGATGTATATGTTGTTTCTGGTAGAAAATAAATCCACCAATGAACGGGAAGTTAAGGTCGAATACGATTCCATATCTATGAATGGTTATATGGTGGGGGGATATGATTTTGTGTATGTTCCAGCGGGCAGTGTTACGGTTTTGGAGGTAAACATTCCAAAAGATGATTTGGAAGAGAATAATATTTTTAGTATCGCGGATATTACGGAGGCGGAACTGACCTTTGAAATAGACGAAGGATATAAGGAGATTGCGTCTTCTACGGTGACGATTCAGTATGAATGAAAGAAGAGGGGAATAAGTCAGATTTCGTGCATCAAGCCAATCAGAGATTGGCTTGATGCTGTTGCCTTATTGAGAAGTGCCCGTAAGACGGGCATTTTTCTTCTTATAAGCAGAATTTAGGATAAAAAATGAAAAAATCTAAATCAAAAATAAAAATTTCTTGCAATCCTGCACGTAATCTGATATGATACAAAAGAATAAAGCATATATTCTTTGAATCTCTGACGGCGTAAGCCGTATCTGCCGGGAATTCTCCCGTAGGACTTCAATGAAATCTGTGCTTTGACCCCACACATTTTATAAGGCATGGATTCGGAAGAAGGCGGGAACGGCAGAAAAGTTTGCGGACGTTGTAGTGGCTTTGTTTTCATTCGGATTCCATGAGAAGGAGGAAGCTTGAAAAAACAAACGAAAAAGCAGGCTGGACTACACCATGGACAACAGTCCAGGAGGCGGACTAAAGGGCGGCGTGTGAGAAAGCAGTACAAGGATACGGTATTTCGGATGCTGTTTCGGGACAAGGTGTGCCTGCTGGAGCTGTACAATGCAGTCAGCGGAGGCTGCTGCACGGATCCGGAGGCGCTGGAAATTGTGACGCTGGAGAATGCCATTTATATGGGGATGAAAAATGATCTGGCATTTCTGGTGGATTTTCATCTGTATTTGTACGAACACCAGTCTACAGTGAATTTGAATATGCCGCTGCGGTTTCTGGAGTATGTGACGGAGGAATACGGCCGACTTACGGCGGGAGAAAATCTTTATGGGAGCAGACAGATATTGCTTCCACCTCCGCACTTTGTGGTATTTTACAATGGAAAGCGTGGGTATCCGGAGAGAAAGATGCTGCGTCTTTCCGAAGCATTTCAGGTGCGGGAGAATGAGCCTGCGCTGGAGCTTGGAGTACTGGTGCTGAATATCAATGAGGGTTTTAACACCGCGTTAAAGGAGCAGTGCCGGACATTGAGAGAATATATGCAGTATGTGAATAAGGTTCGGGAATACGTGGTGGATTTATCCATGGAAGATGCGGTAGATCGTGCGGTGGACGAATGTATTGCGGAGGGGATACTGCGGGACTTTCTTCTGGCAAATAAGGCGGAGGTGAAGCGTATGAGTATTTATGAATACGATGAAGAGGCGACGCGAGAGGCCATTCGCGTGGAAGAATATGAACGGGGAAGGGAAGTAGGAAGAGAAGAAGGGAGAGAAGAGGGTATTGAGGCCTTGATCTTGGATAACATGGAGAGCGGCACTTCAAAAAAAGTGATTTTGGAAAAGCTGGCGAAAAGGTTCGGGCTTAAGGCAGACAAGGCGGAAGCTTATTATAATAAGGTGGAAGCGGCGTCTGCGCAGGGAAAATAAAAGCTTGTTTTTGAAGAAAAACGCAACAAAAAGCGCAACGTTAAAAAAACAGGTGCATTTTTTTATAAAGTATGGTAAAATGGTACCGACTTATGTAAAACGAAGCAAAAACAGGGTGAAAAGGATAACCGACAGATGAAAGAGACGCTTGAAAAGCGGTTTCGCAAAAGGCTGCTGAAAATCGGTAAAAAAAATAAATTTCTTCGTCTTTGTATCATTCCCGTGATGGCGGTCGGAATGTTCTTTTTTCATGCAATCGCGTATTTCAAAGGAAATGGGAAGCGTTTTATTATGCTGGCCATGACTCTTTTCCTTTTTGTGGTTTACAGCAGCTTTTCTTTCCCGCTGTTTATTTCGGAAGATGAAAATAAGGACGAATGGAATCCTATTTCCGATGAAGCAAAGGATATTGTTTTGGCGGATGAACAGGAGATTAATCTTGAGGATTTTGCTCCCCTTGATGACAGTGACGTGCTGCAGGAGGGGGAAGAGCTGCCTGATACGGTACATGGTATGGACATCGGGGAGCGGTATAATACTGAAGATATTTTGGAGTATAATCAGGACAGGCTTCCTGTGGAAGGCTCTGGAGCGGCAGAGACAGAGGCCGGCGACTATGAGGATTATGAGTTTTCTCCGGATGACTGGCGGCTGATATTAATTAACAAGCAGAATTCCATTCCGGAGGGTTATGAAGAAGAAGTACCGCTGGGAAACATTAATACCATGAAGGGCGTTATGCACTGTGACGAGAGGATTATCGACGATCTGCTGGCCATGATTCAGGCGGCCAAGGAGGACGGCGTAACCTTACAGATCTGTTCGCCGTACCGTGATCTGGCGTACCAGGAGTATTTATTTGACAGGAAAATAAAGTATTATATGGGAATGGGGCTTTCTTATATGGATGCCTATCGGCTTGGAAGCCAGGCGGTGACGGTGCCCAATGCCAGCGAGCATCAGATTGGGCTGGCGCTGGATATAGTCTCGAATACTTTTACCAGGCTGGTGGAAGGCTTTGCGGATACAGAGGCAGGCAAGTGGCTGGCAGCCAACAGCTATCGTTTTGGTTTTATTCTGCGCTATCCGAAGGGAAAGGAAGATATTACGGGGATAGAGTTTGAACCCTGGCATTTCCGTTATGTGGGTGTGGAAGCTGCCACGCTGATTACGGAGAAGGGGATTACACTGGAGGAATTTTGGGAGGAGTATCTGTAGATTATGTACCACGTTTTAAAACAGGAGGGCAGGGCAAAAAGGGCTGAGCTTACCACAGTACACGGAAAGATTCAGACTCCCGTGTTTATGAATGTGGGAACTGTGGCTGCCATCAAGGGAGCTGTCGCTACCTCCGATCTGGAAGAAATAAAGACACAGGTGGAGCTTTCCAACACTTATCATCTTCATGTGCGCCCTGGTGACAAGGTGATAAAGCAGTTGGGAGGGCTCCATAAATTTATGTCCTGGGAGCGGCCGATTCTTACGGATTCAGGAGGATTTCAGGTTTTTTCTCTGGCTGGCTTAAGGAAGATCAGGGAAGAGGGAGTTTATTTTAATTCTCATATAGACGGACGAAAGATTTTCATGGGGCCGGAGGAAAGTATGCAGATTCAGTCCAATCTTGCTTCCACCATTGCCATGGCCTTTGACGAATGTCCTCCCAGTAAGGCGGAGCGGCCTTACGTACAGGCTTCAGTGGAGCGGACGACCCGCTGGCTGGAACGCTGCAAGGCAGAAATGGCCAGGCTGAATTCGCTGGAGGACACCATAAACAAGAATCAGCTCTTGTTTGGTATTAATCAGGGGGCGGTTTATGCGGATATAAGGGTGGAGCATGCGAAGCGCATTTCCGAGATGGAGCTGGACGGTTATGCGGTAGGGGGACTTGCCGTAGGGGAGACCCATGAGGAAATGTATTATATTCTTGAGGAAACGGTTCCTTTTCTGCCTGTGAATAAGCCTGTGTATCTGATGGGGGTCGGTACTCCGGCAAACATTCTGGAAGGGGTGGAGAGAGGCGTGGATTTCTTCGACTGTGTCTATCCCAGCAGGAACGGCCGCCATGGGCACCTGTATACGAATCACGGAAAGATCAATCTTTTTAATGCAAAATATGAGCTGGATGACCGGCCCATAGAAGAGGGCTGCGGCTGTCCGGCCTGCAGGCGTTATTCCAGGGCCTATATCAGGCATTTGCTGAAGGCAAAGGAGATGCTGGGAATGCGGCTGTGTGTGCTGCATAATCTCTACTTTTACAATACCATGATGGAAGAAATCCGGGATTCTCTGGACCGGGGATGCTTTGCGGAGTATAAGAAACAGAAGCTGGCCGGCATGGCAGAGGGGGAGCTTTCGTAAAAAAATTATAAAGTGCTTGCCCAAAGCCTGATTTTTGTGTATCATAGTGTCTTAGAGATATTGAAGGATGTCCGCAGACAGCGACTGCAGATGTCAGAATGGAGGGAAAATGGGAATTCTTTTAACGGAAGGAACGGGCGCGGCAGCCGGAGCAGGAACGGAAGTGCCGGCGGCAGGCGGCGGCAGCCTTATTATGATGTTGGTGTTCTACGGATTATTGTTTTTTGCCATGTGGTTCTTTTTATTCAGGCCGCAAAGCAAGGAAAAGAAGAAAATGGCGGCAATGCTTTCTATGCTGGCCATCGGCGATGTGGTCATGACAACCTCCGGCTTTTATGGAGTGGTAATTGACATTTCGGAAGAGGATAACACCGTGATCGTGGAGTTTGGCAGCAATAAGAACTGCCGTATCCCCATGGAAAAGCAGGCCATCAGCCGTGTGGAAAAGCCAAACGAGGGTTAAGATCACGGGTGCAGCGGTGCATAATTGGAAATGAGATCAGCGACAGGGCAGTGTCCAAAGGAAGATTCTTGTAAAGCCAAGGCATTCCTTTGACATTGCCTTTTGCAAATTAAAGATAAAGAGGGGGATAGCTTATGGAGCTGCATATTACCTGTATTCCCGGTGACGGAATCGGACCGGAAATCATTGCAGAGGCAAAAAAGGTGTTGGAGAAGGTGGCCGTTGTCTACGGTCACAAGATGGTATTTGAGGATATTTTGATGGGGGGAGCGTCTATTGACGTGCATGGTGTGCCCCTGACGGATGAGGCGGTGGCAAAGGCAAAGGCGGCGGATGCCGTTCTGATGGGCTCCATTGGCGGAGATACTACCACATCCCCCTGGTATAAGCTTCCGCCCAATCTGCGCCCGGAAGCAGGGCTTTTGGGGATTCGCAAGGCTCTGAATCTCTTTGCAAATCTGCGGCCTGCCATATTGTATGATGAGCTTGCAGGGGCATGTCCCTTAAAGGAAGAAATCAGCAGCGCCAGATTTGATATGATGATTATGCGGGAGCTGACGGGAGGCCTTTACTTCGGCGAGCGTAAGACCATAGAGGAAAACGGCGTGCGAAAAGCTATTGATACGCTTACTTATGACGAAAATGAGATTCGCCGCATTGCCATAAAGGGCTTTGACATTGCCATGAAACGCCGTAAGAAGGTAACAAGTGTTGACAAGGCAAATGTGCTGGACTCTTCCAGACTTTGGAGAAAGGTAGTGGAGGAAGTGGCACAGGATTATCCTGAGGTCACCCTGGAGCATATGCTGGTGGATAACTGTGCCATGCAGCTGGTAAAGGATCCGGCTCAGTTCGATGTGATACTGACGGAAAACATGTTCGGCGACATCTTATCCGACGAAGCCAGCATGGTTACCGGTTCCATCGGTATGCTGGCAAGCGCCAGCCTGAATGACAGCAAATTCGGCCTGTATGAGCCAAGTCACGGCTCTGCGCCGGATATTGCGGGCAGAAACATAGCCAATCCCATTGCAACAGTACTCAGCGCAGCGATGATGCTTCGCTACAGCTTTGATCTGGACAGGGAAGCGGATGCCGTGGAGGCGGCGGTAAAGCAGGTTTTGAAGGACGGCTTCCGCACGGGAGATATTATGTCCCAGGGATGTATGCGGGTGAGCTGCTCCGAAATGGGAGACTTGCTGTCGGAGAGGATTCGATAAACAGATCCGTTTTGTACGGAATGCGAGGAAATATGCAGATTTAACGTGAATAAGGGAACGGGAAAGCGAAAAAACGACTGAAAAATATAATTTTGCAGGAAAACTTGCAAAATAAAGTTGTAATATGGAGGGAAAAATGATAAGTGATAATGCAAGGGCCGGTATGCAGCAGGCGCCGGCAAGAAGTCTTTTTAATGCGCTGGGCTTTACGGGCGAGGAATTAAAGAAGCCGATGGTGGGTATTGTCAGCTCTTATAATGAAATCGTACCGGGACATATGAATCTTGACAAAATTGTGGACGCCGTGAAGCTGGGAGTTGCGGAGGCCGGAGGGGTTCCTGTGGTATTTCCCGCAATCGCCGTGTGTGACGGCATTGCCATGGGGCATATTGGTATGAAGTATTCTCTGGTGACAAGGGATTTGATTGCGGATTCCACCGAGTGTATGGCCATTGCGCATCAGTTTGACGCACTTGTGATGGTGCCTAACTGCGATAAGAACGTTCCCGGATTGCTGATGGCGGCGGCACGTTTGAATCTTCCTACCGTATTTGTGTCCGGCGGACCCATGCTGGCAGGGCATGTAAAGGGGCAGAAGAGAAGCCTTTCTTCCATGTTTGAAGCAGTGGGCTCTTATGCGGCGGGGACCATGACGGAGGAAGACGTGTGTGAATTTGAGAATAAGGTCTGCCCTACCTGCGGTTCCTGCTCCGGAATGTATACGGCAAACTCCATGAACTGCCTGACGGAGGCGTTAGGTATGGGGCTTAAGGGCAATGGCACCATTCCGGCTGTTTATTCCGAACGCATTAAGCTGGCAAAGCACGCCGGCATGGCCGTCATGGAAATGTTCCGCAGGAATATTTGTGCCAGGGATATTATTACGAAGGAAGCAATCATGAATGCGCTGACCGTAGATATGGCGCTGGGCTGTTCCACCAATTCCATGCTGCATCTGCCGGCGATTGCCCATGAGATCGGCTTTGACTTTGACATCAGCCTTGCCAATCCGATCAGTGAAAAAACGCCGAATCTTTGCCATCTTGCGCCTGCCGGTCCTACCTATATGGAGGACTTAAACGAGGCGGGAGGCGTGTATGCGGTCATGAAGGAGCTGGCGGATCTGGGTCTGTTAAATACCGACTGTATGACGGTTACCGGTAAGACCATCGGGGAGAATATAGCAAATGCGGTGAATCGGAATCCGGAGGTTATTCGTCCTGTCAGCAATCCTTACAGTAAAACAGGCGGGCTTGCGGTGTTAAAGGGCAATCTTGCGCCGGACGGCTCCGTGGTAAAGCGTTCTGCTGTGGTGGAGGAAATGATGGTGCATGAAGGTCCGGCCAGAGTCTTTGACTGCGAGGAAGACGCGATTGAGGCCATTAAGGGCGGAAGGATTGTGGCGGGAGATGTAGTGGTCATCCGCTATGAGGGACCTAAAGGCGGACCCGGAATGAGAGAGATGCTGAATCCTACGTCGGCCATTGCAGGCATGGGACTGGGATCTTCCGTAGCACTGATTACGGACGGACGGTTTTCGGGGGCTTCCAGAGGCGCCTCCATCGGCCATGTATCTCCTGAAGCAGCAGTGTGCGGGCCGATTGCTCTGGTAGAGGAGGGCGACATCATCAGCATCAATATTCCCGATCTTTCCTTAAATGTTAAGGTATCCGACGAAGAGCTGGCAGCCAGAAGGGCAAAATGGCAGCCGAGGGAGCCGGAGGTGACTACCGGATACCTGTCCCGGTATAAGGAGCTTGTCACAAGCGGCAATCGCGGGGCAATTCTGGAGTTTCCGGGGCGTTGATCAGGAGCCTGACATAAAAATCGCAAAACAGATGGTTTTGAAATAGAACGGAGGAACGGATATGCAGCTAAATGGTTCGGAAATCGTTGTAGAATGTTTGAAGGAGCAGGGGGTAGATACTGTATTTGGCTATCCCGGCGGAGCAATCTTAAATATATATGATGCTCTTTACAAGCACAGCAGCGAGATTCATCATATATTGACTTCTCATGAACAGGGAGCGGCTCATGCGGCGGACGGTTATGCAAGGGCTACCGGAAAGGTGGGAGTGTGCATGGCCACCAGCGGACCGGGAGCCACAAATCTGGTGACGGGAATTGCCACGGCTTACATGGATTCCGTGCCTATGGTGGCCATTACCGCAAATGTAACGCTGCCTTTGCTGGGCAAGGACAGCTTTCAGGAGGTGGATATTGCCGGTGTTACCATGCCCATTACCAAGCATGGTTATATTGTAAAAAACGTGGAAGAGCTGGCGCCTACCCTGCGCAGGGCCTTTGAAATTGCAAAGAGCGGAAGGCCGGGCCCGGTGCTGGTGGATATTACCAAGGACGTGACGGCGGCAGTCTGCGAATACACGCCGGAAAAACCAAAGACAGCCTCCGGAAATAAAAAATCTGCCTGGACGGAGGAACAGTTGGACACGGTTGTGGAATATATTAAAGAAGCTCAAAAACCTTTTATTTATCTGGGCGGCGGCACCATTATCTCGGAAGCCTATGAAGAAGCCGCGCGGCTGGCGGAGTTGATCGACGCGCCTGTATGCGACACCCTGATGGGAAAGGGTGGATTTGACGGGCGCAGTCCCCGTTATACCGGCATGATCGGTATGCACGGCACGAAGACCTCCAATTTGGGAGTCAGCCAGTGCGACCTGCTGATTGCCCTGGGAGCCAGGTTTTCCGACAGAGTTACAGGAAACCCCAGAAAATTTGCAGAAAATGCCCGAATTGTACAGATCGACATTGATGCGGCGGAGATTAACAAAAATATCCGCGTCGATATGGGAATCGTGGGAGATTTGAAGGAAGTTTTGAGCCGTTTAAACAAAAAGCTGAAAAAACAGGATCATGGCTGCTGGATGAAGGAAATTGAAGCTTTAAAGGAAAAGTATCCTTTAAAATATGATGACAGCAGGCTTTCCTGCCCCTATGTGATAGAAACCATAGACAGGGTGACAAAGGGGGAAGCTCTGATTACCACAGATGTGGGACAGCATCAGATGTGGGCGGCTCAGTACTACCGTTATACGAAACCTCGTACCTTCCTGTCTTCGGGCGGGCTCGGTACTATGGGATACGGACTGGGGGCCTGCATTGGCGCCCAGGTAGGACAGCCGGATAAGATCTGTATTAATATTGCAGGAGACGGATGCTTTCGGATGAATATGAACGAGCTTGCCACGGCCAGCCGCTACAATATTCCCATCATCAATGTGATTATCAATAATCGGGTGCTGGGGATGGTGCGGCAGTGGCAGACCCTGTTTTACGGAAAGCGCTATTCTCAGACGGTGCTTGACGATAAAGTGGATTTCTGCAAGGTGGCAGAGGCCCTGGGATGTACGGCAATCCGCGTGACCACAAAGGAAGAGATGCAGCCTGCCATCGAGAAGGCAATCTCCTTAAAAAGCCCGGTGGTGATCGAGTGCATGATTCCGGAGGATGATAAGGTATTTCCCATGGTTCCCGCGGGAGCGCCCATTGCGGAAGTATTTGACGGTGATGACGTAAAGAATGATTGATGGTAGAAGTAAATGAAAAAGCTGGGGCGCATCCTTGTGCTGATCTTCCTGTGCGGCATGCTTGTGCTGCTTGGCGGGTTTCTGGCGCTGGGTATGTATTATCGAAATAATTTTCCGGTGAATACCTGGATCAACGGGGTTTACTGTACAGGAAAGACAATAGAGCAGGTCAACAGGGAATTAACAGCGCAGGCTGAGGTTCCGGATGTGGTGATTTTGGACGGGGCAGGCAGGGAATGGCTCATTCCGTCAGCAGAGCTGGGGCTGTATCCGGATTATACCTCGGTGTTAAAGGAGTATATGCGGAAAAATGCCACCGTGCTTTGGATGAATAATATGAAGGAGCCTGCCGTAACGGAGCTGGCACCGGCGCAGTACAGATGGGACGACGGAAAGCTGGAGGAACAGATCATGGCTCTTGAATTCATACGGGAAGAGGGCCTGCGGGAGGAAGGATGTTCCATACGTCCGGATCAGGAGAGCGGCTACTATCTGTATGACGGCAACAGTAAACGGCTGAACATGGAAAAAATGTTTGCCGGTATAAGAAAGCGTCTGGCTGCCGGGGAACTGTCTGTTGATTTGTCCGGAGAAGGCTGCTATGAGGACCTGGAGGATACGCCGGGAGATGCTAAGCAGAGAGCATTATGGGAAAAGCTGCAGGATTATTTTGACTGTAAGCTCACCTACGACATGGGGGCAGAGCAGATTCCGCTTACCCCTGCCATCTTAAGCTCTTTTTTGAAGGCAGACGAAAACGGCCGCCTGCTGCCGGACGAATCGGGGCAGCCTGTGATTGTCAGAGAACAGGTGGAGCGCTGGGTGGATGAGCTGGCTTTAAAATACAATACCTGCGGCACCGAGCGGGAATTTAGAGCAAGCAGGGGTGACGTGGTCCTGGTAAAATATTCCACTTACGGTACGGAGCTGGACACGAAGGAGGAAAAGAAATATCTTCTGGAGGCGTTGTCACAGGAAAGAACTGAGGAAGAAAAGCATATTCCAGTATATAAACAGGAGGGCTTTATCAGGGGGCTGGATGATATAGGTGACACCTATATTGAAGTGGATATGACCGAGCAGCATATGTATTATTACGTGGATGGGGAGCTGAAGCTGGACACGGATGTGGTCACCGGCAAAACGGCCGGCAATCGGCGGGGGACGCCGGAAGGCATTAATTTCGTGTACAACAAGCAGCGGAATCGTGTCTTAAGGGGAGCGGACTATGCTACCCCCGTGAAATACTGGATGCCGGTAAAGGGTGCGGTAGGCATTCACGACGCGGACTGGCGCAGTGAGTTTGGCGGGGAAATTTATAAAAGGAACGGCTCTCACGGCTGCATCAACACACCCCCGAAAATCATGGCGGAGCTTTATGAGATGGTGGAGGTTGGAACACCGGTGATTATGTTTTATTGATTTAAAAAGTTAATTATTTACTTGACTAAAGTGGAAAGAAAGATTATTCTTATGTATAATCATTTGAAATAAATGATAATTAGAGATCAGGAGGAGCTTGAAATGTCCAGAGTCTACAATTTTTCCGCAGGACCTGCGGTGCTGCCGGAAGAGGTGCTGCGTGAAGCGGCGGAGGAAATGCTTGATTATAAGGGTACGGGAATGTCCGTGATGGAAATGAGCCACAGGTCAAAGGCCTATGAGACAATCATCAAGGAAGCCGAGGCCGATTTAAGGGAGCTTATGAATATCCCCGACAATTATAAGGTGCTTTTCTTACAGGGCGGCGCAAGCCAGCAGTTTGCCATGATTCCCATGAATCTGATGAAAAATAGGGTAGCGGATTATATTGTCACCGGACAGTGGGCTAAAAAGGCCTATCAGGAGGCCTGCATCTACGGCAAGGCGAACAAGATTGCTTCCTCCGAGGATCAGACCTTTTCCTACATACCCGATTGTTCCGATCTTCCTGTCAGCGAGGATGCGGATTACGTTTATATCTGTGAAAACAATACCATCTACGGAACCAAATATAAAACCCTGCCCAATACCAAGGGAAAGCCCCTGGTGGCGGACGTGTCCAGCTGCTTTTTGTCAGAGCCGGTGGACGTAAGCAAGTACGGGGTGATTTACGGCGGGGTGCAGAAGAACATCGGTCCGGCAGGCGTTGTCATTGTAATCATCAGAGAAGATCTGATTACGGAGGATGTGCTGCCCGGCACACCTACCATGTTAAAGTATAAGATTCATGCAGATAATGCTTCCTTGTACAATACGCCTCCCGCTTACGGCATCTATATCTGCGGCAAGGTATTCAAATGGCTCAAGGCAAAGGGCGGCCTGGAGGCGATGAAGGAATACAATGAAAAGAAGGCTAAGATACTTTATGACTATCTGGACGAAAGTAAGCTGTTTAAGGGAACCGTGCGCAAGGAGGATCGTTCTCTGATGAATGTTCCTTTTGTCACCGGCGACGAAGAGCTGGATGCAAAGTTTGTGAAGGAGGCTGCAGCGGCCGGTTTTGTAAACCTGAAGGGTCACAGGACCGTGGGCGGTATGCGGGCCAGCATCTACAATGCCATGCCCATAGAGGGTGTGGAAAAGCTGGTGGCATTTATGAAGGAATTTGAAAAGCAGAACGGATAAGCGGCAGGAAAATGGAGGATAAAGGACAGATGTATAAGATAAACTGCTTAAATCCCATTGCGGATGTGGGATTAAAAAATTTCAGCGATCAGTACCAGATTACCGCCGATATTAACGAGGCGGACGGCGTTCTGGTGAGAAGTGCATCCATGCACGATATGGAGCTGCCTAAGGGGCTGCTGGCGGTAGCCAGGGCCGGAGCGGGCGTAAATAACATTCCGTTGGATAAATGCGCGGAAAAGGGTGTGGTGGTATTTAATACCCCCGGCGCCAACGCCAACGGTGTCAAGGAGCTGGTGCTGGCGGGCATGCTGCTGGCGGCCAGAGATGTGATCGGCGGCATTGACTGGGTGAAAGCCTCCGCGGATAATGCGGATATTGCCAAGGCGGCGGAGAAAGAAAAGAAAAATTTTGCCGGTACGGAAATCATGGGGAAAAAGCTGGGTGTGATTGGTCTGGGCGCTATCGGCGTCAAGGTTGCAAATGCGGCTGTGGCGCTGGGAATGGATGTGTACGGTTATGACCCTTACTTGTCCGTAAATGCAGCCTGGAGCTTAAGCCGTTCCGTCAAGCATGTAGTGAATGTGGATGATATTTATGCGGACTGTGATTATATTACCATCCATGTGCCTCTTTTGGATTCCACAAAGGGGATGATCAATGCTGTTTCCATCGCCAAGATGAAGGAAGGCGTGGTGCTGTTGAACTTTGCCAGGGATTTACTGGCCAATGAAAAGGATGTGCTGGAGGCTCTGGCCTCCGGAAAGATCGCACGTTACGTGTCCGATTTTCCTAATTCGATTACGGCAGGACAGAAGGGCTGTATCGTCATTCCCCATCTGGGAGCCAGCACCGAGGAATCCGAGGATAACTGTGCGGTGATGGCAGTGGATGAGATTATGGATTACTTGGAGAACGGTAATATCCGCAACAGCGTGAATTATCCGGCCTGCGATATGGGCGTTTGTACAAAGGCGGGCCGTGTGGCCGTATTCCATAAGAATATTGCCAACATGATTACCCAGTTTACCGCAGAGTTCGGCAGGGCCGGTATCAATATCAGCGATATGACGAACAAATCCAGAGGGGATGTGGCTTATACCCTGTTGGATGTGGAGAGCAGGCCGACGGCGGAAATCATCCAGGCACTGGAGCAGATTGAGGGCGTGTTCCGGGTAAGAATTGTAGTATAAACGGAATGAAGATTTTCTAAGCGGTCAATATGCTGCAAAGTCAGATGAACAGTCTGTCTTTGCAGCATATTTGTGGTGAGAAATTTGGAGGATATGGGCTGTATGGAAGACAAATATTTAAAAGAAGCGTTATCTCATTACAATATTGATCCAAATTCAGAGGTGATTTTTCTGCGGCATAACGAAAATATTACCTTTCGCGTCGGAACAGATTATCTGCTGCAGATCCATGAGCCGGTGGAGGGATTTCAGACCCAGTTTATCTATGAAGGGGCGGATCGCATGGCGGTTTATGAAACAGAGCTCAAATTTCTGGCATACTTGAAAAAGCAGGGCATGATTATCCGGGAGCCTGTCAAAAACCGCAGCGGTGAGAGGATAACCAGACTAAACAGCAGGATAACGGCTACGGTATTCAGGTGGATTGAGGGAGTGTCTCTGGACAAGGTTGAATGGAATGACGAGTATTGTTATCAAATCGGAGCATTAACGGCAGATTTACACAGGTGCGCAAAGGGATTTCATGGTTCGCCTGTAATATCCTATGACGAGCAGCAGTGTGAGCGAATCAGGGAAAAGCTTTGGGAGCGACAGGCCGGCAGCGGATTGAATCCTGCATATTTTAACACGATGCGGCGTGTTTGTGATGCGGTCGGAGCGTATTTAAGGGAATTACATCATGATTTTCAAATATTGCATGCGGATTTGTCGCTTTCAAATATTCTGATTACAAAATCCGGTCTTGCCGCTATTGACTTTTCACTTTTTGGAGTGGGACATCCCATGTTTGATATTGCAACCTTATTCGGAAATATAAACGGACTGCACTGCCGGCAGAAAATTGCAGAAGGATACAGAAATGCGGGCGGGATATTCGATTATGGGGCGCTTGACGCCTGTTTTGTTCTGACAATACTGGGAAGTATCACAATTCATTTTGAACAATGGAGTAAACAGGACTGGTTTGCAGGCAGGATGGAACGGTGGTGCCGGGAGAGCTTTGAACCCTTCTGCGCCGGAGAAAGGCTGTTTGCAGATGATTTTTATTTGATCCATGCGGGATAATTGCGGAATAAAATGGAATTGTGCCGGAAAATCAAAAGCTTCATAATGGAGATACTCTTGACAGCGACTGGCCTGTGGAAGAAGAGGCGGATTTTGATATGGTGCTGATGAATCCGCCATATTCAGCTAAGTGGAGCGCGACAGCCGGATTTTTACAAGACGAGCGGTTTAGCGATTACGGTGTGCTGGCGCCTAAATCAAAAGCGGATTACGCATTTCTGCTTCATGGCTTATTTCACTTGAAGAGTAATGGTACAATGGCGATCGTATTGCCACATAGTGTACTTTTCAGAGGGGCTGCGGAAGGGAAAATAAGGGAAAAACTGCTTCGTTCCGGCAATATTTATGCAGTCATTGGTCTGCCGGCAAATTTGTTTTATAATACTTCTATTCCTACTTGTATTATTGTTTTGAAAAAGCATCGAGAAGGAAGAGATGTGCTGTTTATTGACGCTTCGCGGAGATTTGTGAAAGGCAAGAAGCAGAATGAGATGTCAGATGATAATATTGAATCAATTTGAGCTTCATACGCTAATTGCGCACCTTAAGATAAGAGAAGAGGTTAATTGGGATTGGTTTATTCTTTTAGTGGCAAAAACCGGAATGAGATTTTCGGAGGCGCTTGCAGTTACCCTCGGTGATTTTGATTTTTCCAGACAGACAGCATCTCCGGCGGCGTAAGGCGTCAGTCTACCGAAACAGCAGCGGCATACCGCCGTCCGGGCCGTCGTTTAAATCCTGAAGGCTGTCCTCTAACTTTTTCTGGGAGGCCAGGGAGCCTTCCGTCTGCAGGTCCATGTAAAGAATAAACATATCCTCCAGGGTAATATTCTTTTCCTGGGCAATTTCCGTCAGGATGGGTTTTAATTTCTCCAGCTGTGCGGAGACGGGCACCTTCTGCGGGTCGATCTCACCCAGTACGTTTTCGGCATATGCGTTGATTCGCTGTAAAAGCCTTTTATTTTCCTCTGTCATATTTTACTCCCTTTCTACGCTGTTTTCCTGCGCATGACAATCTTAATTTTCAATCTTCTCATTTCCTTCTGCCTGAAGATATGATATAATGCACTCAAGAATCCGACTGCTGGCGTCTGCCACGCTTTGCGCTCAAAGATTCTTTCATTGTTTTCTTTTGAGTATAGCACTTTTTACTATGGATGTATAGTCTTAAAAAGATTCGGAGGAAATGATATGGCTGAAATCAGACCCTTTGCCGCATATCGGCCTGCGCCGGGCTTAGAGAGCAGGATTGCGGCGTTGCCCTATGATGTGTATAACCGCAGGGAGGCGTGGGAAGAGGTACGTAAAAACCCGGACTCCTTTCTTGCCATCGACCGGGCGGAGACCGGCTTTGACAACAGTGTGGACACCTATGCGCCGGAGGTTTATGAAAGAGCGGCAGCGCTTTTGCGGGAGCGGATTGCAGAAGGATCTTTTGTGCAGGATGAAACACCCTGCTATTATCTATACGAACAGGTGATGAACGGCAGGAGCCAGACGGGGATCGTGGCCTGTGCCGCTATAGACGATTATCTGAACAATACGATCAAAAAGCATGAAAATACCAGAGCGGACAAGGAGCAGGACCGCATCCGGCATGTAGATACCTGTAATATGCAGACAGGCCCGATCTTCTTGACCTACCGCAAAAACGAAGTGCTGGAAGGAATGATAAAAGAGGTTAGAAAAAATCCTGCAGTCTGTGATTTTGTGTCGGAGGATGGCATTACTCACCGGGTATGGGTGATTGCGGATGAGGAAAGCATCGAAACGATCTATGATGAGTTTGACAGGATTTCTGCAATTTATATTGCGGACGGTCATCATCGCTGCGCTTCTGCGGTAAAGGTGGGCTTAAAGCGCAGGGAAGAGCACCCCGGATATACCGGGGAGGAAGAATTTAATTTCTTTCTGGCAGTGCTGTTTCAGGCGGACGAGCTTCGGATTATGGATTATAACCGGGTAGTAAAGGATTTAAACGGACTGGATACAGAGAGCTTTTTGCGGCAGGTATCGGAGTGTTTTTGCGTGACCAGGCTGGGGAAGGAGCCCTATCGTCCCGTAAAAAAAGGGACCTTTGGCATGTATCTGGAGGAAAGCTGGTATCGGCTGGAGGCAAAGGCGGAAATTTGTTCGCAGGACGCGGTGAAGGGACTGGATGTTTCCCTGCTGCAGGATTATCTTTTAGGGCCGGTGCTGGGTATACAGGATCCGAAGACGGACAGGCGGATTGATTTCGTAGGAGGCATCAGAGGACTGGAAGAGCTGGAACGGAGGGTGCATACTGATATGAAGGCCGCCTTTTCCCTGTATCCCACCTCTATTGAAGAGCTGGCGGATGTGGCGGATGCGGGGAAGCTGATGCCGCCGAAATCTACCTGGTTTGAGCCCAAGCTTCGCAGCGGACTGTTTCTGCACGCCATATGAGAACTAAAATTGTTTATTTGTCAGAAATAATGAAAAGAATAGCAGGAAGGTAAAGATGAACAAAAAATTATATAGCCTGATGAATTGGCCTAAAATCGAAGAAATTATTTATTCCGAGTGTGATGATCCTCATGCCATATTAGGGCCCCATGGAGCGGGAAATCAGACGGTGGTACAAGCTTATTTCCCGGAAGCGGTGGAGGCGGTTCTGGCCTTTAAGGAAAGCGGAGAGACCTTTCAGATGGAGCTGGCGGATGACGACGGATATTTCGCGGTGCTGCTGCCCATGCCGGAGAAGGAGGTGCCGGCCTATCATTATAAGGTCAGGCAAAAGGACGGCGCCGTTTTGTTTTACGGCGAGCCGTATCGTTATGCGCCGCTGATTACTCATGAGGATACGGAACGCTTTAAAAACGGGATTCATTATACGATTTATGAAAAGCTGGGGGCCCATCCTGTTACCATGGACGGCGTTGAGGGGACCTATTTCGCAGTCTGGGCGCCTGCGGCTCTGCGTATCAGTGTGGTGGGGGATTTTAACGGCTGGGACGGAAGAATCCACCAGATGCGGCGGCTGTGGGATTCCGGCATTTTTGAAATTTTCATCCCGAAGGCGGCAGAAGGGGATAACTATAAGTTTGAGCTGAAGCTGAAAACAGGGCTGACCTATTTAAAGGCAGATCCTTACTGTAACGCGGCGCAGCTGCGTCCGGATACGGCGTCGGTGATTACCAATCTGCAGGGATTTGCATGGGAGGATGCGGATTTTGTGAAAAATCGGGCCGCCTTCCAGACAGGAAACGTTCCGGTCAGTGTTTATGAGGTCTATCTGGGTTCCTTTACCGCACCGGAGGAAGGCGAGCCTTATGCAAATTATCGCAAGATTGCGGACAAGCTGATTCCTTATGTAAAGGAAATGGGATATACCCACGTGGAGCTGATGCCCGTGATGGAGCATCCTCTGGATGCGTCCTGGGGGTACCAGGTGATTGGTTATTATGCGCCCACCTCCCGTTACGGTTCTCCGCAGGATTTTATGTATTTTGTAAATGAGCTGCACAAGGCGGGGATCGGCGTAATTCTGGACTGGGTGCCGGCTCATTTTCCAAGGGATGTTTACGGGCTTTCAAACTTTGACGGCACCTGCCTGTATGAGCATCTGGACCCCAGGCAGGGCGCCCATCCTCACTGGGGGACCTTAATTTATAACTACGGCAGGCCGGAGGTCTCCAATTATCTGATTGCCAATGCGCTGTTCTGGGTGGAAAAATTTCACGCGGACGGAATCCGCATGGATGCGGTAGCCAGTATGCTTTACCTGGATTACGGCAAAAATGACGGTGAATGGGTGGCAAATATATATGGCGGCAATGAAAATCTGGAAGCCATGGAAATGATAAAGCATTTAAATTCCATGATGAAGAAGCGCAATCCCGGCGTGCTGACCATTGCAGAGGAAAGCACTGCATTCCCCATGATAACAAGGGAGCCGAAGGACGGGGGGCTGGGCTTCGATCTGAAATGGAATATGGGCTTTATGAATGATTATCTGGGATATATCCGGTACGATCCTTATTTCAGAAGCCATCACCACGGCGAGCTGACCTTCAGCATGATCTATGCTTACAGCGAAAGGTTTATGCTGGTGTTTTCTCATGACGAGGTGGTACACGGAAAAGCTACGCTGCTGGGCAAGATGCCGGGAACGACGGAGCAGAAGTTTGCAAACTTAAGGCTGACCTATGCTTATATGATGACTCATCCGGGAAAGAAGCTTTTATTTATGGGTCAGGAGCTGGGAGAGTTCGACGAGTGGAACGAGGGCCGGCTGGTGGAATGGGAGCTGACGGCTTATCCGGATCATGAGGGACTTTCCAGACTGGTCAGCGATCTGAACGGAATATACAGGAGTAATCCCGAACTGTTTGCTCTTGATGATTCCCCGGAGGGCTTCGAATGGATCAATCATATTTCGGCGGAGCAGTGTACCCTGACTTTTGTGAGAAAGGGGCGGGAAGAAAATGAGATGCTGCTGATCGCCGCTAATTTCTCCGGTATTCCGCTGGAGCTTACCACCGGTGTTCCTGCAGCCGGAAAATACAAGGAAATCTTTAATTCGGATGACGAAAAGTACGGCGGCAGCGGCAGGGTGAACAGCCGCGTAAAGCGCTCTAAGGCAGTGGAATGGGATGACAGGCCGGATTCCGTTACCGTGAAGCTGGCGCCGCTTTCCTTAAGTATTTTAAAATATGCACCCTTTACGGTGGAGGATGTAAAGGGGGAAGAAGAAAAGATAAAGACCACGAGGAAAAAGCGAGCAAGAGGGAAATGATATGTTTAAAATCAGTCCGCTGACGGCAGTGCCCATGGAAAATATAATAGAGGATTTTCAACAGGAAATACAGGAGCCAGGAGCATTAAAAAGCTTTTTTCAGGGGCTGCCGGAGAAGGCACTTCACTTGGGGGGCAGAGTTTTGCTGGCGCTGCTGGTTTTTATCATCGGGGTACAGCTGATCCGTTTGATCCGAAAAATCGTGAAAAAATCCATGAATCGGGCAGGTGCGGAAACCGGGGCCGTACAGTTTGTGGATTCCTTTATCAAGGCGGCGCTGTATGTGCTGCTGGTGCTGATGATCGCTGCATCCTTTGGGCTGCAGGCGGCAAGCATCGTGGCGGTTTTAGGCTCTGCAGGAGTAGCCATCGGCCTTGCGGTTCAGGGCAGCCTGTCCAATCTGGCGGGCGGTGTACTGATTTTGCTTTTAAAGCCCTTTCGGGTGGGAGATTATATTGTGGAAAGCTCCACCGGCCATGAGGGCACAGTCACGGAAATCCAGATATTTTACACCAGGCTGCTGACGGCAGACAACAAGACCGTCATCCTTCCCAACGGGCAGCTGGCCAATAACAGCATTGTCAATATTACGTCCCAGAAAGAGAGGCGGATGGATATTGTGGTAGGTATTTCCTATCAGGCCGATTTAAAACGGGCAAAGGAGGTTCTTGAAACAGTACTCAGGGAAGACGAGGCGGTTTTGAAGGAGAAGGATATGCTGGTGTTTGTAAGTGATTTGGGCAGCTCCAGCGTAAATCTTGGGGTGCGCTGCTGGTTTGGGCAGGAGGATTTCTGGGCAGGAAAGTGGAGAGTTACCGAAAACTGCAAGCTGGCGTTGGATGCCGCCGGCATTGAAATTCCCTTTAACCAGCTGGATGTACATGTACATTAAAAAATTTTCAAAAAGTTGAAAAAATAAAAAAAACAGTTGAAATATTTCAGGGGAGCGACTATAATAAATTTAGTCGCGTTTCGCAGGCGGCAAGTTGCTTCCGTGGCTCAGTCGGTAGAGCGACGCACTCGTAATGCGTAGGTCACCGGTTCAAATCCGGTCGGGAGCTTGGGGTTTTAAAATCCTATGTAAGGCTGAAAGCAGTTGCTTTCGGCCTCTTTTCATGTTTCTTTTCATTCTTGCCTACATCGTCAGACGGATCTTTAAAGCTTGAATTTGATTTTGATTTTGTGCTCCATAACCTGAATGGACTTATAGAACATCAGTGCAATGACACAGAGGATGATGATGCTGGTGATAACCATATCCAGCCGGAATACCTGTGATCCATAGATGATCAGGTATCCCAGTCCTCTTCTTGCCGCAAGGAACTCTCCGATGATGACACCAACCAGGGCCAGTCCGATATTAACCTTTGCCGTACTGAGCAGGATCGGAAGGGAAGCGGGCAGGACTACCTTGAAAAACGCATCCCGCTTTTTGCCTCCCAGCGTGTATATCAGGGTGATCTTTTCCGGATCTACCTGCTGAAAGCCTGTATAAAAGCTGATAATAGATCCAAAGACAGCCACGGAGATTCCGGCTACGATGATGGTCGTACTGCCGGTGCCCAGCCAGACAATGAAGAGGGGGGCCAGAGCGGATTTTGGCAGGCTGTTTAAAACAACCAGGTAAGGCTCCAGAATCTCGGAGAGCTTTTTGGAATGCCAAAGCAGGGTGGCTGCCAGCAGGCTGATGATGATAACCAGCAGAAAACTGGCAATGGTTTCGAAAAGGGTCACGCCGATATGGGACAGCAGGTGGTTCGTACCAATCTGTGCCGCGAAGCAGCGGACCACACGGCTTGGACTGGAAAAGAAAAAGGAATCAATCCATCCCAAATTTGCACTTAGCTCCCAGACTCCAAGAAACAGGAGGAATAGGAAGATGCGCCAGGAGGATACCTGATGATGATGCCGCCTGTGTGCCCGCACGAATTCTTCCTGTTTTGTCAGTTCTTGCTTACGTTTTGTTTTCATGTGTCAGATCCTCCCAAAGCCTGTTGAATAAAAATTGAAATTCCGGCGCATTCCGTGCAGCCAGAGGCGAATCATCCTTTAAGGTGAGCTTTATGGGCATCTCCGTTTTGACCACCGCCGGCCGGCCGGAGAGGATAATGATTTTGTCGGCAAGGCTGATGGCTTCCGACAGATCATGGGTAATGATAATCATGGTCTTGCCGGCAGCACGGATCAGGCGGCATATATCGGCGGAAACCATGAGCCTGGTCTGATAGTCCAGGGCGCTGAAGGGCTCGTCAAGCAGCAGCAGCTGGGGCTCCAGAGCCAGGGTGCGAATCAGGGCTGCCCGCTGTTTCATACCGCCGGAAAGCTCGTCGGGCCGTTTGTCCCGAA
This sequence comes from uncultured Acetatifactor sp., assembly GCA_910586485.1. Classification (GTDB taxonomy): domain Bacteria; phylum Bacillota; class Clostridia; order Lachnospirales; family Lachnospiraceae; genus Acetatifactor. The sequence continues at coordinate 65,562 of CAJUIA010000009.1, forward strand.
AGCTGTCCAGGCCGTATTCGACCAACAGACGGTCAACGGCTGCCAGACGTTCCGGGGTCAGCATGTGATGAAGCTCCAGCCCCAGGGTTACGTTCCGGTAGACGCTGCGCCATTCAAAGAGATGATCCCTCTGCAGCATATATCCGATTTTCGGATAGTTTAAGCTGCCGTCAGGATTGTTGAAAAGAATTGTCCCCTCTTCCGGATTCAGAAGCCCGGCGATAATGGAAAGGAGAGTGGATTTCCCGCAGCCGCTGGGGCCCACAATGGCCACAAACTCCCCCTCACATACCTCAAAGGAGATATTTTCCAGGGCCTTTGTCTCACCGTGGAGGCTGTGATAGGAATAGCCGATATTCTTCAACTCCAGAATGTTTTGCATAAAATGCCATTCCTTTTTTTCTTTTATATTAAGATATGTTTCATGAATGCCCGGAGTTCCTGTACGCATGGAGCATCCCATCCGCCGCCGGCATAGGGAAGTAAAATCTGTTTTTTGAATTATGTTCTATGCTTGCATATTCAATTTGTTTATGGTAATATCAAATTTAACTTTAATATTTTCGGGAGGTTTTTGGATGGCACAGCTGTGGGGCGGACGGTTTACAAAGGAAACGGACAGGCAGGTATATGATTTTAATGCGTCCATAAGGTTTGATAAACGATTGATTCGTCAGGACATAGAGGGCAGTGTGGCTCATGTGATCATGCTGGCCAGGCAGGGGATCCTCACCGAAAATGAAATGCGGGAGATTGTGGGGGGCCTTGACTCTATTCGGCAGGATGTAGAGGCCGGCAAGCTTCCCGTTGATGAAAAATATGAAGATATTCATAGCTTTGTGGAAGCTGTTTTAACCGAGCGGATCGGAAGCACGGGAAAGAAGCTGCACACCGGCAGGAGCCGCAACGACCAGGTGGCTCTTGACATGCGTCTGTATACCAGGCTGCAGGTGCTTCTGGTGGATGCGCTGTTAAAGGAACTGTTAAAGGTCATTTTGAATACCATGGAAGGAAACCTTGATACCTACATGCCTGGCTTCACCCATCTGCAAAAGGCACAGCCTGTCACGCTTTCTCATCATTACGGCGCTTATTTTGAAATGTTTAAGAGAGACCGCCTGCGGATGAAGGACATTTTCAAACGCATGAATTACTGCCCGTTAGGGGCGGGGGCGCTGGCAGGAACCACCTATCCCTTGGACAGGGAGCTGACGGCGAAGCTTATGGGCTTTTACGGACCGACCTTAAACAGTATGGATTCCGTTTCGGACAGGGATTATCTGATTGAATTTCTGGCTGCGCTTTCCACGGTGATGATGCACTTAAGCCGTTTTTCGGAGGAAATCATTATCTGGAATTCCAACGAATATCGGTTTGTGGAAATAGACGATGGGTATTCCACGGGAAGCAGTATTATGCCTCAGAAAAAGAACCCCGATATAGCGGAGCTGGTGCGCGGTAAAACCGGGCGGGTCTACGGGGATCTGATGAGCCTGCTTACTACCATGAAGGGCCTTCCCCTGGCATATAATAAGGACATGCAGGAGGACAAGGAAGCTGCCTTTGATGCCTTTGATACGGTAAAGGACTGCATCGCTCTGTTTACCGGAATGCTGGATACCATGAAGTTCAACCGGGAGCGGATGGCGGAAAGTGCCATGATGGGCTTTACCAATGCTACGGACGCTGCGGATTACCTGGTGAACAAGGGTGTCCCTTTCCGAGACGCACATGGTATCATCGGCAGGCTGGTGCTTTACTGTATTGATAAAAATACATCCATCGACGCTCTTTCCCTGGATGAGCTGAAGGGAATCTGCGAAAAATTTGAAGAGGATATTTACGAGGCGGTGTCTTTGAAGACCTGTGTGGAAAAGCGTCTGACCGTAGGGGCGCCGGGGCCGGAGACCATGAAAAAAGTGATGGCTCTGCACAGAGAATATCTGGAGCAGGAGGAAGAGGACTGGTTTCCGGATACAACGGAAGAATATGAGATTCATTGTGAGGTGGTGGAGGGCGCGCCGGACTGGTATAAAGAAGGCAGGATGCAGCCGAATGGCCATCCATAATACATGATACATAGTTATGGCATTAAGGAAGTGCTGCAAACGGAATATATGTAGAATCGGGAGAGAAATAAGATGAGTGAAAAGTTAAAGGTTGGAATTTTAGGCGGTACGGGTATGGTGGGCCAGCGATTTATCGCCCTGCTGGAGAATCATCCCTGGTTTGAGGTGACCACCATAGCGGCAAGTCCCCGTTCCGCGGGAAAGACCTATGAAGAGGCAGTGGGCGACAGATGGAAGATGGATACTCCCATGCCGGAAGCGGTAAAAAAGCTTCAGGTGATGAACGTGAATGAGGTAGAAAAAGTAGCCTCACAGGTGGATTTTGTTTTCAGCGCCGTCGATATGTCCAAGGAAGAGATTAAGAAAATAGAAGAGGATTATGCAAAGACCGAGACCCCTGTGGTTTCGAACAACAGCGCTCATCGCTGGACGCCGGATGTGCCCATGGTGGTGCCGGAGATTAATCCGGATCACATGAAGGTCATCGAGTTCCAGAAAAAGCGTCTTGGCACGGAAAGAGGCTTTGTGGCGGTTAAGCCCAACTGCTCTATTCAGAGTTATGCACCGGTGCTTACTGCCTGGATGGAATTTGAACCCACGGAAGTGGTGGCGACTACCTATCAGGCCATTTCAGGTGCGGGAAAGACCTTTAAAGACTGGCCGGAGATGATGGGGAATATTATCCCTTTCATCAACGGGGAAGAAGAGAAAAGCGAGAAGGAGCCGTTACGGATCTGGGGAACCATTGAGAACGGCGTTATCGTTCCTGCCGCAGGGCCCAGGATTACCTGTCAGTGTATCCGTGTGCCGGTGTTAAACGGACATACCGCGGCGGTATTTGTAAAATTTGCAAAGAGACCCACAAAGGAGCAGTTGATTGAGAAGCTGAGAGGTTTTTCCGGAGAACCTCAGAGATTGGGACTGCCCAGCGCGCCCAAGCAGTTTATTCAGTATCTTGAGGATGACAGCAGACCGCAGGTAGCTCTTGACGTGGACTTTGAAAACGGCATGGGAATCAGCGTCGGAAGGCTGCGGGAGGATACCGTTTATGATTATAAGTTTGTGGGCCTGTCTCATAATACGGTGAGGGGCGCAGCCGGCGGAGCAGTGCTTTGCGCGGAGCTGTTAAAGGCGCAGGGATATATCGCACAAAAGGGATGAGAAATATTTATAGGAGATCAATTCATGAACGAGCTGCATTACCAGTTGGACCTGCTCAAGGCAATGAATCAAAAGCTGGCGGAAAAGGAAAAGATGTACAGTCGAATCTTTGAAGTCACGGAGAGTGCCTTTATTTATCAATCCTTTGAAAATGAACTTGTCGCCACGCTGGGGCAATGGAATAAATTTTTTGATTTCAAGGTACGGGAGTCCGGAGATTTCTCCAGAATTCTGGATCTTGTAGAGGAAGCTCATGTTCCGGAGCTGAAAAATGTTTTATTTCTTGAACGGCAGGGGGAAACAAGTGCGCAGACGGACTGCCAGCTAAAGGCTACAAAGGGCTGGCTGCAGTTTCGTGCTTTTGTGATCTATACAAATGACGGGAAACCGGTGAATAAGGTAATCTATATTTTAAATGTTACCAAGGCCAAAATTCAAAATGAAGAATTGAACTATATGGCTTATTACGACGGCCTCACGGGCTTGTTTAACCGCAATTATTTTGTGCGGCTGCTGACGGAATACATAAAGACTGCCAGGGAAAAGAATGCGGTGGTCAGTGTTATGTTTATTGATATAGACGATTTCCGGAAGGTGAACGACGGGCTTGGCATTATGGTAGGGGATGAGCTTGTCCAGCAGTTTGGCTTTTTCCTGAAGGAAATTTGTGGAGATGATATGATTGCATGTCATCTGCACAGTGACGCATTTTGCCTGGCTGTCTATGATCCTTCCGGCGTGAGAAGCGTGGATGCCATTTACAGGACGATCCAGCAGCGGGTAAAGGATCCTTTCTATATCAGCAGCGGCCAGGAGCTTACGGTCACGGTCAGCGTGGGTGTGGCGGAGTATCCGGAGGCGGCGGAATCAGCGCTGGAGCTGATGAACTGTGCGGAGCTGGTGGTGTTTAAATGTAAGAAGCAGGGCAAGAATGTGCTGCAATATTTTGCCCCCCCCATTCTTGAAAATTTCTTAAATTCCATTGAGCTGGAAAACAAACTGAAAAGAGCAGTATATAATAATGATTTCCATATGTTTTATCAACCGCAGTATTATGCCGGCAACCGCAGGCTGAGGGGTGTTGAGGCCCTGATCCGCTGGAAGGATGAGGATGCGCAGATGATCAGTCCTGCCACCTTTATTCCGGTTGCAGAAAAAAACGGCTCCATTATAACCATAGGAAAATGGGTGGTGGAAGAGAGCATCAAACAGTATGCAGCATGGCGTAAGCAGTTTGGCTTTCCTTTTATCATGTCTATCAATATCTCTGCGCTGCAATATAAGCGGGAGGATTTTGTAGATTCTATTGTTGGGATCTTAAACCAGTATCATGTAAAGCCCGCAGAGGTGGAGCTGGAGATCACCGAGAGCGTACTGATAGATGATTTCGGGGCCGTTTACGAGAAGCTCAAGATCTTGCGGAATTACGGAATCAGAATTTCCCTGGATGATTTCGGGACGGGCTTTTCCTCTTTATCCTACCTGAAAAAGCTGCCCATTGATACGCTGAAGATTGATAAGTCCTTTATTGATACGGTAATGACAGATTCCGCAACCAGGGTGATTACGGAAGCCATTATTAATATGGTGAAATCTTTAGGATTTGAATCCATAGCAGAAGGCGTTGAAGAGGAACAGCAGTATAATTACCTGCATGCCATCGGGTGTGATGTGATTCAGGGCTATCTGTTTGGCAAGCCCCTGTCTCCCGAAGAATTGGAAACGGTGCTGTCAGAGAGTCCGGCGGCCAAGATTTCCTAAATATAATATATTTAAATACAATATGCGCAGGAGATGATTGTGGAAAAGTTTGCGGGCCGCAGCACGGAAATGGATTTTTTAAAAGAATATTATGATATGCCGGGCAGTCAGATTCTGGTGGTTTATGGCGGCAGAGGTGTCGGAAAAACCGAGCTGATCAGGGAATTTGGCAAGGGAAAGAAAAGCCAGTATTATCTTGCCAGGGCTTGTTCCCGGCGGGAGCAATGCTGCCAGTGGGGAAATGAGCTGCGGGAAAACGGTATTTCTGTGGCAAAATATCCGGACTATGAGGAATTGCTTGCGGCTTCTGTGCAGGACGGAAAAACGGAAAAACAGATTCTTATTATCGACGAATTTCACCATATGCTGAAAGGGAATACTGATTTTTTTGAAAAGCTGGCTGAGTTTCAGGAAGGCCGGCTTTTAAGCCGGCCTGTGATGATTGTACTCTGCACCTCCGCATCAGGCTGGGTGGAGAATCATCTGGTGGGAAAAATCGGGAACCGGGCATCGGCAATCAGGGGATTTTTAAAGGTACGGGAATTTGACTTTGCGGGAATGCGCAGTATTTATCCGCAGTATGGATTTGAGGACTGCCTTTGTATCTATGCGGTGCTGGGCGGAGTTCCCGGATATTGGAAAAGCTTTCGCCCGGAGCTTGACGTAAGAGAAAATATTATCCACAGTCTTTTGTCCAGGGAGGGCCGCCTGTATGGGGAAATGGAACTATACCCGGAGCAGGAGCTGCGGGAGCCCGGTGTATATAACACGATTCTGGCGGCCATGGCCAGGGGCTTTTACAAATTAAACGATATATACAGGCATACCGGTTTCTCCAGGGCAAAGATCAGCGTTTATTTAAAGAACCTGATGGAGCTGGACCTGGTGGAAAAGGTTTATTCCTATGACACGGAGGGAAGAGCCAACACCCAGAAGGGGATCTACAGGATTGCAGACCCTTATGTAAGATTTTATTTTCGATACCTTTTTCCCAACCGGAGTATGCTTGAGCTGCTTTCGCCGGAGGCTTTTTTTGACAGGAAGATAGCCGATTCCTTTGATCTTTATGTGGAGGAAGCTTATCGTCAGGTATGTCGTGAGCAGATGGCAGGGGAATACCGTATTGTAGGCGAATGGCTGGGAAAGACGGGTGTCATTGACATTGTGGCTTCGGACGGGCAGGATGGAGTGGGAGTGGGCGCCTGTGTGTGGTCAAGGGCTATGGAGCTTCGTGATCTGGAGTGGCTTTTGCTTTCCATGAAGAAGGCCAGAATCCACAGCGCAGACATCAGGCTGTATTGCGAGAAGGGCTTTGATGATGCCCTGCAGCAGAAGGCGGACCAGGCAGGGATAAAGCTGTTAAGCATTGGAGAAGGGCGGTAGGCTTGTGGGAAAAAGTTTATTTATTGCGGAAAAGCCCAGCGTTGCAAAGGAATTTGCAAATGCACTGAAGATAAAGGCTGCTTCCCGCGACGGGTTTCTGGAATCGGAGACGGCTATCGTAACCTGGTGTGTAGGCCATCTTGTCACCATGAGCTACCCGGAAGTATATGATGAAAAATATAAACGTTGGAGCTTTGACACGATCCCCTTTCTGCCGGAGGTATTTCGGTATGAGATCATTGAAAGCTCAAAAAAACAATATGGCATTGTCAGTTCCCTGATGAAAAGGCCGGATGTATCCGTGATTTATGTATGTACCGACTCAGGACGGGAAGGGGAATATATTTACAGGCTGGTAGAGCAGATGTCCGGCGTTACCGGAAAGGAGCGGAAGCGGGTCTGGATTGATTCTCAGACGGAGGAAGAAATTTTAAGGGGAATCCGCGATGCAAAGGATTTAAGCGAATATGACAGCTTAAGCGATGCAGCATACTTAAGGGCCAAGGAAGACTATCTGATGGGGATTAATTTTTCCCGTGTGCTGACCTTAAAATACGGAAGAACCGTGAAGGATTACCTGAAGCGGGACCGGGCGGTAATCTCCGTTGGCAGGGTTATGACCTGCGTGCTGGGTATTGTGGTAAACAGGGAGCGGGAGATCCGCTCCTTTGTAAAGACTCCCTTTTACCGGGTGCTGGGGAGCTTCGGATTAAAGGGCAGAAGCTTTTCCGCGGAGTGGAAGGCGGTGGAAGGCTCACGTTTCTATATGTCTCCCAAGCTGTATAAGGAAAACGGCTTTAAGGAGAGGGCCGATGCGGAACAGTTGATCGCGTTTCTTGAGGGCGCTTTACCTTCTGGACAGAGTGCACCGCAGACGGCGCAGAATGCTCAGGTAGAGAGCATCCAGCGAAAAAAGGAAACCAAAAATCCCCCCCTGTTATATAATCTGGCGGAGCTGCAGAATGACTGCTCCAGGTATTTTAAGATCAGTCCGGATCAGACCCTGAGCATTGTGCAGGAGCTGTATGAAAAAAAGATGGTGACCTACCCAAGGACGGATGCCAGAGTTCTTTCCACTGCCGTAGCAAAGGAAATTCATAAAAATATCGGAGGACTGAAAGGCTATGGGCCGGTTTCTGCCTTTGCCGGAGAAATTTTGACAAAGGGAAGCCATAAGGGGATTGCCAGGACAAGATATGTGAACGACAAGCAGATCACGGATCACTATGCCATCATTCCCACCGGTCAGGGTCTAAACAATCTGGGAGGGCTTTCTGCACTGTCTGCAAAGGTATACGAGCTGATCACACGGAGATTTATCAGTATTTTTTATCCGGCGGCGGTGTATCAGAAATTCAGCGTCTGCATCAGCGTAAAGGGTGAGAAATTCTTTGCAAACTTTAAAGTCCTGTTGGAAGAGGGTTATCTGAAAGCGGCTTATGTCTTCCGCAAGGACGAAAAAGCGGATGCAGGGGATCATACAAGAGATGGGGCAAAAAAAGCAAAATCCGAAAATCCGGAGGAAGGCGGAGATAAATCCGACGGGGAAAACGAATCGGAAATAAAGTGTGACGAAGAGCTTACCGGCCTGCTGGCGGCTTTGAAAAAGGGTGACAGCCTGGTCCTGGAGGCCTGTGAAATCAAGGAGGGCGAGACTTCGCCACCCAAGCGTTACACTTCGGGAAGTATTATTCTGACCATGGAAAATGCAGGGCAGTTTATCGAGGATGAAGAGCTTCGGGCCCAGATCAAGGGCAGCGGTATCGGTACCAGCGCCACACGGGCGGAAATCCTGAAAAAGCTGGTAAATATTGAATATCTGGCGTTAAACAAAAAGACACAGACACTGACGCCTACCTTAATGGGGGAAATGATTTATGACGTGGTGAGTGGTTCGATCAAAGCCCTGCTGGACCCCTCCCTGACGGCCAGCTGGGAAAAAGGGCTTACCCTGGTGGCGGACGGAAAGATTACCTCTCAGGAATATATGGATAAATTGTCCGGCTTCGTTGGCAGACGGACAGAATATGTTAAGCAGCTTAGCAACCAGCGACAGCTTTTTCGGATGTTTGATGCCGCGGCGGCAAATTATAAGAGTAGTGCAAAAAAGAGTTGAAGAAAACAAAAAAGTTGAAGAAAATCAAAAAAGGAAAGGATGAAAGAAGAATGAGCGGAATTACGGTGGTAGATTTGTATGATTTAAAGGAGACAATAGCGGCGGAATTATTTGGGGATGTGACCTATCCCTGGGAGGTCCTGCCGAAGATACATGATTTTATTCTGGAGCTGGGAAAGCGTCTGCCGGAGGATGTGTTTGAAAAGAGAGGCGAGGATATTTGGATCGCCAAAAGCGCGAAGATAGCGCCCACAGCCTGCTTAAATGGTCCCCTGATTGTGGACGAGGAGGCTGAGATTCGTCATTGTGCTTTTGTGCGCGGAAACGCCATCGTGGGAAAAGGCGCGGTGGTCGGCAATTCCACAGAGTTAAAAAATGTGGTGCTGTTTAACAAGGTACAGGTTCCTCATTACAATTATGTGGGAGACAGCGTACTTGGCTTTAAGGCTCATATGGGGGCCGGCTCCATCACATCTAACGTAAAAAGCGATAAGACCCCGGTGGTGGTGAGAAAGAGTGAAAATATCCACATTGAAACCGGGTTGAAAAAGATGGGAGCCATGCTGGGGGATCATGTGGAGGTTGGCTGCAACAGCGTATTAAATCCCGGCACGGTGATCGGCAGAGAGGCCAATGTTTATCCCTGCTCGTCTGTGCGCGGCGTAGTGCCCGCCCGCAGCATTTATAAAAGTAAAACGGAAATTGCAGAGAAAAGGTGGCCAAAATAAGCCTTAAAATTACTTAAAATTAGTTAAAATCTATAGAATAGTAAAATTAATTTGTTAATTTTATCTATTTCAAAAAGCGTTAAATTCCCCTATTATAAGTTTGAGAAGAGCTTTATGATATGAAGGGTATAAGGGGGATTAGGATACGATGGATATGGTTTATAATGAGGCGTCAAGAATCTTTAAATTGGATACGGCTCATACCAGCTATCTGATCGGACTGGTGGATGAAGAGGGCTTTATCGGCCATGCTTACTTCGGAAAGACCATCAGCGACAGCAATGCCGGATACCTGATGCGGACGGGGGAGCCGCCCTTTGTGCCTTCCCAAAACGGCAGGGACAGAAGCTCCTTTTTTGATGCCTTTCCCATGGAATTTCCCGGCTGCAATACAGGCGATTATAGGGAAAGTGCCATAGAGGTGCTGGACGAAGGCGGTCATAACGGAGTTGAAATCATCTATCGGGATCACAGGATATTTGCGGGTAAGCCGACACCCAAGGGGCTGCCGGCCACCTTTGGCGGGGATGATGACTGTATGACGCTGGAAATCGACGGGGTGGATAAGACCCTTGGGCTGGAGGTAACGCTGCGATACAGTGTCTTTGCGGATGCGGACGTGGTGGCCAGAAGCGTTTCCGTTAAAAATGCGTCGGATCAGCCCATTTTTCTTACCAGGCTGATGTCTGCCAGCCTGGACATGGATATGGAGCCTGTTCAGGAAAATTATAAGCTGTTGACGCTTCATGGCTCATGGGCCAGGGAGCGGCACATGGAGTTTCGGGAGATTGGAAGGGGAAAAGTAAGCGTAGGCTCCACCAGGGGGGAATCCTCTCATCAGGAGCATCCCTTTATGGCGCTGGTATCCGAAAAGGCGGATCAGGAAAACGGCAGTGTTTACGGATTTCATTTTGTTTATTCCGGCAATTTTATTGCACAGGTGGAGCGGACCCAGTTTGACAGTCTGCGGGTGCAGATGGGAATTCATCCCAAGAATTTCTGCTGGCAGTTAAAGCCCGGTGAAAGCTTTGAGGCGCCGGAGGTGATTTTGACTTATTCCGCAGAGGGCTTGGGCGGCATGAGCAGGACCCTTCATGATCTGTACCGGAATCATTTGATCAGAAGTCCTTATAAGGATAAAAAGCGTCCCATCCTGATCAATAACTGGGAGGCCACTTATTTTGATTTTAATACGGAAAAGCTGCTGGACATTGCCAGGGAGGCCAAAAAGGCAGGCATCGAGATGCTGGTCATGGATGACGGCTGGTTCGGGTATCGAAACGACGACAACACCAGCCTGGGAGACTGGACGGTTAATGAGAAGAAGCTGCCCGGAGGGCTGAAACATCTGGTGGATGAGGTGAATAAGATCGGATTAAAGTTTGGCATCTGGTTTGAGCCGGAGATGATCTCGCCTGATTCCGATCTGTACCGGGCGCACCCGGACTGGGCCATTGCCATTCCGGACCGCACTCCCTGTCGTTCCAGAAATCAGTATGTCCTGGATCTGACCCGGCGTGAGGTTGTGGAATATGTATATCATGCAGTGGCAAGGGTGCTGCAGGAAGCCAATATTGAATATGTAAAATGGGATATGAATCGTCAGCTCACGGACTTGGGAAGCGTGTACCTGGGCCGGGAGAATCAAGGGGAGCTCAGCCACCGTTATGTGCTTGCGGTCTATGAACTGCAGGAGCGGCTTACAAGGCAGTTTCCGGAGCTTCTTCTGGAAAACTGCTCCGGAGGCGGCGCCAGGTTTGACCCCGGAATGCTTTATTACAGTCCGCAGATTTGGTGTTCGGATGATACGGATGCCATCGAGCGGCTTGTCATTCAGGAGGGAACGGCTTTGATTTATCCGCTTTCGACCATGGGAGCTCACGTTTCTGACTGCCCCAATCACACGGTAGGCAGGAACACACCATTCTCCACCAGAGGGAATGTGGCGCTGGCCGGGACCTTTGGGTATGAGTTGGACATCACAAAAATTTCCGAAGAGGACAGGGCACAGATTCCGGAACAGGTGAAGCTGTACCATAAATACAATGATCTGGTGCGGCGGGGAGACTATTACCGGATTGCTTCTTACAGGGAGAATCACTTCTTTGACTGTTATGAGGTGGTGGCAAAGGATAAACGTGAGGCGCTGATCACCTGCGTTCAGGTGATGAGGCGGCCGAACTATCACAGCAGGATGATAAAGCTGGCGGGACTGGATGCCAATTTGAGGTACAGGAATGAAGAGACGGGCGAGGTATATTATGGTGATACCCTGATGAACGCCGGTATTCCCGTACAGGAGATGTGGGGAGATTTTCAGTCCAGGCTGATCCATCTTACGGCAGAGGAGGAGTAGCCTATGGCGAAAGCGGTAAAACTGGCAGATATTGCGGCAAGAGTAGGGGTTAGCACCGTGACCGTTTCCAAGGCGCTTTCCGGTCAGAAGGGCGTCAGCGACGAGATGCGGGAAAAAATCAAAAAGCTTGCGGATGAGCTGGGCTATCGGCCGCCTTCTGCGGCCAGACGGGAGACGAGCCAGGCCCGAAGCTATAATATCGGCGTGCTGATCGAAGAAGAATATCTGGATAAGTACGAATCTTTTTACTGGAACATCTATCAGCATGTTTCCATCTGCGCCTTAAACTGTGAATGCTTTGCCATGATGGAGGTGGTAAGCAGCCGCATGGAGGAACAGATGGAGATGCCCAAGGTGATCAGGGACCGGAAGGTTCACGGTATCATTGTGATCGGCAGGATGCCCGGCAGATATTTAAAGCTGTTGAAGGACAACAAGGACGTGCCTGTAGTCTATGTGGATTTTACGGATGATGCTCCGGTGACGGACGCGGTCATTTCGGACAATTATTACGGTGCGTATCATTTGGTGAATTATCTTTTGGATCAGGGCCACACCCAAATTGCATATGTGGGTACGCTGCTGGCCACCAGCTCCATTACGGACAGATATTTTGGATATGCAAAGGCACTGATGGAGCATGGCATTCCCCTGAAGGACCACTGGCAGTTAAACAACAGAAATATATCCAGCGGAGTGATCCAGGAGGAATTGATGGAGCTGCCGGAGGAAATGCCTACTGCATTTTTCTGTAACTGTGACCTGGCGGCAGGAAAGCTGATTCACAGGCTGCGGGAAAGAGGGTTTCGGGTGCCGGAGGATATTTCCGTGGTTGGCTTTGACAATTATATTTATCCGGGGATCTGCGATGTGGGAATCACTACCTACGAGGTGGATCAGGCGGAGATGGCTGCGCAGGCGGTACAGGTGCTGGTGAAGCGGATGGGCGGAGAGCCCTGCAGGTATGGGACTCACGTAGTGGAAGGACGTCTGGTGATCAGGGAAAGCGTTCATAACCTGAAATAAGAAGGAGACCGGTTATGAAAATAAAGGCAGGAAGAAGACTGCTTGCATTGAGCTTATGCGTTATTTTGAGCCTGAGCAGCTGCGGCGGGCAGGGCGACGCGTCGGATGCAGGTGATTTACAGGAAATAGACGGCACGACGGATTTAGGCGGCGTAACGGATGATTCAGGCAGTATGAAGGTGTCGGAAGCTCTGGCGCCGCCTACCGCTTTCTTAAGCGAAGAGGATATGGCGCTGGCGGATATGTGGCCCGGCTGTGACGACAGGGCGCTGGGGGCGGTAATGCGAAAAGCGGAGGCAAACGAGGAAGTGACGATCGTCTGTATTGGCGGTTCCATCACCCAGGGTACAATCTCCGGCGGCGATAAAGACAATGAGCTGTTAAAAAGCGGGGAAATCCCTGCGAAGGCGGCATATGCTGAGATATTTTTCAAGTGGTGGCAGGAGAAATTTCCGGAGACCTCTTTTCGTTTTATCAATGCGGGAATCGGCGGAACGGATTCCTACCTGGGAGTACACCGTCTGCAGGAGGATGTGCTGGAATATCAACCTGATCTGGTGCTGGTGGAATTTTCCGTGAATGACAGCAACGACATTTTTCATAAAACAACGTATGATAATTTAATTTATCATCTTCTGAATGATGAACGCTCGCCGGCGGTAATGCTTTTATTTATGAGTCAGACAAACGGAGCCTCCGCCCAGGGAAATCATGCCCTGGTCGGGTATCATTACAGCGTTCCCATGGTCAGCTATGCCAATGTCACGGCAGACATGATAAAGGCAGGCCGTTTTTCAGACAAAGAGCTGTCGGGGGATCAGGTGCATCCTTCCGCTCTGGGACACGCGGTGACGGGGGAGATCCTCTGGAATTACTTAAATAGTGTGTACGAGGATTTAAGTGAGCTGGAAGCGCCGGAGACCGGTGCGGAAACGGCCCTTACAAGGGTGATTTATGAGAATGCCCGTATTCTGGACAGTGATGATATTATGCCGGATGAAACAGGGGATTTTACGGAAACTGAAGTTTGTACGGAATTCCATGACGGCTGGAGCTGTGACGGGGAGGGCGGTATAAGGTTTACGGCCTCCTTCAGCAGACTGGGCATTCTCTATTATGCCACCACGGACGGAAAGGGCGGCCAATTTGATGTGCTGGTGGACGGGGAGCATGTAAGAACGATTAACGGCGATTTTTCGGGCGGCTGGGGAAATGCGATTATGACCGCAGAGGTGTATTCAGCGGATGAGACGGCGGTTCACACGGTCCAAATCTTAAAAAACCAAGATTCTGCAGGCGGTGTATTTCATTTATTGGGTCTGATGACAAGCGGCAGGTAAAAAAATTAACTTAAATTTAGCATGACCAAAGGACTAGTTTCTCTTTTTGAGAAACTAGTCCTTTATTAATTTTGTACAAAAAAAAAAACGAAATTGGTAATATAGTAAAATCGACGAAGAAAGAGTAGAAATAGATTGAATTAATTTTATAAAGGATTTATAATTTGATTAACATAAAGTTAAAATTAGCTAAAAACCAATGGATTTAAAGGGAGCGCCGTTATGGGAAAGTGGAGAAAAACAGCGGTATATCTGATGGTACTGGCCCTGTTCGGCAGTCAGCTTACGGGCTGCGGCGGAGAGGGAAAAGACAGGACGGACGGAACGGAATCTTTTGAAGATGCAGCAGATACGTATCCGGAAATCATTGGTACATATGAAGCAGAGGACGCTTCCTTCAGCGGAGGCGCACACGGTGAAACAGGCAGATCGGAATGCAGCGGAGGCGGGTATGCTACCGGTTTTCAGAATGACGGAGATGCCTGCAGCTTCACTGTAGAGATTCCGGAGAACGGCTTTTATGATTTGATATTCAGCAGCTCGGCCGGAGATCATAAGGAAAATTATGTAACGGCAGACGGTGAGGCTTTGGGCAATCTGGTGACAGATACGAAAACCTTTGCAGAGTCGGGGATCAGCCGGGTTTATCTGACGGCAGGGGAACACGAGGTCACGGTTTCCAAGTTCTGGGGGTGGATTGATTTGGATTATTTGAAGGTGGCCGTTTCAAAGCCGATACCGGCATCGACTTATCAGGTTTCCGCAGAGCTTGTGAATGAAAACGCTACAGATAACGCCAAGCGGCTGATGAGCTTTCTGGCAGATAATTACGGCACCAGAATCCTTTCCGGACAGTATTGCGATACCGGAATCAACGGTAAGGAAATACGGGTGGTCAAGGAGGTAACCGGTAAGACGCCGGCAGTGCTGGGACTTGATTTTATGGAGTATACCCCTTCCTTTGTGGAACACGGAAGTAAGGGGCGCTCCACCGATCTGGCCCTGCAGTGCTGGGAGCAGGGAGGCATCGTCACCTTCTGCTGGCATTGGAACGCTCCTTCAAAATACCTGACGGGCAACTGGTACAGCGGGTTTTATGCCGAGTATACAAATATTGATCTGGCAAAGATTATGAACGGTCAGGATGAAGAGGGCTATGAGCTGCTGATGGCGGATATTGATGCCATAGCCGCACAGCTTCAGATTTTACAGGAGGCGGGAGTGCCCGTCCTCTGGAGACCGCTTCACGAGGCCAGCGGCGGCTGGTTTTGGTGGGGGGCTGCAGGAGCGGAGCCTTACATACAGCTTTACAGACTGCTATACGACAGACTGACGAATGAATATGGGCTGAACAATCTGATCTGGGTCTGGAACGGCCAGAATAAGGACTGGTATCCGGGAGACGAGTATGTTGACATCATCGGCGAGGATATTTACCCCGGTGAGCGGGTGTATACCTCCCAGATCAATAAATACCTGGAGGCCGTGGAGTATACGAAGGCCGGAAAAATGGTGGTACTTTCCGAAAACGGCTGTGTGTTTGATCCGGAGCTGGCTGTGAGGGACGGCGCCATGTGGGGCTTCTGGTGTACCTGGAGCGGAGAATTTGTGGCAAAGGATACTGCCGTTTTTGCCTACAGCGAGCAATATACGGAAGCCGAAGCCTTAAAACGCTTTTATGAGCATGAAGCGGTGATTACACTGGATGAGCTTCCGGACTTAAAAGCTTATCCGATCAGAAAGTGAAAATGGTAATAAAGAATGGAACGGGTTATGAAAAAGTCAGCAAAGAAAAAAAGCGCCGGAGGCGTGCTGGCCTTTGACGGTAAGATCGTAAGCTTTTTAAATCAGGCAGGTGAGCTGATTCTGCTGAATATGGTCTTCCTGCTGTGCTGTCTGCCGGTGGTCACCTTAGGCTCAGCTCTTGCCTCACTGTATTATGCCACCATGAAAAGCATCAGGCGGGAGAGGGGGTATCCGGTACAGGAATTCTTCCGCTCCATGAAGCGGACACTGAAAAAAGGGATTCTGCTTACCCTGATGTGGGCTTTCTGGCTGGGGCTGCTGTTTTTCGGCAGACATTACGCCAAAACGGGACAGTGGAAGCTGTCGCCGGGCGCGGGCCTGTATGATGTGTTTATTTTGGTAAGTGTCTGCGTAATGATTTATATTTTTCCGGTTTTGTCCCGGTTTGAAATGAAACTGACGGAAATCTGCAAGTTAAGTTTTCTGATGAGCATACGATTTTTGCCATTTACGGTTTTAAGCGTTGCCGGTTCGGCGGCGGTGGGTTTCCTGATGATCTACGTCCTTCCGATTCCCTGCTTTTTCTTTGTGCCGGGATTGTGGTGTCTGGCGCTGACCTTTTTGATCGAGAAGGCGCTTACGGCCTATACGCCCAAGGCGGAACCGGGAGAGGAACAATGGTTTGACAGAAAAGGGGAGAACAATGAAACATAATGTATGGAAAAAGTCGATAGCATCTGTCCTTCTTGTAACGTGTATATTTACCATGCTGCCTGTCTGGAGTATGGATTCTCAGGCAAAGACGGACTTCTCCATGGATGAATTTGACGAGATGGTCAGCACTTACAATGTGGATGATTCCGTTCCTTCCTACAAGGAGTATAAGGCGCTGCATGCAGATGCCTCTTACCCCGATACGGTGGTGGAGATTCCGGCCGGGGACTTTGTCAGATATGAAGAGAGCGATGCACCGGCCGAGCCTGAAATTTATGCGGATTACGAGGGCATGGAGGGGAAGAGCGTATTGACGGGAGAGGACTCCCTGATCGAGTTCGAGGTGGACGTGGCGCAAAGCGGTCTGTATAACCTTTCCGTAGTTTATTACCCTGTGGCCGGAAAAAATTCCGACATTCAAAGGAGCATATTTCTGGACGGCTCTCTGCCCTTTGGCGAGATGGCATTGTTAAATTTCCCCAGGGTCTGGACCAACTATGTGGAGGATACAAAGGTAGATAAGAACGGCATTACGGTCATGACCTGGGAAAAGGATAATCAGGGCAACGACGTAAAGCCCAGGACCATGGAAATTCCGGAATGGCAGACCAGATATTTATATGACAGCGACGGTTATATTACCGAGCCCCTTTCCCTTTATCTGGAAGCCGGAAAGCATACCATCAGTATGGTGTCCTTAAGAGAGCCCATGTTGATTAACCGGCTGATCTTAAGCAATGCCGAAGAGGCAAAGTCCTATGCGGAGGTCAAGGCGGCATGGGATGCGGCGGGCGCCGTGGATTCCAGCGGCACCAATATTCTTCTGGAGGGAGAATATGCTACCAAAACATCCTCCCAGATGCTTTATCCCCAGCAGGACCAGTCTTCTCCCGCGGTATCGCCCTCCAGTGCAAAAGCGCTGCTAAACAATTCCATCGGCGGCAATTCCTGGAGGCTTGTAGGACAGTGGATTGAGTGGGAGTTTGATATTTTAAAGGACGGATACTATTGTATTTCTCTTTACGACAAGCAGAACTTTTCCAGAGGCATTCATGTATCCCGGCGTATCACCATCGACGGAGAGGTACCCTTTGCGGAGATGAACGATTATGCCTTCAAGTATGGCCAGAACTGGAGAGAGGATAAGCTGGAGGATGAAAACGGCGAGCCTTACCGATTCTACTTAAAGGAAGGACATCATGTGCTGCGCATGGAGGCGGTGCTGGGGGAATTCTCCGAGATCGTGGGCCTGGTGGAAGAATCCGTACAGCAGTTAAACAGCATCTACCGTCAGGTGATCAAGGTTACCGGCGTGGCGCCGGATACCTACCGCAGCTATCAGCTGGAGGCCACCCTGCCGGAGCTTCATAATCAACTGATTGAAGCCAGAGACACTTTAAACGAAGCGCTGGAGAAGCTGGAGACCGTGGCGGGCCGCAACACAGATAAAAAAGCGGTGCTGCTGACCATGCGGGATCAGCTGGACGACCTGATTAAGGACGGAGAGTATTTCGTGAGAGTCATCGGTGCCTATAAGGTGAATGTGCGGGCTCTGGGCACTTGGATTACCAGCGTGATCAGCCAGCCCCTGCAGATTGACCGCATTAACATATATTCTCCTGACGTCAAGGTCAAATACAATAAATCCGGTTTTTTCAGTCAGGCAGGATATGAAATGCAGCGGCTGTTTTACTCCTTCATTATTGATTACAACAATATCGGCAGCGTAACCGAAAACGTTGCGGGACAGAAAAAGGAAGATGCGGCGCTGACTCTCTGGATCGGCTCCGGACGTGATCAGGCCAACGTCATCAAAGCACTGGTGGACGATACCTTTACCAGCAGGACGGGCATCAGCGTCAATGTACAGCTGGTTGACATGAACACTCTGTTAAAGGCTACCCTGGTAGGAGAAGGACCCGATGTGGCAATTCAGGTGGCAAATACCAACGGCATAGCGGGAGCGGTGCTTTACACCGGCAATGATACGCCTGTTAATTACGGGATTCGAAACGCGGTGCTGGATCTGACTCAGTTTGCAGATTATCAGGAGGTGCTGGACCGCTTCCCAGCCGCGGCCAATACCCAGTTTACCTATGACGGCGCGGTATATGCCCTGCCGGAAACCATTACCTATCCGGTGATGTTTTACCGGAAGGACATTCTAAAGGAAATCGGCATGGAGGTTCCCGAAACCTGGGATGACGTAAAGGTAGCCATGACCGTGCTGGCAAAGAATCAGATGGAGTTCGGCATGCTGGCTAACGAGCAGATCTTTGCATCCCTGCTGTATCAGAACGGCGGGCAGTATTATAACGAGGACGGCAGTGCTTCCGCTCTGGATTCGGATATTGCGGTAAGTACCTTTAAGGATTTCTGCGAGTACTATACGGACTATAAGCTGGATAAGGAAACCAGCGTGGAAGAGCGTTTCAGAACGGGTGAGTGTCCCATTATTATATCGGACTATACCACCTACAATAACTTTGCTGTATCCGCACCGGATATTGCGGGATTATGGAGCTTTACCCAGATTCCCGGAACGCAGCAGGAGGACGGCAGCGTGGATCATTCCGTGGCCAGCACGGGACTGGCAAGTATGATTATGGCAGACACTGAATATCCGGATGCAAGCTGGGAGTTCATTAAGTGGTGGACCAGCGCCGACACCCAGACCCAGTACGGGCGGGAGATGGAATCCCTGATGGGATCGGCGGCCAGAGTGCCCACCGCCAATTATGAGGCATTTTTAAATATGCCCTGGCCGGTGGATGATTTCGAAGCGCTGCAGGAGGCCATGGAAAGCGCGAAGGGCATTCCCCAGGTGCCCGGCGGATATTATTCCTGGAGAAATGTTTACAACGCGTTTTACGAGGTCGTCACCAATACCGATACGGCCCTTCCCAGAGAGGAACTGATGGATAAGGTTATCTACATCAATGCGGAGATTGACTATAAGCGGGAAGAGCTGGAGCTGGATCAGAAGAAATAACAGAAAGGGGCATATCAATGGCAGAGCAAATGCAAGCGGCCGCCAAAACGGCGGGTGTATCCCAGGAGACACTGGACCTGATTAAAAAGCAGCGGACACTGGGGTATCAGATAAAAAAGAGCAAATCGTCCTATTTGATGCTGGCTCCGTACTTTATCATGTTTTTCTTCTTCACCGTACTGCCGGTGGTGATGAGTGTGGCGTTCAGCTTTACCTACTACAATATGCTGGAGATGCCGGAGTTTGTGGGCTGGAAGAATTATATCAAGCTGTTTCTGGAAGACGATATTTTCATGGTCTCCTTAAAAAACACCTTGATCCTGGCCGTGGTAACGGGACCTGTCAGTTACTTCCTGTGCCTGCTGTTTGCCTGGATCATCAACGAGTTTAAAGGGTGGCTCAGAGCCTTCCTGACCCTGATCTTCTATGCGCCCAGTATCTGCGGTAACGCTTATGTGGTGTGGAATTTGATCCTCTCCGGCGACAGATACGGATACTTAAACGGTATTCTCATGAAGCTGGGAATTCTGGATGAAGCGGTCATCTGGATGAAAACGGAAAAGTACGTGCTGCCCATGCTGATCGTGGTACAGCTGTGGCTGAGCCTTGGCACCGGCTTCCTGTCCTTTATCGCAGGCCTGCAGACCGTAGACAAGAGCTTGTACGAGGCCGCGGCTTTGGACGGTGTTAAAAACCGCTGGCAGGAGCTTTGGCATGTAACGCTGCCGGCCATGAAGCCTCAGCTGATGTTCGGTGCCGTCATGCAGATCACACAGTCCTTCGCCATTGCAGACGTATCCATCCAGCTGGCGGGCAATCCTTCCGTAAACTATGCGGGTGCGACGGTGGTCACCCATCTTTTGGATTACGGTACCGTGCGATTTGAAATGGGATATGCGTCGGCGATAGCCACAGTGCTGTTCCTGCTGATGGTGGGCAGTAATAAGCTGGTACAGAGACTCTTAAGGAGGGTGGGCGAATAATGAAAAATAAGAAAAAAAGATTTTTCAAGCCAAAGGAAAAACGGCTGAATCGTTCCATGGCGGGCAACACCCTATTGTTTGTGTTGATGTTTATCTGCGGTCTGGCCATGATCCTTCCTCTGGTAATGGTCATTAACAACTGCTTAAAGCCTTTGGATGAATTATATCAATTTCCGCCCAAGATCTTTGTGAGAAACCCGACCCTGGAAAACTTCTCAGATTTGTTTACCTTGATGAGCGATTCCTGGGTGCCTTTCTCCCGGTACATGTTGAATACCATTATCATTACCGGAGGCGGCATGGTGGGGCATGTGATTGTTGCTTCGCTGGCGGCATATCCGCTGGCAAAGCACAGATTTCCCGGCAAAAACATTCTGTTCAGCATGGTAGTGCTTTCCATGATGTTTTCCTGGACGGTAACGCAGACGCCCCAGTATATGATTATTTCCTGGCTGCATATCAATAACACTTACCTGGCGTTGATTCTGCCGGCCTGCTCCTTCGGTATGGGGCTCTATCTGATGAAGCAGTTTATGGAGCAGCTGCCTGATTCCCTGATGGAATCGGCCAGGCTGGACGGAGCCAGTGAGTGGAAGATATTCTGGAATATCGTGATGCCGAACGTAAAACCTGCATGGCTGACCCTGGCTATTTTCCAGTTTCAGCAGATGTGGGGCAACACGGGAAGCACCTTCCTGCGGGATGAGGATTTAAAGCCCCTGCAGTACGCTTTACAGCAGGTATCCGCAGGCGGCATGGCAAGAGCCGGTGCGGCAGCGGCAGTAACCTTTATCATTGCGGCGGTACCTATTACCTTCTTCCTGATCTGCCAGAAGAACGTATTGGAAACCATGACTTCATCAGGTATGAAGGACTAAGGCTTCTTATCCATGATGAAAATAACAGGTTGCAGAAAGGCATGGTAAATATAAATGAAAAAATTCCAGAGATTGAAAAGGGCCGCGTCCCTTTGCCTGGCATCCTTGCTGTTGGCGGGAATGACCGCGGGGGAGGTCCATGCGACGTCCATCCCCTACGATACTTATAACTACGATTACAGAGAGTACATTCATTTTACCCCCGCAGCCTATGTGCCTGACACTACGATTCGTGGCAGTGCCTTTACCTATAACGGGGAGCCTCTTGGAAACTTTGTCACACCTCAGGATTTATGTCAGGCGGATGACGGCAGAATCTATGTGGCTGACACCGGTAATAACCGGATTGTGGTGCTGGACGAGAGGATGAAGCAGGTCCTGAATGTGATTACCGTCTTTGACAACAACGGGACGGAAGACAGCTTTAAACAGCCCTATGGGGTGTTTGTATCCGAAAAGAACGAGATTTACATTGCGGATTCTCAGAATAACCGGATCGTGGTTTTGGATCAGGAGGGGAAGCTGGTGAAGATCGTGGCCAATCCCCAGTCGGAGAGCCTGGAGGACAATTATGTATTTGTACCTTTAAAGGTTGCCGTGGACTATGCGGACAGAGTTTACGTGATTGCACAGAATATGTTTGAGGGCATCATGGTCTTTGAAAGCAACGGCAGCTTCTCCACCTTCTTCGGCACCATCGAGGTGGAAATCAGCGCCTGGGAAAAATTCTGGGCAAGGCTGGCCTCCAAGGAAGAGCGGGCAAAGCAGGTCCTGTTTATTCCTACGGAGTTTACGGGCATCGACATCGACCCTGACGGCTTTGTATATGCCTCCAATATTGATCCCAACGGGGAGCAGGGCGTGAGACGCCTAAATCCCAGGGGAGAGGACGTTATTAAAAAGGGCGAAAATGCCAATGTGGGAGGCGACCTTTGGATCAGCGGCACCACCGAATATGCGGGCCCTTCCCAGTTTACGGATGTGGTTTACAGAGGCAACGGTATTTATTCCTGCCTTGACAGGAAAAGAGGACGTATCTTTACCTATGATCACGAGGGCAATCTGCTTTATATCTTTGGGGGACTGGGAAGCCAGGAGGGCACCTTTGCTCTGCCGGTGGCAGTGGAGGATATCGGAAACCGGATTGTGGTTTTGGATGCCACCAGAGGCGATATTTCCTGCTTTGAGGTGACGGAATACGGCAGGCTGATTAACGAAGCGGTGAGCTTGCGCTATGACGGCGATGAAGCCTCGGCAGTGGCTCTTTGGGAGAGGGTGCTGGAGCTGGATGAAAATAACGAGCTGGCAAATACCGGTATCGGTAAGGCATACCTTACGGCAGGTGATTATGAGCAGGCCATGAAATATCTGGAGCTGGGGATGAATCGGGATCATTATTCCGTGGCCTTCCGGCGCTACAGAAACAATTTACTGACAGCCAATATCAGCTATCTGCTTACCGGCGCTGCGGTGCTGATTGCCGTCTGGCTTGTCTATAAGCAGATTAAAAAGCAAAAGGTGAAAAAGGGAGGTGTGGCAAATGGGTAAATATTTTTCAAAGGAAAAATGGAAGTATATGTTTTACACCATTACCCACCCCATGGATGGATATTATTGGATTCGTCATCAGGACAGGGGGAGCGTACCTATTGCCATATTGATGGTGATCCTCTTTTCCATCAGCTTTTCCGTCAACCGGCTGATGGCATCCTTTGTGGTGAACGATGTGGATCCGAGAGTGGTTGACAGCTTTTTTGAGCTGATGGGAGTGCTGGCGGCTTATCTGCTGCTTTGTGTCAGTAACTGGTCCATTACCTGCCTGATGAACGGTGAGGGCAGAATGAAGGACATTGCCATTGCCGTGGGATACGGCACGGTTCCCATAACGATCATGATGTTTCTGGGAACGCTGGTGAGCCAGTTTGTGGCGGATGACGAGCAGGCCTTTTATGTGATGATTCTGGGTGTAGGCATTGCCTACGGACTGATCATGATCCTGGTGGGCATCATGCAGGTGCATAATTACACGCTGGGAAAGACCCTGGTCACTTTGTTTCTGACTCTGGTTGCTCTGTTTATTATTATCTTTCTATTGCTTTTGCTGAGCAACCTTTTAGGAATGGTAGTGAATTTCGTCAGAAGCGTTTACACGGAAATTATTTTTAGGACTTAAGGAGGCGGGAGCATGAAATCTTCCAAGGAAAAGAAAGTCAAAAAGCCCATGAAAAGGCCCCTGAGCCTGAAAAAAAAGGTAGTGCTTGGTCTCTTAGGTCTGGCGGTGTTGCTGGCAGCGGTTTATCTGCTTTATTATTTCATTCATTATACATGGTATGACAGGTACAAGGATTATTTAAGCGGCTATGAGTATGAGACGGGCAGCCCTTTTTCACCAAAGACGGAAAGCACCAGTGATGTGCCGGGCTTTGTACTGGTGAGCGAGAGCGATGCCTTAAAGCTCTATACCGACACGGCTACGGCTAACGTGGCGGTGTACGACAAGCGTGACGGCAGCATCACCTACGCCAATCCTTTAAATGCAGACGAGGACAGTGTGGCGAATAAGGCCAATCTCAACTACCTAAAGTCACAGTTTCTTCTGCAGTATTATAATGCGGATGTAAAGTCCAGCAACATGGATTCCTACAGCCAGTCCGTGGCCAAAGGACAGTTTCAGGCGGAAAGCATTGAGGGAGGTATTCGCTATATCTATCAGGTAGGCGACCTGACAGAAGGTCAGATTCATTTTGAAATTCCGCTGGAATACCGGTTAAACGGCGATAAACTGGAGGTTTCCGTACCGGTAAAGGGCATCAGGGAATATGGCGGCGGTTATATTTACCGCGTTCAGCTGCTGCGCTACATGGGGGCGGCCCATAATACGGAGGAAGGCTACCTGGTGGTGCCAAACGGTTCCGGGTCCCTGATTCGTTTCAACAACGGCAAAACCTCGGCAGCCAATTATACGCAGTATATTTACGACATTGATCCGATGACGGCCAACTATACTACCATTGAGAATACCTACAGTGCCAGGCTGCCAATATTCGGGATCTGCAGACAGGACAGAAGCCTGCTGGTGACATTGGAGGACGGCGCAACCACCTCTGTGGTGACGGCAGGAGTATCTGGAAGCTATAACGATTACAACTTTGCTTATCCTACCTTTGTTTTAAGAAATATTGATAACCTGCGGATGTTTGGTAATTCTACCACGGACGTATTTGTGATGGAGCCAGAGCTTTACGACATCAACATGAAGGTGAGCTACAGCTTTTTAGGCGAAGAATATAAAGGCTATGCAGGCCTGGCCAATTATTACAGAGAGCGCCTGATTGCAGAAGGAAAGCTTACGCCGATGTCCGCTGGGGCGGGAGACATTCCCTTTTACTACGACGTGATCGCCGGCGTAAAGGAAACCGCTCATTTTCTGGGAGTACAGTATCTGCACACCTTCGTGATGACAGATTTTGACCAGGCGGAGGAAATGGCAAAGGCCCTGTCTCAGGCCGGAATCAGTAATCAGGTCATGAATCTGCAGGGTTGGTTTAACGGCGGCTATTACCACGACGTGGCAGATAAGGTGAAGGTCATGGGAAAGCTGGGTGGGAAATCCGGCTTACAGGATTTAAACGAGGCCATGAACGCTGTGGGCGGCAGGCTTTACGCGGATGTGGCATTCCAGCAGGTGACCTTTGCGGATGATGATTTTAATTATAACGCAGAAGGGTCCCGGTACTACGGGGCAGGCTTTGTAGCTTCCTTCGGACAGGTAAATCCCGTTAATTTGCGGAACACCTCATCCCTGGACTATATGGAAACCAAGTACGATCTGCTTTCACCGAAGTACCTGCCCAGATATGTGGGCGGTTTTGCAAAAAAGATAGAAAAGTATCCGCTTTACGGTGTTTCCCTGCGGGATCTGGGGAATGTGCTTACCTCTGACAAGAAGCGGACGGAGCTTATCAACCGGGAAGAGGCCCTGGATGTGCTGCTGGCTCAGTTTGATGTGCTGGAGGGCACAGGCAAGAAGCTGATGACAAACAATGCCAACGCTTACAGCTTCCCTTACAGCACGGATATTATCAACGTGTCCATTGATTCCAACAAGTACCAGATTGTGAATGAGAGCATTCCGCTTTATGAGATGGTGATTCACGGCTGCATTTCCTATTCCACGGATCTGCTGAATTTCCAGGACGAAGAGGATATGACAGGAATCGTTCTGAAAATGATCGAGTCTGGAGCTTCCCCTCATTATGTCTTTACCTGGGAGGAATCCAGCAGGATGAAGGATACCGGCTTAAACCGTTATTATGCCACCACCTTTGACGTGTGGAAGAACGAGGCGGCAGACATTTACGGGCAGGTGAACGGGGCGCTGAAATATGTGTCCGGAGCCAGAATGACCGGACATGAAATTTTTGAAAACGGCGTCAGAAAGATCACTTATGACAACGGTGTGATGATTTACATCAATTATGATGACGAGGCGCAAGATGCAGACGGTATGGAGATACCTGCCATGTCTTATAAAATGGAGGGGATGTAAATGCAGAAAACGGGAAAAAAGAAAAAAATGACTCTTCTCCAAAAGCGCAGCATGATGGGATGGCTCTTTATCCTGCCATGGCTGGCGGGGTTCCTGATCTTTTATGTAAGAAGCTTATTTATGACGGGACAGTTTGCTTTTAACACTATGACCATAGATGCCATTCACGGAGGCTATCAGCTGGAGTTTGCAGGAATCGAGAATTTTCGTTACGCCTTTATGGTACATCCCAGCTTTAAGCAGGAGCTGACCAAATCCATCATGGATATGCTGATTGACGTGCCGCTGATTACTTTTTTCAGTTTGTTCATGGCCATGCTGCTGAACAAGAAATTCCCCGGCAGGACATTGGTGAGAGCAATCTTCTTCCTGCCCATTATTTTAAGCTCCGGCGCAATTACGGACGCCATGGAGCTGAGTATGCAGATGATGAACGGCGGTATTTCTTCTCAGGCTGCGGATGCAGCGGCCACCGCCGGCACCACACTGGCCTTTGACGTGGATTATCTGATCAGTATGTTCATGAATCTGGGCCTGCCGGCATCTATATTAGATTATATCGTGCAGGCGGTGGCCCGAATCAATGACATTATTGCCGCCAGCGGCGTACAGATCATTATCTTTATTGCAGCGCTGCAGTCCATTCCAGGCTCCATGTACGAGGTGGCAAAAATCGAAGGCGCTACGGGCTATGAAACCTTCTGGAAGGTTACCTTCCCCATGGTGATGCCACACATTATCACCAACGTGGTCTACACCATTGTGGACAGCTTTACGGAGAGCGGCGTGGTGGATCTGGCATATAAGACGACCCTGGAGCAGTTTAATTATGGCTTAGGCTCGGTGTTCAGCCTGGTGTCCACGGTGGTCACCTGTGTGATTCTGGTATTGATCTGCGGCTTCATACAGAAGCGGGCGTTCTATTATAACTAGGAAAGGAGGAAAAGAAAATGCAGAATATATTGGCACAAAGCAATTTTTTCAGGAAATTAAAGGCTTCCGCTCAGGATCCGGACCAGCGCAAGAGCCTGGGCAACGATATAAAGAAGATTGCCCAGGCAATCGTAAAGGCCGCGATTTTAATCGGCGTAAGCTATGTGATCCTTTCTCCTGTGATCGGAATTTTGGTAAATTCCTTTTCCTCCAACACGGATGCCGTGGATCCCATGGTATTTGTACTGCCAAAGAATCCAACGTTGGAGAGATATTCCCTGGCGGCTCTGCGGCTTGATTATCTGCCCACCATGGCCAGAGATCTGGTCTACACGCTGACGCTGACCCTGTTGCAGCTTTTGATCTGTTCCATGGTTGGCTACGGCTTTGCCAGGTTTGACTTTCCGTTTAAGAAGCTTTTGTTCGGCTGTGTGGTGGTAATGATTATCATTCCCTCCCATACCATTATGCTTCCCCTGTATCTGTCCTTCAGGGAATTTAATCCCCTGGGATTGGTGAAGCTGATCACGGGATCGACCATAAACCTGATGGGTACGCCCGTCCCCATGTACATTATGACCTTGCTTGGCTGCGGCGTACGTTCCGGACTGTATATTTATATTTTCAATCAATTTTTCCGGGGGCTGCCCAAGGAAATCGAGGAAGCGGCATTAGTGGACGGCGCGGGAGTATGGTACACCTATTTCAGAATTATGTTAAGAAACGCAATGCCTTCTGTTATCACGGTGGCGGTGTTCTCCATTGTGTGGCAGTTTAACGATACTTTTTATGCAAAGTTATTTCTGATCAATGAGGACATCGTGATCAGTAAAAAGATAGCGACCCTGCAGTCGGTGATTGCCAATCAGGATAAGATTTTATCCGTGACAATCCAGGAGCTTTATCTGGATGCCGGCATTATTCTGGTGTTGCTGCCTATCGTGCTGATTTACATCTTCCTGCAGAAATACTTTATAGAGGGTGTGGAGAGAAGCGGTATTGTAGGATAACGGCTCTTTGCCCCAAACATCAACTTACACTTATAAAGGAGGAATGAAAAAGTTGAAGAAGAAATTATTAGCCTGCCTGCTGGCGGGCACCATGGTACTGTCCATGGCAGCATGCGGCGACGAAAAAGCGCCGGCTTCCGATTCCGTTCCCAGTGATTCCGCACCGGAGAGTGTTCCCGAAAGTACCCCGGAACCCACCCCGGAGCCTACGCCGGAAGCCCCTGTGGCAGAGGAAGCAAGTATTGACTTTGAGGATGGGAATATGGGCTTTGTGTCCGCATATTCCAAGCCTGCAGATGCAGCTGAGGTAGAAATGTCCATCGTTGACTTTGGCGGAAGCAAGGCTCTGCAGGTAAAGAACCTGACAGGAAAGGTGCCTTATGTGGCAATCGACGCTACCAGCCTGCTGGGGGCCGATGTGGCAAAGGTAGCCAGTGTAGAATTAAGCATTGGCGTGTCCTATGAGGACGGCAGCTTTAATGCCGTATCAGGCGGTTTGCTTGCCTGGAGCGGTGAAGATCTGAAGGAAACAAGTGATGACTGGTCCGTTTATCTGGAGAAGGTTAATCCCAAGAAGCAGGTAGCTACCCTGTCTGCGGGAGAAGAGTTTATAGCCGATGCCGGCAATATGCTGGTAGTACAGTTAAAAACCGATAACGGCGTGGCTGCAGGCGCAGGCAACGCTACCATGTACATCGACAATATTCGTTTTCTGGATGCGTCCGGAAATCTGTTAAAGGCAGACAGCTCTGCTACTTTCGTGGCAAATGCTATGTTTGAGAGCAGCGGCACCGATTATGTGAATCTGGCATATCTGGCAAACCCTGTGACCTTTGAGGGCTTTGCACTTACCGGTGACGGCTGGGCACAGAACGGTTTGGATATGCCGCAGGAGATTATTGATGCCCTGGTGCCCGGTTCCGTAGTGCAGATCGAGTATAAATCCGATACCGGCAATATGTGGCTGGTGATGAATCAGTCTGCGGCAGGCTGGAAGAGAGTAGGCTGCGGTCCGATAGACGGCTGTACGGAGCCTTCTTCCTACTATAACAGCGGCAGAACGATTGCGCAGATTACTTATGAGCAGTTGTCGGCGGCATGTGGCGGCGATGTATCCACCTTCGGTCCTTCCATGCAGTGTGAGTCCGATGGCGCATGGGAAGTATTTTCTGTAAAGGTTGGCCAGGCGGCTCCTTACTATGCGGCATTGGGCAGTGAAGCCGTAGAATTTGAAGGCTTTGCATGCAGCGGCGACGGCTGGGCACAGAACGGCTTTGACATGCCTCAGGAGTTTATTGATGCGCTGGTACCCGGTTCTGTAGTAGAAATCAGCTACAGCTCTGAAAACAATGATATGTGGATTGTGATGAATCAGTCTGCGGCAGGCTGGAAGAGAGTGGCACAGTGCAATGAAAACGGTGAGGGCTGGGCAACTCTGGTGGACGGCAAGTGCTATATTACCTATGAGCAGCTTTCACAGGTCTGCGGCGGCGATGTTTCCACCTTCGGTCCTTCCATGCAGTGCGAGGCTTCCGGTAAATGGGAAGTATTCGGCGTGAAGGTTGGTCCTGCCAAGGAGTTTAAGATGATGCGGGATCCCGTGGAGTTCGAAGGCTTTGCATGCAGTGCTGACGGCTGGGCACAGGCCGGCTTTGATATGCCTCAGGAGATTATTGATGCGCTGGTACCCGGTTCCGTAGTGGAAATCAGCTATACCTCTGAGAACGGAGATATGTGGATCGTAATGAATCAGTCTGCGGCAGGCTGGAAGAGAGTGGCACAGCAGAACGAAAGCGGTGAAGGCTGGGCGGCATGTAACGGCAGCATCTGCCAGATTACTTACGAACAGCTGGAAAAAGCCTGCGGCGGCGATGTAACGGCCTTCGGCCCTTCCATGCAGTGTGAGGCTTCCGGTAAATGGGAGGTATTCGGCGTAAAGGTTGGTACCGTCGAATAGGCAGCATGATTCCCGTGACAGACTCGTGAACTGTGCAGACCGGCCGGGCTTCGGCTGAGCCGGTCTGCCTCAAAAATAAGGAGGATTTATTCTAAGATGAAGAGTATGAAAAAATTTATGGCATTGGGGCTGGCTGCCGCGATGACCCTGTCCATGGCAGCCTGCGGAAACGACGGCAGCGGCGACAGCCAGGGTAACAGCGGGACTCCCGGTAATCAGGGAAATACCGGCAATCAGGGGAATTCCGGTAATCAGGGAAATGCCGGCAATTCGGCTCCCTCCGGGGACGTTTTCGGCACCGGAGACGGACATATTGGGATCGGCTGCTGGTGGGTACAGTACTATGACAGCACCCATTATAAGGCAGGAGACATGAACGTCAATCCGGACTGGGTAGGCGCACAGCCGAAGGAAGATGACGATGAAGAGACTGCAAAGCAGAAGGAGATCAACCGGAACGTTGCTCAGGCAAAGTGGGACAATGTAAAGGCAATCGAAGAGAAGTACGGCGTGACCTTCGCCTGGGAGAATCTGACCTATGCCGGTGTGCAGGACTCCATTAATACCTCCATCATTGCCGGCTCTCCTGACTGCGAGGTTTATCTGGTAGAGGCACAGATGGCCATTCCTGCGCAGATGAACGGTCTGGCAGTGGACTTAAAGACCATCCTCCCTGCGGACGATGATCTGCTTACCGATCAGTCCAATATGGGGTATCTGGACTTAGGAGACGGCAAGGCCTGCATCCTGTATGTAAAATCAGGACAGAGCAACGTAGAGGGTACTTATCCTCTTGGCTTTAATTTGCAGCTCTTGGAAGAAAACAACCTGGAGGATCCCAGAGACCTTTGGGAAAGAGGCGAGTGGACCTGGGAAAAGTTCATCGAGTACTGCCAGGTGCTGACTCAGGATACAGACGGCGACGGACAGGTTGATCAGTTTGGCTACTGCGGATACGAGCAGGAGACCTTCGAGCAGCTGATGATGTCCAACGGCGCGGACATTGCTTCCGGCACCACGGAGCATCTTTCTTCTCAGGCCACCGGCGAGGCCCTGCAGATGATGTACGATATGTACAACACCTATAAGTCCGCAGATGGCTACAGCATCTGCTATCCTTATGACTACGAGGGAACTCCCTCCGACAGCATGAGAATCCAGTACTGCCAGAACAACGTAGGCTTCTTCCCCATTGCAGTGTGGATTGCCAACGGCCAGAATAACTATTCTCCCAGCGATGAAAATAACGACTACAGTGCGAAGAATCTGACCTTTGATACCGCTTATGTACGTTGGCCTGTGGGTCCTTCCGGCAGCAAGGATACCAACCCTGGCAAGAACGCGGCCTCCGGCACCGGTTATTATATCATTGCAGCAGGAAGCAAGAATCCCGGCACTGCTTATAATGTGCTGTCCAGCTTCTTTAACTGGTACAACGATGATATTTCCTTCCGTGATGATAAGGCAACCTTAAACTGGTGGTATACCGAGAACGCATATACTCCCGAACTGCAGGAGGCAAACTTTAACGTAATGTTTGATGCCGGTTCTCACTCCACGGTTGACTTCTGGAATGCACTGTCCTCCGATATGTATTCCACCGATGCAGGAAACGGCCTCCAGCTTCTGATGAAGGGCGAGATGACGCCTGCACAGTTCCAGGAAACCTTCAAGCAGAAGGTGCAGGATGCACTGGATGCAACCTATAAGTAAGGCGCGACAGGGCATTTGAAATATGACAATAGCCTGGGGCGGCTTCGGCCGCCCCAAAAATTTAACGGCGAGAGGTTAGTGTGAAAAATAAATTTTTCACAGGTGAACTTGTTCACCTTGCAAATATTGTGCCTGCGGCCCAAATTCGCAGGTTGCGGAAAGGCATGGTTATTAGTATGAGCAATATTAAGATGATTTCACCTGCGGTTCCCAATGTACCCTGGCAGGAAAAGCCTGCGGGCTTAAAGGGAGCGCCGATCTGGAGATATACAGAAAATCCCATTATCGGACGGAATCCCTTAGAGGGAGTAGCACGGATTTTTAACAGTGCAGTAATGCCTTATGAGGGTAAATTTATCGGCGTGTTCCGGGGTGAGCAGACAAACGGCATCCCCTATATTTATCTGGGAAGGAGCAAGGACGCCATTCACTGGGAGTTTGATCCTGAAAAGATTCCCTTTGTGGATGAGGCAGGTAAGCCTTTTATGCCGATTTATGCCTATGATCCCAGACTGGTAAAGGTGGAAGACACCTATTACATCATTTGGTGTCAGGACTTTTACGGGGCTTCTATTGGCATGGCAAAAACCACGGATTTCAAGACCTTTACCAGGCTGGAGAATCCCTTCCTGCCCTTTAACCGTAACGCGGTTTTGTTCCCCAGAAAGATTAACGGCAATTTCATGCTCTTAAGCCGTCCTTCTGATTCCGGACACACGCCCTTTGGCGACATTTTTGTCAGTGAGAGCCCGGATCTGGTATATTGGGGCAAACACAGGCATGTAATGAGCAGGGGCAATGAGTGGTGGGAGTCCTTAAAGATTGGCGGCGGCGCGGCGCCCATTGAGACCAATGAGGGGTGGCTTTTGTTCTACCACGGCGTCAGCGGGACCTGCAACGGGTATGTCTATTCCATTGGCGGCGCCATTCTTGACCTGGAGAATCCCTCCAAGGTATTGTACCGCTGTGAGAACTTTTTACTGACTCCTGAGGAATGGTACGAGGAAAGAGGCTTTGTTCCCAACGTTACCTTCCCCTGTGCTACCATTCATGATTCCGAAAGTGGGAAGATCGCCATTTACTATGGCTGTGCAGACAGCTATGTAGGGCTGGCATTTACTACGCTGGAGGAAATCACTGACTATATCAAGGATCACAGTGTGACCAATGATAATGACAGGGAGCTTGGAATGAGATAGTGATGTTTTGGGGCTGTTGTAAATGAACGGAAATTTGCAGCAGCCCCTTTTAAACAGATTCGAGGAAAGAACAATCAGCCCGCAGGGCTGACATCTGCCAGGGTTATTTTATTTTGGGCTTGCAAAAGGATCCTGGCAGCGGCCAGACTGGGCAGGGAGTGTTTGGGGGAATTGCCGGGGCCGGTTACGGATAAAGAAGGAGGAAACAAGATGTCGGAAGCAATGGAATTTGTCAAAAATATAAAAGTGGGAATCAGCATCGGAAATACCCTGGATTCTACGGACGGCAGTCTGGCCAGGGAGGTGGCTCCCAGCGCATTTGAAACAGCCTGGCATAATCCGGTGATTACAAAAAGCTTAGTGGATACCATGCTTGATTCGGGATTTAACCTGATTCGGATACCGGTATCGTGGACCAATCATTTAGGAGCGGCGCCGGATTTCGTCATCGAAAAGAGCTGGCTGGACAGGGTGCAGGAGGTGGTGGATTACGGATATGAGCGAAAGGCTTATATTATTTTAAACCTTCATCATGAGGATTGGAATTATCCCTATTATGACAACTGTGAGGCAGCCTGCAGGAAGATGAGAGCAGTGTGGAAGCAGCTCTGTGAGCGCTTTGCGGATTATGATGAGCATTTGATTTTCGAGGCTCAGAATGAGCCCCGGAAGGTGGGAACGGAGTTTGAATGGAACGGGGGCGACGAAGAGGGCTGGGAGGTGGTAAATACCACTAACCGGGCATTCTTAGAAACCGTAAGGACCGCAGGCGGATATAATCCCAAACGCTATGTGATGCTGCCGGGCTACGGAGCCAACTGTAAGGTCGGTATCCGCCATATTGCGGTGCCGGAGGATAAAAGGGTTATTATTTCCGTACATGCTTATGAGCCCTATGAATTTGCATTGCAGATTCCCGGCAGAAGGAACTGGAATCATGACACGGAAGAGATCGACAGGCTGATGAGGGATTTAAAGGAGTTGTACACAGGGAAGGGAATCCCTGTGATCATCGGTGAATTTGGAGCCATGAACAAGGAGAATAACGAGGATGAGCGGGCGCAATGGGTAAGGTATTATGTAACTGCTGCTGCGGAAATCGGCGTTCCCTGTGTCTGGTGGGATAATGGTTTGTTCGAGGGAGAGGGGGAGCTGTTTGGCTTATTTAACAGAAGCGACGGCACCTGCGCTTATCCGGAGGTATTAAAAGCTTTGACAAAATAATTTTGAAATCACCCGGCGCTTAAGATGCTTTGCATGTCGGAATGAAAGTCAGAATGAAAAGGAGAGAAAAAAATGGCGGAGTTGGAAAGACTTGCGGCGGAAGCAAAGGAGCATCTGCTGGGAAAGATCGTTCCCTTTTGGCGGAGCCTGCGGGATGACAAGCGGGGCGGCTGGTATGGCTATGTGTCTTATGATTTAAAGACCGACCGGGAAGCAGTAAAGGGCTGCATTTTAAACAGCAGAATCACATGGTTTTTTTCCAATGTTTACCTTTGCTGTAAGAATGGTCTGATCTCGGAGGGGGATTGCAGGAAATACGGATTTTCTCCGGAGGATATAAAAGCGGAGGCAGAGCATGGTTTTGCCTTTTTGAAAAAATGCTGTCTGGATAAAGTCAACGGTGGCATTTACTGGTCCCTGTATGCGGACGGCAGGCCGGAGGATACTACAAAGCATACCTATAATCAGGCGTTTGCCATTTATGCCCTGTCTGCATATTACGAGGCGCTGGGGCAGGATGAGGCTTTGAAGCTTGCTTTTGAATTGTTTGAGCTGATTGAAGAAAAGTGTACGGACAATATTGGGTATCTGGAGGCCTTCACGGTGGACTTTCAGCCGGAATCAAACGAAAAGCTGTCGGAAAATGGTGTCATGGCGGCAAAGACCATGAACACGCTGCTTCATGTGTTTGAAGCCTATACGCAGCTTTATAAGGTTTCGGGAGACAGAAGAGTGGAAGAGCGGCTGAAATGGATTTTGGATGTGTTTGCGGATAAAATTTACAATCCGGAGAAGCATCGCCAGGAGGTGTTTTTTGACGAAAAGTATAACTCCATTATTGACCTGCATTCCTATGGGCACGATATTGAAACGGCCTGGCTGATTGACCTTGGGGTTGAAGTGCTGAAAAGCCCTGATTATGATCAGAAGCTTACCCCCATCACAAAGGATCTGACGGCGCAGATCTACAAGGAGGCTTTTAACGGACAGTCCCTGGCCAATGAGTGTGAAAGAGGGGTTGTCAATACCCACCGGATCTGGTGGGTTCAGGCGGAGAGCGTCGTAGGATTTTTAAACGGTTACTTAAAGGACAAGAGTCATGAAGACTACCTGGAGGCCGCATGCAAACAGTGGGCGTTTATTACGAAGTATGTGGTTGACGGGCGGCAGGGCTCCGAATGGTTCTGGGAGGTGGATGAAGCAGGCAGGCCTTATCCGGACCGGCCCATTGTTGAGCCATGGAAATGTCCCTATCACAACGGCAGAATGTGTGTGGAAATATTAAGGAGGGCACAATGATACACGAAAAATATTTTGAGCTGGCAAAGAAACAGGAGACGCTGCTTAACCGAAAAAACGAGAAAGACTTAAATTTCTACAACGGTATCTATGATCGTTACATTTATCCTGTTTTGACCAGGGAGCATGTTCCCCTGACCTGGCAGTACGATCTGAATCGGGAAAGCAATCCTTATTTTATGGAGCGGCTGGGGATCAATGCGGTTATGAATTCCGGAGCCATTTATTTAAACGGAGAATATTATCTTGTAGCCCGTATTGAAGGAAATGACCGTAAGTCCTTTTTTGGCGTGGCCAGGAGTAACAACGGAGTGGACGGCTTTCGGTTTCTGGATTATCCGATCCTGTTTAAGGATACTTATCCAGAGGAAACCAATGTTTACGATATGCGGCTGACGCAGCATGAGGACGGCTATATTTATGGTGTATTCTGCTCCGAGAGCAAGGACAAATCGGTAAATGATCTGTCTGCCGCCGTGGCGGCGGCAGGGATCGTGCGCACAAAGGATTTAAAGCACTGGGAGCGGCTGGATAACCTTGTAACCCTGCGTTCTCCACAGCAGCGAAACGTGGTGCTGCATCCTGAATTCGTAAACGGTAAATATGCTTTTTACACCAGGCCCATGGACGATTTTATCGAGACCGGAAGCGGCGGAGGCGTGGGCTTTGGACTTTGCGATGATATTACCCATGCGGTGATTGATGAAGAGAAGATGACCAGTCTTCGCAAATATCATACCATCACGGAGGCCAAAAACGGTGCGGGAGCGGTCCCCATCAAGACAGATAAAGGCTGGATTCATATTGCCCATGGGGTGAGAAATACGGCGGCGGGCTTAAGATATGTAATTTATGCCTTTGCCACGGCCCTGGAGGATCCGTCACGGGTTATCGCAGAGCCTTCCGGCCTCTTGATCGGCCCCAGAGGGGGCGAAAGAGTGGGGGACGTTTCCAATGTTGTCTTTACCAATGGCGCCATCGTCAATGAAAAAGGAGAGGTATATATTTACTATGCTTCTTCAGACACCAGACTTCATGTGGCTGTTACCACCCTGGATAAGCTGAAGGATTATGTATTTAACACCCTATCGGATCCCGGCAGAAGTGTGGAATGTGTTGCCCAAAGGTGCGGCCTGATCGAGAAAAATCTGGAGCTGCTGAAGGCTTAAGGCAATAGCCGGAAGCAGAAAACTGTAAGCAAGTAAAGGACGGTAGATAAAAATGTTGGTTTTACCGGATCATGAATATTTAAAATACAGCGGCCGCATTGATTTTGAAGACAAAAAGGCTCCCGTGTTTGTTTATGCGGGCAGCTATGTCAGTATCCGTTTCAGCGGAAGCTGTATTGGCGTTATTTTATCGAACAAAAGAAGCTATGGCTCCAATTATGTGGGCTATATTTTAGACGGCGTGCAGGGAAAGTTCCTTCTGGAGCCTGATGCAGGAGACCGGCAGGGTTACTGCCTGGGGAAGAATCTGGAGCCGGGAGAGCATGAGCTGCTTTTATTTAAACGGATGGATGCCTGTCATTATTTTATTTTCCAGGGCTTCGAGCTGGAGGACGGGAGCAGTGTGCTGCCGCCTTGCCAGCTTCCGAAGAGGCGCCTGGAGGTGTTTGGAGACAGCGTGTCCTGCGGCGAGGTTTCGGAGGCAGTGGAATATGCAGGCAGGGAGGATCCTGAGCATGACGGGGAATATTCCAACAGCTGGTATTCCTATTCCTGGATTACGGCCAGAAAATTAAATGCAGAGCTGCACATCACCGCTCAGGGAGGCGCGGCTTTGCTGGACCAGACAGGCTGGTTCTGCGGGCCGGATTATGTGGGGATGGAATCCATTTATGATAAAATTCAATATAATCCCCAGCTTGGAGCCTTGAAGCCATGGGATTTTGACTGCTGGAAGCCTCATGTGGCAGTGGTGGCAATCGGACAGAACGACGCCAATCCTGAAAATTATATGGCGGAGGATTACCTTTCTGAAAAATCTCAAAACTGGCGGCGGCATTATAAGTCTTTTATAGAAAAGCTGATGGATCTGTATCCGAAAGC
Source organism: uncultured Acetatifactor sp. (assembly GCA_910586485.1). Classification (GTDB taxonomy): domain Bacteria; phylum Bacillota; class Clostridia; order Lachnospirales; family Lachnospiraceae; genus Acetatifactor. The sequence goes on from CAJUIA010000009.1 coordinate 102,750, forward strand.
ACATTTTGTGCTGACAACTACTATTTTAGGGCATGATGGGAGCTGGGACAGAGCGATCGACGAGGTCTGTAAGGAGATTGACAGCCGCCGGGTATATCACTTCTTATATGAAAAGAACGGCTGCGGCACACCGGGGCATATCCGCATTCCGGAGGCGGAGAAGATGGCGGAAGAATTAAGCTCATTTATAGAATCTCTGGGGAAAATTTGGAATGAAGTCTGAAGGGGAAAGAATATGAATTTAAATTATGAGGCGGCAGTGGCAAACCGCGGTAATCAGGCCAGAATCAAGAAGGTATTTCAGCGGGCGGAGCAGGGAGAAAAGCTGACCATCGGTTTTTTAGGCGGCTCCATCACCCAAGGATCCCTTGCATCGGATTCAAAACTGTGTTATGCTTACCGTGTGTATGAATGGTGGTGCAAAACCTTTCCTGAGGCGGAGTTTGTATACTTAAACGCGGGAATCGGCGCAACGGATTCTCAGTTTGGCTGTGCACGGGCAGACAGTGATCTGTTGGCGTACAGGCCGGATTTCGTGATTGTGGAATTTTCGGTAAATGACAGCGCTACCCCTCATTATCTGGAGACCTATGAGGGGCTGATCCGCAAAATTTACGGTGCAGCCTGGCAGCCGGCTGTGCTGCTGGTACATAATGTATGTTACGATAACGGTGCCAACGCTCAGCTGATGCACGGGAAGGTGGCACGCTATTATGAGCTGCCGGCCGTCAGTATGCAGAGCTGTATCTATCCGGAGCTGGTTTCCGGCAGGCTGGAAAACCGCACGATCACGCCGGATGACCTGCATCCCAATGATTACGGCCATGAGCTGGTAGCCTCCGTCATTACTTATTTTTTGGGAAAAATCCTGGAGGATATTACAAACGGGGAATTGCCGGTGGAGCTAAAGGCTGAGCCCCTGACGGCTAATGCGTATCAGCATTCCGTTCGTTACAGAAGCGACAACGCGTCTCCCGTATTGAACGGCTTTATTGCAGATCAGTCCTCCCAGGAAGTGATTACCGACATTTTTAAAAAGGGCTGGACGGCATCGGAAAAGGGGGCATCCATTGTATTTGAGGTGAAGGGCAGCTGCATCGGCGTGCAGTACCGGAAGACCATGCAGCTGCCGGCTCCCGTGGCGGAGCTGATTCTGGACGGAGACGAGGCTCATCCCTTTGTGCTGGACGCTAATTTTGACGAAACCTGGGGGGATAAGCTGGTGCTGGATACCGTACTGGAACACGGTGAAGATAAGCTGCACAGGGTAGAGATCCGCCTGCGGGAAACGCATAGGGAGGATCGGCTTCCTTTTTATCTGGTATCGGTGATTGCGTCCGGCTGCAGCATGGAGGTTCGTTATGTTTGATAAAGATTTTGTCTGGGGCGTGGCAAGCAGCGCGTACCAGGTGGAGGGAACTGACCCGGAGGACGGGAGAGGGAAAACCGTATGGGATACCTTTGTGGAAGAGGGCCGGATATTTGAGGGGCAAAATGCAGATACCTCCTGTGATCATATGCACAGATTCAGAGAGGATTATGCTCTGATGCGTAATCTGGGCATAAAAGCCTATCGCTTTTCCTTAAATTGGGCAAGGCTGATTCCTGACGGGACCGGCGCCGTTAATCAAAAGGCAGTGGAGCTTTACCGGAGTATGCTTCTTTCCATGAAGGAGAACGGCATTACCCCGTATATTACCCTGTTTCACTGGGAATTTCCCCAGGCGCTCCAGGACAGGGGCGGGTGGCTGAATCCGGATGTGGTGGATTGGTTCGGTAATTATGCCAGGGCAGCTGCGGAAAGCTTTTCGGATCTATGTGAGAATTTTATTACCATAAACGAGCCGCAATGCGCGGTGGGACTGGGCCATTTAAGCGGCGTCCATGCGCCGGGTTTAAAGCTTTCTTATCCAGAGACCTTTCAGATTGCCCACAACCTCTTAAAGGCTCACGGGAAGGCCGTGATTATGCTGCGGAAATATGCAAAGCAGCCTGTCAGGATCGGATATGCGCCCACAGGCGGGGTGGCTTATCCTTACACGGATTCCCCGGAGGATATTGCAGCGGCAAAGAAGGTATATTTTGGCTTTTATAATCCTATGAGTAATTGGACCTGGAATGTGGCATGGTTTTCCGATCCTGTATTTTTGGGCCATTATCCGGAGGAAGGATTACGGCAGTTTCAGGAGTATCTGCCGGAAATTACGGCGGAGGATATGGAGCTGATTCATCAGCCGCTGGATTTTATGGGCCAGAATATCTACAACGGTTACTATGTCAGAGCCGGAGAGAACGGAGAGCCGGAATTTGTAACAAGAGAGCCGGGATTTCCCAAGACGGGGACGGATTGGCCGGTGACGCCGAGAGCTTTTTATTACGGCATTCAGTTCTTGACGGAGCGCTATCCTCTGCCTCTTTATATTACGGAAAACGGCATGGGCTGTCATGATAATGTGGCAGCTGACGGCAAGGTTCATGATAACGACAGGATTACCTTTTTGGACAGCTACATAGGCGCCATGCAGAAGGCCATAGAAGAAGGCGCGGATGTAAAGGGCTATTTCCTGTGGACCTTTTTGGATAATTTTGAGTGGAGCGACGGCTATAAGCAGCGCTTCGGTATTGTATATGTAAACTATCAGACTCAGAAGAGGATCGTGAAGGATTCCGCATTCTGGTATCAGGAGGTAATCAAAACAATGGGCGCAAATCTTTCCTGTAACAATCCCTGTGAGGACATCTTGTTCCTGAATCCCGTGCTTACCCACAATATCTGGGGAGGAAGCAGACTGCGCGAGGATTTCGGTTATCCGGCGGAAGGAACGGACATCGGCGAATGCTGGGGAATCTCCGCCCATCCGAACGGAGAAGGCACGATACGGGACGGAGCCTATGCCGGCGTAAAGCTTTCCGAGCTTTGGAAAACTCACCCTGAAATGTTTGGAAATGTAGAATATGACCGTTTTCCCCTGCTGGTGAAGATTATTGATGCCAGGGAGGACCTGAGCATTCAGGTGCATCCCGATGATGCTTATGCAAAGGAGCATGAGAACGGTTCCCTTGGCAAGACGGAATGCTGGTATGTGCTGGACTGCCCGGCAGGAGCGTCGCTTGTGATCGGTCACAATGCCAAAACCAGGGAAGAGCTTGCCGATATGATTCATCAGGGGCGTTGGCAGGAATTTATTCGGGAGATACCCGTGAAAAAGGGTGACTTTATTCAGATTGATCCCGGTACCGTTCACGCCATAAAGGGTGGACTGCTGATTTTGGAGACTCAGCAGAACAGTGATATTACCTATCGGGTTTATGATTATGACAGGCTTTCAAACGGTAAGCCAAGGCAGCTTCATGTGGAACAGAGTATAGATGTAATCACTGTTCCTGCCAAATCTGCGGAGGACAGCATCCTATCCGCAGCAGATCTGCCTGTAAATTGTCTATGTGAGCTTTATCACTGTGCATATTACCATATTTATAAGCTGACGGTGGACGACAGATTTGTCTTTGTGCCTGACGCTCCCTTCATGCTGGCGACAGTATTGTCAGGTGATGGTATTGTCAACAGCCAGCCAGTGAAAAAAGGCGATCATTTCCTGGTGCCAAAGGGAGTAAAACGCTTGGAGTTTACAGGCCGCATGGAATTCATATTATCCAGTATTTAAGATTTAGAAATTTTTCATTTTTATGTCAGCCGCCAGCCCGGAAAACGGGAGGGCGGCTTTTATGTGACTGCATTTTGGAATTTTTGCGTTTTATGCTTGACAACCATCCGAAATCGGACTATACTCAAAAAAGTCCGATTTCGGATGGTTTAAAAGGAGCGGTGAATTTATGGGAGCGGAAAAGGAGTATCTTTCAGAATATAACCGGCTTTACAAGGAAAATGATGAATTATACAGAAATGCAGCAAAAGCGTTAGGCCTTTCAGACTGCGCTTTCTGGATTCTTTATTTTCTGAGGGAAAGCAATGCTGAATTGACCCAGAGCGAAATATGCTCCACCATTTATGCACCGAAGCAGACCGTGAATTCGTCTCTGAAAAAGCTGGCGGATGAGGGGTATCTTCAGCTTGCGGAGGGAAACGACAGGCGGAGTAAGCTTATTAAGCTGACGGAGGCGGGAGCGGAGCTGGCGGTGAGAACCGTTGACCGGGTGCTGCAGGCAGAGCTGCGGGCATTTAGAAAAATGACGGCGGATGAGCAGGCCTTCTTTTTAGGGCTGTTCCACAGATATACGAATCTGTTGAAAAGGGAATTCGAAAATATGGGGGAAGAGGATCACAAAAAGGAATCAAAATTCGAAAAAGATTCAAAATCCAAAAAGGAATGGGAGATATGAAAGAATTAAAAGAAGTAGAAACAAGGAATCAAAAAGAAATGTCCGGGAGGCGGAAGGCAATACAGCTGTCGGATCACTTTAATTACGGGAAACTGTTGAGATTTGTTCTGCCCTCCATCACCATGATGGTATTCACTTCTGTCTACGGCGTGGTGGACGGTTTATTTGTGTCTAACTTTGTAGGCAAGACATCCTTTGCCGCCATCAATCTGATCATGCCGGTACTGATGATTTTTGGAGGCATCGGCTTTATGCTGGGTACAGGCGGCAGTGCGCTGGTGGCCAAGACATTGGGAGAGCAGAAATCCGAAAAGGCAAAAAGCTATTTTACCATGATGATTTGGACTACGCTTATCATTGGAGTAATCGCATCTCTGATCGGGTTTGCAGCCATGCGTCCTCTGGCGGCAGCATTAGGCGCAGACGAAGCCATGCTGCCGGTATGTGTGGTTTACGGAAGGATCACCATGATATTTAATGTGAGTTTTATGCTCCAAAACGTATTTCAGGGCTTTCTGATTACGGCGGAAAAACCAAAGCTGGGCCTGATTACCACTGTGGCGGCCGGCCTGACCAACATGGCGCTGGATGCCTTGTTTATCGCCGGTTTCAAATGGGGTGTTGCAGGGGCGGCCCTGGCTACGGGCTTAAGCCAATGCGTAGGAGGATTGATTCCCCTGGTTTATTTCCTGTGCCCTAACACCAGCCTTCTGCAGCTGAAAAAAACAAGACTGGAAGCAAGGCCGATCCTGAGGGCATGTGGAAACGGCGCCTCGGAAATGGTTTCCAATGTAACTGCTTCTATAGTAGGAATGCTGTATAATTTTCAGCTGCTCAAATATGCAGGAGAAAACGGGGTGGCTTCTTATGGCGTCCTCATGTATGTGCAGTTTATTTTTGTGGCGGTATTTATCGGATATTCTATCGGCAGCGCTCCCGTGATCGGCTACCATTACGGTGCGGGAAATCATACGGAGCTGAAAAGCCTGCTCCGAAAGAGTATCCTGCTGATGGCTGTGATTGGATGCGGCATGGTGACAGCGGCACAGCTCCTGGCAGCGCCGTTGTCCAGAGTATTTGTGGGATATGATCAGGAGCTGTTTCAGATGACGCTCCGTGCGCTGCGCATTGCATCCTCTGCGTTCCTGATCATGGGCTTTAACGTGTTTGCTTCCTCCTTTTTTACGGCTTTAAACAACGGCGGCGTATCGGCGGCAATTTCCTTTCTGCGTACCTTTATCTTCAAGCTGTCAGCAGTGCTGATCCTGCCAATGCTGCTGGAGCTGGACGGCATCTGGCTGGCGGATGTAACGGCGGAAATCTTTGCTTTTGTGATTTCGCTTATATTTCTGCTGACAAAGCGGAAAAAATACCATTATTAAGATGTGGGAAGCCCTTCCGCTTGAAAATTAAAGCGGAAGGGTTTCCGTTATTTCTTTGGAAACCAGCTTGCGGAAAGCAGCCAGCGTCATAGTACTGCCGGTGTTCGTGCCGGAAGCCTTATCGCCGGTATCCCTGCTTGTCCCGGCAAGGGTCGGAAGATAGGCGATCAAACTTTTGTACAGGGCCAGAGCTTCCGGATGACCTGTCCGGATCAGTCCGGGCAGGTCGCTGGTGCAGACCAGCAGCTGCAGGTGCAGATCCTGCAGATAGATCTCATAAAGCAGTCCCAAACGGTGATTCCGAAAGAAGTTATCAATGGTCTGCACGATGGGAACGATATTTGTGCCGTCCAGAACGGTGGAGCGGGAGGCATTTACAATCGAATGCCACTGAGGCGTGGTATAGGTCTCGCAGGGGAAGCCGGAGAGCGCTTCATGCTCCCTGCGGATCAGGAGCCCCATGGTTCCCACCGGCGGCTCCTTGCCGATATTTAAGGAAATGCTGTTGAACATGGTATAACACCAGAAATCCGTGCAGTAAGTTCCCTGAACGGAGGCTTTGTTTTCATCGGCAGAGAGAAACAGCAGGCCGGCCCTGTGTTTTTCTGCCAGGGAGGGAAGCTGTTCCAGGGAATATGCAACGGTATCTGCAGCCTCCGGCGCAGGGCGCGCGGCAGACGGGCCGGTTTCTGTAAGTTCGGAATTATATTTATTCATTTCATTATATCTATTTGTTTCCATAGCCGGATAAAGCCACAGCTGATAGCTGTTGCTGATACCAAGGCCTTTCAGCTCTACCGTCAGGGTCAGGACAGACGGCTTCGATGTAATGCCGGCACCCCAAAGGAAATTATCCAAAATAAACTTACCCAAAAGGAACACACCCTTATTCTGGGTGAGTACCCCTTCTTCACATGTAAGCCCTTCCTCACCTTGATCCCCTTTGTCTTCAAAGCACATCCGATTTCTTTCCGTCAACTCTGTCACAGGTCTGCTGTCATGCCATATGACAGTTCCATCGCTGTTTTTCAGGCGGCAGACAAGCTTGTCGGCTGGCAGGGGAGCTTTCTTGTAATAACTAAGGGAAACCGTGAATTCGAACGGATTCTCCGAAATAATGACATAACTGTCAAATTCTGCCTGTAAAACAGCGTCCGCACAGAATTTACGCCAATCAGCAGAGGTGATGAGTCCTTTATTCTCCATGAAAGCGTTGAGAATTCCTACCAAAGCAGTTCCCTGGCCGGGGAAGTCCTGAAGGTCAAGAAGCTGAAAGCCGGCCAGCTGCGAAGAGCGCAGGGCAGTTTCCAGCTCATCCCTGTAGCAGGCCACGGCAAGGGCGCCGGCGCTGCGGAAGAAATCTTCGGCAAAGTCGAGCATCCCGGCTGCTTCCAGCCGCCTCTTGAATTCCTCCAGGTTGCGTGCCTTCAGGACGCCGGTGTATTTGGAAATTTCCTGAAAATCAGGATAGAAAACATACTGTCCGACCTCATGGGAAATCACCGGCACCTCCGGAATCAGTTCAGAGCGAATCTCAGAGAGCCTGACCCGCTTGACACCCGTGCCAAATTGAATTTCTACCGTGTCATCTTCATTTTTCTGATTTCCCTTATTCCCGGATTCGGCATCTGCAGGCTCGGAGTATGCCGCCCGGTGGGAGGAACTGTCGGCCCCGTCACAGCAGGCTGCAGACTCGGAGGATGCCGTCAGACAGGAGGGGCGGATGGCCTCATCATAATGAAAGCGGGTTCCGGGCACCGCGGTCTGGACATGTCCAAGGGGAGCATCACACATGGCATAAGAGCCTCGAATTTGTCTGTCAATGGTAAAACGCACTCCGGAAAAGAAGTCATCACAGGGCTGGATATTGGGAGTCCAGAAAAAATTATTGGAGCCCTGAGCAAACAGCACGTGGGGGCGGAAGGCCTTGTATTTTGCCAAAAGCTCATTGATAGCGGAAGCATTTCCCCAAAGCTCATTACCCATGGACATCATGCAGTAGGAAGGATGACTGCCAAAGGCCTCCAGCATCCGAAAGCCCTCGGCCTCCAGAAATTCCTGTGCCTCCCTGTTATAGCCCTCATCCTCCGGGCCGTTGAAGGTTCCCCAGAAGGGGACCTCAGGCTGCATATAAATGCCCAGAAGGTCCGCCGCAATAAATGCTGCCTCCGGAGGACAGCAGGTATGAAAACGGTAATGATTGATACCATAATTTCGAGCAATTTTCATCACACGCAGCCAGCTCATGACGTCCGTAGGGGCGTAGCCTGTAAGCGGGAAGACCATCCCGTCATGCTTGCCTCGCAGGAAGGTTTTGCGGCCATTGATGTAAAAATAAGCTTTCCCGGCAGTGAAGGAACGCAGTCCGCACCAAAGAGAAGCAGTGTCGCAGGCGGCTTTAGGGGTGATTGCGGCTTCAGGGATATTTTCGTTTGGAGCGCTTTTACCTGTCAGGAGTTCCCGGCAGGACAGGTGCAGGCGATAAACATAAGGATCCTCTTCATCCCAAAGCTTCGGGTCTTCAGAAAGCTTCAGAAGGAGTTCAAAATCGTTTTCACCCGGCTGCAGCGTCACATCAAGAGAAACCGCTTTATCAGGGAGCGGCTTATATTCCAAAAGTTCTTCATAGCTTCCACACTCCGGGATAATCTTGTCCTGCCCTGCATATATATCTTTCAGGCGGCAGAGGACGGGATTCACCAGGATTCTAGCAGGGCAGGGCCGGCTGCCGAAATAGCGGACAGGAATTTTCAGCAGAATACTTTTTTCGGCATAGCGGCAGCCTGCGTCTATTTTGCCGAGCTGTATGCTTTCCCGAATTTTCAGGGAAATTTCGCCCAGAATGCCGTTCCAGTTGGTCTGCGTATCTGGAGAGGTCAGATGGCCTCCCGGCACCTTGTAATCGGTATTGGATACCATGATGGTAATCAGCGGATTTAGTGTGGTAATCAGGCCTGTCAGGTCATAGCGGTGTCTGGCCACAAAGCTGTCCTCACTGCCTGCAAATTTGCCGTCCACCCAGACATATGATATTCTGGTCCGTTCCAAAGTAAGCTCGAAATGCTTTCCTGAAAGCTCGGATATATCCTTCATGGGAAGAGCAAGAGTCCTTTGATACCAGCTATAACCCTCCATTTCATAAGGGTCGGTAAGATGGCCGGTGTCCTTCCTGTCATGGGGAATGCCCTTTCCGGCTTCGGACACTGTGGTGGGAAGAATAATGGTGTCCTTGAATTTACGCGTTTCATAATGAGCGTTAAGCCCCTGTTTTTCCTGATCAAGGCAGAACTGCCACAGGCCCTGCAGATTCATGACGATATTCATGGAGGATGATTCCTTTCTGTTTCGGATAGTTTATAAAGCCTTTTACAGTATATCAGATGGGGTATTTTTTTTCTACCGTGGATACAATCATTTTAAGCATCCGACGCCTCTTTGGGGCTCAACTTTTATTTCATATGAGGGCTGAACTGATACAAAATTTGTAAAAACCTCTGGATTTTTTGATATAAATGTGAGAAAATGAGAGATGAATGATATTATTTTATCAATGAAAAAATTGAATAAATAATAACTTACATAACTGAAAGGAGATTTCACATGATTTATTCAAAGGAAGTTGAAGAAATGTGCACAGTCGCTCAGGGTGTGCATCATGGCTGCGCGCCGATCCCCGAAGAAGCTAAGTGGGTACAGGCAAAGAAGGTGGAAGACATTTCCGGTCTGACACATGGTGTCGGCTGGTGTGCCCCGCAGCAGGGAGCATGTAAGCTGACCTTGAATGTGAAGGAGGGCATCATTCAGGAAGCCCTGGTGGAGACCATCGGATGCTCCGGCATGACGCATTCGGCGGCTATGGCTGCGGAAATTCTGCCCGGCCTGACCGTTATGGAAGCTTTAAACACCGATCTGGTGTGTGATGCCATCAATACCGCTATGAGAGAGCTGTTCCTTCAAATTGTTTATGGGCGTACCCAGAGTGCATTTTCCGAGGAAGGTCTGCCTGTGGGCGCAGGTCTTGAGGATCTGGGCAAGGGCCTGAGAAGCCAGGTGGGAACCATGTACGGCACCTTAAAGAAGGGACCTCGTTACCTGGAAATGGCCGAGGGCTATGTAACCGGTATCGCGCTGGACAAGGATGACCAGATTATCGGATATGAGTTTGTAAGTCTTGGAAAGATGACGGACTTCATTAAAAAGGGCGATGATCCCAATACCGCGTATGAGAAGGCAAAGGGTCAGTATGGCCGCGTGGCGGATGCTGTGAAGATTATCGACCCCAGAAAGGAATGATAAGGAAGCGAATTGAAAGGGTTCCGAAACATAAAAGGAGGACAGGAAAATGGCTTTATTTGAATCATATGAAAGACGTATTGATAAAATTAACGCTGTGCTGAGCAGCTATGGCATCTCATCCATTGAAGAAGCGGAGAAGATTACCAAGGACGCAGGCCTTGACGTATACGATCAGGTGAAAAAGATTCAGCCCATCTGTTTTGAGAATGCTTGCTGGGCATACACCGTGGGTGCGGCGATTGCCATTAAAAAGGGCTGCCGCAAGGCATCCGAGGCTGCTGCAGCGATTGGTGAAGGACTTCAGGCATTCTGTATTCCCGGCTCTGTAGCCGATACCCGTAAGGTTGGCCTGGGACACGGCAACTTGGGCAAGATGCTCTTGGAAGAGGATACGGATTGCTTCTGCTTCCTGGCAGGACATGAGTCCTTTGCAGCGGCAGAGGGCGCAATCGGTATTGCAGAGAAGGCAAACAAGGTTCGGCAGAAGCCTCTGCGGGTTATCCTGAACGGTCTTGGCAAGGATGCGGCAAAGATCATTTCCCGTATCAACGGCTTTACCTTTGTGGAGACCGAGTATGATCCTTATACCAACGAGGTAAAGGAAATCGAGAGAATTCCTTATTCCGAGGGACTTCGGTCCAAGGTAAACTGCTACGGTGCAAACAGTGTACCCGAAGGCGTTGCCATCATGTGGAAGGAGAATGTGGATGTTTCCATCACCGGCAACTCTACCAACCCCACCAGATTCCAGCATCCCGTTGCAGGCACCTATAAAAAGGAGAGAACAGAGGCAGGAAAGAAGTACTTCTCCGTTGCTTCCGGCGGCGGCACGGGACGTACTCTGCATCCCGATAACATGGCGGCAGGCCCCGCATCCTACGGCTTTACTGACACGCTTGGCCGTATGCACTCTGACGCACAGTTTGCTGGTTCCTCTTCCGTGCCCGCGCACGTTGAGATGATGGGACTGATCGGCATGGGCAACAACCCCATGGTCGGCGCTACCGTGGCTGTGGCGGTGAGCATCGAGGAAGCAGCCAAGGCTGGCAAGTTCTAAGTATACCTTGTGAATTGAAAACACCGAAAGGCTTGAAAGTACCGTAATCTCTAAGGTTGCGGTACTTTTTTCATGCCGGGAAGTGAAAACGGAAATTTGCCCTGAGCAGTCGTGAAAAGTGGTAAAAATTGGTGAGTAGGATACTGGTAGGTAACAAGTAGGTAACGTGGTTGCTATCTGAACCGCATCAAGGGCGCCGGCCACGGTGGAAGTCAGTGCGCCTGGTGGCGTGCGTCCGTGAGGTCTGGCAATTCGACGTATGCGTGCCGTGTCAACGACGGCGGCAATGCCTACAGCTGGGACACGTCCAGTGCGGATCGGGTGCCCGTCTGCTTCCGTATCAAAGCGTAAAAAATTTTTTAATCGGGGGCCCCTGTGGCCCCCATAATGGTAATTTACATTCTACAGCCCCGCCCTATGATCGGACAGGAAAAGAAAATCCCGAAAGGGCAAGCACCCTCCGGGATAAATAAAGTTTTAAGTTACGACTGCTGCCCCTGCAGAAAAAGGGGACGAATAAAGTTTTTAGAAATCCAGACTGACGAAATCAATCTGTAAATCTGCATAAATGCCTACCGGAATACGGTCATGGAATGTGTATGTTTCCACTTCAAAATGTTCCTGCTCCAGACGGTAAACAAAAATGCGTTCCTTGTAAGGGTCTACAATCCAGTATTCCCGGACACCTGTGTTTGCGTACAGATTCAGCTTTAGGATATAGTCATGGCTGGAATTGCTGGGAGAGACAATTTCGATAATCCAGTCGGGGGCTCCCGTACAGCCACGGTCTGTAAGTTTGTTCTTGTCACAGATAACGCTTATGTCCGGCTCTACTATGGTTTTGCGGTCCTCCCTCAGCTTGACGGCGAACGGCGCGGGATAGACACGGCAAGGCCCGCTTTTTGATTTGAGATAGTCCCGGATTGTTCCGGAAAGCTCCATGAGTATTGTCTGGTGGATTCTAGACGGTGCCGCCTGGTTATAAATCAAGTTTCCCTCGATCAGCTCTGCCCGGATGTTTTCCGGCAAATTGTAATAATCTTCCTCAGTGTAAATTTTTGCTTGTGCTAATGGCATGTTAGACCTCCTTTTGAAATCAGGTTGAAAAGTTACGGATTCAGCAATTTTAGTTTCTGTGCGTTATATTCGTTTACGGTTATGGCTCTGGCATAGGTTACTTGAATTTTTCAAGATTTCAAAGTTATTTGTCCCCCTCCTGTGATTTTAGTATATTTTCCATAATGTCCCCAGGTTGACAATTCAGAGCATCACAGATTTTTGAAATAGTATCGACTTGTACATTTTCATCCTTTGCCAATCTTGCCATTATGGAGGCTGTAATTCCTGCCTGCTCCTGCAGATCCTTTTTTTTAATATTTCTGTCAAGTAAAAGATGGAATAGTTTGCGATAAGTTATCATGGAATTCGCTCCTTCCGCTTGAATGTGCTTATTGTAGCATAAAAATAGCGTATACGCAATATTTTTTGCGTAAAATGTGTAAAAACTATTGATAACGTTATGTATGTGTGCTATATTTATAACACAAATAACAACAAACTAACGCAAACGCTATAAACACAAGCGAAGGTAGACGGGAGTACCGCAAGGGAAAGCAAGAATACCACATAACACCGGGAAACAGGATAAGGGGATAGTGAGACGGACGGAGTCCTAAGATTGATACGGTGTTCCCTCTGGGAATTTATTAAATATTTTGTTAATTTTGTCTTGAATGATATATACAATCTCATCATGGCTTTTTACGTTGATGAATATTGCACATATACAAAAAAGTGGTTATAATATACTTAAGCACATATTTATATAAAGGCGGGTGATGAAGTGATAGGAGAGGCAGAGCAAGGGCAGAAACAGGAAGTTTTAAAATTGATTTCGGAAATGCGCCTGTTTGACGATAGCTTAATGACTCTTGTGTTTGACAGGAATATTCCGGCAACAGAATTACTTTTGCGCATATTGCTGAAAAGGGAGGACTTACAGGTTTTGGAGGTTACAGCCCAGAGAGAGTACAAAAGCCCTGTTCCCAAAGGCAGAAGTATTATACTGGATGTTCATGCGGTGGATGCAAAAAAGCGTGAATATGACATTGAAGTACAGAGGGCTGATGCAGGGGCGGATGTACACCGTGCCAGAGTTCACAGCAGTATGCTTGACTCTAAGATGTTGAAAGCAAGACAGGAATTTAAGGATATAAAAGACTCTTATGTGATTTTCATTTCGGAGAATGATGTGATGGGCGCAGGACTTCCGCTATATCACATAGAGAGAACGATTCGGGAGACGGGAGCGGTATTTGGGGATGGTTCCCATATTTTGTATGTGAATGGCAGCTATAAGGATGATAAGGACCCTGTAGGGAGGCTAATGCACGATTTTCGGTGTGTCAGCTCGGTAGATATGTTTTATCCCTTATTGGCAGAACAGGTGAAGCACTTTAAGGAGACGGAAGGAGGCAGAAAAATTATGAGCAAGAATGTAGAAGATTGGGCAATGGGTATAGCGGAAAAAAAGGCATTTGAAGTCAGAAAAGAAAATGCCAGAAGGTTAATAGCCAGAGGAAAGCTATCTTTAGAAGAAATTGCGGAGGATACAGAATTGCCTCTGGAGGTAGTGGAAGAATTGGCGAATATGCAGCCGGCATAAATATTGGATAATACAAAGTAATAAGTACGAAAATTTATGCGAGCAGGGGAAAATCTCCCCTGCTCGTTTTCAGAGAGCGTTCTGAGAATTATGAATGGTATTTAAATCTGTCAACCAATTCCTTAAGCAGGTCAGCCTGTGCTGACAGCTCCTGGGATGCCGCCGCGCTTTCCTCAGAGGTGGCGGAATTGGACTCCACAACCTCGGAAATCTGATTGATCCCCATGGTGACCTGAGCCGTAGCTTCTGCCTGCTCTTCGGAGGCTACTGCAATCTCGTCAATCGCTTCCCCCACTGTCCTGGCGTTATCAACTACCCGCAGCAGCGATTCGGCTGTAGAATTTGCAAGCTTTGTCCCTTCTTCCACGGCCTGTATTGCATTTTGGATCAGCTGCTTTGTATTTTTGGCTGCATTACTGCTTTGCTCGGCAAGAATACCGACCTGCGTGGCAACCACGGCAAAGCCTTTTCCAGATTCTCCGGCTCTTGCGGCCTCAATGGACGCATTGAGTGCAAGCAGATTGGTCTGGGAGGCAATTTCTTCAATACTGCCGATGATTTCGGCAATCTTGTCGGAGGCTTCCCTGATTCTGCTCATGGCTTCCGTACTCTGTTTCATCTGCGTGTTGCTTTCTGTTACCTGATCATTCATGCCGGACATGATGCTTCTGGCCATTTCTGCATTTTCGGCATTGATATGAATTCTTTCCGAAATGTCCGTCATGGTTGCCGTCAGTTCTTCTACCGCGCTTGCCTGATCTGTGGCGCCCTCCGCCAAAAGCTGAGCGGCACCGGCCAGATCGGTTGCGCCGTTTCTGACGCTTTCCGCATTAGTGTCGATTTCTCTCAGAGCTTTACTGAGAGATGAAATAATTCCCCGGAAGGACTCGCTGATCCGGGCAAAATCTCCCTTATAGTCTTCGTCAACGTCAATCATAAAATTGCCTTCTGCCAGCTCAGCCAGATCCTTGTTTACATTGGAAATAACCAGATTTAAATCGCTGATGGTCTCAGACATACAGCTTAACAGGATTGCCGTTTCGTCATTTACCGTCGGTCTGGGGACCTCCGAGTGAATATCTCCCTCTGCTAAAAGCTTAAGCCGCTCAACTGCTTTGCCAAGCGGAGCCGCAACTGCTTTTCCCAGCTTTACACCGCTTTTAACGCCAAGCACCGTAAAGAGGATGACAAAGATAATGGTAAAGATCAGTGCAATATAAAATTTTCCTAAAAATTCATTTCTCACTGCGGCAATACCGATGCTCCAGCCGTTTGTTCCGGGAACGGGAGAGTACGCGACTACCTTTGTCTTGCCATTATAGCTGTAAGTGCCCGTGCCGTTTTCTCCTGCAACCATTTTCTTACAGATGCTGCTGTATTTTTTCAGGCGGGGATTGGTATCGCCCAGTGCAATGCTGTCTTCTACACCCACCAGCTCAGAATTGA
Organism: uncultured Acetatifactor sp.; assembly: GCA_910586485.1. GTDB lineage: Bacteria > Bacillota > Clostridia > Lachnospirales > Lachnospiraceae > Acetatifactor. Next base: position 117,937 of record CAJUIA010000009.1, read on the forward strand.
CGTCGGCAATCGTAATACCATTATGATCCAGCATAAAAGCGGTTCCGCCTTTGCCGACCTTTATGGAACGCATAATGTCGTTCAAGAATTCCCCGTTGGGAATATAGACAACGGCACCTACGGATTTTGTTCCGGGAATGCCGCCCTCCCACAAAGGGGCCGCAACTGCGTAGGATACCTTTTTTGTCACTTCGCTGTAGGCTGGTGTTGAGATATATGTATTACCCTTTATACATTCCTTAAAATATTCCCTGTCGGAAAAGTCCTGCCCGGTGATCATATCAATTCCGTTGCTGTCAAGAAGGTAACCGCCCTCCATGTTGTGATCCTGGATCCTCTGTTGTAAAATAGCCGCCTTTTCCTCCACTGACCTTTCCGGATCAGCAAGGCGTGCAATGCTTCCCGTTTCATAAGCAATCGCAGTGAACTCCTTCAGCGATGCGGAAACATAATTGGCCGCCACATCGGACGTGTCATTGATGGTTTCAGATACCGCACTGATGGAAGAAATATAGCTTAGAATTGAGGTGACCACCCCCAGTATAATGCAGCAGAGCATGATAACCTGCCCAAAGCGTTTGGAAATCTTTTCCTCAATGCTGATGAAACTTCCGTCATCCTTTCCCTTTTTTTCAAAAAATTTACCCACACTAATCGCTCCTTTCCGTTTAACCTTAAGCTTCTTGTTAGTATGCCGGATTAATAAAATAGATAAACGACCTGAAATCGAATAGGTGCGAGTAATGATAGATTAGTGGAAACGATTTTTTAATAAAACAATATAGTCATCTGAATTATTAATGGTTTATAGTTACTCTTTTATTATAGCATATTTTTGGAAAATTTTATATAAAATTTATTATTTTTTTACAGTGACTTTTAAATGACAGGCACCAAAAAGGGACAGGCACCATCGGCGTCTGTCCCGGGAGTTTGACACTTCCTTTTAAACCTCATAACACACAAATCATGTATTT
>CAJUIA010000010.1 GCA_910586485.1 uncultured Acetatifactor sp.
GCTCTTCCGATCTCAGGGCAGCAGCGGCGATGACAACAACCAAGGCAGCGGCGACAACAGCCAGGGCAGCAGCGGCGGCGACAACAGCCAGGGCGGCGGTGATGACAATAGTGGGGGAGGCAGCGGTGTCGAGAGCAACGGCAACAGCGCCAGCGACAGCAGCAGTAGTGCCCCGAACAAAAAGGACAGCGAGCCTAAGACCGGGGACGCCGCGCCTGTAGAGCTGTATGCCACTCTTGCCATGATTGCGGGCTTTGCTTATCTGCTTCTGTATTTTACAGACCGAAGGGGGAGTATGACGGAGGAAGCCAAGAAGGAGCTGGTTTCCCGGCTTGTCAGATGGGCGAAGCAGGGCGGAAGGCTCAGAAAATGCCTTGCCCTTGCAGCAATTTTCGTGCTGCTGGTATATTATCACGGCACACGGAAATGGTATCGCAGTACCGACAGGAAAACATGTATAGACGCATAGATAATAGATAGATATAAAAAGGAGTATTGCTTCGTAACTAAAACTTAGTTATTGTGCAACACTCCTTTTTTTCAGGCCTTTATATTCGTATATTCTCTGTCTCCCCCTGCAGCCAGCATTTTTTTCAGGCTGTCCATGGCGGTGGAAAAGCGTTTGTAGATTTCAAGGGCCTGCTGAAACTGTATGAGAGCTTCGTCCGTATCTCCGCGGTCCTTGGCATTCCAGCAGGCGCAGGCACAGCGGTGCAGCTCTTCATGACAGCTCACCGCCTGCTTAAATTCACGGCTGCCGGTGATACGGGGATCCGTCTGGGCTACGGTCCACTTACCGAATTTACATCCCTTGGGATTGTTCAGCTGGGTGATCTTTAAGGTTTCAAAGTCTGCCAGGTTATTATACAGCCTCCAGGTAAAGATCAGGTGATCCACGGTATAAACCGTAAGCCAGTCTTGAAGGAAAAGGCGCGAGGTGCCCTTTGCCATGGCGGTGCGGATGGTGTCGATGTTCCGGGAAATATGGTAGAGATGTACTCCTGTATCCACACATTCCCTGGAAAGTGTTTCATAATTAACGTCAAGAGCCTCTACTGCCTTGACAAAGGAGTGAGTCAGTCCGGACTGATTACGGATTTCTTCATTAATCAGATCAATTTTGTCCGTGATGAAGGATACCTTCCTGCCCACGGCATCCACGCTTTCCACACAGTGATGGATTTCGGCATTGCCGCTTTGCAGACATGCAGTGGCGGACTGCACGGAATTTACCAGTGTCTCAATGCCGGACATCAGTTCGCCTACATAGCGGGTGATGTCATCTGCAGAGGTGGAGGTGTTTGCGGCAAGATCCTGCATCTGGCTGGCTACCACGGAAAAGCCTCTGCCCGACTGGCCGGCCCTGGCTGCTTCTATGGATGCGTTCAGGGCTAACAGGCTGCTTTTGCTGGCCAGCTTTTTTACCACGTCCACTATATCATTGATCTGCAGGGCCTTCTCCTTAAAATCAGCGATCTGGCCGTTGATCTGACCGATCTGAGCGGAAGAGTCATCTATAATGCGGATGCTGCCGTCCAGCTGTTGGATACAGGTATTGGTAGTATCCATAATATCCTTTGAATGGTCATGGATGCTGGAAGCGGACTCCTGGATGTTTACGATAGAATCGCCCAGCTCCCGGCTGGAGCTGCTCATTTCTTCTATAGCTCGTGACTGGCTGGAAACCTGCTCCAGCATAACCTTTACGCAGGAGCTGTCACCGATTACTGTCATGGCATCATTGAGCTGCATGGCAGACTTGTTGTTGGCGTTTAAGATGTACAGCATGAACTGCTTCCACTTTTGTTCCAGCTCCGCATCCTGAAAGGGAACGGGTGTAGACAGGGAGCAGTCGCCCTCCATGATTCTGTCCATACAGGCGATCAGAGCAGCCTTGTCGGTGTTAAGCAGCGTCGGTGGGATGTTTTTTTTCATAAGTAACCCTCTTTTTTCGTATTCGATGGGGCATTCAGCCGATGTGCAGATACCAGGCACGGGCTTTTCGAACGTTCCCTGCCTGAACAAAACTATTATATCATACCCTGACCCAAAAAGCATCTGTAAAATGCTTCATAATCTGCCTGAAGTCGGAAAATTTCGATAAATATCCTGAAAATTGACAAAGTGGAGGAAGATTGTTATAATGTGGCCGTTAAAGCAATGGTTAATATAATGGCAGTATTGCCTGCGGCTCATACGCCAAAAAGCTTACGCTTTTCGTCGTCAAGAAATCGCAGGCTGCGGAAAGGCATGGTTATTCATATGAAGAGTGTAAAAGGATTTATGTCAGGACTGCTGTGTGCGGCGCTGACCGCCGGCATGTTGACAGGCTGCGGCGGACCGGAGGTGGAAACCGGCTCGTCTGCAGGAGAGAACGGCAGGGTCGAAAGCGAGACCGGATCCGGGACGGAATCGGAATCCCAGGCAGGGGAGGACGGTACAGAGAACACGGGTGGCAGCACCGAAAACAGCGGAGCAGGGCAAGAAGGCGGCGGGGACCAAAAGGACACGTCCTCCGGAGAGGAAGGGACAATACAGATTCCGGAGGTGGTGATCGAGCCGTTTGACATTCCGGAAGGCGAGGCGCTGCAGTTTGTGCATGATATGAAGATCGGCTGGAATCTGGGCAATACCTTTGATGCCACGAACGATAGCTTTACGGGAGACGAGCTGGAGCTGGAGAGCAGCTGGTGCGGAATCAAGACCACCGCGGAAATGATTCAGGATATTAAGGAGGCAGGCTTTCACAGCCTGCGGCTGCCGGTGAGCTGGCATAATCATGTGGACGAGGACTGGCAGATCTCGGAGGCCTGGCTGAACCGGGTACAGGAGGTGGTGGATTACGCTTATGACAACGGGATGTATGTTATTCTGAATATCCATCATGACAACAACGAGGAATTTCTTTATCCTGACAGCGCTCACCTGGAGCAGTCCGTAAGTTATGTGACAACTATCTGGGAGCAGCTTTGCCAGCGCTTTCAGGAGTATGACGAGCATTTGATTTTTGAGTGCATGAACGAGCCCAGGCTGGTAGGGAGCCAGTATGAATGGTGGCTGAATCCCGGTGCGGAGGAATGCAAGGATGCCGTTACCTGCATTAATGAGATCAATCAGGCATTTGTGAACACGGTCCGTGAGAGCGGTGGGAACAATGGGAACCGCTATCTGATGGTGCCGGGCTACTGTGCTTCTCCCGACGGGGTTTTAAACAGCGGCTTTGTACTGCCGGAGGACGCGGAGGGTGTGGAAAACCGGCTGATCCTTTCGGTACATGCTTATACGCCTTATAATTTTGCACTGCAGGCAGAAGGGGAGAGCGGCTCCACGTCAAAGTTTGATTCGGATTCTGCAGGCTCCGTCCGCGACATAAATAGCTTCATGGATCAGCTTTATAATAAGTATATCAGTAATGGCATTCCTGTGGTTATCGGGGAGTTCGGCTCCCGTGACAAGAGCGGAAACCTGCAGGACCGCGTGGATCATGCGGCTTATTATATCGCTGCGGCCAAGGCAAGAGGAATCACCTGTGTTTGGTGGGATAATAACGCGTTTTCCGGAAACGGGGAAAACTTCGGGATTTATTACAGGCGTCAGGGGAAATTCCTCTATCCCGATATTCTTAACGCTCTGATGAAATACGCGGATTAGTGCAGCCGGCGTAACCGGCTGTCCGGTACAACAAAGCACATGGAAATTGCAATTTTTTACATTTACACCTCATTTCCGCAGGGCTAGAATAGGGGAACAAGAGTTATATGCGTGCTTAAAAGCGCACAGGGAGGGTAAATGTGAAGAAGCAAAAATCAAAAATGGGGTGGCTCTGGGAAAACATGAAGGGCTACAGAGTTCTGTATGTGGCTGCGATTCTGGGAACCGTGGTTTACAACGTGATGCAGCTGACAGTTCCCTTTGTCACCCAAAATCTGATCGACTTATTCCTGACAGGGGATGAGGCGGCGGCAAATCTGATCAACCGCCGTACATTATTTTACCAGCTGATTGCAGCCATGGTATTTTTAACGCTTTTAAGGACGCTGATCGTCTATCTGACCTGTATGGGCGTGGAGCATGTGTCCCAAAAGGCGCTTTACCGTATCCGGACCTATCTATTTGATAAGATAGAACGTCAGGATATGAAATTTTACAGCACCTTTCGCACCGGTGATCTGATGACAAGGCTCACCGGTGATTTGGATGCCGTGCGTCATATGATCGCCTGGGTCATCAGGACGATCACGGAGTCCCTGGCGCTGATGGGGGCCACGGCAGTTTATTTCTTCTATATGGACTGGCGGCTGGCGCTTTGCCTGTTTGCCATTTCACCTTTTATCTTTTTAATTATCATCCATTTTAAAAACAAGGTTGCGCCCAGGCATAAGGCCCTGCGGGAGAAGCTGGCGCAAATGAATACGGCGGCCCAGGAAAATATTTCCGGAAACCGGGTGGTAAAGGCTTTTGCAAGGGAAGATCATGAAATGGAAAGATTTGACCAATGCAATACGGAGTATTCCCAGACCAACAGGCGGACGGCTATGACATGGCTGACCTACTATCCGTATGTGGAATCCTTTGCAAACCTGATGCCGGTAGTTTTGCTGGCGGTGGGCGGCATCTTCATCATCAATTCTCAGATTACCATGGGTGAGTATGTGGCTTTTTCCGGTCTGATCTGGGCCATAGCCAATCCTATGCGTCAGCTGGGGAATATTATGAACGAATTTCAGCGCTTTTCGGCTGCTGCGGATAAGGTGATGGAGATTTATTATTCCGAGCCGGAGATTGTGGATAAACCGGATGCCGTTGACAGACCGGAACGCTTTGAAGGAAAGGTAGAATTTAAGAATGTGAGCTTCCAGTATGCGGACGGGAATCTGCCCGTGCTGCATAATGTATCCTTCTCCGTTCAGCCGGGTGAAACGGTAGCCATTATGGGTGAGACAGGCTGCGGCAAGACCTCGCTGATCCAGCTGATTCCCAGATTTTATGAGCCTACGGAGGGCGAGGTGCTGGTGGACGGTATCAATGTGCATGACATGAAGCTGACACAGCTGCGAAAGAATATCGGCCTTGCAACGCAGGATGTACTGCTTTATTCGGATACCATCGACGGCAACATAGCTTACGGAGATACCCATATTAAGCAGGAAGAGGTGGTAAAGTTTGCCAGGTATTCCGCGGCTTCGGACTTTATTGCAAAGATGCCGGAGGGGTATGATACCATCGTAGGAGAGCGGGGCGTAGGCTTATCCGGCGGTCAAAAGCAGAGAATTTCCCTGGCCAGAGCGCTGGCGGTAAAACCGGCCATCCTGATTTTGGACGATACTACGTCGGCGGTGGACATGGAGACGGAGAAGCAGATACAGCACAGCCTGAAGGAGCTGGATTTTTCCTGTACCAAGATTATTATCGCTCAGAGAATATCCACTACGAAATCCGCAGATAAGATCCTGGTGCTGCAGGACGGGCATATTACGGAGAGCGGCACTCACGAAGAGCTGGTGGCGAAAAAAGGATATTACTACAGTCTGGTGAAGCTGCAGACAGGGGAGGAATAAATCATGGCCAGAAGAAATACATACAGGGAAGACGAAGCGCTGGAAACACCCTTTGATTTTCATCATTTGCTGAGGGCGTCGGCGTATATTAAAAAATATTTGAATAAGATGATACTGGCGCTTGCATTAAGTGCCGTGGGCGGTATTACGGCGCTGTTCGGCCCCATGCTGACCCAGCAGGCGCTGGACGAGGCGATTCCTGATAAGGATACTCGGATGCTTTTCGTGCTGGTGGGGCTTTTGATCGTTACTTTTTTGATCAGCGTTATCTTTACCACGATCCGCTCCCGGATCATGGTAAATGTGAGCCAGAGCATTATTTATGACATCAGGAAGGATCTTTTTGCCCATTTGCAGAAGCTGCCCTTTCAGTACTATGATGACAGACCCCACGGTAAGATTCTGATTCGTGTGGTGAACTATGTGAACTCTGTCTCGGATATGCTTTCCAACGGATTGATCAACGTGGTGCTGGAGATCCTGAACCTGATTTTTATCGTGGTCTTTATGCTCTGCGTGGATGTGAAGCTGTCCCTGGTGGTGCTGGCTGGCGTTCCCGTTCTCATGGTTTTCCTGTTTTGGATCAAAAAGAGACAGCGCCGTGCCTGGCAGCAGGTATCCAATAAGAATTCCAATTTGAACGCCTATCTGCAGGAGAACATTGTGGGTGCCAAGATTACGCAGATCTTTGCCAGAGAGCAGGAAAATTCGGAGACCTTTGCATTATTGTCCGACCGGTGCCGGGGAGCGTGGATGCAGGCGGTAAAGTACAGTAACCTGGTGTGGCCAGGCATCGACAATATTTCCGTCTGGGTCAGGGCGGCGATTTTCATCTTTGGCCTGATCGTTTTTGGCCAGGGGAACACCAGTCTGGGAGTGATTTTTGCCATTTCTTCTTATGCCTCCAGATTTTGGCAGCCGATTATGAACCTGGGCAATATCTTTAATAATTTTATCAATAATATTGCTTATCTGGAGCGAATTTTTGAAACCCTGGATGAGCCGGTGATCGTAGACGACGCAGAGGATGCCATAGAGATGCCGTCAATTAAAGGAGAAGTGACCTTCGAGCATGTAACCTTTGGATATGAGGCGGATAAAATGGTCTTAAAAAATCTTTCCTTTACGGTAAAGCCGGGAGAAAGCGTGGCGCTGGTGGGACCTACCGGCGCAGGAAAAAGTACCATTGTAAATCTGATTTCCAGATTTTACAATGTAAACGGCGGCCGGGTTTTGATTGACGGACAGGATATTTCCAAAGTAACGCTGCATTCCCTGCGTTCTCAGATGGGGATCATGCTGCAGGACAGCTTTATCTTTTCGGGCACCATAGAGGATAATATTCGGTACGGAAAGCTGGATGCTTCTCCGGATGAAATCGTAAAAGCCAGCGAGACGGTATGTGCCGATGAATTTATCCGCAGATTCAAGGACGGTTATCAGACGGAGGTGAAGGAGCGTGGCTCCCTGCTCTCACAGGGCCAGAAGCAGCTGATTTCCTTTGCCAGAACTTTGCTTTCCGATCCTTCCATCCTGGTTTTGGATGAGGCCACCTCCAGCATCGACGTGCAGACGGAAAGAGCCCTGCAGCAGGGCTTAAATGCCATGCTCCAGGGGCGTACTTCCTTTATCATTGCTCACAGATTGTCCACCATTAAGAACTGTGATAAAATTATGTATGTGGATCAGGGCGGGATTATGGAGTGCGGTACGCATGATGAGCTGATGGCAAAGAGGGGATATTATTATCATCTGTATACGGCGCAGATGGAGGATATAGCGTGAGAAGGAGGGCATTTTATGAAATTTGAACCGAAGGTCCTGGATTATGAGTTGAGCCCTTATACCGGGCTGACCAGAGAAAGCTGGCTGGAAGCCGGAAAATACATGCTGGAGGGAATTTTCCGCCACATCAGGGATTTTCAGGATCCTGTGGTGATGCCCAGAAAGGAGACGGAGATTACCTATCCTCATCTTAAGGATTCCGAAGAGGCGCAGCATACCCAGCGGCTGGCGGAAATTTTTGAAGGGCTGACCCGTTCCTTCTTTATTGCCGCGCCTATGATAAAAAATCTGCCGGAGCTGGAGGTTTGCGGCTATTCCATGGCGGAATATTATAAGAATCAGGTGCTGCGCTGCTGTACGCAGGGCGATCCGCTCTACATCGGCACCTATGAGGATCAGCAGAATATAACCGGCCATGCCGATCCCTTCCGAGCTTTTCAGCAGACAGTAGAGACCTGTGCGCTGGTGATCTGCCTCTGGGTCAGCAGGGAGCAGATCTGGGATGCTTATACAAAGGAAGAGAAGGATGTCATTGCGGATTTTCTGGAGTCTTATGCTCATGAAAATACAGTGCCTCAAAACTGGCGGCTGTTTAATATGCTGGATATGGCCTTTCTGCACATGGAGGGCTATCCCATCCAAAAGGATGTGATGCTGGATCATGCTCAGGCAATTTTGAACTATTACGCGGGGGACGGCTGGTATCGGGACGGTCATTCCTTTGATTATTACTCCTGCTGGGCCTTTAACGTATATGCGCCCATCTGGAACCTCTGGTACGGATATGAGAATGCGCCTTATCTGGCCAGGCAGTTCGAAGAGCATTCCAACAGGCTGATGGAGACCTACGGAGATTTCTTTGACCGGGACGGCTGGACCAATATGTGGGGCAGGAGCAATATTTACCGCAACGCCGCCACCAGTGCCTTTGACGGCAATATGCTGCTTCGGGACAGCAAAGGGGATCCGGGGCTGGCAAGACGGATTTCTTCCGGCTCGCTGATGCAGTTTCTGGGCAGGGAGGACTTTCTTTGGGAAGGTATTCCTACGCTGGGCTTTTACGGGCAGTTTTCGCCCCTGGTGCAGGGGTATTCCTGTGCGGAATCCCCCTTTTGGCTGGGCAAGGCATTCCTCTGCCTGCATCTGCCGGCGGATCATCCCTTCTGGACGGCAAGAGAAAATAATGGGACATGGGAAAGCTTACAGAAGAATCAGGTGAAGGTAACTACCTTAGATGGTCCGGCTCTTTGTTTTTCCAATCACGAGGCCAGCGGCGAGACCATTCTCAGGACCGGCAAGGTAGTAAAAAATGTGGGAGACATTCATGGAATGTGGAATTACTTCAAGCTCTGCTTTAATACGAAGTACCCATGGGAGTCCGTTCCCAGGGAATCCATTCCACGGAAATCCATTTCCAGGGGGTCCGCTCCGGAAAGCGGCGGGAGCTGTCCGGTAGAATCCCAGCAGTACGTTTTATGGGACACTACTACAGAAAAGTGCGCCCGTGCGAACGTTACCTTCTGGGGCGGAGAAGAGGGCGGGGTGCTGTACCGCAGGCAGTTTTTTGATTATCGGCTGGATACGGAATGCCATTGGCTTCAGGCTGTCAACCTGGCGGATTTTGCGGTTCCCTGTGGGATTATGAGGGTAGATAAGCTCAGGCTTCACAGATGCCCCGTGGAGCTGACCCTTGGGTCATACGGTTTTCCGGATAACGGCACGGTGGTGATCGAAAAGAGCTTCAGCGGCGGAAAGGCTGTTATATTAAAGGGCAGAGATTCTCAGGGAAACGAGAAGCAGATGGCAATGTCCGTTTATTACGGGGGCTGGAAGGATCTGAGACTGGTCCGCAGTACCGGCACCAATCCTGATTCTGAAAAGTCCATTATTCTGTACGCCGTAACGGACAGGAAGAAGCAGTATGGTTATGAGCCTTATATCCTGATCTCTCAGGTGCTTACGAAGGAAAGCCATCAGGATTTTACGGAAGAAGAGCTGTTTCCTATAGAAGAGCTTGTATATTCGGATCCGGAATGGTGCGGAGGGTATGGTCCCGTGGTGGTACGCTTAAAGGACGGCACCGAAAAGCATATAGAATTTGAAGGAATAGAGGGAAGAATGATGCTCTAATCAAGAAGGCTGATGTTTTCATCAGCCTTCCTTTTGTATGTCTTTAGGTTTCTTTGTATTTGTTCATAAATTCCTTTTGGGTGCAGGGCTTGCTGTAATAGTAGCCCTGTATATAGTCAGGCTTTAAAAGCGTGATTCTGGCAAGCTCGTCCGACGTTTCAATCCCTTCCACCACCAGATCCAGTCCCAGATTATGGACCAGCTTGATAATATGGAGAAGCAGATCGAATTCATATGAGTTTTCCAGAGCCTTCAAGGTAAAGCTGCGGTCGATCTTTATGATACTGGGACGCAGATTTCCGATGTTGGTCAGATTGGAATAGCCCTTGCCGAAGTCATCCAGAGCAATTCCCACACCGATGGCCTTCAGCTTGGACCACACGCTCCTGACGGCAGCGCTGTCCTCAAGATGCCCGCTTTCCGTCAGCTCTGTAATCAGGCAGTCCGGGGGCAGCGACAGCTCGTCCAGCATCCCCTTGATGTCATCGAACAGAGCTGTTTTTAAGAGTTGAATATAGGACAGGTTAATGGAAACACGGAACTTGGGATACCTTTCCCGCATGGTTTTACAAAAGGCCAGGGCATTGCGGATAATCCATCTGCCAACTGGGATGATCAGGCTGCTTTCCTCCAGCAGGGGAATGAACTCTATGGGCGAGATCAGCTCATCCGCAGGAGTTCGAAAACGCAGGAGCGCTTCTGCCGCGTACAGTCCTTCTTCCTTTGTGGTGACAAGGGGCTGGAAATTCAGCTCGAAGCCCCTGAAATTGTCTGATACCGCCTGGCTGAGGCAGCTGTTTAAATAACGTCTGCGAAGAAAAGCGGAATAGTCCTCCTGACGGAAGAAATATAATTGATTCCGTCCTTTGGTTTTGGCCTCGGAAAGAGCAAACTCGGAAAGCTTCATGGTTTCGCTGTAGCCGGTATAATCGTGTTGTTTGCCGTCTGTGTCCTTCAAGGCGACAAGCCCGGCGGAAATGGTATAGATTGCCTTATAATGTTCACGGGAAACGAGGTCGTCCACTTCGCTGCGGATTCGGTGGTACAGACGGTTCATTTCATTGTAATTTGCTCCCGAAAGATCCAATACCATAAATTCATCGGAGACGATTCGGTAAACGTATTGTCCCGGCCCCAGCGAGCGCTTGATGCAGGCGGCCACCTCCCGCAGTACGAAATCGCCGTAATCAGTGCCGTGCCTTTCGTTGACCAGCTTGAACTCGTCGATTCCCAGACGCATGAACATAGCTTCCTTTAAAGAGGGCATCAGCTGTCGGATGCGCTCGTGGAGGGAGGACTCTCCCAGCAGGCCGCTGATATTATCTGCTGCCGTCTGGCTGTTGCCTATTTCGTTGATACAGCCGAACATCAGGTGCGGAGTACCGGCCGCCGTGAGCAGGAGATTTCCCCTGCAGTTGATCCAGACGGGATAGCCGTCCACGCCGAGCCAGCGGTATTTCAGGTTGTGTTCGTCCTTTTTGCCGGAAATAATTTCATCCAGATCCGCCAGCAGCATGTCGATGTCCTCGGAATGAACAAAAGAGCGGAAGGTGTTCCGGGTATCGCTAAAGGTATTGGCAGGCAGTGCAAAACGATTCAAAGCGTTTTCCGTAATGAAATAGACATCATGAGTCAGATCCATCACATAGAGATAATCATTCATGCAGGACGCAAATAGTTTTGCTATATCACACAAGGTCCTGAAATCGGGAAACTGTTCTTCTTTTTTCATCTAAAGCGCCTTCCTTTGAAATGCTTTCAAAACAACCACTTATGCACAAATAAGCTTATCCTAATTATATTGAGAAACCACGGAATTTACAAGCTTAAACGCAGGAAAACAATTTTTTTTGGAGTTTTGCCAAAAAAATAGTGAAACATGCAAGAAAATATTGTATAATGTTTTTGGCACTTAAATATGTGGGAGGGCAATATGGCGACTGAGAAGAGAAACGATTTATTGAGTAATGTGGAACAAAAGCTAAATATTGACAGAGCGGCGCTGGAAAATAAAGCGGAGCAAATGCTGGAAAAGGCAGTTGAAAAAAGGAAGGTGGGGATGTTCCGGGGAATCCAGACCCGTGTTATGATTGCCATGCTGGTGACTGCGGTTTTATCCGTAGGTATTGTGATGGCAATGGCGATCCGGGTGACAAAGGAATCGCTGACTGACAGAGTCAAGGGAGATATACTGACGCTGGTGGAGGCTTACGGAGTCAATCTGGAGACAGCGGCTTATGCGTCAGGAAACGATGTGCCGCTTCAGGCCGGCCTGGAGAGCATGTTCGGCCATGTGAAGCTGGAGGGAATGGATTCCAGCTACATATATGTGGTGAGCGGTGACGGCACCATGCTCATGCACCCTACAGCATCCAAGGTGGGACAGTCGGTGGAGAACGAGGTGGTTTCCGGGCTTGTGAAGCAGCTGAAAAGCGGAGTGATCCCCCAGCCGGACGTGGTGGAATATGACTATAAGGGCAGCACCAAGCTGGCAGGCTATTATGTAATGCGCAGCGGCAAGGGAATCATGGTATTGACCGTTGATAAGGAGGACGCATTCGGCGCCGTCAACAGCTTTGTCGTGCAATGCCTGATTACGTCAGTTATCATCCTGACCCTGGTGGCCGTCGGAGGGATCCTGATTTCCAGAAGCATTGCCAGGCCGATCAAGATGCTGACCACTGTTGTGGACCAGAACGCGGAATTTGACTTTACGGAGAATCGGATCAGCCGTATGCTTTCAAAAGGCAAGGGGGAGACCGCGGTGATGAGTTCCTCTCTGGAGACGATGAGGGGACATCTTGTGGGCATGGTACATAAGCTTACCGAGACGGCAGGGAAGCTGACGGACAATGCAGACGGCCTTAAGAGCATCGTGGAAAACTTAAACAGTAATTCCTGTGATAATTCAGCCACCAGCCAGGAACTGGCGGCCAGCATGGAGGAAACCTCCGCTACCACTCAGCTCATTGACGAGAGGATGGCAGACATCAACGAGAATACAAGGAAAATCGGCAGCCTGACCAAGGAAGGCGAGCAGAACGCGGCGGGGATTATTACAAAGGCGGAAAAGCTGAAGAAGAACAGCCAGGAGGCAAACGACAAGACAAGAGAGATTTATTCAAAGGTAAAGCAGGAATCAGATATTGCCATTGAAAGGGCTAAGGATATTGAACAGATCAATGCTCTGACGGAGGCTATTACTTCCATTGCCAGCCAGACGGAGCTGCTCTCCTTAAATGCTTCCATTGAGGCGGCAAGAGCGGGCGAAGCAGGAAGAGGCTTTGCGGTGGTGGCAGGTGAGATCGGCAGTCTGGCATCCCAGTCCACAGAGACGGCAAATAATATCTCCACCATCGTGGCTGGGGTCAAGAATGCGGCGGAAAGCATGGAGACCTGTCTGCGCCAGATGATTTCCTTTATGGAAGAAACGGTAATCGGAGATTATGAGAACTTTATTCAGGTCAGTGAGGAATACAGTGCGGACGCCAGAGACTTTTCCGGAAGCATGCAGACCATCAACAGCTCCATCGTGGGCCTGGAAGAGAATATTGCCGACATTACCAAATCCATACAGGATATAAACGCAACGGTGAACGAGGCGGCCATCAGCATCAATGACGTTGCTGCCAAGGCAACAGATATGGTGGGTTATGCAAACGATACCGGTGACAGAGCAGAGGAAAATGCAAAATGTGCAATGGAGCTGGAGAAGATCGTTAAGTGGTTTAAAATATGATGAGGCAATAAGCGTCAGCGAGAAGCAAATTAAAAAAATTTACACACTTTATTTGACAAACCTAAAGCAGGAGGCGGTTCGCCCCTGCTTTTTGCTTTGCGCGCCATGGGCGCGCTCTGTGCCTGAGGGCGCACGTTTTACATCTGTTTTTCAAATTCTTCAAGGCTTTCTGCCCTGGCAGCGGCTTTCAGCCATCTGCTCAGTACCTGCAGGTCCGTTTCTCCCTGAATTCGTTCCTTAAGTGCTTTCGGTATTGTTCCCAGATCTTCCAGCAGTTGTAAAATATCATCGGCTTTTCCAAGAACGATGCCCTGATCTCTGACATAAGCATCCTCTCCATAGCGGTCACGGACCGCTTTTAAATGTGCCTCATAATAATACCGCAGTGTCTTCCCCAGACTCATCCGTTTCATGATCTCCACCGCCTCCGCCAGACCTTTGTTTTTTGTCGCCAGCATCTCCAATTCCTCCTTACTTTCTGCGTGAAACAGCCGGATCCAGTCGTCCAGCCTGTCTCCCGGCAGACCTTTCTTAAGCTCGATGATGTGCAGCTCCCACAGATCGGTCAGCTCTTTGCCCTTTTCGTCCCGCAGCCGGTACACAGAATGGCAGCTTTCACTTTCCAACAGTTTAAAATCCAGAATGCTGATGCTGATACATTTCTTAAGCCGGCTGTAATTCTGGCCGATTAACAGGTCTTCGTCATACATCTTCGCCAGATAAAAGAGCTGCCTTTTCACCCATTGCTGCTGCATCCTGATCTGCAGCTCCACGTTGATTTTTGTGTCGTCGTTCAGTTCCAGCGCAATATCCAGAATCCCCAGTTTCTGACGGCGGTGCCGCTTCCACAGCCTGGGGGATACAAGCCCTGCCGACCGGATGCTGTCCAGGGGGATTTCCAGGACATCACTTAGGAACTGCCTTCTGACAGTTTCACAGGCAAAGACCTCGTGAAACATGTCGTCGTACTTTAAAGAAATAATACTTGCCGGATTGTTTTTCATTTGTCCTCCTGTTTTCAGCAGGAGAGAAATATTCCATCAACCCGGTGTGTTTTGCGAAATGTCTCCTGCCTTTAAATTGAATTGAGTGAATTAAAAGCATAGACTTTTCGAAAAACAGAAAATGGATTTGACTAATCTTTACATGAGAATTGTTATGCTTTGTTTACATCATATCATATTTGAGTCATTTGTCAAGAATAATCGTCAAGAAAAATGAAATATTTTATTGACAGGAATGAGTCATAGTAGTATCATCTTGATAAATAGTTTGAGAGTCAAATAACTTGAGTATCAAACAAATAGACGCCCAAACTATTTCATATGGTATAAAAAACCATGTGAAAGAAAAAGGTAAAAAATCGAAAAGGAAAAAGGAGAAAGACATGTTTGAAAAGGTGAAAGAGGTAATCGAGGAAAAGCTGAACGCGGACGGGGTAGAGATCACGGAGAATACCAGCTTCAAGGAGGATTTGAATGCGGACTCTCTGGATTTGTTCGAGCTGGTGATGGCTCTGGAGGAGGAATTTGATATAGAGATTCCTTCCGAGGACCTGGAAAAGCTGCTTACTGTAGGCGATGTTTTAAATTACTTAAGCGATAAGGGTGTTGCATAATGGAGACGAGGATCACAAGGCTTCTGGGGATCGAGTATCCCATCATCCAGGGCGGTATGGCCTGGGTGGCGGAGCATAGTCTGGCTTCGGCGGTTTCCGAGGCAGGAGGGCTGGGGCTGATTGGCGCGGGCGGCGCGCCGGCAGCCTTTGTCCGGGATGAAATCCGCAAGGGGAAGGAAAAGACGGCAAACCCCTTTGGCGTAAACGTGATGCTGATGAATCCGGAGGCGGATGAAATTGCCAGAGTGATCGTGGAGGAAGGCGTGAAGGTGGTGACTACCGGCGCGGGAAATCCGGCGAAGTATATGGCAATGTGGAAGGAAGCCGGAATCAGAGTCATTCCCGTGGTGGCCAGCAGCGCCATGGCGAAGATGATGGAGCGGGCCGGAGCCGATGCGGTGGTGGCGGAAGGCATGGAGAGCGGCGGCCATATCGGTTCCCTGACCACTATGGCCCTGGTGCCTCAGGTGGTGGATGCAGTCAGCATACCCGTGATTGCGGCAGGAGGAATCGGAGACGGCCGCGGCTTTGCGGCGGCTATGATGCTGGGTGCGGAAGCGGTGCAGATGGGCACTCGGTTCGTGGTGGCCAAGGAATCCATCGTACATGCCAATTATAAGGAAAAATTGATTAAGGCCAAGGACATAGACTCCGAGGTCACCGGTATGAGTACGGGCCATCCCGTTCGTTCGCTGCGCAATCATATGACCAGAGAATATCTGCGGCTGGAAAAGGAAGGCGCCGGCTTTGAAGAGCTGGAAAAGCTGGGGCTGGGAGCCCTGCGCAAGGCAGTCATGGAGGGAGACGTGACAAACGGAACCGTCATGGCGGGCCAGATTGCCGGGATGATCAACAAGGAACAGACTTGTAAGGAAATGATTGATGAGATCATGGAGCAGGCGGAAAAACTGTTGGGGAAGGGATACAGCCATGAGTAAAACAGCATTTGTATTTCCCGGTCAGGGAGCGCAGTATCCCGGTATGGGAAAGGATTTTTATGATACCTTTGAAACTGCCAGAGCAGTGTACGAGCTGGCAAAAGAGGCAACTGGGCTGGATGTGGCTGAGCTCTGCTTTACGGAAAACCAGCGCCTGAATATTACCGAGTATACACAGATTGCCATGTTGACTACGGAGGTGGCCATCTTAAAGGTACTGGAGGAAAAGGGCATAAAAGCGGACTGCTGTGCGGGCTTAAGTCTGGGAGAATACGGCGCCCTGGCAGCGGCTGAGGTGATGGATTTAAAGGATCTGTTCAGGCTGATTCGCAGCAGGGGCATCTATATGCAGGAGGCTTACCCGAAAGGCGGCGCCATGACGGCCGTGCTGGGGCTGGACGCGGAGCTGATCGGCAGGATTTGTGAAGAAACGGAAGGAATTGTTTCCATTGCCAACGATAACTGTCCCGGACAGATCGTGATTACCGGGGAAGAAAAAGCGGTGCAGGCGGCATCGGAAAAACTGCAGGCAGCGGGAGCCAGAAGGTGCGTT
This sequence comes from uncultured Acetatifactor sp., assembly GCA_910586485.1. GTDB lineage: Bacteria > Bacillota > Clostridia > Lachnospirales > Lachnospiraceae > Acetatifactor. Next base: position 16,322 of record CAJUIA010000010.1, read on the forward strand.
CCCTTAAAGGTCAGCGGTCCCTTTCATTCCGCATTGCTTGCGGGAGCGGGAGAAAAGCTGGCGGCGGAGCTGGAGCAGACAGCAGTGCGGGATCCGAAAATTCCTTATCTGTGCAACGTGGAGGCAGTCCCTGTGACGGAAGCAGGAAGAGTGAGAGAATTGCTGGCCAGGCAGGTATCCGGCACCGTAAGGTGGAGAGAGTGCGTGGAGCGCATGATTGCATCCGGTGTGGATACATTTATAGAGATCGGACCGGGCAAGACCTTAAGCGGGTTTGTGCGCAAGATTAACGGTGACGTGACCATGAAAAATGTGGCGGCGGTAGAAGATTTAAACAAGCTTTTGGAAAGCTGACGGGAATTTGTGCGGAAGCATCACAAATTTCATTGTTCGGAGAGCAGAATATGATATTCTGCTCTCGTTCCTCAACAGGGAATGCTTCGGAATGAGAGGAAATATGGAGACAGCGGAAAAGGAATTGAGCGGTAAGGTGGCTCTGGTCACCGGCGCCAGCCGGGGAATCGGCAGGGCCATTGCCTTAAAGCTGGGTGAAATGGGAGCCACCGTACTGGTGAATTATAACGGTTCGGCGGATAAAGCCCAGGAGACTGCAGAGCAGATTAAGGCGTTTTGCGGGAGTGCGGAAACGGTCTGCTGCAATGTGGCGGATTTTGAAGCCTGCGGCAAGATGGTGGATGAGATCATCGGGAAATATAAAAGGGTGGACATTCTTGTAAACAATGCAGGAATTGCCAGGGATAACCTGATTATGCGCATGTCCGAGGAAGAGTATGACAGTGTACTGAACACAAATTTGAAGGGGGCCTTCAATACCATCAGACACCTTTCCCGCTTCTTTTTAAAGCAGCGGAGCGGGAAGATCATTAATATTTCTTCCGTTTCAGGAGTTTTAGGCAATGCGGGGCAGGCGAATTATTCTGCATCCAAGGCAGGGCTGATCGGGCTGACGAAGAGCGTTGCCAGAGAGCTTGCGAGCCGGGGTGTCTGCGTGAATGCGGTTGCTCCCGGTTTTGTTGATACCAAAATGACACAGGACCTGACGGATAAGGCAAGAGAAGCCGCCGTAGGTATGATCCCCATGGGAAGGATGGGACTGCCGGAGGAGATTGCGGAAGCGGTAGGATTTTTGGCAGGGAACGGTTCTAATTATATCACGGGCCAGGTGATCTGCGTGGACGGCGGCATGGCGATGTGAAACGGTACGGAAAGGTATAGTGATTAGTATGAGAAGAGTAGTGGTGACGGGCATGGGAGCCGTGACGCCCATCGGCAACAGCGTGGAGGAGTTCTGGGAGAACGTAAAACAGGAAAAAATCGGGTTTGCGCCGATCACAAGGTTTGACGCCTCCGCTTATAAATGCAAAATGGCGGCGGAGGTAAAGGACTTTGAGCCTGAAAAATATATGGATAAAAAGGCGGCAAGGCGTATGGAGCTGTTTTGTCAGTACGCCGTGGCTGCGGCAGGAGAGGCAATCAGGGACGCAGGACTTGACATGGAGAAGGAGGATCCCTGGAGAGTAGGATGCTCCATCGGCAGCGGCACCGGAAGTCTTCAGGCCATAGAGCGTGAGTACGGCAGGCTTTTGGAGAAGGGCCCTTCCAGAGTGGGACCGTTGTTCGTGCCTTTGATGATTTCTAATATGGCTGCCGGCAATGTGAGCATTATGTTTGGCTTAAAGGGAAAAAGCCTGAATGTAGTGACGGCATGCGCCACGGGGACCAACTCCATCGGCGAGGCCTTCCGTACCATTCAGTACGGGGATGCGGATGTAATGGTGGCGGGAGGAACGGAGGGGGCAGTTACGCCGGTGGGAATTGCCGGATTTACGGCGCTCACTGCTCTTTCGGACAGTATGGATCCGGAGAGATGCTCCATTCCTTTTGACAAGGACAGAAGCGGTTTTGTGATGGGCGAGGGTGCAGGCGTGGTGATTTTGGAGGAGTTGGAGCATGCAAGGGACCGGGGCGCACACATCTACGGGGAGGTGCTGGGGTATGGCTGTACATCAGACGCTTATCATATCACGTCGCCTGCAGAAGACGGAGCAGGCGCGGCCAGGGCTATGCTGAACGCACTTGCGGACGGCGGGCTGGCTCCGGAGAAGCTTACCTATATCAATGCTCACGGCACAGGCACCCATCATAACGACCTTTTTGAGACCAGAGCCATCAAGCTGGCCTTCGGAGAGCATGCAAAGAATTTGAAGATAAATTCCACTAAATCCATGATTGGACACCTTCTTGGGGCAGCGGGAGCCGTGGAATTTATCGCCTGCATGAAGGAGCTGGAAGAGGGATTTATCCATAAAACCGTGGGACTTCGGGAAACAGAGGAAGAAATGGATTTAAATTACTGCCGGGACAGCTTCCAGGAAGAGGTGCCCTATGCCCTCAGCAATTCGCTGGGCTTTGGCGGACATAATACCAGTATTCTGGTTGGCAAAATATAAAAGGGAGGATACGGGCGTGTCACTATATACCGCAAAAGAGATCATGGACATCATTCCTCATCGGTATCCGTTTTTGCTGATAGATACCATAGAGGAATTGGAGCCCGGAGTCCGGGCAGTGGGGAAAAAATGCGTCAGCATGAATGAGCCGTTTTTTCAGGGGCATTTTCCGGGGAATCCGGTGATGCCGGGAGTGCTGATCATAGAGGCTCTGGCCCAGGCAGGAGCGGTGGCCATTTTATCGAAGCCTGAATGGAAGGGGCATACGGCGTATTTTGCCGGCATTGACAAGGCAAGGTTTAAGCAAAAGGTAGTGCCGGGAGATGTTTTGACGCTTACGACGGAAATTATTAAGGTAAAGGGTCCGATCGGCGTCGGAAAGGCGGAGGCCCTTGTGGACGGAAAGCTTGCCGCCTGCGGGGAGATTACCTTTGCCATAGGCTAAGGAGGTAAGTGTGAAAAATAAATTTTTCACACGCAAATTTGTGCCTGCGGCTCAAATTCGCAGGTTGTGGAAAGGCATGGTTAATTAGCATGAACTGGATTCTGAAGCAGAAGAGAGCGGAGTTTTTTGCGAAAAAGCTAAAAAGCATGAATGAGCCGGAGGGGGTTTCCGGCGAAGGCGTGGAAAAAGGACCGGAGGAGGCTGCTTCCGCGGAAAAGACGGAATCACCGGAAAAAACAGAGACGGTAAAAGAGACCGTCATGATCCGCTGCCCCAAATGCGGGAAGAGCGTGGACAGAGAGCGGGTCGTAAAGAAAAAGTATATTTGTTATGAATGCGGTGGTTATTTCAGAGTGAAAATACACAACAGGATCCGCATGGTTGCCGATCCCCACACCTTTGAGCCTATGTTTACGGATTTTCCAGTCCGCAATCCTCTGGCCTATGAAGGGTATGAGGATAAGCTGGCAGAAGCCAGGGAAAAGACCGGTCTGGACGAGGCCGTGACCGTTGGGCGCTGTAAGGTCTTCGGGGAGGATATTATGCTGGGCATCTGTGACGCCCGCTTCCTGATGGCAAGCATGGGACATGTGGTGGGAGAAAAGATCACCGCCGCCATCGAGTATGCGGCGAGGGAGAAGCTGCCGGTGTTCCTTTTCTGCTGTTCCGGCGGGGCCAGAATGCAGGAGGGAATTATTTCTCTGATGCAGATGGCAAAGACTGCCGCAGCCGTGAAAAAGCTGGGCGAGGCCGGACAGCTTTACTGTACGGTGCTTACGGACCCCACCACGGGAGGGGTGACGGCAAGCTTTGCCATGCTGGGAGATGTGATCATGGCGGAGCCGGGAGCACTGATCGGCTTTGCAGGGCCCAGGGTGATCAAGCAGACCATCGGGCAGGAGCTGCCGGAGGGCTTTCAGACGGCGGAATTTTTGGAAGCCCATGGCATCATTGACGGTATCGTTAAGCGTGAAAATCTGAAAAAAACCATATATTTCCTGGTGAAGTCTCATCAGTGTAAGGAAAAGGAATATGCTAACTTCACTTCCGGAAAGGAATCCCGGTTTGTCTTAAGCGAGATTTTAAAGGAGCAGGAATGGAAGGTGCGTCCCAAGGGGGCATGGGAGAAGGTTAAGGCTGCCAGAAAGGTGGAACGCCCTCAGGCCCTTGATTATATGGAGCATATTTTTGATTACTTTGTGGAGGCTCACGGAGACAGAGCCTTTCGGGACGATCCGGCCATCGTAGGCGGCATTGCTTTTCTGGACGGCCAGCCGGTGACGGTTATTGCGGAGCATAAGGGGAAAAATATGAAGGAGTGCCAGGAGCGGAACTTCGGTATGCCCATGCCGGAGGGATACCGTAAGGCCCTTCGACTGATGAAGCAGGCGGAAAAGTTCAACCGTCCCATTGTCAGCTTTATCAATACTTCAGGAGCCTTCTGCGGTATTGAAGCGGAGGAAAGAGGGCAGGGAGAGGCAATCGCAAGGAATCTTTGCGAGATGTCTGCCTTAAAGGTGCCTGTGCTTTGCATCTTCATCGGAGAGGGCGGCAGCGGCGGCGCTCTTGCCACGGCGGTAGGCAATGAGGTCTGGATGCTGGAAAACGCCACTTACTCCATTCTTTCGCCGGAGGGCTTTGCTTCGATCCTCTGGAAGGATTCCTCCAAGGCCAGAGAGGCCAGCGAGGTGATGCACATTACGGCTCAGGATTTAAAAGAGCTGCATGTAGCGGAGAAGATCATTCCCGAATTCGGCGGAGCGGATGAAAATACTGCGCCGGCCATTGCCGGATATATGAAGGAGCAGATCAAAGAATTTCTGGAGCGTTACCGGGGTATGGACGGCGAGGCCATTGCGGCAGAGCGCTATGAGCGCTTCCGTAGATTTTAGGAAGAAGCCCCTCTGACGTGCAGTATAAATTAAGATAAAGGAAGACTTGTTATGTCTATCAGAATCATCGGAACAGGGAGTGCGCTCCCTGCAAAAAGCGTGACAAATGAAGACCTGGCAAAGCTGGTGGAGACTTCTGACGAGTGGATCAGAGAGCGTACCGGTATTGCAGGCAGACATATTTCTACCGGGGAGACGGTGGCGGAGCTTTCTGCCGCTGCCTGCAGCAGGGCCTTGGAGGATGCAGGGCGGACTGCTGAAGAGGTGGACCTTTTACTGGTGGCCACCTGTTCGCCGGAGTGCGGCGTGCCCTGTGTGGCATGTCAGGTGCAGGGGATGATCGGGGCGGCTCATGCAGTGGCATTTGACTTAAATGCTGCCTGCTCCGGATTCCTGTTTGCTCTGCACACTGCATGGGCCTATATGGAAGCGGGGATCTGCAGGAACGCTTTGATCGTAGGGGCCGAAGTGCTGTCAAAGCTGGTGGACTGGACCGACCGGGGCACCTGTATCCTTTTTGGAGACGGCGCCGGGGCAGTGTTTGCGGAGTACGGTGGCAAAGAAAAATTTTATTTCGTACAGCATTCCGACGGAAGTAAAGGAGGGGCTCTTACCTGTGATACCCGTCAGCTGAAAAATCCTTATGTGGAAATGCCCATGGAAGCCCCCTGGATCAGGATGGACGGCAGGGAGATTTTTGCCTTTGCGGTGCGGCGTGTTCCGGAAGGGATTGAAGAGGTGCTGGGAAAGGCGGGAATGACGGCGGATGATGTGGATCTTTTTGTGCTGCATCAGGCAAACTATCGTATTATCGAAGGGATCGCAAAACGTTTAAAGCAGGATGCGGAAAAGTTTCCCGTAAACCTGGACCGGGTTGGCAATATGTCTTCTGCCGCCATCCCGGTACTGTTGGATGAGCTGAAGCGGGCCGGAAGGCTTAAGAGCGGCATGAATATCGTATTGTCCGGCTTTGGGGCAGGACTTACCTGGGGAGCCTGTGTAATGAAGGTATAAAAGGCAAAAGGGCAATTCTTCCCGGTTTTCAGGAAGTGAGGCGTAAAATGATTCAAACAAAAAGAAAATCTATGAGTGAATTACTGGCCCTGGTTTTTAATCATATCATGGACATGGAGTCGAAAGCGGTTATCACGGAGGAATTCAGCGACATTACCAATAATGATATGCACATCATAGAGGCAATCGGCGTAAGCGAGCCCCGCAACATGTCATCCATTGCGCAAAGACTCTCCGTGACGGTCAGCACCCTTACCACCAATATGAACGGGCTGGAAAAAAAGGGCTATATCGTCAGAGAGCGCAGCCTGGAGGATAAACGAGTAGTATATGTGATCCTGACGGAGAAAGGCAAAAAAGCTTTTTACCACCATCGGGATTTCCATAAGAAAATGATAAAGGCGATTGTGAAGGATCTGAACGAGGAAGAGATGGAGATACTTTATCGCTGCCTGCTGAATCTCACCAGCTTTCTGGAGGAATGAAGCATGAATATCGGGGAATGGAAGAAGAAAAAATTAGGAAGTATCAAGACGATTATTTACGGCAGGACTGCAATTCTGATTCTGGGCTTTTGTATGCAGCTGGCAGCGCTGGCAATGGGGTATTTTTGGCTGAGGAATTACAGCTTCCTGTTTTACGGCATATTTCTGCTGACCAGTGCCATCGCGGTGCTTCATATCTTTAATGCAAGGGGAATTCCTGACATGAAGCTGTCATGGATGTTTCCTATTGCCATTTTTCCCATATTCGGGGCCATTTTTTACACCACCATTACTATCCAGCCGGGAACAAAGGTAATGTACAGCCGCTTGAAGGAGCTTCAGGAGCAGACCGCAGGGCTGGTAAAGCGAAACAGGGATACCTGGGAACGGCTTTCTGAAGAAAATCCGCACATGGGCGGTCTTGCGCGGTATTTATATAACCGGGATGCCAGTCCGGTTTACGAAAACAGCCAGGTTACCTACTTTCGGCTGGGTGATGAGCAGTTTCCGGCGATTCTTGAGGAATTAAGGAAAGCGGAAAAGTTCATTTTCATAGAATTCTTCATTGTCAGCGAAGGATACATGTGGGATACGGTTCATGAGATCCTGAAGGAGAAGGCGGACCAGGGAGTGGAGGTCCGGTTCATGTACGACGGTACGGATGTGCTGTTTAACCTGCCGAGAGAATATCCGGGATTTCTGGAGGCGGAGGGGATCCACTGCAAGATGTTTGCACCCATTAAGCCCATTTTTTCCCCTCATTATAATAACCGTGACCACCGGAAAATACTGGTGGTTGACGGTAAGACAGCGTTTACCGGCGGCATCAACCTGGCAGACGAATATATCAACCGGAAGCAGCGTTTCGGGCATTGGAAGGATACGGGCATCCTGGTGCGCGGGGATGCAGTGGAGCGCTTTACCTATATGTTTCTGGAAATGTGGAACGAGTCCGAAAAGAAGCAGGAGGCCTTTGAAAAATATGCCTGCCCCGCGGGCAGCTCCGTGCCCTCGGACGGGTATGTGATTCCTTACAGCGTCTGCCCTTTGGGGCCGGAGCGGGTGGGGGAGCAGGTTTATCTGGATATTATCAACACTTCTCACAGTTATGTGCATATCATGACACCTTATCTGATTCCCAATCATGAGATGCTGATGGCACTGATTTATGCGGCCAAGCGGGGAGTGGAGGTTATCATCATCATGCCCCATATTCCGGATAAAAGGTTTGCCTTTCTGCTGGCCAAGACTTATTATGACGAGCTGCTGGAGGCCGGAGTCCGCATTTTGGAATATGAGCCGGGCTTTGTTCATGCCAAGGTGTTTGTATCGGATGATGAAAAGGCGGTGGTGGGAACCGTGAATCTGGATTACCGCAGTCTTTACCATCATTTTGAATGCGGGATTGTCCTGTACCGCAATTCCCGGATCACCGATATTGAAAAGGACGTGCAGGATACTCTGGAAAAGTGTATCGAACAGACCAGGGAGGACGTGAAACGGCGGAAGCCCTGGGAGAAGGTTTTTGGCTGGGTTATGCGGATCGTGGCGCCCTTGATGTAAATCTCAGGCAGCTGTAAATCTTAAATTTATGTACGGATGAAACAAAAAGCAACGGATGTCGTTAATCAGGATGAAGAGGGTGACGGGAGGAAAGGATTTGAAGGACGCGGAGATTTTAGATCTGTATTGGGCGCGGGATGAGCGTGCCATAGCGGAGACCCAGAGCGCATACGGAAGCTATTGTTACAGCATTGCCTGGCATATTCTGTATACGAAAGAGGATGCGGACGAATGTGTCAATGATACCTGGTTTAAGGCCTGGAAAGCCATTCCGCCCGGAAGACCCTCCAGATTTGCCTTGTTCCTGGGGACGATCACACGGAATCTTTCTCTGGACAGATGGAAGGAACGGCGGACCCTGAAACGCGGTGGCGGCGAGATGACGGTGGCGCTGGATGAGCTGGCGGAATGTGTGCCGGATGCCAGAAGTACCGAGGATGTGGTGGTTACCGCGGAGCTGGAAAGACTGATTGACAGATTTCTTCATACGCTTCCGGAAAAGGACTGCAACGTGTTTCTCCGCAGATATTGGTATGTGGAGGAATACGGAGAGATCGCAAAAAGGTATGGCATGAATCTGAATACGGTAAAGACCAGTCTTTTCCGTACCCGGAACAAGCTGAGGGAGTATCTGGAAAAGGAGGGAATCGTGCTTTGAAGACGGATAAGGAGTCCGGAGCGATTAGACTGATGGAGGCGTTTGGCGCTGCTTCCGAAGAGCTTCTGGAGCGGAGCGAAAAGGCCGGCAGGCCGGAATCCGGCGGGAAAAAAGCAGGCATAAGATTATTTGTGCAGAAATATGCAAAGGCCTGTGCGGCATGTCTCTGCCTGGTGGTACTGGGGGCGGCATATTTCGGTATCAGCCAGATGCGTATGGGGTCCGCAGGCAAGGCCGATACCAAAAGCGCCGGGAGCGGGGACGGATATAACGGCAGCGCAGCCAAAACGGAAGAAATTGCGCAGGAAGGAATCGAAAATCAGGCGCCGATGCAGATTCCGGATCAGGCGGAGGATCTGGGCCTGTCAGATGGTGCGGAGCCTGTTTTTGCGGAGCCGGTATGGCTGGATGTGGAAAGCCTTCAGGAAATTGCGGCGGCAGCCAATAAAGCGGAAGCAGACGGTCAGGAAGCGGTCAGTCAGGAAGTGCGCAGGCAGGACGTGGAAGCAGAAAACACTCCCACAGAAAATTTTATAAAGCAAAATGCGTCTGCAGCAGTACCAGCAGTACCGGCCGGGTACGATCTGATCAGGGTGGAAGGCAGTCTTTATTACGAATGGTCCGACGGGGAACATGGCCTGTGGTTAAAGCTTACCCGGACGGAGCTGACGGCGGATCTGCGGTTTGATGTGGAACCTCCCGTATACACGGTACAGCAGGATTGGAAGGAGCTGCTTCCTCCCGCAGGCGGCAGCGAATACCTGCAGTTTGCGCTGCTTTATGAGAACGGAATGCTGGCGGAGTATTGCGGAGCTTTGGAGCAGGATGAGATTGCTTTACTGATGGAATCCCTTTTGGAAATTGACCTTCCGTAGCCTTGCGGCGGCTTCTGCGGCAGGCACGGAAACGGCATTGCTATTCCGGCGAAATGTCTGTGCTTTCATTTTCGCGCATCCGGTATCCGATGCCTACTTCCGTAAAGAGATATTGGGGTCTGGCAGGATTTCGCTCTATTTTGTGGCGCAGATTTGCCATATTGACGCGCAGGATTTGATTATTGTCATCCGTATAGGGTCCCCAGATGGCATTCATAATGTATTGGTAGCTTAAAATACAGCCGGAATGCTCGGCAAGGAGTGACAGAAGCTGGTATTCCACATGAGTCAGATGGACGATTTCTCCGTCTAAGGATACCGTTCCGCTCTCAAGGTCGATGTTCAGTCCGAGGGCATGATAGAATCTGCCGGGAGAGCAGGTGTATTTATGGCGCAGGCAGGCGCGGATGCGCGCCATGAGCTCAGCCAGGCTGAAAGGCTTGGTTATGTAATCATCAGCTCCCAGATCAAGCGCCTGCACCTTGTCGTATTCGGTTGTTCTTGCGGAGATGACAATAATGGGGGTGTGATTCCGGCAGCGAAGGCTTTTTAAAACCTCGCAGCCGTCTACGTCGGGAAGGCCAAGATCAAGAAGGATCACGTCAGGGCAGTCCGATGCAGCAAGACGCAGCCCTTCTTCGCCGGAGTATGCGGGAATCACATGGTAACCGCATTTGGCCAGGGCGGTTATGATAAATGAGCAGGTATTTTTATCGTCTTCGATCAGCAGCATATTGGTCTTAAGATTCATGATCCTCTTCCTTTCCCTTTGGCAGTGTGAAGGTGAATTCCGCGCCGTCTGTGAGGCTGCGGCCGGTGATTGTGCCATGATGGGCGGTGACAATGGTCTGGCAGATCATCAGACCGATTCCCATCCCCTTGCTTTTGCTGGGACCCGCTTGGGAGTGTGCAGTACCGTCAAACAGATGGGCCAGCATACTTTCGGGGATGCCGTTTCCGTAGTCGCGGACGGTAAAGGATACGAAATCGGGATGCTCCGAAACGATAAAGTCTATGGGCAGATTTACACCAGAGTGAAGCAGGGCGTTTTCCAGCAGATTTATGATGACCTGTTCGATCAGAATCGGATCCATGGGAATCATCACGGGTCTTTCGGGGACGGAGGCGCGGATGATACAGTCCTGATGAGCTTTTTCAACCTTTTGCAGGGCCTCCGCCGCAACCTCATCCACGTATTCCGTCCGGGTATCCAGAGACAATTCCTTTTTGCTGACCCGTGTCACGGTCAAAAGGTTTTCTACCATTTGGCCAAGCCAGGTGGAGGATTCGTAAATATTGCGCACGATTTCCGTTTTTTCATCATCGGTCAGGGTGTCTTGATTTTCCAGATAAGTAAGACTGTTGCCGATGATGCCTGTCAGCGGCGTGCGTAGATCATGGGGGATGGCGCGAAGCAGATTTGCCCGCGTTTTTTCTATTTCTGCGGCTTCCAGCTGCTTTTCCGTTACGGAGGTCATGGCGGCCTTTTTGGCCAGGCGAAGGATGAAAAGGCTGATCAGCGTCATGACGGAAGCGGCACACAGCGCATCTGCCAAAGCATTCCGCAGGGAGGCGGGGACACCAAGGCTGGGATAAATAACCTTAAGCTCCAGCCACAGTGCGGAAAAGACGGCACAGGGGACAGTGCACAGCGGGTCGAGAGTATTGCAGGAGATCAGAATGACGGACAGGAAAAATATCATGGTGCAGCAAAGCAAAAGATGCCTGAACAGATGAAAACAGACAGAAGTGATGCCTGTTACCACCAACATGCAAAGGGCTGCCAGCAGGGCACATGACATATGTTTTTGGATTCCGGAGGCGTTTTGCATTTTTCTGAGCATAGAGATCACCCTTAATAAACAAAATAAATAAAATATTAAGATGCTGTATTTTACTAATAATATTAATATTTATTTATGTTTTGCACAAGTACCGCCGAAATTATTTTTTTGTTCCAAGCCACCTTCCTGAAGCCCCGCAAGGCAGCACCAGACCGGTGTCCTTTACGGGCAGGCCGATTTCCGCGGCTTCCACATGCCCCGGAAATCTCGCGGCTACGGCAGCATTCAGCATATAGGACAATACTGCGGGCTGCAGCCCCGTGGTATATGAGTTAATCAGGAAAAACAGAGGGTTTTCGGAAAGCAGCCTGACTGTGGACTCCAGGAATGGCCAGATGCTTTCTTCTATCTTCCAGATTTCACCCTTTGGTCCCCGCCCATAGGAGGGGGGATCCATAATGATTCCGTCATATTTGCTGCCCCGGCGGATTTCCCGCTCCACAAATTTTGTGCAGTCGTCTACCAGAAAACGGATGGGGGCATTGCTTAAGCCAGAGGCTGCAGCATTTTCCTTGGCCCAGGTCACCATCCCCTTTGAGGCGTCCACGTGAGTGACGGCGGCTCCTGACGCGGCCGCTGCCAGAGTTGCCCCGCCGGTATAGGCAAAGAGATTTAATATTCTGGGCTGTACGGCAGGATTCTGCTTCAGGGCATCCCGGATCAGCCCGGAAAACCAGTTCCAGTTGGCGGCCTGCTCCGGGAAAAGGCCGGTATGCTTGAAGCTGAAGGGTTTTAAGCGAAAAGTAAGGGGGCGGGCCTGCGCCGGCAGGCCGGGCAGAGGATAGGAAATGCTCCATTCGTCCGGCAGATTAAAAAATTCCCATTCTCCGCCGCCTTTGGCACTGCGGTGGTAATGAGCGTTTTTTTTGTTCCAGCCCTTATGCTTACGGGGGGTGTTCCATATGACCTGAGGATCCGGCCTTACCAGAATATAATTTCCCCATCTCTCCAGCTTTTCGCCGCCGGAGGCATCCAACACTTCATAATCCTTCCAGTGATCTGCAATCCACATGCGTTTCGTTTCCCTTCTTGGTAGTTTCTATATATATTATAGAAAAAGTTTGGGCGGCTGTAAAGTGTGAGAAGAACTTCTAAAGACGTCCCATCATAGGATGGGACGCCAAGAAGTTCTACGGCGCAAGGAAGCGCCTACTCACACTGAAGAACGCAAAACCAGCGTTCTTCATAAATTGTTTGTGCCGACAAAGTCGGCATGACGGGAAGGAAATATGCAAAGGTGTTTACCGATATTTACAGTAGTGCAAATATAATTAAAATATTTGCTAAGTTTTAAAATTAAATGCGAAAAGAGTTAAACAAACTCTATCGCATTTAATTTTTTATATAAGAATATATGTAAAAATGTAAAGTGCGTATGAGTTTTTCGGAACTCATACGCATTATTTTTTTACTCAAATTCACAGAAAGGGGCGAAGAAAGTGGCAAGAAAGTATAAACGGATTGTATTTGCGGATAGGCAGCAGATCGAAGCAATGTATAACAGCGGAATGAACGAAAAGGCGATAGCGGCAGCAGTCGGCGTTCATATCGCAACTATTTACAGAGAATTGAAGCGGGGAAAGACAATAGTTGCGGATAGTGTGAGATATAGCGCAGACACAGCGCAGAGGGCGATCGGATAAGGGGGACACAATGAGGATATACGAAGAACTGACAGAAAGCCCCGAAACGCTGGGCACATTTTTAAAAAGTCTTCCGGTTTTAGATGCGCCGTGGGACACAGCTTTTCAGAAAACATTTTGCGGAGAGTGTAAAGAAGAAAGCTGCGACAACTGCCCAAACGGAAAATATAGAAACAATCCAGAATGGTGGCTGAAGCTGAAAGCAGAGAGGGGCAGAAAATGAAAACGGTGGAATTTGAAAAAGTAAAAGCGGGGGATTTAGTAGAAGTACCGCGGACACAATTTGCACCAATGCGGCGGGGCTGGAATGGCTGGTTATTCAGTGAAGCGGTAGTTATTCAAAAAGGCATATCGCCAAAGAACAAAAGAAAAGTGATAAAGGTTGAAATGCGGACACCAAAAAGTAGAAATGACTACGGGACAATGGAAAAGACGTTTTATGCGGAATATGTATTTCAAACACGGAGTATCGAAACAGCAAGACGTTTCATGCAGGAAGACGGCGTAAACAGTAAAGAAGAATTTTATGAGTATATAAAGCAAGACGACGTTTGCGGCTGTGACTGGATCAAATTTCTTGTAGACAAAGGATTTTTATTTCAAAGCTGAAAATAGCCGAAACGGGGCAGCAGTCCCCGTCTTGCAAGGTCGGCAACCTTGCGACTGACGAAGGCAAGCCAACAGCCGGAGTACAGGGCATTGTGGAAAAATGGCAGCGGACGCGCCATGCTAGAGAGCGCGCAGACGGTCAACAGGTTTTCGGTAGCTTTTTAATGTGAAAAGCCACAACACAATGCACACGCCGGAAAGCGGGGTGGCAGGGCATGAAAGCGAGATCGCCACCTAGATAGCATGAGGACACAGACGACACGAAAGGACAATGAAAAATGAAAAAGGACGCTGGACTTTTCGGGGGGGGTATTCCCGAAATGGTAAAAATACTTGAATTATTCGGCGGGATCGGATCGCCGCGCTGCGCCTTGCGGAATATAGGAATACCAGTAAAAAGCATTGACTATGTAGAAATCGACGAAAAGGCGGTTAGATCATACAATGCGATTTTCAAAGATGAATTGCAGAATAAAACGCAGTCGGTCGTGGGCTGGAATTTAAAACCGGATATTCTTATACACGGCAGCCCGTGCCAAGATTTTTCAATCGCAGGGCATCAAGGGAAAGCGACGGCAGCAGGCGGCAGGATAAACAGAGGAAAAGGCGCAGACAAGGGAAGCGGGACACGTTCAAGCCTTATGTGGGAAACAATTCACATTATAGAGCAAATGGGAGTATGGAAGCCGCGTGTTGTAATATGGGAAAACGTCAAAAACGTGTTATCGCGGCACATGATAGCAAATTTTAATAAATACATAGAGGAAATGACGCGGCTGGGGTATACAAACAGCTACGCCATACTGGACGCAAGGGACTTCGGACTTCCGCAGGCGCGGCAGCGCGTATTCACAATTTCAATACTGGGGAATGAGAAATTTAATTTTGATGATCTGATAAAGTCCCCCATGCGGAATATAAAAGAATTTCTTCTGCCGGACGCGCCGGAAGTATACGACGTTACCCAGCCGAGCGTGTACAGCGCAATCGGCAAAAAGGGAGTAGTGCGGCGGGCAAATATTATAAAAGACTATGCCTATACAATCACAACCAGACAGGACAGAACGCCAACACAGGTTATAGACTGCGGCGGCGGTCGGTATAGGTATTTGACGGAAAGAGAGTGCTGGAGATTACAGGGCTACACGGACGCAGATTTTGACGCAGCGGCAGCGGTACAGGAGAAAAACGGGCGTTACACAATGCCGCTATACTGGCAGGCGGGAAACAGTATTGCAGTACCGATTTTTGAAAGCATATTCAGAAAAATAATTTTAGGTGAAACAGAATGAGAGTGGCACTAATCAATGTTGACGGTCACAATTTCCCTTCGCTGCCGCTGATGAAAATATCAGCATGGCACAAGAAACAGGGCGACAGCGTGGGGTGGTACGATCCACTGACAGCATGGCAGCAGCCGCCAGATCGGGTGTATATGAGTAAAGTTTTTACATTTACACCGGACTACCCACACCCAGTAAATGCAGCAGAGATTATAAAAGGCGGCACAGGCTACAACTACCCAAACGGGAAGCCGGATTTACTGCCGGAAATAGAACACATATACCCCGATTACAGTTTATTTCCGGCATTGTGCAAAGATACCGCATACGGATTTTTAACGCGGGGCTGCCCGCGCGGGTGTGATTTTTGCATAGTAGAAAGCAAAGAGGGGCGGCAAAGCCGGAAAGTTGCTGATCTTTCGGAGTTTTGGAACGGTCAAAAGAATATTGTATTGCTTGATCCGAACTTTTTCGCCTGCAGGGAATGGAAAGAACTTGCGGGGCAGCTTATAGACAGTAAGGCGTGGGTGGATTTTTCGCAGGGGTGCGATATTCGCATAATGACAGAAGAAAAGATCAGCTATTTACAGCAAATGAAAATAAAGCAAATTCACTTTGCATGGGATAGATACGAGGATAAAGAAATTATAATACCAAAATTTGAAGAATTTAAA
The DNA here is from genome assembly GCA_910586485.1 of uncultured Acetatifactor sp. Taxonomy (GTDB): domain Bacteria; phylum Bacillota; class Clostridia; order Lachnospirales; family Lachnospiraceae; genus Acetatifactor. The sequence goes on from CAJUIA010000010.1 coordinate 31,778, forward strand.
CGACTGACAGGCTGGGACTACCGGAAAATGGGCGTTTACATTCTGACAAACTTTAATACAACGATCGAACAGGATTTAGAACGAATTTATATACTGCGGGATTTAAGGCATTCCCCATATGTAATGATTTTCAATAAACAGGAAGTACCAAAAGGACACACGCTGCGCCGTATGCAGCGGTGGACAAATTCACGGATCGCTTTTAATGCGGTAAAGAATTTTGAAGATTTTAGATAGGCAGGGACAAACAATGCTTGAATACGGCTATTACAACATGGATTGTATGCAGGGAATGAAAGATTTCCCCGACGGATATTTTGATCTTGCAATCGTCGATCCCCCGTACGGGATAAAGGAAAACGGAAAAAAGAACGGTACACGGTCAAAGCTGGCAACGTCGAAAGCGTATACACCGTTTGCGGGCGGCGACGTAAAGCCGCCGGACAAAGCATATTTTCGGGAATTATTCAGAGTTAGCAAAAATCAGATCATTTTCGGCGCAAACCACTTTATTTCAAAAATACCGTATGACAGCCCGTGCTGGATTGTGTGGGACAAGAACAACGGAAACAGTGATTTTGCAGACTGCGAACTGGCGTGGACTTCGTTTAAAACCGCCGTCCGCAGATACAAATATACATGGCACGGCATGATCCAAGAGAACATGAAAGAAAAAGAGTACCGCATACACCCGACACAGAAGCCCGTGGCATTGTATGAATGGATATTGATAAATTTTGCGGCAGCAGGCGACACGATTTTAGACACACATGTGGGATCGGCTTCTTCACTGATAGCTTGCCGGAATACAGGGCATAAATTCGTGGGCTTCGAGTTAAGCGAACATTATTTCAAATTATCACAGGAAAGATACAGACAGGAAACCGCACAAATGCAACTGATCGACTTTATGGGGGGGGTAGCGGCAAAACTGCGGAAACTTGTTGATTACATAGAGGGCGGCACATGGAAGACGAATACAAGGAAATAGTTAGAAAATTTAATGAAATATACAATCCTTTGCGAAAAAGATATAATCTGCGGTCGCATATTCACTCTAGCATTTATGAGAGTGAAGACGATCTGATCGAAATATGGGAGTACAACGGAGAGACGCGCGGGAAGTGCATTGTAAGAGAAAAAGAAACGGAAATAATAGATTGCTATAAAAGAGCGATCGACGAATTGAAAAATTATAAGCAGGAAAGAGAGGAAAAAGAGCATGGGAGAAGTGCAGCTATGGCAGGCTGAAGATTTAGGTACGGACAAAGAGACTCTGGAAAAAGTGCTTCGCATTTTCAGAAGCGACGGCGTACAGGGAATAGAGAGCCAGCAGGCGTTAAACAGGTATATTCAGAAATTAGATGATAACTGTATTCGGGAAATGAACTGGATAGACGCGGAAGCCACATTGCAAATGCTTGTAGATTGCTACGGGGTAACAGTAGCATTTCAAAAGTATGTGAAGGCAGAGGGATTTATAAAGCAGGAAAAAGTGGATAGTTTGGGCTGGATCAGTCCAGAAGCATACAGGGAAGTGGTCGGCAAGTATGAGGAACGCGCGAAAAAGTTAGAGGAACAAAAAGACCGGATTTTGTCAGACTATACCCGCGCCGCGCAAATGGCAGAGGACGCGGAAGAAAAGATATTCTCTTTACAGGACGAACTGGCGCACTGTAAAGCGGATTTATACGACTTTTACGCAAAGGCGGGCAAGCTGCCGGACTATGAAAGGAGATAAAGGAAAAATGAGCAGAAATAACACAATCGGGATTGTGGGGGAGATCACAGCCCCGCCGGAATTGATCGTGGACGCGGCAGACTGGGCGCGCAAGGTGTACGAAGCAGAACTGACGCGGACGCGCCCCAGCGGAACGGAAGACACCTATATTTTGCAGTATGACGGACGCGCCGCCGGATCAAAGGAAATGCTGGAGAGGATAACAGAGGGCGCGGAAATATTCTGCGGCGGGGAAATCCGGTCGGAGAACGTACACGATCCGAAGCCGGAAGAAAACCGCGTGAAAGTGTTCATCTTCGCGGAAATGATCGCCGTGAATGATCCACCCGTAGAGGATCAAAACGAAGTGACGATCTGCGGGAATATCTGCAAGCCGCCCAGCGGACGGGAAACAAAAAGGCGCACACGAAAGGGGCGGCGCGTAACAGTGACAAGGCTTGTGGTGGCGGTAAATACGCCCACGGGCGCGTATTATGTCCCGTGCGTATGCTGGAATGAGCAGGCAGAAAAAGCCGCCGATCTGAAAGTCGGGGACTATGTGGAAATATACGGGCGTTTCCAGTCCCGCAATTTTAAGAAGCGCATACAGGGGCGCAAACTGCCGTATTTAAGTACAAGCTATGAAGTAAGCGTCGTAAAACTGGAAGCAGAAAACAAAGAGGAAAGGACGGGGGAGAAATGACAGGACAGTTAAAAGAGGTTTTCGGAATTTATGAAAATGACAGGCGGCAGCAGGGCGCGGGAAAGATTGTTGTTGAGATTATGACAAAAGCGGATCACGCCGCCATGCACGAACTGGCAAGGCTGGATATTGAAAGGATCGCACAGGCAGCAGGCGCGGCAATGCCGAAAAATGCCTGCATTGTCGCACGACGCAGCGTGAGACAGCAGCAGGAAACAGGGATAAAGCAATTAAATGAAATGTTACAGGAGATAAAAGGGGCTGAAAGCAAAGCTGAAGCAATAAAGTGGGGACTGTTTGCGGCGGGATATGTAAATGGTATGTACTGCGGCGATCTTATGAGCAAAAGCGAAATGCACGACGCGATCAAAGTAATAGATCAGACATTCACAAAAACGGAACTTCGGTTCAAAACCGCGCGCCGTCCTTTTTTGGGCGCGTATAGGAAAGGGGGCGAGAGCATGAGCGCACAGGAATACCGCCGGATCATTGCGGTAGATTTTGACGGGACGCTGGCAGAAACAAAATTCCCCGAAATTATAAAGCCGATCCCGAAAATGATTAGACATTGCAAGCAGCTTCAGAGGGGCGGTGCAATCCTTATTCTGAATACTTGCCGGAAAGGAAAAGACCTGCAGGACGCGGTGGAGTGGTGCGCGGCGCACGGGCTTGTATTTGACTATGTAAACGAGAACACAGCGGAAAACATAGCAAATTACGGCGGCACTGACACGCGGAAAATATTCGCGCATGAGTACATAGACGACAAAGCCATAAATCCGGTACGCGAAGCAATGTGGGCGCGCCGCGTCCGGCAGCTTTACGCCCAGCGGATCATATCGGCGGTGGGGCTTGCTGCCGCGCTGGTTATAGCGATAGAAGCGGCACTGGCATTTATTAAATGAGGGAGGGAAAAGGCATGGAAAGACTGACAATGGAATATTGCGGCGAGTATGTACCGAAAGAGTTATGCAGCATAGACAGGGAAGGCGGCGCGGACGACTGCGATCTTTGCTGCGAGTATTGCAAAGCAACGACGGACGAAGGCGTGGACTGTAAAGGGTGCGCGATCAACGCTTGCTTTAATCGGCTGGGAATTTATGAAAATGCACAGGAGAAGATCGAAAAGCGCATACAGGAGATAAAGGCTAACGAGAACTACCCGCACAATTTTATGGGGCAAATGGTAAATGATCTTGAATGGGTGCTGAAATTATTTGAACAGTGAAAGGAGAAAAGAACATGGCAAAACAAAGCAAGGCTGGGGCTTCTTCCGGCGCGTGTCGTTTCTGCGGTCAAAGCGTGATTGTAGAGGACGGCGCGGAAATGACCGCCCCGCAGTTAGAGGAAGCGGCAACAATGTTGTGCGGCTGCGACGAAGCCATAAAGTATCAGCAGGAAAAGAACCGCCGGACGGTAGCAAAGCAGCGGATCAATGAACTTTTCGGCGAAGACGCTGGGGAGTACAAACAGCCGGAGACGGTACGGGAAATTATGCTGAACGCCGTGGACGCTATCTGCGACAAAAAAATGAAGGTCGCAACGGTAACGATCAGAACGGGGCTTCGCTGCCGGATCATGCAAATGGCAAAGGACAAAATAAAGGTCGTGCGGGAAATCGGCGACAACAACGAATTTGTGCAGTAGGTGGGATATGGCAGTAAAAAGATCATTTTCACTTAATAACAAAAGCCATTGCGTGTGTCTGAAATGCGGGGCGCAGATTTTACCGGACGATTTGAAAGACAACACGGTTTATAAATGCGTCCGGTGCGGGCAGGAAATGACCGTGGACAGGTACGACAGCCGCGCCGTTCTGACAGTGATTGAAAAACCGGACTTGCGAAGGCGTATACCGCCGGAAATTATGAACGCCGCCCCGCAGCAGAAAGCGGAGATTATGCGGCTATTGCAGGAAAACGACAGCTTGAAAGATCAGTTACATAAAGCAGACGGGAAAATAAAGGAACTTCGGCAGAAAGCGAGGGACTGGGAAAGGGCAGCGGACGGGCTGGCGCGCTGGATCGAGGAAATCAAAGAGAAAGAGGGCGCGGGCAATGTTTGAATTGAACAGGCTTTATAATGCTGACTGCATGGAAGCCATGAAAGAAATACCGGACAATTTTTTTGAATTAGCAATAACCGATCCGCCGTATGGGATCGGGGCTGACGGGCAAAGGCTGAATATCAACAAAAACCCGAAGCACAGCAGGAAAGAACACGCAAAGAAAGACTGGGACGGGGCGATCCCGTCCGCAGAGTATTTCCGAGAATTAGAGCGCGTTTTCGTCAATCAGATTATATGGGGCGGCAATTATTTTGTGGAACACTTGCAGATCGGCGCAAAGGGCTGGATCGTGTGGGACAAGGGACAACACGGGCTTTCTATGAGCGATTGCGAATTAGCATACAGCACATTTAAAAAGCCCACGCGGATCGTTGTCATAAACCGCGCGGAATTACAAAAAGATCACACTTTCCACCCGACGCAAAAACCAATTCGGTTATATGAATGGGTGATCGCGAATTATGCGGCAGCAGGCGACAAGATACTGGATACACACGCCGGATCGGGCGCGTGTCTGCGGGCAGCATACCGGACAGGACATAATTTTTTAGGTTTTGAGATTGACAAAGAATATTTCACGGAAGCAGACAAACGCCTGCGGGAAGAAATGGCACAAATGCGTTTTGATTTTCTTTTCGGGGGGGGTATGCGGGGAAATAGAAAAAGACGCAGCGGCAGCAGGCGACACAAATTAAAACGCACATTGAAAAATGCAAAAATTAAGACGAAAAAATGACCGCTTCGGATCGGGAAATCCAAAGCGGTCAAGCCGTACAAAGCTAAAAATAAAACCTGTAATAATTATACGGCTTGTACGGTAAAAAGTCAAGGAAAATGGCGGGATTTTAACCGCCGTTCGGACTTGTTAAGCATATTATTTTATCGACAGGGTGGTGTAAAAATGCCGTATAGACATGAGACGTGCAGGGCGGGGAAGACAAAGCAGCATACTTTCTATTATGCAACCCGAACCGACACAAAAGAGGGATCGAGAAGACAGAAGGAAAATAAGACAAGCGAAGCACAAAAGAAAGTGAACAGCAGGCAGGCAATAAAAAAGCTGACATGGATATTAAACGAAAATTTTGATAGTACAAGCCTGTATATTACATGGTCGTATGAAAAGGATAAACGCCCAGCAGGGAAAGAGGAACTACGGGCAGACGTTGACAAGCTGCTTCGGGATATTCGCAAAGTATATAAAGCGGCGGGGGACGTTGCAAAGTATGTATGGGTGGCAGAGGTGGGGGAGAGGGGAGCGGCACACGTCCACATGGTATTAAATGCCATAGAGATCGCAAAGCTGAAAAAATGCTGGGATAAAGGCTGGATCACAATAAAGCCGTTAGACGAAAGCGGGCAGTACAGGAAGCTGGCTTCGTATTTTGTGAAATATTCAGAAAAGACCATGAGGACATGTGAGGGCTTTTCCGGCAGGCGGTACAATTCCAGCAAAAATTTAAAGATACCGCAGCCGACAAAAACGACGGTACGATCGAAAAACGCCTACAATCACACGATCGAAATACCAAAGGGCTGGTATTTAGACAAAGACAGCGTGGCAGAAGCATGGCATGAGGTAACAGGCTTCATGTATTTTACTTACACGCTGATCTATGACGGGACAAGCCGGAAACGGACAAAGGAAAGCTACACACTAAACCTAGAAACAGGGGAAGTGGAGATCACAGAGAAACCGCAGAGGGAGAAAAAGAAAAATGGGACTTAATACAGGATATTTAAAGGCAGACCGGACAGAGGAAAGCAACGAGCAGTACACGCCGTATTATGCCGTTGATCCGATTCTGAAATACATACCAGAGGGCGCGCGGGTGTGGACACCGTTTGACCGTGAGTGGTCGGCGTTCTATCAGTCATTCAAGGCTAGGGGGGATTTTCTGTTATACGGTCGGACATATCGGACGGGCTGGACTTTTTCACATACGAACCGCCGGAATATGATTGCATAGTATCAAACCCGCCTTTTACGCAAAAAGACGCGGTATTAAAAAGGCTTTACGAACTGGGGAAGCCGTTTGCGGTGCTTTTGCCGCTTAATTCTTTACAGAGCGTAGACAGGTACAAATATTTTAGACAGGGTATACAGATTTTAGCATTTGACAAGCGGATCGCGTTTCACAGCCCGCAGAGCATGAGGGACTATAAAAAGGGCGTGAGTTTTGCAACGGTTTATTTTTGCCGTGATATTCTGCCGCGCGATCTGATTATCGAGGAATTAACAGAGTACAGAAAGCCGTTGACGGCAGAAAGAGAGGTACAGGGAAATGAAAGCAGAATTTAAGAGGACAAGGACAGCGGACGGGCTTCCGCTGACATTCGGGAAAATGTACGACGTGCTGGACGTGAAAGCAGGAAGGAAAGCGTGGCAGCTAAAAGAAATCAAAGTTAAAAACGATTTAGGACAGGAACGCTGGTACAGCGCAAATAAATTCAATTTGTTTGCTGAAGCTGCGGCATATCTGAAAGAGCCAACAGCAGGCGCAGGGCAGAGCGTAGGACGGAGCGCAACGCCGGACGGGAAGCAGATATACATGGGTATTGATGTGGCGGGCGGTACAGATATGACAGTATGCGGAAAGTCGCTGGAAATGACGGATATTGAAAGAGTGGACGCGGCAGCAGGCTATACAGCGCGGGCGGCGTTAGAGATTGGAGAAGCGGCGGCGGCTGGTATTGCGGAGGGCTTCGGGCTGAATAACGAGAAAGCAAGAAAAGCGGCGGCTGGTATTGCGGACGGGATCAGGCTTAATTACGGCGCATAGAAAGGGGCGGCAAAATGTACGGAAATTTAAAACGCGGGGAAGATACGGAACAAATGGGCGTGATAGAATGGGCGAACTGGAACACGGGACGATTCCCCGAACTCAAATTATTATTTCATATCCCGAACGGGGGAAAGCGGGACGTAAAGGAAGCGGCGCGTTTCAAAGCTATGGGCGTAAAAGCGGGCGTTCCCGATCTTTGCCTTCCCGTCCCCATGAATGGCTTCGCGGGCTTGTATATCGAAATGAAGTACGGGAAAAACAAGCCGACAGACCACCAAAAAGAGTGGATCAAGGCTTTAAAAGAACAGGGCTATAAAGTTACGGTATGTTATAGCGGAGTAGAAGCCACACAGGAGTTAGAAAGCTATTTGCAGGGGGTACGAACGATTTTAAGCAATCCGGCTTCCAAGCCGTGCAGACCACAGAAACGTATTGCTATTTACTGCGCCGGACGTGATGTATTACCGATAAAAGCGGCACTGGCAGCAGAGGGAGCGCGCGGCGGGTGCATATTCGGCGACGATTTTCTACCAAAAGACTGCGACGACAGCGACGGATCGGAAGATTGCGCGGCGTGTATTCTGAAAAATGTTGATATTTACGCCTACGACTAGGCGCGGCACAAAAACAAAAACGAAGGAAAGGAAAGACGACACATGAAAACTATTGCAATCATCAACTTAAAAGGCGGGGTCGGAAAGACCACAACCGCGATCAATATGGCGACGCTGCTGGCAGAAAAGCACGGGAAGCGCGTTTTGCTGATTGACAACGATCCGCAGGGGAACGCCAGCCAGTTTTGCGATTGCTACGACGGCGGGGAAGACACTTGCGGCGCAGCGGAAATTTTATACAGGCGTACACCGATCATACAGGAAAAACACGGGATCGAAATTGTAAACGCGAACATTTCCCTTCTGGAAGCAGACAACGCGATCCGCACAGGAACGGAGAGACAGGAAAACAGGGCAAAAGAGTATTTGCAGGGGGTAAAACAGAAATACGACTATTGTATTATCGACAACCCGCCCGCGCTGCTGATGTGTACCATTAACGCGCTATGTGCCGCTGATGAAGTCATAGTCCCGATCACGCTTGACAACTGGGCACTGGACGGAGTGGAAACAATAACGGCACAGATTGAGGAACTGCAGGCATTGAACGCGGGGCTTCGGATCGCCGGAATACTTTTGACAAATTACAGAAAGACATCGGAAAACGAAGCGGCAGAAAAATGGCTTCGTGAAAATTGCAGATACAGGGTATTTTTAACGCGGATCAGACGGTCGGACAAGGTAACGGCGGCGACATACTACAAAGAGCCGCTGGAGAAGTACAGCCCGCGCAGCGCGGCAGCGGTCACATACAGAAAATTTGTAAATGAGTATTTGCAGGAAAGCGGGGCGCAAAAATGAATAAACCATGTGAGCATTGCAACAAGGCAAATAAAGAAAAAACAGGATATTTCAAGTGTGACAATCCATGCGGTCAAGCAAAAGCATGTTATGAGAGCGACAAAAGGGTGGCTGAATTATTACTTAAAAATCCATTCTATAACGAGATAAAGAAAGGCAGGGTGTAAAAAATGACTGATGAAAGAATACAGGAAATTGTATTGCGGTACGGGTATGACGCACAATCCCGCCAGTGTATAGAGGAAATGGCAGAACTGACACAGGCAATAAATAAATTCTGGCGAAAAGATTTAAAGTGCGGATATGGGGCGATTGAGGAAAGCGGGCTGGACAAGGGAAGCGAAGCCTATATAAATCTGATTGAGGAAATCGCGGACGTTGAAATCATGCTGGAACAAATGAAAGAAATGTTATTTTGCGGGGATAAGGTCGCCGAGATCAGAGAAGAAAAGCTGGAAAGGCAGATCGGGCGCATAAGAAAAAGGCAGACGGACAAAGAGGAAATGACAAGCGCGGAAGCAATAGAACGACTGGAAAAGTACAGAGCGCACGCGGAAGCGAACAGTACAAGCGTATACGACATAAAGCTACATAACGCCTGTATAAAGGCATTACAGGAGCGAATGGAAAGAGAGGGAAGCGGAAATGGCATTTAACATTAAAAACCTTATGAACGCGGCGACAACAGGGGAAGCGGGCGCGATCGAAAAGGATTTTGCAGAAATCCGGCTGGACTATGAAAAAATCATAGTGACGAAACACAATAAATACAGCATGGACGAAATAGAGGAACTGGCGGCAGGAATCGAAATGGCGGGCGGCTTGCATGAGCCTTTAATATTAGGGCGCATAAACGGCGAATACTGGCTGGCAAGCGGACACAGGCGGCGCGCAGCCATTGAAATGTTAGTGCAGGGCGGCGCAGAAAATTTCCGCGTCGTAAACTGCCGCTATAAGGACATGACGGAAACGGAGTTTAGGCTTCATGTGCTGATCGGAAACGCCTTTAACCGCCACTATACCGACTATGACAAGATGATCGAAGCCGAGGAATGGAAAAACGCACTAAAACAGGCGCAGCGGGAAAAGCTGCTGATTTTGGAACACGGCGAACGGGTGCGGGACTATGTGGCGCGAATTATGGGAACGTCTGCGGCGGTTATCGGGGACTATAACAGGATCAATAAAAATGCTGTACCGGAAGTAAAAGAACAGTTTGAAAAAGGCGAAATGGGCGTAACAGCGGCAGCAGCAGCAAGCCAGTTACCGGAAAACGAACAAAAAGAGATTGCCGGACGGGTGGCAGCAGGCGAAGACATAAAAGCGCAGGAAATCCGCGAAATGGTGGACGCGAAAAAAGGAGAGGAAAAGGAAAAGCGCAGTATCACAGAACAGAAAACGGATCAAATGTCAGATACCGACACAAACGAGGACGAAAAGGAAAACACGCGCCGCCTTCATGCGCTGAAAATGCTTGAAAAGTATTATATCTATATGAGCGACGAGGAAGTGGGCATTTTGGAACGTATGCTGGAAGACTGCAAGCGCAGAAAGCGGGAATACGGGCTGGACGACGTAGGATCGACGGTATAAACGGGAAAGGAGAAAACAGGGCATGGAAAAAACAAAAATCACAATAACGATCGAACAGGACGGGCAGACAGTGGCGGGGCTGGCGACAGGAGAGGAAACACAGGAAAACAGGGCAGCGGAAAACGCGGATTTTTCAGAAAGAGGGGAAATGACGGAAGATGAAGCGGAGCGGTACGCCGCCGCGTCCGATCTTGCGAACGTGTGCGAATATTTAGAGGACAGCGAAGTTATAAAAATAAAACTGATTATTCAGAAAGCGCAGGCAAGAAAGGAACGGGCAGAACGTGGGTAAAATAGCGGAAAGTATACGCGGCTTTTTCACAGATACAAATAACGGACAATGTGAAAATAAGGACTGCAAAAACTGTCCGTTTCCGGCGTGTGAAAAAGAAACAGGGGAAAGGGGGCAAAAAATAACAGATGATAAAAATATTAAACAATCCGTTAGACATTCTCTTTGAAACGATCCGAAAAGTAAATGATATTACTGCGGAACTTGTATTTTTATCAAAAGAACAATGCGACGGAAACTGGGGATTTACACAGAAAGACAGTGACGGAAATTTTCTGATCGGGATAGCCGTAGAATTAAGCTGGCAGGACGCACTGGAAATAATTGCACATGAAGCGGCGCATATCATGGCTAAAAGCCACGATAAACCGGAAACAGAGCAGCACGACGCAGAGTGGGAATTTTGGTTCGATAATATCCACAAAGAATATCTTAAAGAGTGTATGAGGATAGAAAAGGAAATGGGGGCGGGAAAGCATGAGCGCGGCAGCAGGCGTGGCGGTAGGGATAGCCGCATTTCTCTACATAGAATTAGCAATAGGCTTCGGCTATTATATGTTTCTTTTAACATCAAAGAAAACACCGGAAGCCGACGAAAAGCAGAAAAAGCAGATAAAAAAATATAGCATATTCGCGGGCGTGGCTTTTCCGGTCACGCTGGCGATCATCATAGCAAATAAAGCGGCAGAAAGGAAGTGAGAGAATGGCAAACGTAAATATGACAGCAATTATCATAACGGCGATCATTTGTTTAACGGTCGTTGTTTTGGCATGGATCGAAACAAACAATAAAAGAAAGTAAGAGGGGCAGACAGTGAACAAAGTTATACTTATGGGACGGCTGACGCGCGATCCCGAAGTGAGGTATTCAGCAAAGGGCGATTCACAGGAACAAATGTGTATAGCACGGTATACGCTGGCAGTAGACCGCAGGGGAAAGGACGCGGGCGCAGACTTTCCTTCCGTTGTAGCTTTCGGGAAAGCTGCGGAGTTTGCAGAAAAGTATTTGCACAAGGGGACAAAGATTGTATTAACAGGGCGGATACAGACAGGCAGCTACACGAACCGCGACGGCGTAAAGGTATATACAACGGATATAGTGGCAGAAGATCAGGAGTTTGCAGAAAGCAAGGCGGTAGCAGGACAGGCACAGCAGGGAAACGCACAGACGGCAGCGGGGGACTATCCGACGGACAGCGGCGGCTTTATGAACATACCGGACGGGATAGACGAAGAACTGCCGTTTACATAGGCACGGACGGCAGCAGGCGGCAATATATAAAGCGACGCTGGCAGCAGGACAGGACGGGACACAGAAAGGGCAGCAGAACGCGCCACAGCGCGCCACGCTGGGGCAGAAATAAGAAGTTGCATATATTACGGGGATATGTTAAAATAAAGCCGTAAATAAGGCATACAGCGAAGATACGAGGGACACAGACGACACAATTATAATTTGATGTTGTTTGCGTCCCTTTTTATTTTGCTATATGCCTTATACTTTCCTTCGGCTGGGTGCGGCAGTCGTACCCAGCATAAAGAGAGCGGGCTATATATCTATGACACAGGACGCACTGGAAAAGTGGATCAAGCAACTGATCGCAGAAGACAAGCTGTATAAATTCTATAAATGCAAAGAGTGGCGGCAGCTATCCGAAGCGGTTATGAAAGAAAATAATTACGAGTGCCAGCATTGCAAGAAGCGGGGCTTTCATACGCCAGCCCGCAGCGTCCACCATGTTCAGTGGGTGCAGCGGCATCCGCGACTGGCATTGTCGAGGACATACACATACAACGGCGTGACGTATAACAATTTAATTCCTTTATGCGAGGATTGCCACAATAAAGAGCATGACAAGGGAAAAGGCTGGAAGAAAGATAATAAAAATAAATTTGTGAATGAGGAACGCTGGTAAATGATCCCCCCGCCAAAAAAGTTTTGGATTTTGAGCGACGGACGGGAAACGGGGCATGGGGTAGACAAAACGGAAAATCGCGCGCACATGAGGGGGGTGGTATACATGGCAAAGAAACCGGACAACAGGAGCGAGGACGTAAAGCGGATCACACGCACAAAAAAGTATAAAGAGATTGAAAACGACTTACGGCAGCAGCTTGAAGCAAACGGGACATACGGGAAATTTTTTGACGATATGATCGACGACTACATGGCTATGTATGTTACAAAAACCCTGCTGATCGAAGACATTCAAAAGCGCGGAACTATCGTAAAATACAACAACGGCGGCGGGCAGTCCGGCATGAAAAAAAACGAAGCCGTGGAAATGTTCAACAAGACAAATGCGCAAATGTTAAAGCTGCTCGCAGAGTTAGGGCTAAAAGCCAACGCTATGTTAGGCGGTGGGGACTTTGACGACGAATTATAAAGACGTACCGGAACTATGCGACTATATTTACATGGTCGAAAACGGGGGCAAAAAAGGGCTAAAAAAAGTCTGTTTATACCAAAAAAAGCTGGTTAAATTCGTAAAAAAGGTATTTGAAAGCGAAAATTTAACCATAAACACGGAACAGCTTCACAATTACATGAAGCTGGAAAAGTATTTTGATTTTAAGTTATTCCCGTGGGAAAAATTCGTGTTCACTTTGCATTGTTGCGTATACAGGGAAGACGGATTGCCGCGCTTCCCCGATCTGCTGATTTTTGTGGGACGGGGCGCAGGAAAAAACGGCTATTTAGCGTTTGAGGACTTCGCGCTGATAAGCCCATACAACGGAATACCAAACTATGACATAGATATTTGCGCCACAGCGGAAGAACAGGCGCGCACGTCCTTTGATGATATATACAACGTGCTGGAGAAGAACAGAAAAAAGCTGATCCGGCACTTCCGCTGGACAAAATCAGAAATACAGTGCAGAAAAACGCGGTCAAAGATCAAATACCGGACGAACAATGCAAAATCAAAGGACGGCTTGCGATCCGGCAAGGTAGATTTTGACGAAGTACACGCATTTGAAAGCTACGACAATATAAAAGTGTTTACGACTGCGCTGGGGAAAAAGCCCCAGCCGCGCATGACATACACGACAACCAATGGCGACGTATGCGACGGCGTTTTAGATGATCTGATCGAGAAATCAAAACGCATTTTAGATTTTGAGATTGACGACAACGGGCTACTGCCTTTTATGTGTATGCTTGACGATCCCGAAGAGGTACACGACGAAGAAAACTGGCACAAAGCGAACCCAAGTCTTCAGTATTTGCCTACATTGCTGGAGGAAACGCGCAAAGAGTACAGGGAGTGGAAAGAAAACAGGTCTTCCGCGTCCGACTTTATGACTAAGCGCATGAACATACGGCAGGGAAACAGCGAGGTGGAATTAACATCATGGGAAAATATACTGATAACGCGGCAGGAAGTAGAGCCGCCGATCATGCGGGAAACAGGAGTGATCGGCATAGACTACACAAAAATAAATGATTTTGCGGCGGCTGGCGTACTCACAAAGCGGGGCGCAAAGTTTGTCTTTAAACAGCATACATGGATATGCGCAAACAGCGCGGACTTGCCGCGCATAAAATTTCCGTACATGGAAGCGGTGGCAGCAGGGGACGCGGAGATCATAGACGCGCCGGAAATCCCACCGGAACTGATTGCGGACTGGGTAGAGGTACAGACAAACTTTTACAATATCCCTATGCTGGCGTTAGATGATTACCGCTTCGCCTTACTGAAAACAGCACTGGCGCGCGTCGGCTTTACCTATGAAAACAAAAATATAAAGCTGGTGCGCCCGTCTGACAAAATAAAGATCGAGCCTATCATTGACAGCGGCTTCCGCAATCACAATATTGTATACGGCGACTGCCCGATCATGCGGTGGTACACGAACAACACTAAAAAAGTGAAGTCGAAAAAATACGGAAATTATGAGTATCAGAAAATCGAAGCAAAGAGCCGGAAAACAGACGGATTTTTTGCGTATGTAGCGGCAATGACACAGCATGAACTAATACCGGAAGAACAGACGGGCGGCGAAGTGCTGCCGCTATTCACATTCTAAAGAAAGGGGGTGGGCGGCGTGAACATGACAGAGTATTTTTTAAAAGCCTTCGGGAAACAGTCAACGATCAGCGTAAAGACACAGATTGCGGAAGAATTTACAGAAGTTTTTTTCAAGGAACTGGCGACAGCCTGCGCGATCAACATGGTGGCAAACACGATCGGGAAGTGCGAGATCAGAACATTCGTAAAGGGAAAGCCGGAGCGCAGCGCAGAGTATTACTTGTGGAACTACGAGCCAAACCCGAACGAAAACAGCAGCGACTTTATGCAGCACTTTATTTCTAATCTATGCTATGACAACGAAGCCTTAATTGTGGAAATGGGCGGCTATCTGTATGTGGCAGACAGTTTTTGCCGGAGGGCATACGCATTTTATGAAGATGTGTTTTCGGGAATCACGATCGGGGACTTGACGCTTCAAAGGTCGTACACGTCCGGCGAAGTGATCTATATGCAGCTAAACAACATAGACGCAAGGCGGCGGCTGGAAGGATCGTATACAAGTTACGGGCAGACGGTGGCAAAAGCCGTTAGAAATATGCTGCGGCAGGGATCGCAGAAAGGCATATTGAACATTGACGCGAACACGTCCCAGCAGAAAGACTTCCAAGAAAAGTTAAACGAACTTATAACCGAACGCTTCAAGCCGTTTTATGAAGCAGGATCGGCGGTTTTGCCGTTGCAGAATGGTTATACATATACGGACGTGACAAAACAGGGGACGACGGCAACGCCAGCAGACATAAACGAGCGGATCAATTACGAATTTGAAATGGCGGGGCGCGCGTGGCGTATTCCAAAAGCCCTTATACTGGGGGACGTTTCAGAGGTCGAAAAGATCACTAAAAACTTTCTGACTTTTGCCATTGATCCGATTACGGAAAAGCTGGGAGAGGAAGCGACGCGCAAGCGGTACGGCGCGAAACAGTTTTGCAAAGGGAATTATATTGACATTAACACAAACTGCATACAGCATATAGACATTTTCGAGCAGGCGACAAACAGCGACAAGCTGCTTTCCAGCGGCTTGTACTGTATCGACGAACTGCGCACAAAGCTGGGCGACACAGCGATCGGAAGCGACTGGTCGCAGAAACATTATATAACAAAAAATTACGCCGAAGCGGAAAAAATGGCGCATTTAGGCGACACGGAAGGGGGTGGCACAGAATGAAACAGCAGAAAGCGCACTATTGCTTCAGACAGGAAGCCGGATCGGACGTTCATAAATTATATATTTATGATGATGTGTCGGAATACGGCACATTTGACTGGTGGACGTGGGAATATACCGAAAGCGAGACAAGCGCGGAATTTTTCAGAAAGGCACTGGCAGAGATACCCGAAAGCGCAACCGTTGAATTACATATCAATTCATACGGGGGATCAGTCAAAGAGGGGATCGCAATCTATAACCAGCTTAAACAGAAAAAATGTAAAGAGATTGTGGCATATGTTGACGGCTTCGCGTATTCTATCGCGTCCGTTATCATGCAGGCGGCAGACCGCCGGATCATGGGGCTGGGTACAAGCATTTTAATTCACAATATGTGGCTATCGGTGGCGGGGAACGCTGCCGAACTGCGGAAAGCAGCGGACGATCTGGACGTGCTTATGGAGAGTAACAGGCAGATTTACATGGAGCGCGTGAACATCACGGAAGACGAACTGATCGAAATGTTGAACAACGAAACCTATTTAACACCAGAACAGGCGGTGGAAATGGGCTTCGCTGACGAGGTGGACAAGGCGGCAACGCCCGCGCCGGATATGACACAACAGTTACAACAGCAGCTTGCACAAATGCGACGCGAAATGACGGCGCAGAAGGCTTTCCGCGAGGAAATGAAAGAGTTTTGCAGGGCAAAACAGAAAAAGGACGAGGACACGGACGACGAAGACGACGAGGAAACAGACGACGAGGACGGCACAGACGGCACAGGCGACACCGGAAGCGACGACGACGGCGGGGACGGTACAGACGAGGACACGGACGACAAAGACGACGAAGACGACGAGGACAAAAAGCAAAAAGGCACTCGAAAATATAAACTTGCCGCACTGATCGGATCAGCGGCGGCACAATATCTGAAAGAGAGGTAAAAAGAACATGAAAAGCAAAGACGTTAAGGAACTGACACGCGAGGAACTGGCGCAGGCGTTCAACGAAGCATTAAAGAGCGAAGACACGGCACAGGTGGCGCAGGCGTTCGTGGATATGGCAGAAAATATCCAGCAGGAAGTTTTGGAGCGCGCAAAGGACGCGGCAGCAGTTGAACAGATGGACGCGGCAGCACTGGCGGCGCGGGGGCTGCGGCAGATCACTTCCGAGGAAAAGCGGTACTATGAAGCAGTTATTACCGCCATGAAATCTAACAGTCCCAAACAGGCACTGGCAAATCTTGATGTAACCATGCCCAAGACAATCATTGAAGACGTGTTCGACAGTCTGAAAGCGGAACATAAACTTCTTTCCGTGATTGACTTTAACAATACCACATTTGTCACGGAATGGATTTTAAATAAAAACGGGAAGCAGAAAGCCGTATGGGGAGAGATCACGAAAAAGATTGAAGAAGAATTGTCTGGCGAATTTGAAAAGCTGGACATGGTTATGTTCAGTTTAACCGCGTTCATGCCCGTTGCAAAGTCAATGCTGGATTTAGGGGCGACGTGGCTTGACAGCTATGTGAGACAGGTTTTGCAGGACGCTTTATACGTCGGGCTGGAAGAAGGGATCGTGTGCGGGACGGGCGTAAAAATGCCGATCGGCATGATGAAAGACTTGAACGCTTCCAGAACAGACGGCGCGCCCTATCCCGACAAGACCGCGGTCAAGGTTACGGCATTTACACCGGAAGTATACGGCGGGCTGATTGGGAAAATGGCGGTAAGCAGGAATAACCGCCCCCGCGCGGTCGGCGAAGTGATTATGGTCGTAAATCCGGTTGATTACTGGCAGAAGGTCATGCCCGCAACCACGATTCAGCGTCCCGACGGCACATACGCCAATAATGTACTGCCCTATCCCACGGAAGTGATACAGTCCGAGGAAGTACCGAACGGAAAAGCCGTACTGGGTATCGCAAAACAGTATTTTTGCGGGATCGGCACAGGGAAAGACGGTGTAATCGAGTATGACGACAGCTACAAGTTTTTGGAGCGTGAAAGGGTGTATGCAGGACACCTTTACGGAAACGGCAGACCGAAGGACAATAACAGCTTCCTTGTGCTTGACATTAGCGAACTGCAGCCCGCCGCATATCTGATATATACGGCGGCAGCAGGCGCGGCGGTAAGTGCTGCGGCATATACGGCAGAAGGTGTGGCAGCACATACAGGAGAGTCGGAAACCGTCGAGAAAACACAGTGGACGGAAGATGAATTAAACGCGCTGACAATACCGCAGATTGAGGGGCTGGCGGCGTATATGAAGTACACGGTTGAGGGTAGCAACAAAGCGGAAAAAATCGCTTCCTTCCTTGCGGCGCAGACGGCAGCAGGCAGAAACTAACAGACATACAGGCGGCGGGGCTTCCCTTGCCGCCTATCATAAAAAGGCGGTGCAATATGGCAGAAGTACAAGAAAAGACAGCCGAAGATATTCTGCTGGAAGATATTCTGAATGAATTAGATATTACTTTTAAGGACAAAGCGACAAAAAAGAAAATACGGGAATATATGCAGCAGGGACAAGCGCGGCTGGAAGAATTAAAGGGCGATACAATCAACTTTGCAACAGAAAAGACGGCACGGACGCTTCTTTTCTCTTTCTGCCGCTATGGTCGTTCAAATGCCATTGAGCAATTCGAGCATGATTTTTCTTCGCAGTTGACTTCTTTTGCGCTTAATGCGGCGGTGGCAAATGTACCGGAAAAGGAAAGCGGGGCAGCAGATGAAAGCAAAGTTTGAAGAATTTAACGACGGGATCGTGGACGTGTGCAACGTGAACGGGGAAGACAGGCTGGAAAAAGTAAAAACAGGGCTGCGCTTCGGCAATGAAAACGTGGGGATCACAAGACACTATGCGGCGCGGGCAGCAGATACCCGCGTGGATCGTGTAATACACATATTGCAGCAGCGGGACATAGAACCGCATCAAGTCGTAGTGATCGAGGGCAAGCAATACGACATTGACAAGGCGGATCATATCAAAGACACGCTGCCGCCGATCACAAAACTAACGCTTGTTAAATTCGAGAAACACAAAGAAAGGGATTTTGAAAATGGGAGCGGTTAAAGCAACAATACCGCCGGAATTGCTGGGGAAAGAACTTTCTGAAATTCTGCTTGAATGGGCAGACAACGAAGAAAAGAAACTTGTGGAAGCAATCGACGAAGCCGCCGACGCTTGCAATGAAACAGCGAAACAGTACGCGCCCGTAAGCAAAAGAAAGCGCGCCGGAACATACAGGAGAAGTTTTGTAATAGATCGTGGCTGGCAGGCGCGCCACCACTATGCAGCAGAATGGCACGTTGAAGAACCGGAATACAGGCTGACGCACTTGCTGGAAAACGGGCATTTAACGAGGGACGGGACGCACAGGACAAAGGCAGTAAAACACATTAAATACGGTCGGCAGATCGCCGAACAGGTTTTAGAAGAACGACTGGCGGGATTGTGGGGTGGTAGCTGATGAATATTCAAAAATATTTAGAAATAGAAACAGGGCTTCCAGTCGCGGAAGTAGCTTTCACAAAGCCACAAAAGCTGCCGTTTATTGCTTTCATTGACAGGACAGACGAAGACGGCGACGACTTCCACGCGCAGATCATATCCCACGATCTGACAGTCGAATTTTACGCGGCGCGCATTGACGCGGAGAACGAAAAAAAGATTGAAGCGGCATTTGCGAAGCAGGCATGGAAAGTAACAAAAGAAAGGGAGTGGATCGGGGAAGAAAAAATGTTTGAAACAATCTATACAACAAATTTTATAGAAAAGAGGTAAGGGCGCATGAAAAAAGGAACGAAGGAAAAAGTCACACTGGGGAGCGGTAAACTTTACATGGCAGAGTTTACGGGCGACTTTGCGAAAGATTTTGCAGAGATTTTAAAGCTGCTTATGACAGAGGAAAACCACGCGGGCTGGATCAAGGGCGGCGCAAGTATTGAGTACAAGCCCACCATGACAAAGGAAAAGGACGATTTAGGGCATATCGTCAAGGAAATTCTGACAGACGAAGAAGCCACTTTCAAATCGGGGCTTTTCACATGGAACGGGCAGACGCTGGCAAAGTTTACGGCGACAGCAGAGATCACGACGGAAACAAGGGACGGGAAAACATACCGCCGCTTGAAAATCGGCGGGACGGCGAACGACGACGGGAAACAGTATGCGATCCTGTTTGTGCATGAAGACGCGGTGGAAGGCAACTGTTATCTGCTTGTGGTAGGCAGAAACAACGCAGGCTTCACAATCACGTTTGCACCGGACAGCGCAACCGTGATTGACGCGGAATTTTCCTGCAAGCCCCACGACGAACGCGGGACGCTGATTGAGTTTGTGGAAGAAATTGATGAGGAATACCAGAAGACATACACGGAAGACGAATTAAACGCGCTGACCGTTGCACAGATTGAGACAATCGCAAAGGCGAAAGGCTACACGCTGACAGGAAGCGACAAGGCGGCAAAGATCGCTTCTTTCCTTGCGGAGCAGACGGCAGCAGGCGGCAGCGGCACGGAATAACAGATAAACGCGGGGCTGGCGTTCCCAGCCCCAGCACATACGGAAGGAAAGTAAAAATATGAATTATAAAGTAAATTTTCAAAAAGCAAAAAGAAATTACATGGTTCTGACCTTCGACGACGAACGCGAGGAAAACGGAAAGACAGTGGAATTTGAAAAAGTGATCCATGTCGGTATGCCTAAAAAGCGCGTATTCCATGCGTTAATAGATATGCAGGAAATTGTGGAGAAAAAAGGCGAAGCGCAGACAGCAGCGGAAAAGAACGAAGCAGACAGGGAAACAATAGACGAATTATACGAACTGACAGCGCAAATTCTTTCCAACAATCTGAAAGGCGAAAAAATAACGGTGGACTGGGTAGATGAACAGTTTTCAATAGAGGAAATAAAAGGGTTTCTCACACAGTACACAAAATTTGCAAATGGCGAAGCGTTAAACCCAAACTAGAGTTGCCCTTCTATCCGACAGACGAAAGCGGGATTTATGACATACCGACGTACTGGGAACATTTGGTGCATGAGTACACCGGATTGAATGTAAACGAGATAGAAGAACTTGAATACATAGACTATTTGCAGTACAAACGGGACGCTTTCATACATGAAATGAACAAAACAGAAGAAGGGCGCGAATATCTGGAAAATGCGCGGACGCTATCGCAGACAGAGCCGGACAGACAAAGCCTGCGGCGACTTTTCGGAAAGAGAGGGTAAGCGGCAATGTCAAAGGGACTGAAAGGAATTACTGTAAAAATCGACGGCGACACAAAGCCGTTAAACCAAGCACTTTCAAAAGTGAACGCGGAAACAAAAAGCCTGCAGGGAGAGTTAAAGGGCATAAATTCCCTTTTAAAATTCGATCCGCAAAATACGGAGTTGCTGGCACAGAAACAGACTGTATTAAAACAGGCGATCGAACAGACGGAAGGCAAGTTAAAAACATTGATACAGGCACAAAAAGAAATGGAGGAAGACGGAAAAAATGCGGATAATAGCGCAGAGTATCGGGACTTGCAACGGGAGATCGCAGCAACACAGCAGAAACTAGCGGGATATAACACACAGCTAGAAAGTACGCAAAAAACACAAAAGACACTAAACGAAGCACTGGAAGATACGGAGAACACAAGCAAAGCACTTTCGGGCGAATTAGATAAAATAAATAATTCGTTAAAAAATGACAGTAGCAATACAGAACTTTTGGCACAAAAGCAGACTGTATTAAAGCAAGCAATCACAGAAACAGAAGAAAAGCTGAAACTTCTGACACAGGCGCAGCAGCAAATGGCAGAAGCGGGGAAAGACATAGACGACGCGGAGTACCGAGATTTACAGCGCGAAATTGCCGCAACAAAACAAAAGCTGACGGAATATAATTCAGAACTTAAAGACACAGAAACACAGCAAAAGAAAGCGGCAAAAGAAGCGGAAACGCTGGGACAGAAAATATACAAGATTGCAAGCCATATACCGATCGTGGGAAAGCTGGCAGATGGTTTTGTGAAAGCAAAGCAAAAAATCACGGAAACCGTAAAAGAAAGCGAAGCCGTAAAGAAGATCGGATCAGCGGTCGAGGGAGCGCGGCAAAAGGTAGAAGCCTTTAAAAATTCCCACCCGCACGTTAAAAAAGTCGCTGACGCTTTCCACAGCATGAAAGAAAAAGCTGACGAATTAAAAAGCAAGCTGCCTTCGCTCCAGCAATCACTGGCGGCGGTAGGAAATGCGGCAGCAGGCGCGGCAAAGGGCGGCTTTAAGGCGTTAGAAGTAACGATCGGCGGCACAATGAAAGCGTTTGCGGCTTTTTCTACGGCAGCACTCACAGCAGGCGCAGCGATCACAAAAAGCGCGGTGGAACACTACGCCGATTATGAACAGCTTGTGGGCGGCGTAGAGACGCTTTTTGGGGCTGGCGGGCAATCATTAGAGGAATACGCCAAAAGCGTCGGAAAATCGACGGAAGACGCCAAAAAAGACTATGATAGTCTGATGAAGGCGCAGGACACGGTTTTAAAAAACGCAGACAACGCATATAAAACCGCCGGACTGTCGGCGAATGAGTACATGGAAACCGTGACGGGCTTTTCTGCCGCACTCATAAAGAGCATGGGCGGGGACACCGAAGCGGCAGCAAAAAAAGCAGATATGGCGATCACAGACATGGCAGACAACGCCAACAAAATGGGATCGGATATATCATCAATACAGACAGCATATCAAGGCTTCGCAAAACAGAATTATACAATGCTGGACAACTTAAAACTGGGCTACGGCGGCACAAAAGAGGAAATGCAGCGGCTTTTGGAAGACGCAACAAAGCTATCCGGCATTGAGTATGATATATCCTCATACGCGGACATTGTAGACGCAATCCACGTCGTACAGACCGAAATGGGGATCACAGGGACGACGGCGAAAGAAGCAAGCGAAACCATATCGGGATCAATCAGCGCGGCAAAGTCGGCATACGAAAACCTTATGACGGGGCTTGCTGATGAAAACGCGGATTTAGACGGACTGATCGACAACATGGCAGACAGCATTTTGACGGTGGTTGACAATGTGCTTCCACGCGTTATGGAAACCGTGCCACGGATCGTCGAAGCAGTCCCGAAACTGATAGAGGGACTAAGCGCGGCATTTGCAGGAATAGCCGGACAGTTGGGCGGGATTGCAGATCAGCTTTTACCGCCGCTCATGCAGGCATTTTTTACACTGATACGGACAGTAACGGGCGCATTGCCTACACTGTTACCGCAGATATTAAACGCAGCAATAACACTTTTTAGCGGGATTTTACAGGGACTAACGGAAACCATACCACAGCTTCTTGCAATGCTTCCCACTATCATTCAGACAATATCACAGGCACTTATAGCAAATCTGCCACAGATTATTTCAATGGGCGTACAAATCCTTGTAAGTCTCATTAACGGCATTTCACAGACGATACCCCAACTTATAACCGCAATTATAGAACTGATCCCCGTTATTGTGCAGGCGATCATGGATAATTTACCGCTAATCATAGACGCGGGGCTAAACCTTTTAATGTCCCTTATATCGGGCATAGTACAGGCGATCCCGCAGCTTATAGCAATGCTGCCGACGATCATAAATACGATTGTGTCGCAGATCGTTTCCATGCTGCCAAAGATCATAGAAACGGGCATACAGCTTTTAAATTCGCTCATATCGGGAATTGTGCAGGCAATCCCGCAACTGATCGCAACGCTGCCACAGGTCATTACTTCGACAGTGAACACGATTATTGCAAATCTGCCAAAGATCATACAGACAGGTATTGAACTTCTGGGCGCGCTCATATCGGGAATTATTCGGGCGATCCCGTCACTGGTCGCAGCATTGCCACGGGTATTTTCCGCGATCATCAATGCCTTTAAAGGGATCAACTGGGCGGATTTAGGAAAGAACATCATAGACGGCGTTATAAACGGCGTAAAGAACGCCGCCAGCAGTCTGATAAATGTATTTAAGGATTTAGCGGAGTCGGCACTGGACGCAGTAAAAGACTTTTTCGGGATTGCCAGCCCGTCAAAGGTCATGCGGGATCAAGTCGGAAAAATGCTTCCGGCAGGCATGGCGCAGGGCGTGGAAGACGGCATGGACGCAGAGGAAAAGAGGATCAAGGCAGCAATGGCGCGCGGAGTGCCTACGACGATCGACGGGTACATAAAGGCGGGCGGCAGTGGTACGACGGGAAGCGCGCAGACAGCAGCAGGGGGCGGCGGTTTTGTGCAAAATCTGACGATCAACAGCCCGCGCGAATTATCGCCTTCAGAAACGGCGCGGCTGAACAGAAACGCAATGCGGCAGACCGTACTAAAACTAAAGCCGACGTAAGGGGGTGGAGAAAATAAAAGTTATAAAATGCGAGAATGACAACGGGCTTTCTGCCGTATTTACCTACAATCACGACGTAACGGAGTTTTTTCTTGTATCGCTTGACGGCGTATACAGAATGAAAAACGCAGTACATACATCACAGAACGCCACGACGGACGGCAGCAGCTACGGCGGGGAGACGCTGGAACAAAGAAATATTGTTATTACGGCGAATATCCGCAGGAATTACAGGGAAAACAGAGATCATTTATCGCGCGTATTCAAAAAAGGCGCAGAAGGCACGTTTTACCACACCGAGGACGGGCAGACACGGAAAATAAAGTACCGCGTGGAAGATATTGATATAGCGGAAAAGGGCGTTTTGCGCCCTGCCGTTATATCGCTGATTTGTCCCGATCCCTACTTTAAGGACGACACAGCGACGCACATTGAAATGGCAAGCTGGGAAAGCGGTTTTGAATTTCCGTGCGAGATACCGGAAAGCGGCATGGAATTTGGTACGCGGTCAAAAGAGACAATCAAGGTCGTGGACAATAACAGCACAACGGCAATCGGTATTCAAATGACGATCATTGCGGAAGACGTTGTTATAAACCCGTCAATTATGAACGTGACGACGGGGGAAACGCTGAAATTACTTTGCACTATGCAGCCGGACGATCAGATCGTCATAACAACAGAGCAGGGCAATATAGACGTTATTCTTTTCCGCGGCGGGGAGAAGATAGACTACAACTACACCGTGGACGAGGAAAACGAAGGTTATGTCCAGCTAGAGACAGGCAGGAACTATATAAGCTATACGGCAGACGAAGGCGGCGACTACATGAATGTAAATTTTGACTTTGAAAACTGCTATGTAATGCCGTAGAGGGGGAGAGCATGACACAGACAGCGGTGGAAATGCGGCAGCAGAAACAAGTAAAAGTGTATGATATAAACCTTATGCGGCAGGGCGTGATCGACGTTTATAGATCGCTGATATGGACGCGGAAATATTACGAAGCTGGAACGGTGGAACTTCACGCAGCCTTAAACAGCAAAAATTTAAAGCTATTGCAGAAAGGAAACATTGTTACAATGACCGGATCGGTGGAAAGCGCGATCATTAGCGGAATGGCAGCGGACGACTTTTCAAACGAGATCACGGCAACGGGCAACATGCTTTCTGCGGGGCTTTCACGGCGCGGCATTAAAACGGTGGTAAATGCGGCAGATACGCCCTATGAAGACATTATGCGGCGGCTGGTGGATATTTCAGCGATAAGCGGCACAAACCCGCTTCCGCGCCTTGTACTGGGCGAAAAATGCGGCGCAGGCGGCAGGGTATCGCTTCAAGTGTCCTACAAAGATTTATATACATACATGACGAAATTATCAGCTTGTAGCAATTTGGGCTTCCGCATACGCGGGGACTATAAAAACAAAAAATTCATATTTGAGGTATACGAAGGGAAAGACCACAGCGAAAACCAGACCGGAAACAAGCGCGTCATATTTTCGGAGATATACAGGAATATAAACAAAACCACGTTCACGACAAACGATCAGAACTATAAAACCCATGCGGTCGTATTCGGGGACGGAGAGGGAACGGCGCGCACGGTCATGGAAGCGACGTTCGATCCGGCAGCGACAGGCTGGGAGCGGCGGGAAATCATGGTGGACGCGCGGGACATTAAACGGGACAATCTGACAGACGCGCAGTACAAAGCGGCACTTGTGCAGCGGGGGACGGAAAAGCTGGCAGAATACGGGATCGTGGAGTGTCTGGAAGCCGTGACGCTTCCGAACATGAATTTTACATATAAGGCTGATTATGATTTAGGCGACATTGTGACGGTAAACAAAAAGGCATGGGGGATAAAAATGGATAAGCGGATCACAGAGGTACAGGAGATATACGAAAACGGCGGCTTGTCAGTCGTCCCGACGTTCGGCGATCCCCTGCCGGACACGGTGGACTTATCAGACAATTAGAAAGGAGAAAGCAGAGCATGGCAGAGAATTACAGTTTTTTTAATTCCAAAGACCACGACAGGGTATACAATGCCCGCCACTGGGCTGATTATTTTTTTCCGCTTTTCAAGTCCGGCGTATTTAACGGCGATCTGCAGGTCGTGGCAAACGGGGGAATGACCGTAAAAATAAAATCGGGGTACGCATGGATCGACGGGTACGGCTACCACTTGACAGACGGGCTTGTGGTCGATTTAGAGACGGCAAGCGGCAACATGAACCGCGCGGACAGTATTGTTATACGGCTGGACTTGACAAACCGCTGGATCAAGGCATTTTGCAAGACGGGCAGCTATTACGCGGGGGCAGGCGTACCGCCCGTGCCGGAGATCACGGCGACGATCCACGAAATTGTAATAGCGCATATTTCCATAGCTGCGGGCGTAACGGAAATCACGCAGGACATGATAACGGACACGCGCATGGACGGCGATATTTGCGGCTGGGTATGCGGGGCGGTCGAGCAGATCGACTTCTCACAGATAAAGGCGCAGTTTGACAAATTTTTTGCAAACTACGAAGCGGAGATACGGACGCAGTACGGCT
Source organism: uncultured Acetatifactor sp. (assembly GCA_910586485.1). Lineage (GTDB taxonomy): Bacteria > Bacillota > Clostridia > Lachnospirales > Lachnospiraceae > Acetatifactor. The sequence goes on from CAJUIA010000010.1 coordinate 58,510, forward strand.
TGTATATGCAGGATATAGAAAGGCTGGAAACGCAGGGGCAGGACAGATACGACAACATGGATCGGGAATTTACGAACTATGAGAACCAGCAGAAAGAGAACATCACGAAATGGCAGCAGGACGAAAGGGAGTATTTAGACGCATGGATCGCAGCCGTGCAGACGGAATACTTCGCATGGCTTGACCGGATCAAGGACATTCTGGACGAAAACGCCGCCGGACATTTACAGAATGAGGTTGACGATCTGACGGTGGACGCTTTCAACCGTTATTATGGACTGCAGGCACAGGAAACGTTGTTTCTTGACGACGGCAGCATAAAAACGACGAATGAGGAAGCGGAGATCATCACGGAATTTGGTTTTGACGCTGACGGGAACGAAACGGCAGTAACAACCGTGAAGCCGTTTACCGGGATGTATGACTATGTAAAGGCGACAGTATTTTTTGCTGAAAAGGTGGTAAGCAGTACAGAAAAGAAAGAGAGGGTATAAAAATGGCATATGACGAATTGAAGTGGGCGGTTGACAGCGTAAAGAAATTCGGAGAGGGCTTTCTCCCCAAAAACATGAGGAAATTTCACGCGATACAGTCAAGCATAGACACGATAAATATTACTTTTTTAGAGCCGACAAACACAGTTATAGAAGATCAGATTTTACTTGCAGTAAAGGGCGTGGCGGTGCTGATGAAAGAAGGCAGTTACCCGAAACACCACAAAGACGGGACACTGATTGCTGACAATACGATACTGGGGAAGTATGAAAGTACACCGCTTGTGGTTGAAAATATGGAAATGGAACACACATATTACTTCGCAGCTTTCCCGTACAGCGAAAACGGCGTATACAACGAGAGCGGGAACGCCTTAAACCGTGCGGAAGTAACGATCCATGAGGGCGAAACGGTAACGGTAAACGTAAACGTGGACAATGCGGACGGCTTCACTTCTGCGGCGATCGTCCTGCATAATGTGACGACGGGAGAGGATCAGACGCAGGAAGTGGGCGGCACGTCGCAGATCGGCTTCAATGTGAATATCAACGAAGAATATTACATCACGGCGGCAGCAGTAAGCGGCTACAAAACGCCGGATCAGACGGAACACTTCACGGCGGCGGCAGGGTACAGCCGGACGGTTGAATTTAACTATATCCGGCGCACACTGTTTGGATATTATGAGGATAAGACGGACAGCAACCCCGAAACCCGTATACATTACATTGAAATGAACGCCGATTTTGCGCCTATGCGGTGCGTGGCGACGGCAGCAGGCGGCTGGAATAACGGGGACTGGACGGAAGACAACTGCTGGATTTTAAAGGGAAACAAGCCATTCATGGTGCGCTATGACGGCACGATCGACTATGAATTAGATCATAACGATTACAGCAAGAAAAAGGCTGGCGGCGCGTCCGACGTATCAAACACGGCATACGCTGGAAATGCAATGGCAACAATCCCACTTATCTGGGTAAAGCGGTATACAGAGGGTAACAAGCAATACCACCTTTTCTGCGATATACAGCTTGACGAAGATTTTCACGCATACGCGCACACACGCGCCGACGGTTCGATCGAGCCGTACACGTTCTATCCCATGTTCGGCGGCGCGCTTGTTTCCGGCAAGTTGCGGTCGATCGCCGGACAGTCGCAAATGAACTCACAGACGGGCGCGAATGAAATATCATACGCAAAGGCAAACGGCGCGCTATGGAATACGGGCTATTATTCGATCATTCAGTTACGGTGGGAACTGGAAACACTCTTTACAAGATCGACAAACAAACAGGACGCTTGTGGCTACGGGAATTATCAAGGCGGCAGCGGCGCGGGCAGTCTTTCCAAAACGGGTACGCTTTTAACAGGCGGCAGATTTTGGGGGCATGGATCGACAGTAAACAAGCCGAGGAAATTTTTACATTGTGAACAGCAGATGGGCGCATGGGAGAGGATCAACGGCTGGCTTTATGTCGGCGGTAAGCATTATATAAAGCAGTATGAGCCGTACAACGAGACAGGAGCGGGATATATCAACACGGGGCTTTCCATGAGTGGGACAAGCGGGCAGTACATCAAAGAAACCGTATTGACCGACAACGGGGAACTTCCCACCGTGAACGGCGGCGCGTCTGATACATACAAATGCTGCGGCGGCTGGTATAACGCTTCGCAGGTCGATCACGCGATTGTGGACGGCGACTGCTCCGTTGGCTTGCTCTGCGGCGGGGCGGTGGGTGTGCACGCCCTTGTTTCCAATGCGGGCTGGGACGTTTCCGCGCGCGCCTATTCTAAAACCCCTACAACCGCAAAGCCCGAAGAAATCGGGCTTTAAGGTTAAAGCGGGGGATCGGGGGCAGCCCGCCCCCGTTGTAGGAAAACGAAGCGAAAACAAAAATTATTTAAGATATACGGATTTTGTGTGCGACAACGCGGGGCTTTACGTCCCCCGCCGCGATTGTGGACGGCAACTGCAACAATGGCTTGCTATGCGGCGGGGCGGTGAATGTGAACAACCTTGTTTCCAATGCGAACTGGAACATTTCCGCGCGCACGTTTCTATAAAAATGGATCAATCATCTAATGCACACAATCTAACGGAAGCCGAAGGCTTGAAATGAATACCCGACGTAGGCGGGGCAAGTAAGAAATTGAAAGCCCTAGAGGGAATAGAAAGGACGATCCACCATGAAAACCTACAAAAATTTATATGAAAAAATCATATCGGAAGAAAATCTGAAAAAGGCGTTTTTCAAGGCAGCAAAGGGAAAACGGAAAAGAAAGGACATACAGCGCATACTTGACAACGTAGACGAACACGTGGCGATCCTGCGCGGGATTTTAGAACGCGAGGACTTCAGACCAGCACACCATAAGCCCGTACAGATCAATGACGGCTTCAAGATGAAAAAGCGTCATATCATAAAGCCGTATTATAAGTATGAGCAAGTCGTACACCATGCAATTATACAGGTGCTTGCGCCGACGGACAAAGAGATCGCACAGGATCACAGCTTGAAGAAAGTCATAAACCGCGGCGCGTATGAATTTACTTGCGGATCAGTCAAAGGGCGGGGCGCGCATTACGGGAAGCGGTACATTGAACGCTGGATCAGAAATGACCGGAAAAATACAAAGTATGTGTTAAAAATCGACGTGCGCCACTTTTTCGAGAGCATACCCCACGACAGGCTGAAGGAAAAGCTGCGGAAAGTGATTGCGGACGAAAAGACGCTGCGGCTTCTTGATCTCATTATCGACGCAGTACCGACAGGGCTTCCGCTAGGCTATTACACAAGCCAGTGGCTGGCAAACTTTTATTTGCAGGATTTAGACCATTTCATAAAACAGGAGATATGGGAACCGGAAAAGGAAAAGAAAATACAGCAGTATGCGGCGCGCATGAAACGGAAAGGTGCAAAGAATTTTGTCATACCGGACTATCTATGCGGCGTGAAGTACATGGTGCGCTATATGGACGACATTGTTTGTTTCGGCGCAAATAAGCGGGACTTAAAAACCGCGTTAGAGAGGATAGAAAGCTATTGCAGCAAGAAGCTGGGGCTGGAAATCAAGAAAAACAAACAGATTTTCCCGCTATCAAAAGAAATCCCGCTGACAGAAAAGGAACCGGCAACAAGGGAGCGGGCGAAAAAGAGCATAAAAAAGAAAGTGAAAGAGATCGGGCGCGCGCTGGATTTTATGGGATTTTTATTCAGACGGACGCGGACGACGATCAGAAAAGCGATATTGTACCGGATCACGCGCAAGGCGCGGAAAGTTGCAAAGAAAGAAAAGGTCAACTGGTACGACGCTTCAAGCATTATCAGCCGCATGGGGTACTTTAGGCATACGGACGCATACAACGTCTATCTGGAACGCGTAAAGCCCTATGTAAATATAAAGAAGCTGAAAAGAATAGTCTCAAACCATGAGAGGAAAGGAAGGTTACGCTATGGAAGTTAAGTGGCAGATCGGCGAAACCTACGAAACAGACCGCCCCGCAGACATTGAGAAGGGCGCGGATCGGGTAAAGGTACGCCGGAACATCAAGAGAGAAACACGCACAGCAGACAGCACACGGCGCAAAGTTTGGGTATATGAATATGCAAACATGACGCTGGCACAATTCGACACATACAAAGCGCAGCTTGCGGAACTGGAAAGCCCGCTGGCTAAACTTATCACAGAAAACAACACACAGCAACTTGAAGGCACAGCGGCACTTTATGAGGAATTGCTGGAGGTAAAAGACAGCCAGCAGGCAATCATGGAAGGGATCGCGGCAGTATATGAAATGGGGGTAAGTGCAGAATGAAAAATATTTACATCAAGTTAGTGATTGCGGGAAGGGACATTGCAACCATTCCCGCGCGGGACATTGTAGGCGTAGCCGCAGGCGTTATCATAAAAGGCGCGGAAAACGGCGAAGGGTATATCACGATCGGGGACGTACCGGAAAAGCACAGGGCGGCAGTTATCGCGGCACTGGAAGCGGACGGCTACGACGAAAACGGCGATCCGGTCGAGTAAGGAAGGGGTGGAGAGTATGACATATACAAATGTATTCACAGACAAGTACAATGCGGTAACGGGCGCGATCGTCGCGGTGCTGACCGCGATTTTCGGTACATACTGGTATGTGTTCGCGGCGTTTCTTGCGCTGAATGTGATCGACTGGATCACGGGATGGATCAAGGCGAACAGAAAGAAAGAGGAAAGCAGCAGGGTGGGCGCGATCGGCGCAGTCAAAAAGTTGGGCTACTGGGCGGTGGTGCTTGTGGCGTTTCTGATTGCGTCCGTATTCGTACACTTCGGAAAAGATATGCTGGGGATTGATCTTTCTTTCTTGCATTTGATCGGCTGGTGGGTGCTTGCCATGCTGATTGTGAACGAAGCCCGCAGCATTTTGGAAAACCTTGTGGAAATGGGGTACAAAGTCCCCGAAGTGCTGATTAAGGGGCTGGCGGTTACGGAAAAGCTGATCGAAGCCGGAATTGACATTTTAAGCACAGACGACGAAACAAAAGAGCCGTCGGACGATACAGGCGGCAAAGCAGACAAATAAACACAGAAACGGGCAAATAAAGCCCCCGCACAGACGACACAAAGCCTTGCGGGGGCTTTTGTTATATCAGAAAGGATGGTGCAGCATGAGAAGCGAGCATACAAAGGATTTACAGCCGGAAGAACTGGAAGAACTGAAAGAAAAAGTGGCAGGAATGGACGAAGACGCGCTGACAGAGTTTAGAAACGGCTTCAATCCCGACGAAATGGGATTTTGCGGAGAGGAAGGGGCGACGGAATGAACATAAACAGGCAGTATATAACAAAAATCAATTTCACAGACAAAAACAGCACGGCGCGGATCAAATATATTGTGATCCACTACTTCGGCGGGCTTTCTACCGCTTTACAGCTTGCGAAATACTGGGCGCGGGAATATGCGGGCGCGTCGGCGCATTATGCCATAGGGCATGAGGGGGAAATATTTCAGATCGTGGAAGACGACGACGTGGCGTGGCATTGCGGCGCGAAAAGCTACAAACACGCCGACTGCAGGAATACAAATTCAATCGGCATAGAAATGGCGGTTAAGAAAAAAGACAGCAGCACAAAAAACGCCACGGACAAAGACTGGTATTTTACGCCGCAGACCGTAGCCGCAGCGGTGGAACTGACACGGCAGCTTATGAAAAAGTACAATGTACCCGCTGAAAATGTGATCCGGCATTATGACGTTACGGGGAAAATCTGCCCGAACCCGTATTATTATAATCTGTTTGAAAGTACATGGCAGACTTTCAAGGCAGCAATAAGCGCGCCGGAAACGCAGGAAGCGGCGGCAGCATTAACGCCGATCATGGGGCAGGCACAGGCGACAAAAGAACAGATTGCCGCCTATATTGTAAGCAAAAACCCGCTGGCGGCTTCCTACGCGGCAGAACTGGCAAACGCCTATATAGAGGAAGGACGCGCCGAAGGGGTACGCGGGGACATAGCCGCCGCCCAGTCCGTGATCGAAACGGGAAACTTTACTTTTGCCGGATCAGCGGTCACACTGGATCAGAATAATTTCTGCGGTATGGGCGTAACAACGCGGGGCATGAAAGGAAACAGCTTCGCCACTATGCGCGAGGGAGTACGAGCGCAGATACAGCACTTGAAAGCATACGCAACCGCTGATCCGCTGGCTGGGGCTTGTGTCGATCCCCGATACAAATATGTTGAAAAAGGCTGCGCGCCGTATGTGGAATGGTTAGGGCAGAAAGAAAACCCGAAAGGAAAAGGCTGGGCGGCTGGTGCGGACTATGGGGCGAAAATAAAGCGCGTTTTGTCCGCAATGGAAAATACCAGTACAGCAGAAAAACCCGCCACAGGCGGCACAGGGAACGCCACACAGGGCGAAAACGCGGAAGGGGTAAGACAGACCGCCGGAAGCCTTAAAATCATCTATACAGGCGCGGACGGTGTAAATTATCGGGCTATACCGGACTACGCGGCACAGGCAGCAGGACAGGCACACGCGGGCGACGTTTTCACGGTCGTGGGGGAAACGGACGACTTCTACAAGCTGAAATCCGGCTGGTACATCACAAAGCGCGCCGATCTTGTGCAGTTTACGAAGAAAGAGGTCAAGAGGTACGCAAAGATCATCTATACAGGCGCGGACGGCGTAAACTACCGGAAAACACCGGACTATAACGCGCCCGCCGTCGGCGTAGTGAAATACGGGCAGCTTTTCACGGTCGTGGGAGAGTCTGGCGACTTCTACGAATTAAAGGCGGGCTGGTTTCTGACAAAAAGAAAGGATTTAGTGGAACTGATAGAAACAGCATAAAGCAGAGTAACAAAAAAACGGGCAATCTTGCCGCCACAGGGCAGCGGGAAAGCCCGTTTTTATTTTTTATAATATTCGTGAATATGCGTTGACATATTCGGGAATATGTGCTATTATAATAGTGTCGAAAGACAAATACAGGGGAAAGGAGAAGAAAGGCATTGAGCAAAAAGAAACAAAAGAAAAGCGATAAAGAAAACCGCACACTGGAATGTATAGTTTTCATTACCGCAATTCTAAACCTTATCCAAGCAGTAACAGACCTTATAAAAGCACTGTTTGAGTAAGAAGACAAAGGGAAAGGGGCGAAAGCCCCAAGTACCTTTGCATTTAAAATAAATGTTTCTTGCGAAAATGTCAAGTGGTAGAGAATGGAAAAATTTCAGATTGCGCTGGACGTTGTAAAAATTCTATTTTCCGTAGCTGTGATATGCTTTATTATTCATTTATGGATCAGTCGCCGGAAAGACAAAGGGGAAAAATAATGGAAGAAAAGAAATTTAATCAAATAGCATACCAAAATAACTATAAGCGGGAGAAATATGACAAGATCGAAGTGATTGTACCAAAAGGGGAAAAAGAGCATATAAAACAGGCGGCAAAAGCGGCGGGGCTATCGGTATCAGCTTATATTTACAAAGTAGTACAAGAAGACATGGAAAAGGGCGGCACTGTTTAGCCGCCCTTTGCTGACTGTTAATTTTGTTCTACATCAAGATAAACCATTTTTAAGGAAGCACCAAACTTTTTACCATTTTGACCGCCGTATACTTGAAAATCTACTATTTTATAGGGGCGATCAAAGTTATAATAAACATAGGGGACGAATTCCTTCGGGACATTGCCTATAATATAATCATTTACTTTTACATAAAATGCTGGCTCATTTTCAAATGTATATTTTTCGAGCGTAACGACATGATCGCAGTCAAACGGGGGATCATTAAACAATATCCGGCGTAGGATAGTTTGGCGCGATCTAATTTTCCCACTTTCATTTGAAAACGTAACACCAGCGACGGAAAAAGAATTGCTTTTTGTATCACGAAAGAAAGCAATATTGACGTGGGGAGTTTGAACTTCGGGAGTAGTAGCTTCTTCCGGTTGCTTTGCTTCCTCTTTATGATGATTAGCGGCAATTTCTACAGATTGCACATTTTTTTCAGATAAAATGGAAGAATTGTTTTCTTCAGATTTTTCCGTTTTGGACTTAAACGGGAAAAGTAGCAAAACGCCGATAATTATTAGGGTAACTTGTCCAGCGTGCATACCATACAATAAAAAAGTGACAATGCCACACAGCAAAGATACAATACCTAAGAACAAAACGATTTTTCTTTTCATAGAAACACCTTCCTAAAAAATATTTGCCAGCCTGCGCTTGCTGACCTTTAACACAATTTATCGCATTTAATGTGTTAATGTCAAGTATATTGCTGATTATTAGCACAAAAAAAGGAAGCGATAAAGTGAAAATATACGATTACAGGGGCAAAAAGAACATATGCGGGGAACGCATACGGGAAGCGCGCGTCGTTCAGAAAATGTCACAAAGCGAACTGGCGGCAAAAATGCAAGTGGCGGGGATAACGATTGAACGCGACAGCATAAGCCGCGTGGAGATCGGGACACGTTTTGTCGCCGATTATGAATTGAAGATATTTGCAAAAGTTTTGAATGTTGATGTTGTGTGGCTGCTTGCAGATAAAGAGTAAAAACGCCGTAGAGGGGAACGCCTGCGGCGTTTTTTAGAAAGGCGGCACAGATGAAAGAAAAAGAGTTTAAACACATGACATACAATGACAGGCTGCGGCTTGACGCGCTCATAAGGGCAAAGCACAAGCCAAAAGAGATAGCGGAAATACTACATAAGCATATAAGCACGATATACAGGGAACTGGGGCGCGGAAGGTATATGCACACAAATAGCGATCTGACAGAGGAAGAACGCTACAACCCAGACGAAGCAGACCGGAAAGCGCGGGAAAATCTGAAAGCAAAGGGCGCGGGGCTGAAAATAGGAAACGACGTTAAACTTGCGAATTTTCTTGAAGATTTAGTGATAGAACAAAAGTATTCGCCGGACGCTGCACTGGCAAAGGCGCGGCAGCAGCAGGAAAACTTTTCTACTATGATATGCACAACCACTTTTTATTCCTATATTGATAAAGGAATATTTCTAAAGCTGACAAATAAGGATTTACCAGTTAAAAAGGATCAGAAGCGGAAATATCGGAAAGTGAAACAGTCGCGCCCCAGCAAAGGGGAGAGCATAGAGAACAGACCGGACGAAATAGACACACGGGAAGAAATGGGACACTGGGAAATGGACACGGTAAAGGGGAAGCAGGGCGTTACAAAGTCCTGCTTGCTTGTGCTGACAGAGCGGAAAACGCGGGACGAAATAGTGGCAAAGCTGCCGGATCAAAAAGCGGAAAGCGTCGTCAACGCGCTGGATCGGTTAGAAAAGAAGTGGGGCGATATGTTCTATAATGTATTTAAAAGTATAACAGTAGATAACGGATCGGAATTTGCGGACTATGAGGGCATGGAAAAATCATGCTGCCGCGAGGGAAAGAGGACTACAATATATTATTGCCACCCGTATAGCAGCTATGAGAGGGGAAGCAATGAAAATCAAAACAAGATGATCCGGCGGCATATTCCAAAGGGGACGGATTTTGACGACAAGACGGACGAAGAGATCGAGCAGATCGAAGGCTGGATCAACGAATATCCCCGCCGGACGCTGGGCTATTGCAGCAGCAAGGAACTGTTTGAAAAGGAACTGGCGGCGATATAATAACAAATATGTGAATATTGCACAAGAAAACAGCTCTTTCTTTTGTGCAATATGGAGAACCGGAAAAAATCGAAAAATCTTTCGCATTTAATGTTGACATTTTCAATAATTAAAATATTTAAAAAAAGTTCTTGCAAAAATTTGGAATACCCTTTATAATAGCAAATGCTGTGGCATGATAGCTGTGAAACGTGAGGTTGCTGTTTATCAGCAATGGTAAGCAGGTTTTCCGTGGAGCGAATGTCAAGTTAATAAACTGACGACAAGTCACTGTACAAAATGAAGTCTGCATCAGGCAGAAACGACGTGTGATCGGCCGGAGAATCCGTAGAATGTTGCGTAAGGATTCAGGACACACACGGGAGAGTGTACAGTCACCGCTTGTCGTACTTGAGCTTTAAAAGTGCGAAAAGGAGGCGACTTTTTTTATGGCAAGTCAAGTAATGAGAATTACCCTGAAGGCGTATGAGCACCAGCTGGTGGACGCATCTGCAAAGAAAATTATCGAGACCGTTAAAAAGACCGGATCTGAGGTGAGCGGTCCCGTGCCCCTTCCTACCAAGAAGGAGGTTATCACAATCTTAAGAGCCGTACACAAGTACAAGGACTCCAGAGAGCAGTTCGAGCAGAGAACTCACAAGAGACTGATCGACATCATCGCGCCTACCCAGAAGACGGTAGATGCCCTGCAGAGGCTGGAGATGCCCGCAGGTGTTTACATTGATATTAAAATGAAAACAAAATAAAACCTCTACAGACGTAAGAACACTTCCCATGCCGAGTTGGGAAAAAGGAAGTATCCTTTGTGGTTATGACGCAACGGTAACCGCGTGGTCCGCTATGTAGAAAGCCTTGAAAGGCAGAAAGAGAGGAAAAATGAAGAAAGCAATTTTGGCGACCAAAGTCGGAATGACTCAAATCTTTGGCGAAGACGGCACCCTGATTCCTGTAACCGTTCTTCAGGCCGGCCCCTGCGTGGTGACTCAGGTCAAGACCAAGGAGAACGATGGCTACAGCGCAGTGCAGGTAGGCTTCGTGGACAAAAAGGAAAGAATCGTAAACAAGGATGCAGGCGGGAAAAAGGAAGTCATCCACAGACACGGTGTAAGCAAGCCGCTGGCAGGCCATTTTAAGAAGGCTGAGGTAAGCGCAAAGAGATATATCAGAGAGTTTAAGTTTGAAAACGCCGAAGAGTATGCTCTGGGCGCAGAGATCAAGGCAGATATATTTGCTCAGGGAGACAAGATTGACGCTTCCGCCATCTCCAAGGGAAAGGGCTTCCAGGGCGCGATCAAGAGATTGGGACAGCACAGAGGCCCCATGAAGCACGGCTCCAAATTCCACCGTCATCAGGGCTCCAATGGTGCATGTTCTTCACCCAGCCGCGTGTTCAAGGGCAAGGGAATGCCCGGACATATGGGATGCGTAAAGGTAACCGTTCAGAATCTTGAGGTCGTAAGAGTAGACGCAGATAAGAATCTGCTGTTAGTAAGGGGCTCCGTACCCGGACCTAAGAAAGCATTAGTAACCATCAAAGAGACCACAAGGGCTTTAGGCTAACGGGCACGTGCGAAAGGAGGACCAAATCAGATGGCAAACGTATCAGTTTTAAATATGGAAGGCAAGGAAGTTGGTACAATCGAATTAAATGATGCCGTATTTGGTGTGGAGATCAATGAACACCTGGTACACATGGCGGTTGTACAGCAGCTTGCAAATAAGCGTCAGGGAACGCAGAAGGCGAAGACCCGTTCCGAGGTATCCGGCGGCGGAAGAAAGCCCTGGAGACAGAAAGGGACCGGCCATGCAAGACAGGGTTCCACCAGAGCTCCCCAGTGGACGGGCGGCGGTGTTGTATTTGCCCCGGTTCCCAGAGACTATTCCTTCAAGCTCAACAAGAAGGAAAAGAGAGCAGCTTTAAAGTCCGCACTGACGGACAAGGTGCAGAACAACAACCTGATTGTTGTTGACGAGCTGAAGTTCGACGAAATCAAGACAAAGAATTTCGTGAATGTGATGAATAATTTAAAGGTTGAAAAGGGTCTGGTGGTGCTGGCCGATAGGGACGAAAATGTGTTCTTATCCGCAAGAAATCTTGAAAAAGTGGAGACCGCGCTGGTAAATACCATCAATACCTATGACATCATGAAGGCAAAGACGCTGGTCCTGACCAAGGACGCTGTCGCAAAGATCGAGGAGGTGTACGCATAATGGCAGACATTAAATATTATGATGTAATCCTCAAACCGGTTATTACCGAGAAAAGTATGGCTGGTATGGGCGAGAAGAAATATACATTCCTGGTTCATACGGATGCAAACAAGGCTCAGATCAAGGAAGCCGTCGAGAAGATGTTCGAGGGCACCAGGGTTAAGAACGTAAACACCATGAACTACAAGGGGAAGGTCAAGAACAAGAGCAGAAGACGTGGACCGGTTCTTGGTATGACGGCAAAGACCAAGAAGGCCATTGTCACCCTGACCCAGGACAGCAAGGACATTGAAATTTTCGCTGGCTTATAAATTGATTAAGATAAGGAGATAAAAACGATGGGTATCAAGAAATATAATCCCTATACACCCTCCAGAAGGAATATGACCGGTTCCGATTTCGCCGAGATCACCAAGGATGCTCCCGAAAAGAGTCTGTGCACTTCTCTGAAAAAGAATGCCGGTCGTAATAACCAGGGTAAGATCACTGTGAGACACCATGGCGGCGGCTCCAGAAGAAAGTACAGAGTGATTGACTTTAAGAGACGTAAGGACGGTATTCCGGCAACCGTAATCGGCATCGAGTACGATCCTAACAGAAGTGCAAATATCGCGCTGATCTGCTATGCAGACGGCGAAAAGGCATATATTCTGGCGCCCATAGGACTGACCGACGGCATGAAGGTCATGAATGGTCCTGAGGCGGAGGTCAGAGTGGGAAACTGCCTGCCTTTGTCTGAAATTCCCGTAGGTACTCAGGTACACAATATTGAACTGTATCCCGGAAAGGGCGGCCAGATGGTCCGTGCAGCCGGCAACAGCGCACAGCTGATGGCAAAGGAGGGGAAGTATGCAACCCTTCGTCTTCCTTCCGGCGAGATGAGAATGGTTCCTCTGGTATGCCGTGCAACGGTAGGTGTTGTGGGTAATGCTGACCACAACCTTGTCAATATCGGTAAGGCAGGCCGTAAGCGCCATATGGGCATTCGTCCCACCGTTCGCGGTTCTGTCATGAATCCCAACGATCACCCTCATGGCGGCGGTGAAGGTAAGACCGGCATCGGACGTCCCGGTCCCAGCACCCCTTGGGGCAAGCCGGCACTGGGCCTGAAGACACGCAAAGCAAAGAAGTCTTCCAACAGACTCATTGTAAGAAGACGTGACGGCAGAGCAATGAAGTAGAAAACAGGAGGAAAGACAATGGCTAGATCACTGAAAAAAGGACCTTTCGCAGACGCAAGCCTGTTAAAAAAAGTTGATGCTATGAACGCTTCCGGACAAAAGCAGGTTATCAAGACCTGGTCCCGCCGTTCCACAATTTTCCCTTCCTTTGTGGGGCTTACGATTGCAGTTCATGACGGCAGAAAGCATGTTCCCGTATATGTGACGGAGGATATGGTTGGCCATAAGCTGGGCGAATTCGTGGCAACAAGAACTTACCGGGGCCACGGTAAGGATGAGAAAAAGTCCAAGGTTAGGTAATCTAACAACGCACGATCGCCCGGGAGGGCGTTGCAGCTGTCTGCCTGCGGGCCGTGGGCTCCGTAGCAGATGCGTTCCGTTATTCTTTAAAAGGAGGATATTTATCTATGGCTAAAGGACATAGAAGTCAGATTAAGAGAGAAAGAAACGCCAACAAGGATACGAGACCTTCCGCTAAGCTTTCTTATGCAAGGGTTTCCGTACAGAAGGCATGTTTCGTTTTAGATGCTATCAGAGGCAAGGATGTTGAGACTGCCTTAGGGATCCTGCAGTATAATCCCAGATATGCTTCCAGCCTGGTCAAGAAGCTGCTTGAGTCGGCGATTGCAAACGCAGAGAACAACAACGGTATGAACAGGGAAAACCTGTATGTGGCTGAATGCTATGCGAATAAGGGACCTACCATGAAGCGCATTCAACCCAGAGCCAGAGGCACGGCTTACAGAATCGAGAAAAGAATGAGCCATATCACCGTTGTGTTGGACGAGAAGAAGTAGGGAAAGGAGCAAACAAATGGGACAGAAAGTTAATCCTCATGGCTTGAGAGTAGGAGTAATCAAGGAGTGGGATTCCAAGTGGTACGCTGAGGGCGAGTTTTCCGATTATCTGGTGGAAGACCATGAGATCAGAAAATATCTGAAGAAGAAATTATACAGCGCAGGTGTCTCCAAGATTGAAGTCGAGAGGACATCCGACAGAGTGAGAGTTATTATTCATACCGCAAAGCCCGGTGTTATCATCGGCAAGGGCGGCGCCGAGATCGAGGTTACCAAGAATGAGCTTTCCAAGATGACAGGGAAAAAGGTCCTGATCGACATCAAGGAGATCAAGAGACCCGACAGGGATGCACAGCTGGTTGCGGAAAATATTGCACAGCAGCTTGAAAATCGTGTGTCCTACAGACGTGCCATGAAGTCCTGCATGGGCAGAACCATGAAGGCAGGTGCGCTGGGTATTAAGGCTGCATGTGCAGGCCGTCTTGGCGGCGCAGATATTGCCCGCAGTGAGTTTTACAGCGAGGGGACCATTCCTCTTCAGACGCTGAGGGCAGATATTGATTACGGATTTGCAGAGGCTGATACCACATACGGCAAGGTTGGAGTAAAAGTTTGGATCTACAAGGGTGAGATCCTTCCCACAAAGGGAAATCAGGTGGAAGGGAGCGATAAATAATCATGTTAATGCCTAAAAGAGTGAAATATCGTAAACAGTTTCGTGGCTCCATGAAGGGCAAGGCTACGAGGGGTAACGTCCTGGCTTATGGCGAATATGGTCTGGTGTCGTTAGAGCCCTGCTGGATTAAATCCAACCAGATTGAGGCGGCCCGTGTGGCGCTTACCCGTTATACGAAGCGTGCCGGTCAGGTCTGGATCAAAATCTTCCCTGACAAGCCTGTTACCTTAAAGCCTATCGGCACCCGTATGGGATCCGGTAAAGGCGCTGTGGACAGCTGGGTGGCAGTTGTAAAGCCCGGACGTGTTATGTTTGAAATTGCCGGCGTTCCTGAGGAACAGGCAAAGGAGGCACTGCGTCTTGCAATGCATAAGCTTCCCTGCAAATGTAAAATCGTTTCTAAGGCAGATTTGGAAGGCGGTGTAGAATAATGAAATCCAGTAAATTTGTAGAAGAATTAAAGAACAAGTCCGTTGAGGAACTTCAGTCAGAGCTTGTCGCTGCAAAGAAAGAGCTTTTCAATTTAAGATTCCAGAACGCAACCAATCAGCTGGATAATACGGCCAGGATCAAGGATGTCAGAAAGAACATTGCCCGTATTAACACAGTGATCACCGAGAAGGCAAGAGCCTAGGGCGCGGCAGGGAAAGGAGCAAAGTCGTGGAAGAAAGAAATTTAAGAAAAGTGCGGACCGGTAAGGTTACCAGCAATAAGATGGATAAGACAATCGTTGTAGCGATAGAAGAGCATGTAAAGCATCCTCTTTACAAGAAGGTCGTGAAAAGAACTTACAAGCTGAAGGCACATGACGAGGAAAATACGTGCAATATTGGTGATACCGTTAAAGTCATGGAGACCAGACCTCTGTCCAAGGACAAGAGATGGAGGCTTGTGGAGGTCGTAGAAAGAGCGAAGTAATAAAGGCCGCAGATGTGGCAAAGGAGGAAAATCATGGTTCAGCAGGAAACAAGACTGAAGGTTGCCGATAACACCGGTGCAAAAGAACTGCTCTGCATCCGCGTTATGGGCGGCTCTACAAGAAGATATGCGCATATTGGCGATGTGATTGTTGCTTCCGTTAAAGATGCAACACCCGGTGGAGTTGTAAAGAAGGGGGATGTGGTTAAGGCTGTTGTGGTGCGTACCGTGCAGGGCGCACGCCGTAAGGACGGATCCTACATTAAGTTTGACGAGAATGCAGCAGTGATCATCAAGGAAGATAAGACACCCAGAGGAACCCGTATTTTTGGGCCGGTAGCAAGAGAGCTTCGTGAAAAGCAGTTTATGAAGATCGTATCTCTGGCTCCCGAAGTATTATAAGGAGGCGCCATTATGTCAATGATGAAGATTAAAAAGGGCGACACCGTGAAAGTGATTGCCGGCAAGGACAGCAAGGCGAAGGAAGGTGCAAACGGCGCTTTGACTGGTTTGGAGGGTAAGGTACTCTCTGTAGATGTAAAAAAGCACAGGGTCGTTGTGGAAGGCGTAAATATGGTTACCAAGCATGCAAAGCCTTCTCAGGCAAACCCTAACGGCGGTATTGTCCAGAAAGAAGCTCCTATTGATATTTCAAACGTTATGCTGGTGCATAAGGGCAAGGCGACCAGAGTCGGATTTAAGATGGAAAACGGCAAGAAGGTGCGTTTTGCAAAGGCAACCGGCGAAGTAATTGACTGATCAAAAACCGTGGGTCCACGGTTGGGAAGGAGAAGCACAAAGTGGCTAGATTAAAAGATATGTACTACGATGAAATCGTAGACGCTATGATAAAAAAGTTTGGATATAAGAACCGCATGGAAGTTCCCAAGCTTGATAAGATCGTTGTCAACATGGGCGTCGGCGAGGCGAAGGACAATGCCAAGGTACTTGAGAATGCGGTGGCTGATATGGAGATCATTACCGGGCAGAAGGCAGTCCTGACCAAAGCAAAGAATTCCATTGCAAACTTCAAGATTCGTGAGGGTATGAACATTGGCTGCAAGACCACATTGCGCGGTGAGAAGATGTATGAGTTTCTTGATCGCCTTGTAAACCTTGCCCTGCCCCGTGTGCGTGACTTCAGAGGTGTCAATCCCAATTCCTTCGACGGCAGAGGAAATTATGCGCTGGGTATCAAGGAGCAGTTTATTTTCCCTGAGATTGAATATGACAAGATCGACAAAACCAGAGGTATGGATGTCATTTTTGTTACCACTGCAGAGACTGACGAAGAAGCCAGAGAGCTGTTGACACTGTTCAATATGCCTTTCGCAAAACAATAAGGAGGTAAATTTTCATGGCTAAGACATCGTTGAAGATCAAACAGCAGCGTAAACCTAAGTTTTCAACACAGGCTTATACCCGCTGCCGGATTTGCGGCCGTCCCCACGCTTACTTAAGAAAGTACGGCATTTGCAGAGTTTGCTTCCGTGAACTGGCATATAAGGGAGAAATCCCCGGCGTGAAGAAAGCAAGTTGGTAAGGAGCATAAAAAATCAAGCACGAGCGAAGCGAAGTATTTGATTTTTTGCGACTGTACCGCGAGAAAATCGGGAGCAGCGTAAGCTGCGCAAATGCGAAGCATAAAATGCTGAAGCATTTGGATTTTCGAGAGGAAATTGCAGAAAATCAGGTATTGAGTGAAGTATTTGATTTTTTGGCGGCCGTACCGCGAGAAGATTGCAGAATTTAACTCTAAGGGACTGGTTTGAAATAGGAGAGAAGGATATAAGGAGGAAGTCACAAAATGACAATGAGTGATCCTATCGCAGATATGCTTACAAGAATCCGTAATGCAAATACTGCAAAGCACGATACAGTTGACGTACCCGCTTCCAAGATGAAGATGTCCATTGCGCAGATACTTCTGGATGAAGGGTATATAAGCAAATATAATGTTACCGAGGAAGGCAGCTTTAAGACAATCCGTATTACGTTAAAATATGGTGCGGATAAGAACGAGAAAATCATCTCCGGCATCAAGAGAATATCAAAGCCCGGTCTTCGCGTATATGCAAACAAGGATGAGCTTCCCAGGGTTTTGGGCGGTCTGGGCATCGCAATTATTTCTACCAACCAGGGCGTCATCACCGACAAGAAGGCGAGAGAGCTGAAGGTAGGCGGAGAAGTACTGGCCTTTGTCTGGTAAGGACAAAAAGATTTTCGAGAGGCACCATGCAGGACTGCATAAGGCAGACTGCGAAGCAGGCGGTTTTGTCAGCACTTATGTTACAGGTTATAATTGTTCTAATAATATGATAGGAGGTACGGGCATGTCACGTATAGGTAGAATGCCAATCGCAATCCCTGCAGGCGTTACCGTAGAGGTTGCAGAAAATAATAAGGTGACTGTAAAAGGCCCCAAGGGTACTCTTGAGAGAGTATTGCCAGGGGAGATGGAGATCAAGGTGGAGGGTGCTGAGGTGCTGGTAAGCAGGCCCAACGATCTGAAGAAAATGAAGTCTCTTCACGGCCTGACCAGGACGCTGATCCACAACATGGTTGTAGGAGTTACAGACGGATATGAGAAGAAGCTGGAGGTAAACGGCGTCGGTTACAGAGCGGCGAAAAGCGGCAAGAAGCTGACCTTAAATCTGGGCTATTCTCATCCGGTGGAGATGGAGGATCCCGAAGGGATCGAGACCGTTGTAGACGGCCAGAACATTATTATTGTTAAGGGAATTGATAAAGAAAAAGTTGGTCAATTTGCAGCTGACATCAGAGACAAGAGAAGACCTGAGCCTTATAAGGGCAAGGGCATCAAGTATGCTGATGAAACGATCAGACGTAAAGTTGGTAAGACCGGTAAGAAATAACAGATAAGGAGAGTATGAAGATGGTTAACAAGAAATCAAGAAAAGACGTTCGTGTGAAAAAACACATGAGAATTCGTAACCGCTTCAGCGGCACCGCAGAAAGACCTCGTCTTGCAGTGTTCAGAAGCAATAATCATATGTATGCTCAAATTATCAATGATACTGTTGGGAATACATTAGTATCCGCTTCCACGGTGGAAAAATCTGTCAGGGATGAGCTGGAGAAGACCAATAACGTTGATGCGGCGGCATACCTGGGAACCGTAATTGCCAAGAGGGCGATTGAGAAGGGTATCAAGGAAGTTGTTTTTGACAGAGGCGGCTTTATATATCATGGTAAGATCGCAGCATTAGCTGATGCGGCCAGAGAAGCTGGTCTGGAATTCTAGGAAAGGAAGAGGAATACATCATGAAACATACAGTCATAGATGCAAGCCAGTTGGAACTGAATGATAAGGTCGTTACCATTAAGCGTGTGGCAAAAACAGTTAAAGGCGGACGTAATATGCGTTTTACCGCTCTGGTAGTGGTTGGAGACGGCAATGGTCATGTGGGCGCGGGTCTGGGAAAAGCAGTTGAAATTCCGGAAGCGATTCGCAAGGGAAAAGAAGATGCCATGAAGCATCTTGTAACCGTGGCACTGGATGCAAATAACTCCATTACTCATGATTTTGTGGGCAAGTATGGCTCGTCAAACGTTCTGTTAAAGAGGGCACCGGAAGGAACCGGTATCATTGCAGGAGGTCCTGCCCGTGTGGTATGTGAGCTTGCAGGGATTAAGAATATTCGTACCAAGTCTCTTGGCTCCAACAATAAGCAGAATGTTGTCCTGGCAACGATCACTGGCTTAAGCCAGCTGAAGAGCCCTGAAGAGGTAGCAAAGAGCCGTGGCAAGTCTGTTGAAGAGGTAACGGCTTAAAAAGGCGAAAAGATTTTCTAAGGCGTTAAAGAACGCCGCCTAAGAAAATCTAAGTTTTGCCTAGAAGAATGCCCGAAGGACATGGGCATTCTTCCAGACCTGCACCTTTTTATTTATTGTTTGCGCCGTATGAAAGGAGTTTATTATGGCAGATAAGAAGTTAAAGATTACTTTGGTAAAGTCCACGATTGGGGCTGTACCGAAGAACAGGGCAATCGTTGAGTCCATGGGTCTGCGCAAGATTGGCAGTTCTGTAGTGCTGCCGGATAATGACGCTACAAAAGGACAGATTCGACTGGTTGGTCATTTGTTGAAAGTAGAAGAAGTATAAGGCGAAGGAGGTGTTTGAAATGGAATTATCCAATTTGAGACCCGCTGAAGGCTCCAAGCATAATGATTTCAGAAGGGGCCGCGGCCATGGATCAGGAAACGGCAAGACTGCGGGAAAGGGACACAAAGGGCAGAAGGCACGTTCCGGAGCGCCCAGGATCGGCTTTGAAGGCGGACAGATGCCGCTGTACAGACGTATCCCCAAGAGAGGCTTCAAGAACAGGAACTCAAAGGAGATCGTGGCTATCAATGTGAGCGCTCTTGAGCGTTTTGAGGATGGCGCAACGGTAGACGTAAATACATTGATCGAAACCGGCATAGTTAAGAATCCCAGAGACGGTATTAAGATACTCGGCAACGGAGAACTTACCAAGAAGCTCAATGTCAGGGCAGGCGCTTTCAGCGCATCTGCAAAGGAAAAGATTGAAGCCCTTGGTGGAACGGCAGAGGTGATGTAATGTTTACAACGCTGAAAAACGCATTTAAGATCAAGGACCTGAGGAGCAAAATTTTGTTTACCTTCGCCATGCTGATTGTGATCCGAATTGGATCACAGCTGCCTGTGCCGGGGGTAAACGGAGAGGTCTTCCGGCAGTGGTTCTCTGAACAGTCGAATGGTGCGTTCAGTTTTTTTGATGCGGTTACGGGAGGTTCCTTTCAGAGCATGTCAATCCTTGCTTTGAACATCACTCCGTATATCACATCCTCCATCATTATGCAGCTGCTTACCATTGCGATTCCTAAGCTGGAAGAAATGCAGCGTGACGGTGAGGACGGCAGGAAAAAAATAGTGGCAATCACCCGGTATGTTACCGTGGCACTGGCTGTGATTCAGTCAACCGCTATGGCCATCGCATTTGGCAGGCAGGGTTATCTGGTAAATTATAATGCGCTGAGCATTATTTGCTCTGTGGCTACGCTTACGGCAGGCAGTGCGTTTTTGATGTGGGTAGGCGAACGAATCACGGAAAAGGGAATCGGAAACGGTATCTCCATCGTCCTGGTAATCAACATCATCTCCAGGCTGCCGGAGGATTTGAAGGTACTCTTTAATCAGTTTGTGATCGGTAAGGCTCCTGCAACTGCAATTCTTGCGGCAGCGATTATTATTGCCATTATTGTGGCGATGGTGGTGCTGGTCATCATTTTAAATGACGGCACCCGTAAAATCCCCGTACAGTATGCAAATAAGGTACAGGGAAGGAAGATGGTGGGTGGAAACACCTCCAACATCCCTTTGAAGGTAAACACTTCAGGCGTTATTCCGGTGATTTTCGCACAGTCTCTTTTGCAGCTTCCTATTATTATCTCATCCTTTGCAGGATATAAGGGGACAGGCGTGTGGAGTGAGATCTTAAAATACCTGAATTCGACTTATTGGTGTGATCCCAAGCAGATCAAATATTCCATCGGGTTGCTGGTGTATATTTTGCTGATTATTTTCTTTGCATATTTTTATACGTCTATTACCTTTAACCCGTTGATGATAGCCGATAATATGAAGAAGCAGGGGGGATTTATTCCCGGCATCAGGCCTGGAAAGCCTACCAGCGATTATCTGAACAAGGTATTGAATTATATTGTGTTTATCGGTGCGATCGGTTTGACGATTGTGGCAGTGCTTCCTTATTTCTTCAGCGGTGTGTTCAAGGCGAATGTGTCCTTTGGCGGCACCAGTCTGATCATTATTGTCAGCGTTGTGCTGGAGACCATGAAGCAGGTAGAATCCCAGATGCTTGTCCGCAATTATAAAGGATTTTTGGAGAAGTAGGCTTGGGTGAGGCGCTTCTTTAAATCGCGCAGGTAAAGCCTGCGCGATTTTTTAAGCAGCATTTTAAATAAGCGGCGGATTGTTACTGTTTTGAGTGGAAAATTTGACTTGGATATTGCAAACTGCTCAATAAATTATTAAAATTGTAATGGAACAGAGTGTGTGTCGAAGCATAAAATGCTTTGAAGTGGAGGGAAAATGAAAATTATAATGTTAGGTGCGCCTGGTGCGGGAAAAGGCACTCAGGCCAAAATGATCGCAGAAAAGTACGGTATACCTCATGTGTCCACGGGAGATATTTTCCGTGCAAATATTAAGAACGGCACGGAGCTTGGAATGGAAGCAAAGAAATATATGGACCAGGGCCTTCTGGTTCCGGATGAGCTGACGGTAAAGATTTTGTTGGACCGGGTGGCGCAGGACGATTGTGCAAAGGGCTATGTGCTGGACGGATTTCCCAGGACCATTCCTCAGGCGGAAGTGTTGGATGAGGCTTTAAATAAGCTTGGTGAGAAAATTGACTATGCCATTAACGTAGACGTGCCCGATGAAAACATTGTCAAAAGGATGTCCGGCAGACGTGCCTGTTTAAAGTGTGGGGCAACCTATCATATTGAACATATTCCGCCGAAAAAGGAAGGAGTTTGCGATACCTGTGGCAGCGAGCTGGTATTACGGGATGACGATCGGCCGGAAACCGTTCAGAATCGTCTGAAGGTTTATCATGATCAGACGCAGCCGTTGATTGATTTTTATACGGCAAAGGGCGTGCTGAAGACCGTGGACGGCACCGTGGATATGAAGGACGTATTCACTGCCATTACGGGGATACTGGGGTAAGAGCCATGGCTATCATTATTAAAAATGAACAGCAGATAGACCTGATCCGGGAATCCTGCAGGCGGCTGGCGCTTGTACATAAGGAGCTGGAAGAGTTTATCAGGCCCGGAATATCCACAAAGGATATAGACATTTTGGGAGACCAGTTAATCCGCAAGCTGGAGGGTATCCCTAATTTCCTTCATTATAACGGCTATCCGGCAAGCATCTGCGTATCGGTCAATGACCAGGTGGTACATGGGATTCCCAGCAAGCACCGCATTTTACAGGAAGGCGACATCGTCAGTCTGGACGCCGGTATGATTTATAAGGGTTATCATTCGGATGCCGCACGGACTCATGGGGTGGGGCGGATCAGCCCTGAGGCAAGACAGCTGATCGAGGTGACGAAGGAGAGCTTTTTTGCCGGAATAAAAGAGGCGAAGGCCGGAAATCATCTGTATAGTATTTCCAATGCCATAGCAGCTTATGTAAAGCCTTACGGATACGGCATTGTTCGTGACCTGGTGGGACATGGCGTGGGAACAAAGCTTCATGAAGATCCGCAGATACCAAACTTTGCTCAGATCAAAAGGGGTCCCAGGCTTCGTCCGGGAATGACCCTTGCCGTGGAGCCCATGATTAACATGGGGCGGGCGGATGTAGAATGGCTGGACGATGACTGGACGGTGGTAACGGAGGACGGATCCTTATCCGCCCACTATGAAAATACCATTTTGATCACGGAAGAGGGCGAACCGGAAATTTTAACACTCTATTAAGACGAACAGGAAAGTAAAATATGACGGGAAAATTTGCAGCTTCCGGCGCAGGCCATGACAAGGGCGTTTTGTATGTGATTGTGGCGGAGGAAGGAGATTTCGTATATTTGTCGGACGGCAGGTTAAAAAAGCCTGAAAAACCCAAAAAAAAGCGCAAAAAGCACATTCAGCTCATTAACAGAGAGGTGGATGAGGGGTTGAAGGCCAGGCTGCTGGCGGGAGAAATTCTCAGGCCGGAAGAGATCAAATACGCGATCAGACAGTTTAAGAGTGACAGAGCAAATAAAGCAGCAAAATAATGGAGGAAATGTATGTCAAAAAGTGATGTAATCGAAATTGAAGGAACGGTTGTGGAGAAGCTGCCAAACACCATGTTTCAGGTGGAGCTGGAGAACGGACATCGTGTGCTGGCTCACATCAGCGGCAAGCTGCGCCAGAATTTTATCCGCATTCTGCCCGGAGACAAGGTAACGCTGGAGCTGTCGCCTTATGATCTGAGTAAGGGACGTATTATCTGGAGAGACAAGTAACGGCTGTAGAACTGTTGCGTTAGCTAAAAAAGATGAAAATAGGGGTTGTCAACAGGCAGCCCCTATGTTATAATAGGAAACGGTCTTTTTTGAAAGGAGGGTTTGAGATGAAGGTTAGATCATCAGTAAAACCAATTTGCGAAAAGTGCAAAGTCATCAAGAGAAAAGGACGTATCAGAATTATCTGCGAAAATCCGAAACACAAGCAGAGGCAGGGATAATCACCGCCTGAGCGGCTCCGCAGGGAAGCCGGATCAGGTTAAGTGAGTTCTTGTCTGGTTTTTATGTGCGGCTGAATTGCCGGCGCTGCAGGAACAACGGCGGCAGTTATCATAAATCCTGGATGGAGCTTGCGGGAGATTACTTCTTGATACCACGACGAAAAGATTTTCTAAAATCATTAAGGACATGATTTAAGAAAATCTATGTTTCGTCGGAAAAAACGCAGAGCGTTTTTTCGGCGGACGTTCAGGCAGTATCGGCCTAAATTTAATGTGTTGTGGAAAGATCGGATAATGATTATGCGTCCGGTTGGGTGAAAACCCCAATCAATTAGTAACAGGAAAATGGAGGAAATGTAAATGGCTCGTATCGCAGGTGTAGACTTACCAAGAGAGAAACGAATTGAAATCGGCCTGACATATGTCTATGGAATCGGCAGAGCTACTTCCAACAAGATTTTGGCGGAAGCAGGCGTAAATCCCGATACCAGAGTCAGAGATGTGACCGATGAGGAAGTGAAAAAGATCAGCGAGGTCATCGAGAAGCTGAATCTCATGGTAGAAGGTGATTTAAGACGTGAGGTTGCCTTAAATATCAAGAGACTTCAGGAAATCGGCTGCTATCGTGGAATCCGTCATCGTAAGGGCCTGCCTGTTCGCGGTCAGAATACCAAGAACAACGCAAGAACCCGTAAGGGGCCTAAGCGTACAGTAGCAAACAAGAAAAAGTAATCGTAAAATATAATGGAACGATTACTTCATAAGAAACCGTTAATTTATCAAGAAAGTAGGTTAGTTTAAAAATGGCGAAACAGGTTGCAAAAAAAGTAACTAAGAAGCGCGTTAAGAAAAACGTTGAACGCGGACAGGCACATATTCAGTCTTCTTTTAACAATACGATTGTTACACTGACTGACAGCGAAGGCAATGCACTGAGCTGGGCAAGTGCCGGCGGTCTGGGATTCAGAGGTTCAAGGAAATCTACTCCCTATGCTGCACAGATGGCGGCAGAAACGGCTACGAAGGCTGCTCTGGTACATGGGTTGAAGTCCGTAGACGTGTTTGTAAAAGGCCCCGGATCAGGGCGTGAGGCTGCAATCAGGGCTCTTTCGGCATGCGGTCTTGAGGTAATCAGCATCCGCGACGTAACCCCTGTTCCTCATAACGGCTGCCGTCCTCCTAAGAGGAGACGCGTTTAGTGTGCGAAGAATTTCTAAGTCTGCATACGCAGACTAACAAATTCTAAGTCGCGCACAGAAGAATGTCTCTGACGAGCCATTCTTCTCAGAGGGCGGATAGAAATTCCAAGCCTGTACAAAGTACGGGCTGAAAAGCAGTTATTAGATTAAGTCGGAGGAAGGTGCCGCCAACGGCACTGTAAACGATAGTAAAAAGGAGAAAATATAATGGCAGTAAATCGCACACCCGTATTAAAGAGATGCCGTGCTCTTGGTCTTGAGCCTTCTTATCTGGGATATGATAAGAAGTCCAACCGTCAGAATGTAAGAGCAGGCAAAAAGGTCAGTGAATATGGCATGCAGCTTCGTGAGAAGCAGAAGGCAAAATTTATTTATGGCGTTTTGGAGAAGCCTTTCAGAAATTATTATGAGAAGGCAGACAGAATGCAGGGAATGACCGGTGAGAATCTGATGATTATGCTGGAGAGCAGGCTTGACAGTGTGATTTTCAGAATGTGTTTTGCAAGGACAAGAAGAGAAGCAAGACAGGTGGTCGGTCATAAGCATGTTCTTGTGAACGGTAAGGTGGTAAACATTCCTTCTTATCTGGTGAAAGCCGGCGATGTTATTGAAATCAAAGAAAGCGCAAGGACAATGCAGAGATACAAGGACATTGCCGAAGTGACCGGCGGCAGGCTGGTTCCCGAATGGATGGATGTAGATCTTGAAAACTTTAAGGGAACAATTAAAAACCTTCCTACCAGGGAAATGATTGATGTCCCTGTAGACGAAATGCTTATTGTCGAGTTGTACTCCAAGTAAGCCTTGCCCACAAACAATCCCAAAGGAGGGTATTTGCAGTGTTTGATTTTGAGAGACCAAATATTGAGGTTGCTGAGATTTCAGAAGATAAGAAGTACGGCAAGTTCATTGTTGAGCCTTTGGAGAGGGGCTATGGCATTACCCTTGGCAATTCTCTGAGAAGGATCATGCTTTCTTCCCTGCCCGGAGCGGCAGTGAGCCAGATCAAGATCGAGGGCGTTCTGCATGAGTTCAGCTCCATCCCCGGTGTGAAGGAGGATGTGACGGAGATCATCATGAACATTAAGGGGCTTGCCATTAAGAACAATAGCGAGACCAATGAAGCCAAAACGGCTTACATTGAGTTTGAGGGTGAGGGAGTTGTGCATGCTTCGGACATTCAGGTGGATCAGGACATCGAGATATTAAATCCTGATCTGGTGATTGCTACCTTAAGCGGCAAGGACACCAAGCTTTACATGGAGTTGACCATTACCAGAGGGCGCGGTTATGTGAGCGCTGACAAAAACAAGCACGAAGATCTGCCCATAGGTGTGATAGCGATTGACTCTATCTATACGCCTGTGGAGAGGGTGAATATGACGGTGGCAAATACGCGTGTGGGTCAGGTTACCGACTATGATAAGCTGACGCTGGATGTATTTACCAATGGAACGCTGGCTCCCGATGAGGCAGTGAGCCTGGCGGCAAAGGTCTTAAGCGAGCATCTGAGTCTCTTTATTGATTTGTCCGAAAATGCCAAGACTGCGGAAGTCATGGTGGAAAAAGAGGACGATGAGAAGGAGAAGGTTCTCGAAATGAGCATCGACGAGCTGGAGCTCTCCGTGCGTTCCTATAACTGTTTGAAGAGAGCCGGTATCAACACGGTGGAAGAGCTGTGTAACAAGACCTCCGAGGATATGATGAAGGTTCGCAATCTGGGCCGGAAGTCACTGGAGGAGGTGCTGGCAAAGCTGAAGGAGCTTGGTCTCCAGCTGAATCCTTCAGAGGAATGAGTCAAGGCAATGAAACAATGAGTATGCCGTGGACGATAAATCCAAAGTGTATGTCCGTGGTAAGTCTCTGTATGGCAAAGCCAGGCATCCGGTAAGTAAGACCAAAGCGCATGGCCGGATGTACCATGAAAAGAGAAAGGAAATAAGGTCATGGCAAAGTATAGGAAGCTGGGAAGGACATCCTCCCAGAGAAAAGCATTACTTAGAAACCAGGTTACGGCGCTGATCAATCACGGTAAGATCGTTACCACTGAGGCGAGAGCCAGGGAAGTAAGAAAGATTGCAGAGGGCTTGATTGCTCTGGCTGCAAAGGAAAAGGATAACTATGAAATGGTAAAGGTTTCCGTAAAGGTCCCCGTAAAGGACAAGGACGGAAAGCGTGTGAAGGAGACTGTTGACGGCAAGAAGGTTACCAAGTACGAGACAGTGGAGAAGGAGATCAAGAAGGATCTGCCCAGCCGTATGCACGCAAGACGCCAGATCATGAAGGTACTCAACCCTGTGGTGGATGTTCCCAAGGAAGCAGCCGGACGGAAGCGCAACACCAAGGAGGTTGACCTGGCAGGAAAGCTGTTTGACGAGTATGGTCCCAAGTATGCGGACCGCAAGGGCGGCTATACCAGGATCGTAAAGATCGGACCCCGTAAGGGCGATGCGGCAATGGAAGTGATTCTGGAGCTGGTTTAAGTAATATATTAAAATATTGAATTCTTTTATAGAGGCTGTTGCTTCATCGACTGAAATCGGGAAGCAGCAGCCTCTGTTTGGCTTACGGCTTTGCTTTCTGGAAATGCTGGTAGTCCTTGGAGTGGTTCCAGCTGCCGCCCCAGGTAAAGCCATGCTGGATAAACAGCTTATAGCAAAGGTCTTCCTCGTCGATCTTGTAAGGGAAGCTTAAGGTGCGGTCCGCATAGCTTTCGCCCGAAGCCGGGGAAACATTCATGGTGCCGTCCTTATTGTAGGTAATATAAGGATTGTAAAGAGGGTTGATGTCTATGGCAAGGCCGTAGGAATGCTTGGAAAGGCTGGATTTTCCAGGCACGGTCCGATAGTTGAAGCAGGAGGTATTATTGTCCTCCATGGAGGCGGTATCGTCCCCGTCGTATTCATCAATCAGAAGGACCTTTTCCAGCTGATATTCGTTACAATAAAGCTGATAAAATATCTCCACCAGGTCCTGGGCAATATACTCGTTACAGATTAATTCACCCTCTGCAGGATTGCCGTCAAAATCATAATGCAGTATATGCACATATCGCAGCTCGTCCAGGGTAATTTTTACGTCGGCAGAGGAATCTGCGCTGGAGGTATCCGTTTCGGAATCTCCAGCATTCGACGGCGTTCGCGTACCCGGATAAGAAATGCCTGTTATATAGCGGCGAAGCTCGTCGGATATAGGCTCGTAGTAAAAGCCCTCTTCATGGGTAACCCGGAATTCTAATTGGGAGCTGCCGTTCAAAGAAGCGCCAATCAGAAGAGAAACAGGTGTAATGGTTTCTGAGGGATTTTGCAGGTTTTCTGCCCCTATACCTTCCGGATCTTCCTGACTATTGTTCTTTGCAGCTTCTTCATTTTTCTGGTTATCGCCCGTTGGAGCCTCGCCTCCGCCCTTATTATCGCCCGTTGGAGCCTCGCCGTCTAAGCTGTCATCCTCGTCTATTTCCGGGCTGTCGCTGCCTGTACTCACATTTTCCGTACCGTTTAACTTTTCATAGTCTGCCAGACTCATGGAATTTTTCTGGAGCATTCTTAAAATCCCGCCAACAATTATGGAAATGGCGGCAAGCAATACGATGGTTTTAATGACTTTGGCTTTATCCATTGTTGTCTTTCTGTCCTCCTGTCCTGAATAAGGTCATTGTAACATGAAACATACAGATTGAGAATGGCTTTTTTGGACACTGGGAGATATAATAGAGTTTGCGAAAGACCATATGAAAAAAAGTACGATAGAAAAGAGGGCTATATGAAGAGATTATTCGGTTTCATGAAGAAGGAAGCTGTATTGTGTGTGGCATTACTGCTTGCGGCCGTTTCGGCATGTGTCGTTTTGCCGGACCGGGAGTACATGAATTACATAGATCTGCGGACACTGGCAATCTTGTTTAGTCTGATGAGCGTTATGGCGGGATTACAGAAGATGGGGTTATTCCGCCGGATTGCCTGCGGACTGTTGAAAAGGGTGGGAAGTCCTGTAAGCCTGGTAATGGTATTGATGCTGCTGTGCTTTTTTTCTGCGATGCTGATTACCAATGATGTGGCTTTGATTACCTTTGTCCCCTTTACCTTTACCCTGCTGGAAATTCTGGGGGAAGAGCAAAGACGGAAGCTGGCACTGCCCGTGGTGGCAATGCAGACCATAGCTGCCAATCTGGGCAGCATGCTGACGCCGATAGGCAATCCGCAGAATCTTTATCTTTATGGTGTGTCCGAAATGCCTATGGGTAGCTTTGTTTTGCTGATGCTGCCGTATGCGGTAGTTTCGCTCATTTTTTTGTTGATATGGGCGCTTATGGCAGGCCGAAGCTGTAAAGGCGGATGGAGCCGCGGGGCGGAGCAGCTGCAGGGACAGGAAGCAGCAGACTTCCGTTCAAGGCCAGTGCTGATCCGATTGATCATTTATCTTGTGTTGTTTTTGCTTTGTCTGCTGGCAGTAGCCCATGTGATTCCCTGGCAGGCGGTGCCGCTGATGGTCCTTTTGGCAATTTTACCGATGGATCGGAAGGTTTTGGCTAAGGTGGATTATTCCCTGCTTTTGACATTTGTGGGATTTTTCGTTTTTATCGGCAATATGGGTAGAATTCCGGCGTTTTGTGATTTCCTGGAGAGGGCGGTAGCGGGCCGGGAAACATATGCAGCCATTGCCGTCAGCCAGGTAATCAGCAATGTGCCAGCGGCCCTTCTTCTGTCCGGCTTTACAAACGCATATGAAGAACTGCTGATAGGTGTGAATCTTGGTGGGCTGGGAACGCTGATTGCTTCCATGGCCAGCCTGATTTCATACAAGTATGTAGCGAAGGAAGAAAGCAGCCGCAAAGGGAAATATATTCTGATTTTTACAGTGAGCAATCTTTTGTTTCTGGCGGTGCTTATGGGTTTTCATTTTTTATGGAGAAAGGTATAGTCAGAATAAGAAAATCTTGTAATTTGGGCAAAATTTTAATATAATGAATGAGCGCGGAAAAGCCGGAAGTGAGAAGGAATATAGCAGAAATATGGGAATTGTCAAAGCAGAAGATGTGACATTTGAATATATCAGGCGGGATGAAGAAGGCAATGTGGAGGGAATCACCACTGCAGTGGACAAGGTGAGCCTGGACGTAAAGCAGGGTGAGTTCATTGCAATTCTGGGGCATAACGGTTCCGGGAAGTCAACCCTGGCAAAGCATATTAACGCCATACTGTATCCCACGGAAGGTACGGTATGGGTGGACGGTATGAATACCGCGGAGGAAAGCAAGGTATGGGAAATCCGCCGTACGGCCGGGATGGTGTTTCAGAATCCGGATAACCAGATTATCGGGCAGGTGGTGGAAGAGGATGTAGGCTTCGGGCCCGAAAATATGGGCATTCCTACAAAGGAGATCTGGGAGCGGGTGGAAGAAAGCCTGAAGGCGGTAGGCATGTATGAATTCCGCAAGCACTCCCCCAATAAGCTTTCCGGCGGGCAGAAGCAGAGAGTTTCCATAGCCGGGGTTTTGGCCATGCACCCTAAATGTATTGTGCTGGATGAGCCTACGGCGATGCTGGACCCCAAGGGCCGTAAGGAGGTCATTCGGGCAGTGCGGGCTCTGAACGATGTGGAAAGGGTGACGGTGATTTTGATCACTCATTATATGGAAGAGATCATTCATGCGGACAGAGTGTTTGTTATGGACAAGGGGAAGATCGCCATGGAGGGCACGCCCAGAGAAATCTTTTCCAGGGTGGAAGAGCTGCAAGAGCAGCGGCTGGATGTACCGCAGGTGACGCTTCTTGCTTATGAGCTGCAAAAGCGGGGCATTCGGCTGCCGGACGGAATATTAACTGCAAGAGAGCTTGCGGATGCGCTGCTTGAAGCTTGCGCCGCCCCGTCGCATAAAATGTTCCGGAATGGAGAAGAAAATGTCGATCATATTGGATCATGTTAATTATATATATGGCGAGGATACACCGCTGGCGGTAAAGGCGCTGGACGACATCTGCCTGCAGATTCCGGACGGGCAGTTTATCGGCATCATAGGACATACCGGCTCCGGAAAGTCCACTCTGGTACAGCATTTGAACGGATTGCTGAAGGCGTCTTCCGGCAGCATTTATTTTAACGGCGAGGATATTTACGACAGGGACTTTGACAGGAAGAAGCTGCGGGGGAAGGTAGGGCTGGTGTTTCAGTACCCGGAGCATCAGCTGTTTGAGATAGATGTGTTTACGGATGTCTGCTTCGGACCGAAGAATCTGGGATTGGATAAAAAGGAAGTGGAGCTTCGGGCGTATGACGCTCTGCGTAAGGTGGGGCTGCCTGATGAGTTGTTTTACCAATCGCCTTTTGATTTATCGGGCGGCCAGAAAAGGCGGGTGGCTATAGCGGGTGTCCTTGCCATGAAACCGGAGGTGCTGGTACTGGATGAGCCTACGGCCGGGCTGGATCCCAAAGGGCGGGAGGAAATACTGCATCAGATCAGGGATCTTCAGAAAAAGACGGGAATGACCGTTATTCTGGTATCTCACAGCATGGAGGACGTGGCAGAATATGTGGACCGGATCATCGTCATGAACAGAGGAAGAGTCATGTATGACGATGTGCCGAGAGAGGTTTTCCGGCATGGAAAAGAGCTGGAAGAGGTGGGACTTGCGCCGCCCCAGGTGACATACATTCTGCAGGAGCTGAAAAGCAGAGGACTGCAGGTGGATACGGATGCCACTACCGTGGACGAGGCAGCAAAGGCGGTCATGAGGGCCCTGGGAGAAAAACATGCTACGTGATATTACGTTAGGACAATATTATCAGACAGAGTCGGTGATCCACAGACTGGATCCGCGGGTTAAGCTGGCAGGCACCCTGCTGTTCATTATCTCTCTGTTTTTTTTCAAAAACTTTATAGGTTATCTGCTTGCGGCGTTTTTTTTGTTCCTGGTGATCCGGCTGTCTCATGTACCCTTTCGGTTCATGGTGAAGGGGATGCGGGCGATCCTGTTTCTGCTTTTGCTCACGGTGACCTTTAACCTGTTTCTGACGCCGGGAGAGCCGCTGGTTACCATGTGGAAGCTGACGATCACAAAGGAAGGGTTAAAAACGGCAGGCACCATGGCGGTGCGGCTGATTTTGCTGGTGGTGGGGTCTTCGGTCATGACCCTGACTACCACGCCCAACAATCTGACGGACGGCATGGAGAAGGGGCTGGGATTTTTAAAAATATTCCGCGTCCCGGTTCATGAGGTGGCCATGATGATGTCCATTGCTCTGCGTTTTATTCCTATATTAATGGAAGAGACGGATAAAATCATGAAGGCCCAGATAGCCAGAGGCGCGGATTTTGAAAGCGGAAATCTCATCCGCCGGGCCAAGGCGCTGGTGCCGCTGATGGTCCCGCTGTTTATATCGGCCTTCCGGCGGGCTAATGATCTTGCCATGGCGATGGAGGCGCGCTGCTACCGGGGAGGCAGCGGCAGGACGAAAATGAAGCCCCTGATTTATAAGGGGCGGGACAGGATTGCGTATCTTTGTATTCTGCTTTACCTTGCAGCCAGTATCTTTCTGGGCCGATTGCAGCTGCCGGTCCTGGGATGACGGGTGTGCTGCAGGCTGTGAAATATCTGAATGTTTAAGAGGAAGAAAATAATGATTTAAAATATGTTTCGGGAAGAAGGCGGTTATCGTCTCCTTTCGTGGGGAATGGGAAGAAATATGAAGCGAGTACGTTTGACGGTGGCTTATGACGGAACGAATTATCACGGCTGGCAGCTTCAGGACAACGGTAATACCATAGAAGCCGAGCTGAACAAGGCATTGTCGGATCTGTTTGGAGAAGCAATTCAGGTGATCGGGGCCAGCCGGACAGATGCGGGGGTCCATGCTCTGGGGAATGTGGCGGTCTTTGATACGGAAAGTCCCATGGCTTCCTCAAAGATTTCTTATGCTCTGAATCAGAGGCTGCCGGAGGATATTCGTATCCAGAAATCGGAGGAGGTCCCGAAAAGCTGGCATCCAAGACACTGTGAAAGTCGAAAAACCTATGAGTATCGGATTTACAGGGGAGAATTTCCCATGCCGGTAAAAAGGCTGTACTCCCATTTTGTCTATCATCCTTTGGATGTGGAAAAAATGCGTGAGGCGGCGGCTTACCTGGAGGGGAAGCATGATTTCAAAAGCTTCTGCCAGGCGGGAGCGCAGGTGGAAAGTACGGTGAGGATTCTGTATCTGGTGCTGGTGGAGGAACAGGGAGCCGATCTGGTAATCAGAGTCTGCGGCAGCGGATTTTTATATAATATGGTGAGGATTATCGTGGGGACGCTGCTGGAGGTCGGGCAGGGGAAACGCGCGCCGGAATCCATGGCCGAGATACTGGCTGCCTGTGACCGCTCGGCGGCGGGTCCCACAGCCCCTGCCAGAGGACTGACGCTGGTTAGGTATGAGTTTTTTTAGAAATGCGGGGTAGAAATCCGGTTGAAGTCCGGCTGAACTTCAGTCGGCCGAACATCGGCCGAACTCAGTGCCCAACTCCGGCGGAAAAATTTGAAAATAGCCTTGACACAGAGGACACGGTATAATATAATTTATGGATGTGTGACAGTGTTTCTATGCGCAGATACCAAAGCCCCGGTAATGCGCTGAAATAGAAAATAATCCGAAACGGCCGAAGCTGCTGAAACTGGTTCGGCACAAAACTCGAAGAAAAAGTAATACGGAGGGAATATCATGAAAACATTTACGCCCAGTGCTGCTGCCATTGAAAGAAAGTGGTATGTGGTAGATGCTGCAGATATGACTCTTGGCCGCCTTGCTGCTGAGGTTGCCAGGATTTTGCGGGGAAAGCATAAGCCCATTTTTACGCCTCACCTGGACACAGGCGATTATGTGATCGTTGTCAATGCAGAGAAGATCAAGGTAACCGGTAAGAAGCTGGATCAGAAAGTGTATAAGCATTATTCCGGCTTTATCGGTGGTCTGAAGGAAACTACCCTGAAAGAAAAATTAAACAAGAAGCCTGAGGAAGTGATTGAACATGCAGTGAAGGGAATGCTTCCCAAGGGACCTTTAGGAAGACAGATGTACACCAAGCTTTATGTATACGCAGGGCCTGAGCATAAGCATGCTGCGCAGAAGCCCGAAGTGCTGGCATTCTAAGGGATAGGAGGAGAATAATCAATGGCTAAGACTGAAAAATACTACGGTACAGGCAGAAGGAAAAAATCAATCGCCAGGGTGTATCTGGTACCCGGTAAGGGCGAGGTTACCATTAATAAGAGAAGCATGGACGACTATTTTGGTCTGGAAACTTTGAAGGTGATTGTACGTCAGCCCATGGCTCTGACCGAGACAGCTGAAAAGTACGACGTTCTGGTTAATGTTAAGGGCGGCGGATATACGGGTCAGGCAGGTGCGATCAGACACGGTATTGCAAGGGCGCTGCTTCAGGTGGATGCAGAATACAGACCTGCATTGAAGAAGGCCGGTTTCCTTACCAGAGACTCCCGCATGAAGGAGAGAAAGAAGTACGGCTTGAAGGCTGCAAGACGCGCGCCTCAGTTCTCCAAGAGATGACAAATGGAATACGGGATTTCAAGAATATATACTCCGCAGGTTTCCCCTGCGGAGTTTTTCTGATCTATTAACATTTCAGGCTATTTGGGTTACAATATATTTTAAGCTTATATAGATTTCATAATGGAGGTGCTGTTATGTTTCCAAAGGTGGTACAGGTGAAGCCAATGCAGGATTATACGGTTTATGTATATTTTGAGGACGGGAAGATAGTTCATTACGATATGTCACAGATGATTGAAAAAGAAGCTATTGCATAGTGTGAATGCGTTTAGAGGTTTGGTATGTGATGTATTGGTATGTGATGTAATAGAAGCGTACGGGCAAGGAGGAAACCGTTCAATGATACCGAGCAGGGAAGAGGCGGAGCTGATTTTAAGAGAGGCAGAAAACTGCAATCCGGGTCCGTGGGGGAATCATAGCCGGGTGGCGGCTCATTGTGCAAAGGAAATTGCGGCAAGGTGCGAGGGCATGGATCCTGATAAAGCTTATATTTTGGGCCTGCTGCACGATATAGGAAGAAAATTCGGGACAAGACATTTAGGGCATGTGGCGGACGGCTATACATATATGATGTCCTTAGGTTATGACGAAGCGGCCAGGGTTTGCCTGACCCATTCCTTCCACGATCAGACTACCGACGGATATATCGGAAAGTTTGACGTAACGGATCAGGAGCTGAGGATGATTCAGGAGCGTCTGAAGGAGCTGGAGCCTGACGATTATGACCGATTGATCCGGCTGTGTGATTCCTTGGCGGGAGCGGAAGGAGTATTGGACATAGAGGAAAGAATGGAAGACGTCAGGCGCAGATATGGTTCCTATCCTCAGGAAAAGTGGGACAGTAATCTGGCGTTAAAAAAGTATTTTGAGGAAAAGATGGGCGAAAGTATTTATGAGGCAGTGGATCGGGACGGTTACAGGAGCTTCACGTGAGATGCCATGTGAAAATTTTACAAGGGGGACTTGATAGACGGATTTTCTCCACCGTGTCATACTAAAATCAGCGGTACACAAAACAGGTGCGCATCTGTCGGATGTAAAACCGTGTGATGAAAAAATGAAGTGGAGGAAGGTCTATGAAACTGACAATCGGAGAAAAAATTGCCCTGCTTCGCAAGGCAAAAAACATTACCCAGACAGAATTGGCGGAATATCTTTTTCTGACTCCCCAGACTGTCTCCAGGTGGGAGGTGGACAACGGGGTTCCGGAGATCACGCTGCTGCCGAAAATTGCAACCTTTTTCGGCGTAAGCATTGACGAGCTTTTTGGAGTGACTTCGCTGGAGCGCGCGGAGGATTTGGTGTGTAAATATTCTGTATTGCGAGACGACCGTTCGTTTCAGGAGGCTATGGAATGCTTAAATTCTCAGCTCCAGACCATAGATGCTATTTACGGGAACGGTACGGAAGATACCGCCGAGCTGGATGAAGCAAGAGACAGGCTGGAGGCACAGAAGCTGCATATGTGGATTCAGCAGGGCAGGGAGGCATTTAAGAGGGCTTACACGATCGCGGATTCTTTTGTGGAAAAAACAGAGGGAAAATTGGATCATCCCTGGTATCAGCGTATGAGACTACAGAGAAATCAGCTCAGCATTGCCATGGGAAAAGGGCGTGAGGCTCTGGCAAAGTGCAAAAAGGATTTTGAGGAACACCCGTGTGTAATGACCCTGCAGTTTTATTTCAGCCTGCTGAATGATCTCAGTTACTATGAGGATATTCTTTCCCTTCAGGAGACGGAGAGCCGCGTAAGAGAGATTACACTTCCGCCCGCGGAGAAAAATCTGGACATTTGGTGGACGGTTATTTATGTTGCTGCGGAGACGGACAGGGAAGACCTGATGGAGCAGTATATGCCGCCGGTTCTGGAGGTCTGCGGCGAGCAGGAGGAATATCAGTTTCGCATGTGTCTGCTGAACTGGTATCGGAAAAGAAATCAGCAGGATAAACTGGAGCAAAACCGGCAAAGACTGCTGGAGCTGCTGCCGAAAATGGCGTATAACAAGTACTTTGAAGAGGCTGCCAGAAAGACGATTGAGCAGTGAGTTAAGTCGGCACGGCCGTCTCTGTACCGTGAGGTATAAACGCAGGGTATCTTTCGGACAGTATCAGCTTCCGGTATTATAAGCGGGATTCTGCGCAGTCTGTAGCGGAGTAACTGTCTTTGACAGGTCGATTCCCCGCACTGCCTGACGGATCCTCAGCACCAGATCCGGCGAAACGGACAGCTCGTCGATTCCCATGCGCAGAAAGGCCTCGGTAAGTGTGGTATCTGCGCCCAGCTCGCCGCAGATGCCGATCCGAATGCCGTGTCGGTGAGCGCTTTCCGCACTCATCTCGATCAGGCGCAGGACGGCCTCGTGGTGAGGGTCCACAAATTGTTCCACATCAGGATTCTGTCTGTCGCAGGCCAGGGTATACTGGGTGAGGTCGTTGGTTCCCACACTGAAAAAATCCGCCATGGATGCCAGCTTATCGCTGATGAGGGCCGCGGCGGGAGTCTCGATCATAATTCCCAGCTTTACCTGATCGGAAAAATGGATTCCCTGCCGTCTTAATTCTTTTTTTACCTCATCACAGACTGCCAGTATCTTTTCAAGCTCCGAAACGGCGGTTATCATGGGGAACATGATACTTAAGCTTCCGTAAGCAGAGGCTCTATACAGTGCCCGCAGCTGGGTTCTGAAAATTTCCGGGCGCATCAGGCAAAGGCGGATGGCCCGGCAGCCCAGCGCCGGGTTTTCCTCTTGTTTCAGATGAAAATAATCTGCCTGCTTATCTGCGCCAATATCCAGGGTGCGGATAATTACCTGTCTGCCGGCCATGCCCTCAAGTACCTTTTTATAAGCGGCAAACTGTTCTTCCTCCGAAGGATAATCGGAGCGTTCCAGATATAGAAACTCGCTGCGAAATAATCCGATTCCTCCGGCGTCGTTGGCCAAAGCGCTTTTCACGTCTTCAACACTTCCGATATTCGCGTAAATGTCTATTTTTTTACCGTCCAGAGTGATATTTTCCCTGCCTCTCAGCTCCTGCAGCAGGTACTTTTTTTCCGTCAGCAGGCGCTGCTTTTCCAGCAGCTTTTTCAGGGCAGCTTCGTCGGGCTCCAGGAAAACTTCTCCGGTACAGCTGTCTACAACGGCTTTTGTCCCGTCGATCTGCTCCCTTAAAAACTCTTCGCCCACGCCGATTACTGCCGGTATATTCCGATTCCGCGCAAGGATGGCGGTGTGGGAGCTTAAGGATCCCTTGGCAGTCACAAAGGCCAGGATCTTATCCCGATCCAAGGCGGCGGCTTCACTGGGAGTAAGATCATCGGCGCAGAGGATGATCTTTTCTTCGGAAGCCGTCAGACAGGAATCAGACCCGGAGAGAATGCGGATCAAGCGGTCCGAAACGTCCTGTACGTCTGCTGTCCGGGCTTTCAGGCAGGGATCCTCCATGGCCTCAAATTTTTCCGCAAAGGCTTTGGCGGTACACAGGATGGCGTACTCCGCATTTACAAGCTGATCCCGGATGATGCTGTGGATGGAGTCGTTGTAAACCGCATCCTCCAGCATCAGCTGATGAGCCGTAAAGATGGCTGCGCTTTCTTCTCCCGCATCTCTTAGGGTTCTTTCGCAAAGCTCATCCAGCTGCCGAAGCGCCAGGGTTTTTGCCTGCCGGAATCGGGCTGCTTCGCTTTCAGCGTCTGCGATGTGGATATAATTCACATGCCGGTCGGGCCGGTGAAACAGTCGCAGCCTTCCAAAGGCTATTGCTTCACCGATTCCCACACCCTGATATTTTTTCACATCTGTACCCATACAGTGAGTCTCCTTTGCGAGTATAAACATCATGCGCATTCACTCCTGCAAGCAGCGAGCCAAGCAGCAGCTGCAGTGAGGGCCGAATACCCTGCCGTCAGGCAAGCTGCCGCAGCAATTCATAAATCTCATCCCGCTCAGCCAATCCGTCGGAAAAGGCGGTTGCGCCGCCTGCCGCCGTCCCCAGCTTTAAAGCGTACTCCATGCCGCCGCTTTCCAGACCGGCGATAAATCCGGCTATCATGGAATCTCCTGCGCCCACGGAGTTCCTTACCTGCCCACGGCAGATACCGCACCTATGAACGTTTCCACGCTCATCCAAGAGGATTGCGCCGCGGTCGGCCATGGATACCAGAACATTCACTGCCCCCTTTTTCTGCAGTTCTTTTGCCTGGGAAATGATTTCAGCGTCTGTTTTCGGTTCCGTGCCGAACAGCTCACCTAACTCTTGATCGTTTGGTTTGATCAGGTAGGGCCTGTATTTTATGACATTTAGCAGCAGGTCTCCGGCGGCGTCAACCACCGTTCTGATCCTTTTACCGGCCAGCCGAATCAGAATCTGCTCATACATATCGCCGGGAAGTGAAGAGGGAATACTGCCGGCAAGCACCAGCGTGTCCCCGTCCTGCAGTCGGTCCAGCTTTGTAAAAAGCTGTGCCAGTGCGCTTTCGGGAATTTGGGGGCCCTGGCCGTTCAGCTCTGTTTCTTCCTCTGCCTTAATCTTGACGTTGATCCGCGAGCAGCCGTCTTTTAAGTGTACGAAGTCCGTGCTGATTCCTGCTTTAGCGGCGCCGTCCTCGATGGCTTTGCCGGTGAAGCCGGCCACAAAGCCGAGAGCAGCTGATTTTATGTCCAGCCGGGCCAGCACGATGGAGACATTTATGCCTTTTCCGCCGATATATATCTGCTCAGTGACGGAGCGGTTAAGTCTACCTAAGGACATTTTATCCGTGTGTACTACATAATCAATGGCAGGGTTAAAGGTTACGGTATAGATCATGGGAGCACCTCCTTAAACGGAATCGACGCGCCGAAGATATTCTGCAAGCAGCCTGGGCTGGATCAGAGGATAGGTCCAGTTTTCAGGCAGCTCGTCCATGAGGATTACCTTTTCCATCTCATATTCCATCCTGCCTGAGAATTCAGAAATTTCCGCATAGCACAAAAGGCCGAAGGACTCTTCGCCGGTTTCGTTTAACTGGGTTTTTCCCGTAACGGAATAAACGCATAAAGGCTTTAAATCAAATACCAGGGCTCCGGTTTCTTCTTTAAGCTCCCTTTTCGCGGTTTCGATAATATCTTCTCCTTCTTCCCTGTGCCCGCCCGGTACTTCGTAGGTATCCCGTTCCCTGTGTTTGCAGATAACCCATTTGCCGTCGCTTTTGGCAATAATGACCGCGAATTTCAGCAGGGCGTCATCCACGGTTTCATAAAAATTCACATTTATCATAGTCTCCCCTATCTGTCATTTGTAAATACGGATTGATTATCTTGATTCTAGCATAGGTTTCAGGTCTGTTCAATCTGTTCTCCGAAATTGACGATTTTTTTGCAGATATTCAATCCTTGTAATATGCAAATATCAAAAATATACAAAGGTGCAATTTCGTGCTAAGATATGTAAATGAAGTATATTCAAAGACTGGGAAAAAGCAGGCAGACATGAATTAAGGTAAAATGCCGCGCAGGCGGCAGGATAGGAGAGAGTATGATAAAAACGGAATTTTCCTGTAACAGGGAGGGACTTACCATCCGGGGGACGGAATACAGATGCGAGAAAAAGGAGCGGCAGGCAGGATGGCCTATTGCGGTGATCTGCCACGGCTTCGGCGGGAATCAGTATGATCTTGTATTTTATGCGGAAGCTTTTGCAGAAATGGGGTATGCAGTATACTGTTTTGATTTTTGCGGCGGCTGCGTGACGGGTAAGAGCGACGGAAGCAGTCTGGACATGACCATCGAGACAGAAACCAAAGATTTAAAAGCGGTTCTGGACTATGCAAAGGGTCTGCCTTATACAGAAGAGGCGCATATCCTGCTGGCAGGAGGAAGCCAGGGAGGCTATGTGGCCGGAATCGTGGCGGCGGAGCGGGCGGAAGAGATTGAAAGGCTGATTTTGTTTTATCCGGCTTTATGTATTCCGGACCATGCCAGGGAAGGACGGCTTGGCGGAGCTAATTACAATGTGAATCAGGTGCCGGAAGTGATAGATACCTTTGGGGTGAGAATCAGCAGAAAATTTCATGAGGGCGTGGTGAATAAGGATGCGGTGGCGCAGATTTGCGGCTATCGCGGGCCGGTGCTGCTGATCCACGGCTCGGAGGATATGGTGGTAGACAGCCGCTATGCGGAAGCGGCAGCTGCGGCTTATGAAAACTGCCACCTACAGATTCTACAGGGGGCAGGGCACGGCTTTTCCGAGCAGCAGCGGCAGCAGGTGATTGTGTCTGTAAGGGAATTCCTAAAGGGTCACAGGGAAATTTTAGGTAAAGGCATTGACAATCTCCCGACATAATGATACGATATATATATCAAAATGAAATCAAAAGAATATGGGGGAAGTTGCTATGACTGAAAAAATTTATGTGACAAAAAAGAACGGTATGCGTGCATTGATCCTGAATCTGCTTTTTTTGGCAACAGCGGTGGCGGCAATCGTTTTTGGCGCCATTGGAGAAGAAAGCGGCCGGGCGTATGGAGTTCCTTTGATCGTGCTGGGAATTATCTGCCTGCTCTTTGGCTGGATTCCTCTTTGCGGTCTGAAGGTCTTAAAGCCTCAGGAGGCCCTGGTGCTGACTTTGTTTGGAGATTATAAAGGAACCATTCGCGAGGCGGGCTTTTACTTTGTAAATCCCTTCTGCGGCGCAGTGAATCCGGCGGCGGGAACAAAGCTGGCCCAGAGCGGGGACATCCAGGGAAACGGCGGCCAGGCAGCGCTGGCAGCGCTTAACGGCATTAGCATTAATGCAGGAGTGGCGGAGATGGGAAAAAAGATTTCCTTAAAGGCCATGACGCTGAACAACGGCAAGCAGAAGATCAATGACTGTCTTGGCAATCCGGTAGAGATCGGCATTGCCGTGATCTGGCGGGTGACGGATACAGCCAAAGCGGTTTTTAACGTGGATAATTACAAGGAATATCTCTCTCTACAGTGTGACTCTGCCCTGCGAAACATTGTCAGGATTTATCCTTATGACGTTGCAGCCAATGTGGATACCACCGGCGACGGGCAGGCGGATGAGGGAAGTCTGCGGGGGTCCGCGGAGGTAGTGGCAGAACGAATTAAAAAGGAGATCCAGAGCAAGGTCTGCGATGCGGGCCTGGAGATTCTGGATGCAAGAATTACCTATCTGGCTTACGCGCCGGAAATTGCGTCTGTGATGCTGCAGCGCCAGCAGGCTTCTGCTATCATTGACGCAAGGAAGATGATCGTGGACGGCGCGGTGGGCATGGTAGAGATGGCACTGGAGCGGCTGAATGAGAAGCAGGTGGTAAACTTGGATGAAGAGCGCAAGGCCGCTATGGTCTCCAATCTGCTGGTGGTTCTTTGTGGCAACCGGGATGCCCAGCCCGTGGTTAATTCAGGGAGTTTGTATTAATGGCAGAAAAGAAACAGATTCCGCTGAGGCTGTCGGAAAAGCTGTATGCGGAGATCGCCGCCTGGGCAGAGGATGATTTCCGCTCGGTAAACGGCCAGATTGAATACCTTTTGTCCGAGTGTGTCAGACAGCGGAAGAAGGATGGCAAATATGTATCGGAAACAATCGACGTTCCGCCTAAGTTAGATTTGTAGCGTGAGCTTT
Source organism: uncultured Acetatifactor sp. (assembly GCA_910586485.1). Classification (GTDB taxonomy): domain Bacteria; phylum Bacillota; class Clostridia; order Lachnospirales; family Lachnospiraceae; genus Acetatifactor. The sequence continues at coordinate 100,536 of CAJUIA010000010.1, forward strand.
GAGGGGGAAGGATATGGACAAAAAATTGTTCCGAAAACTGATTTATACCAGGGTGGACGCAGTGCTGGAAATACTGGGCTATGTGTTTCTCCTGGGGTCTATCCTGATTGCGGTGGCGGCCTGTGCCACCGGAGCCCAGATAGTTGAAAAATTTGATAAGGCCGGAAACGCAATCAAATATGGCTCTCCCGCTATCCTGTTTCTGATGCCGGGCAGCATGTTGTTCTGCAATCTGCTGTTTTCACTGGTGATTCATTTATCAAATCCAGGTACGTGGAATATGCCCTTTAAGCCGCGGCCCGGCAGGGAGATTGTGCTGTATCGGGATATGGTCAGAATGCAGACTGTGATAGAGCTGATATTTGGACTTTACACTCTTGCGTTCAATATTATCATGTACCGGGGGTATGGGAAAGCAATGACACCAATTTCCATACTTTTTACGGTGGCAGTTTTGGGTGACATTGCGGGGATGCTGGCTGTGTATGTAAGACATAACCGGATGTAAGAAAATGAAGATTTGCCATTCTGCAGTTCTTTTCAGGTTACTGATTTAAGGGTAAGGGCGGAATTGGTTAAAACAAGGGTTGAAGCACTTATGCGGCAGCCCTTTTCACTATTGGAGAAAAAGTAATGCGCATGTCAGGAATTCTAATTTTTAATCCGGCAAATTAACGATATAAAACGTATTTATAGAGAAGGTAAAGAATTATGAACTGGGTAAATTCGTCAGGCACAAAAATAGGTGGTATTTTTGCGGCATTTGTATTAACATAAGAGTATAAAGGAGCAGGCAGGGAGAATATAAACATGAGAGTATATTTGGATAACTGCAGTTATAACCGTCCTTATGATGATTAATCCAAAAGATGGCGGCAATTAAAAAATTTATGGCAGATTATGCTACATTGTATGTCAGTAACAAAAGTGAGGAAAAGATTGTCAGGTTGGCCGAATCAATTATGAGAACAGGTGTAAAAGAAAAGGATTCGTATCATGTGGCCTGTGCGATTTTAGCTGATTGCAGTTATTTTATTACTACAGATGACAGGCTCTTAAAATATCAGTCAGAAAAGATTCAGTTGGTAACACCGGGAGAATTTGTCAGAAGAATGGAGGCGGATGAATAGTGGAGAACGCAGTGAAGGTCTTGGATCAGGGTTTTACTTGTCTTGTAGATAATCTGGGGGTTATTGATGCAGAGTATTTTATTTCTTTGATTAAAAGAGATGATTTTGACTATACAGTCTGGCAGCGGGAATATTTTGACAAAATGGAATCAGGCGAGTTTGGGGCAAAGGCATCTGCTTATGCGAACAGCCATCCATATGCAGGAAGCGCGCAGATATTGTAAGAAAGAGATACCAAATGGCTGGTTATGTCTGCAAGGCGTAACCGGATGGAGTAATCTTGATGAAATCCTTGTAAAACCAATGATAACGGCATATAATGATAGACACAGTATTGAAAATATGTGATGTGAAGGGAGCTGATTTTATGGCATTGGCAGAAGCGGTTAAAACATGTGAAAATTCTTATACTGTTGAAAACGCTATGGATGCGTTGTTATCAAAATTAGATGAAGCACTGGATGATGTGGAGCATGGACGGGTTTTGGACGAAGATGAATTGTGGGCCGAAGTGGATGCAATTTAAAGGTGGGCTGTGTATTGCAGAAGAAATATAGAATTAAGTATACGTATAGCAGCAGAAACGATATTCGAGGAATAAAGAAATATATTTTGGACAATTTCAAATATCGCGAATTGGGTGAGAATTTTACGAAGAAGATAAAGGCAGCAGTTGACGGATTGCGAATACTTCCTACCGGCTATAATATGACTGGTATTCGATACAGAGGATATGATATATATATCAAACCATATCGTACATATCTCCTGTTCTATATTGTAGATGATGAATTAGCAGTGGTGACGATTCTTCGGGTATTGCAGGATGGAATGAATTGGCAGTATATTTTGCAGCGTTGGGTGCGTGAGAAAAACGTGGGTATGGATACCAAATGAAAAGACTTCAGGGGGAACGAACGGATGAAATTTATATCATGGAACGTAAACGGCCTGCGGGCTGTGATGGGCAAAAATTTTATGGAAGAGTTTCAAAAGCTGGATGCGGATTTTTTCTGTCTGCAGGAGACTAAGCTCCAGGAAGGGCAGATTCAGATGGACTTGCCGGGCTATTATCAGTACTGGAATTATGCGGAGAAAAAAGGCTATTCCGGCACGGCGGTCTTTGCCAGGCAGGAGCCGGAGTCGGTCACTTACGGCATGGGAAAGGAAGAGCATGACCATGAGGGGCGGGTTATCACCCTTGCCTACCCGGAATTTTATCTGGTTACCGTCTATACTCCCAATTCTCAGCGGGAGCTGACCCGGCTGGAGTACCGTATGCAGTGGGAGGACGATTTCCGAGCCTATTTAAAGAATCTGGCAAAGGATAAGGGCGTCATTGTCTGCGGGGACCTGAACGTGGCCCATCGGGAGATTGACTTAAAAAACCCTAAGACCAACCGGAACAACGCGGGCTTTACGGATCAGGAGCGGGGGAAGATGACGGAGCTGCTTGACAGCGGCTTTGTGGACAGCTACCGGCATTTCTACCCGGACAGGGAAGGTGCTTACAGCTGGTGGTCGTATCAGTTCCATGCCAGGGAGAAAAATGCGGGGTGGCGCATTGATTATTTTCTGGTATCGGAAAATTTTGCGGACAGGATGACCGGCGCGGCGATCCATGCGGACATTTACGGCTCCGATCACTGCCCCGTGGAGCTGACGATCTGAGCCCCACATATGCAGAGCTTCCTATAATTATTAAAAAACAAGGGCTGAGATGCCCTCGTTTTTTGTATGTACATGACTAAATATTGCAAAATGTGTAAACAATATAACCTATAAAAAGGTGAACGCAACATTTTAATCAGAATGTTGCATTCACCTTGATTACATAATCTATATCGTCAGGTACAGGGAAAACTTTACCCCTGTTTTAAAATTTATCAAAAAATTTTTGGGAATTTACAGTCTGCCTTCCGAAATTCTCCCGGAAGGTCTCCTAAAAAGCAAAATCGGCACATGGAAAACAGGCCCCGGAGTGTTCCTGGACCTGAAACGGCAGATGCCTTCGTGGCTTTGCTGCGATACAAGATGGTGCCCGTCAGCCTGCTGCGGGGTATTTGACTTCAAAACTGCATTTTACGGTATACGGCATCCTTATCGTCCTGTTCGATACAAAGATAACGCATGGTGATCCGGATAGAGGAATGATTTAATAACAGCATAATCAGCAGCGGATCCGTCCCCTGCCACCAAGCGTGATAGCCGAAGGTTTTGCGCAGGGAATGGCAGCTGATGTGGTCCTCCATGCCTGTGCCGTTTGCTGCCCTGCAGATGATGCGGTAAGCCTGGTAGCGGGAGAGGGGAAATCCTTTTTTTCTGGTGCTGGGGAACAGGTAGGGATTGCCCTTTTGATACATACGTGTCCGAATGAGAATCTTGCGGTAGGCCGTTAAAGCCCGCCGCAGGGTTTTGTTAAGATAGATACGGTTTTCTTTGCCGGTCTTCTTCTCCCTGATCACGATGTGGGAGCGGGGTTCTCCGGTTTCGGTATAAATGTTTTTGTAAGTCAGGCTTAATATGTCGCTGATGCGCAGGGCGGTGTTTAAGCCAATGGCAATCATGGTGGAATTGCGTATACCACATTGCTGTCCATCGTAATACTTCTTGAATTTCTTAAGCTGATCCTTGTCTCTGATTGGTTGTGTTGTACTCATATTTTTCCTCCTTGAATCATGGTTTCCCCACAGATAATTTATCACACTGCAGTGTAAAAGAAATGCTGCATACGACGTAATTGACTGCCGCGGGGGATTAACTTTTTGCCGGATGTCCGCCGGGTCGGGCGGGTGATCTGCCGTATATGGCAGATGAGTTTGTCCGGGCGGATCATGCAACATTCTGATTAAAATGTTGCATGAGGGCAGGGAGTGCCGTGAGACCAAAAGCGGACACTGCAGGAAACAGGGAGGCTGATGATGTTATGACTGACAGTGAGCACGGAAGAATACCTGATGCTGGGGGACGACATTAAGATCGTATTCCTGGGCGGAACAGGGAAGCATTTAAGAATCATGATTGACGCGCCGAAGGAAGTAGACATCGTGCGCAGCAGTGTGATCGAGAAGAAGTTTACGGATCCGGAGATCCGGGCTGCTTTACCTAAGTACTACGCGGAGCAGGAGCGGCCGGAGAAATATAAAAAGAAAAACATTGTTATTGCGGGAAACAGGCGGTAAAACACGGCTCGGTTTTCCAGAGCAGGAGGGTAATCCCTGCAGTGAGGCGGCAAAAAGCCGCACATAATCAGATAATGGCCGGATGCGGAAGCATCCAAGCCTGGGCCCGGCGAAGGGCTTTCCTGTCCGGTTATTATAGATGGATGAAACATCCGCAGCTATTATTAACAGCCGTTCACAAGGCAGCATAGACCTGCAGAGCGGCATTTCACCGGCGCAAACGGATTTGCGCCCGGTAACATCAAGGAGGTAAATTATGGTAGTACAACACAACTTAACAGCAATGAACGCTAACAGAATGCTGGGCATCACCAGCAAGGTACAGGCGAAGTCCACCGAGAAGCTTTCTTCCGGCTATAAGATCAACCGCGCGGCTGACGATGCGGCCGGACTGGCAATTTCCGAGAAAATGAGGAAGCAGATGAGGGGTCTGACCCAGGCTTCCGCAAATGCTCAGGACGGTATCTCCGCAGTACAGACCGCTGAAGGCGCTCTGACCGAAGTACACGATATGCTCCAGAGAATGAACGAGCTGGCAATCAAGGCAGGCAACGGCACCATGTCCGAGTCCGACCGTCAGTCCGTACAGGATGAGATCGACCAGCTGGTGACAGAGATTGACCGTGTATCCGAGACCACCAAGTTCAACGAGACCTACCTGTTAAAGGGCGAGGGCAGGGGAAACAAGATCGACGAGGTAAGCGCGCGTATTAACGGCAAGATTCAGGATGCTGTAATTACCGAGGCAAAGGGCAATATCTTAAGCGGTACCCTTGACATGGCAGACGCTACCAAGCTGGATGCCAATACGGAGGATACGGCAACCGTTGAGTATCTGGACGAGGAAGGCAACACGAGAACCAGAGACGTTGTGTTTAAGACCGGCAAGGATGCAAAGGCGACAGCTGAAAATCTGGCTGAGGCAATCAATCAGGATGATGTGTTGAAGCATGTCTTTAAGGCTACATCGGATGCAACAGGAAAACTCACTGTAGAGTCCAAGCTGGACGGAACCAAGACGGACAGCACGAAGAATGCGGCACAAAAGATCACCTTTGAATCCAAGATGAAGGCAAGCGACGGCACGGCAGGCGCAGCAGCAAGATTTAATCAGTTTGTAGCTGCTGACGGCGACGGCGTGAAGAAGGCCGCAGTAGGTGAATCCTTTGCCTTTGACTTAACAGGACTGGCAGACGGAGAGTCCATCACCATCAATGGGAAGACCTATACGTATGATGAAAACAAAGCCGATTCCAAAGCTAATTCCTTTAAGTCAATAGAGGACCTGCAGAAGCTGCTGGGTGATGAGTATGCTGTAGAGGTAAAGATCAGTGCAACGGAAAAAGCGGAAGTTTATGCTGCTGATAATACTGTAACCAGTACTACAGTATCTACGGTAGTTCGTGATATTGCCGCTGGTAATGAGACTGCTGCAATCGGTAGCCTTGATGCAACTAAGGCAGATCCTGCATTTACAGACGCAGGTCACACCGCTGGTAGTGCTGACACAGCGCTGACATACACTGATAAGAAAGCTACGCTTTACATTACCGAAAAGGCAACCACCGAGAAGCCCAAGGATGTCCTGAACTTCAGCCTGCAGGTAGGTGCGGACACCACTGAAGAGAACAAGATTTCCGTGGATATTGAGTCCATGAGCGCAAAGAGCCTTGGCATTGACAAGGTGAGCGTAACCGGCAAGGATTCCACCAATGCCGACAAGGCTGTGAATACCATTGCTGATGCGATTGCACAGGTTTCCAAGCAGCGTTCTGCTCTCGGCGCCATCCAGAACCGTCTGGAGCACACCATCAACAACCTGGATAACGTGGTGGAGAATACTACCTCCGCAGAATCCGCGATCCGTGATACGGATATGGCTACGGAGATGGTTAGATACTCTAACCAGAATATTCTGGCACAGGCCGGCCAGTCCATGCTGGCACAGGCAAATCAGTCCAACCAGGGCGTGCTTTCTCTGCTTGGCTAAGCCGGCGGCTTAAGGCGTTTTTATTCCTTCCTGACTGACATCAGATATGATTTCTGAAGCGTGGGAGTAAGAGGGAAAAACAGGAAGATTCAGGATTTCCAGTTACAGGAAAGTAATTTCAGATTAGGCGGTATAGCTCCGATTATAAGGGCTGTACTGCCTTTTCAGGTGCATGGATTATGATTTTCCGGAGATATTTACTTCCACAGTCTTTACGCTGCAGCCTGCACCTGAAAAAAATAAGAAAGTGGCTTGACAAATTCAGAAGGTACCTGTATAATAAAATTCAACAAGTACCTGTATGAAAAGGGGCGAGCGATATGGACGATCTCTATACAGACATTTATGAAAAACTTTCCACGCTGCAATGGCTCATGAAGCGCCGTCAGATGTTCAGTCAGGCAGAAGCCGGACCCTTTGCGGATTCAACAAGGGGGCAGGGCCGCGTTCTTGCTATGCTGAAAATCCAGCCGGAAATAGCAACAAAGGATTTATCCTACCTTCTGGGGATCAGACAGCAATCGCTGAACGAGCTGCTGAATAAGCTGGAGAAGAGCGGCTATGTGGAGCGCAGGCCCTCCGAAGAAGACAGGCGGGTCATGGTGGTTCATCTGACAGAAAAGGGGGAAACAGTACAGCAGCCTGCATCGGATTATGGGGAAATTCTCGGCTGCTTATCCAGGGAGGAGCTGCAACAATTCGGGAATTATTTGGACCGTATCATTGCGGCGTTCCGAACGCAGGAGAGCGGAGAGGAAACTGCCATGGAGGATTGGATGGAACAGGCGAGAGGACGCATGGGCACGGATCAATTTGAACAGCTGATGTCCATGCGGGAGAGAGCCTTCGGTCCCTTCCGGCACGGGGAACAGATGGCGGGGATACCGGGGGCGGAGCGATTCTCGCCGGATTATGAGGGCCCGGTTCCAGACAGGCACGGGTTTGGCAGCTTTGGCGGCCAGGAAAGAAAATAGAACAGGCAAGGCACCATGATTTTTATGGAGATAAGTCCTATGCGAGTTTGCTCGCATAGGACTTCATTTTTTAGAAGGAGGCAGTAACATGAATCCAATCATACAAGTAGAGCATTTCTCGAAAAGGTACAGGGATTTTACAGCGGTGGACGACATTTCCTTCACCGTGGACGAGGGCAGTATTTTTGCGTTTCTCGGCCCCAACGGCGCGGGCAAAAGCACAACCATCAATACCCTGTGCACCATCCTGGACAAAACGGAGGGTACTCTGATCATTAACGGTCATGACGTTTCCAGGGAACGCAATCTGGTGCGTAAAGATATTGGGATCGTCTTTCAGGATTCCACCCTTGATGCCCAAATGACCGTGGAGGAAAACCTGAAATATCATTGCAGCTTCTACAGGGTGCCGAAGAACGAGGTGCGGGAACGCATTGCGTTTGCCCTTGATTTGGTGGAGCTGACGCAGTGGAGGCGGGCGGCGGTGGGCAGCCTGTCCGGCGGAATGAAACGGCGGGCTGAGATCGCCAGAGGGCTGGTCCATGACCCAAAGGTTTTGTTTCTGGACGAACCTACCACTGGCCTGGACCCGCAGACCAGAGCCAATGTGTGGGAATATATCCAGCGGCTCCAAAGGCAGAAAAACATGACGATCTTCCTGACCACCCACTATATGGACGAGGCGGAGGTCTGTTCCCAGGTCGTCATCATAGACCACGGGAAGATTGTCGCTCACGACACGCCGGAGAACTTAAAGCATCAATATACCGGTACAGTGGTGGGTGTTGTCTGCACCCAGACCGGGTCGATGGAGGCCGCCCTGCGGGAACGGGAGATTTCCTATCGGCAGGATGGAAATAAGCTGGTATTTCATACGAAGGAAGCGCCTGCCGCATTGGAAATTTTATCGGCGCACAGGGCCGAAATCACCGACTTTGAAGTGAAAAACGGGACACTGAACGAGGTGTTCCTGGCAATTACAGGAAAGGAGATTCGAGAAGGATGAACCCAATTACAGCCATCGTGCAGAGAAATCTGCTGAATTATGTTCGAAGCAAGGGGCGGGTATTCGGTGCTCTGTTTATGTCCATGTTCATGCTGGTGATGTTTTCATTTCTGATGAAATCCTCCATGAACGGCTTTGATGCCCCTATGAACTACCTGATTTCCGGTGTGATCATCATGAGTGTGTTCCAGGTCAGCGTCAACAATTCTGCTGATATTCTGTCCGACATTGCCAGCGGCTATATGAAAGAGGTGCTGGTGGCCCCCATCGCGCGGATGCAGATTTCGATGGGACACATTTTGTCGGGGGCGGTCATCGCCACACTGCAAGGCATTGTTACCATGATTTGCGGCATCGTCCTTGGCCTGCGGGTGGGTGTCCTGCAAATTCTGCTGCTGGCTGTGGTGATGATGGCTTCCGCTATGGCATTCAGTGCCATCGGCCTGTTTTTGGCGACGGTTTCCCGCAATTCCCCCGCCTTTCAGACCATCAGCTCCATGATCATGATGCCCCTGACCTTTGTTTCCGGCGCGTATATCCCCACCACCATGATCCCCGGTTTTCTCCTGCCCATCGTGTACCTGAATCCGCTGACCTATACGACCTCCATTTTCCGCTATATCGCCCTGGGTGCGTATACGCTGGACACAAAGGAACTGGTAGAGCAGGGCATGGCATTCTCTATTGGTGGGTTTGTGATCACGCCGCTGATGGGGCTGGCCATCACCATTTTGATCGGGGCATTTTTCTTCGTGCTGTGTGTCCGCAAGTTTGACCGGGCGGACTTCTCCACCATCAAGGTCGCTGCGGGGATGCGGGGCGGCGGGGCCGTGGCAAGGAGGTAATTTATGAAATTGCAACTGGAGGCTGTTACAAAAAGCTACAAAAGCAAACAGGTCCTGAAGGGGGTCACCCTCACCATGGGGACGGGGGTCTACGGCTTGCTGGGTCCCAACGGGGCAGGAAAAACCACCATGATTCGGATACTGGCTGATGTGCTGCGTCCCACAAAGGGGCGTGTCCTGTATGACGGAAAGGACATTCACGATGTCGGGGATGAATACCGGGCGAAAATCGGCTATCTGCCCCAGGACGTAAGCTTTTACGGCGACTTTACCGGCAGGGATTATCTGGAATACTCGGCGGCGCTGAAGGGGATGGAAAAAGCCCGCGCAAAAAAACGGATTGAGGAATTGGCTTACAGCGTCGGCCTTGGGAACGATCTGAAGCGGAAATGTACAGCCTATTCCGGCGGGATGCAGCGCAGGCTGGGTATTGCACAGGCCCTTCTGGACGATCCGGAGATTTTGATTCTGGACGAACCCACCTCCGGCCTGGATCCCTATGAGCGGATTAAGTTCCGCAATATCATTTCCGCCTATGCGAAGGAGCGTCTGGTGCTGCTTTCCACCCATATTGTATCTGATGTGGAGCATATTGCCGCGCAGATCATGATGATGGAGTACGGCACCATCCAGCACATCTACACGACTGGAGAATACATCCAAAGAATGGAGGGCCGTGTCTGGCTGTCGGAGATGCCCGCAGAACAGCTTATGGCCTACCAAAACCGGGCTGTCATCAGCAATGTCAGGGCCCAAGGCGGCCACATGGAGGTCCGCATCATTGAGGACACGAAGCCTTTCCCTGACGCGGTACAGGCCGTGCCAACGCTGGAGGACGCTTATTTGTATCTTTTCAATTACTTGCCTGGAAAGGCCGGGAGGTAACAAAATGTCATTATTTCGATTTGAACTGCGAAAACTGCTTCTCAACAGGAAAACCCTGATTTTGCTGCTATGTCTGCTTGCCCTTTACAGTGTGGTCGGTCTGACCTCCACCATGTTCCTGATCGGCGGCAATGACAGTTACCGCGCTTACGAGGAACTGGCTGCTGCCTGGGAGGGCCCGTTTGACAGCGAAAGGGCCGCGGAAGCTGAAACGATCTATCAGGAAGTCAGCGCCCGGTACGGCACAGACGCCCGGATGATTACGCGGAGCGTCAAGGACCAGCCGAAAATCATTCTGGCGGTGAACTACCACGCCTATGCTGAGCGAGTGGAGGAATATTGGAAGGGCACACCGCCGGAGAGCGCCGAAGAACCCTATGGGATAGCCCTTTTGCAAAGGGAAATTGCGGAGCTGGAGGGCCAGGAAAAACAGGAAACCTTTGCCTGCCGGAAGCTGTCCGCTTCCCTGCAAAGGCTGGAAGAACTGGGGGAGCCGGAGTTTGCCAACGCCCTGCTGTGGGAAAACCTGTTCAACAACTGGGGAGAGCATATGATGCAATTCCTTCTGTTTGTACCGCTGACCTTTGTCATCGCCCCGGTTTTCGCCATGGAACGCTCCAGCGGCATGGACAATCTGATCTTAAGCTCTCAGAACGGCAGGCGGAAAATCGTCACAGCAAAATTGTTGAGCGCACTTGCCGCCTCCACGGTTGTGTCCGCGCTGTATCTGGCCGCTACGTTTCTGTTCGGTTTTCTGCCTCATGGGAGTTTCTACGGCTGGGACGCCGCCATCCAGTCCATTGCCACTTATTCCAGGTCTATGTTCCCATTTAAGGCTTGGCAGCTTGCAGTGGTCGGGGCCGTCTGGCTCATTTTTACCAGTGCGGTCTATAGCCTGATTATCTGTTTTATTTCCTCCCGCATGAAAAACCAGATGGGTACGGCAGGGGTCAGCCTGGCGATCCTGTTTGTGAATGTGGGGCTGGCGGCGATGGGTGATACCGTTACGCAAAGGCTTGGGGCGCTTGTGGATTTCGGGCTGGCGAATGTCACGCTGATAAAAGAGGTGTTCGGCGGCTATCAGGTTTTCAATATGTTTGGACTGTGTGTCAGCTACCCGGTCATGGCGGTTTTCGTTTTGACCGCTGTTGCCGCTATTGCCGCGTTTGGAACTTACATGGGGCAGAAAAGCAGAGCTGTGGCATGACCGCGAACCTAAGAAAATGAAATAGCGGTCCAAGAATGTGTTTGTTTCAAATTAACTTGCGGAATGTATTTAAAGCAGTATAGATAAAATAAATTCAGGAAAAACTGTTCAAATAAGATTTGGGCAGTTTTTTGCTCTAGAAGCGGCAGACGCAGAAACAAAGGGCAGGAGGAACGGAATAGAAATGGAATCATTATGGGAGAGCAGGGTGCGCATACCCAGGAGAAGACCGGCGGAAGGACTGCATGAGAGAGATGTAGTGGTGATTGGTGCAGGAATGACGGGAATCTTGACCGCATGGCAGCTGCAGAAAGCAGGTAAGAGAGTGGCGGTGCTGGAAGCGGGACGGATTGCGGGTGGGCAGACCGGGCGCACCACTGCCAAGATTACTTCCCAGCATGGCATGATTTACCATCGTCTGCTTCAGGAGCTGGGACAGAAAAAGGCAAGACTGTATGCGGAAGCAAATCAGCAGGCCATCTTGGAATATGAACATATTATCACGGAAAACGCAATCGAATGTGATTTCAAACGGCTGCCGGCATATCTTTATTCCACAGCCGACAGGTCCGGCTTACACGCCGAGGCCGTGGCGGCCGCTGCCCTGGGGATTCCTGCTCGTGAAGCAAAGATTACGGAGCTGCCCTTTGAGACGGTGGGAGCGGTGTGCTTTGAAAATCAGGCCCAGTTTCATCCTCTGAAATTTATCCGCGCGCTGGCGGCAAAGCTGGAAATCTACGAAAACAGTCCGGTAAGAAGTGTGGGAAGCAGGATTGTCTGCACGGACAGGGCAAGGTTTCTGGCAAAGAGCATTGTTTTTGCCACCCACTATCCCTTTAAGGACCTGCCTGGTTTTTATTTTTTAAGGCAGCATCAGGACAGGAGCTATGTGGTGGCCTTGCGGGGCTGCGAGCCTCTGCAGGGCATGTACTACGGCGTAGACAACGCAGGCCTTTCTCTGCGGAGCGCAGGGGATATTCTGCTGTTGGGAGGAAATGCTCACCGGACGGGGGAAAGCAAAAAGGGTGGCGCTTATGGCAGTCTGAAGGCCGCGGCCTGCAAGTTTTACCCCCAGGCAAAGATCGCGTACATGTGGGCGGCTCAGGACTGTATGCCTCATGACGGAATTCCGCTGATCGGCAGATATTCTTTGTGGCATCCCGACTGGTACGTGGCCACGGGGTACGGAAAATGGGGTATGACCTCATCTATGGCGGCGGCTATGCTGTTGACGGATCTGATACGGGGGCGGCATAATCCCTGGGAGAGTGTGTTTGTTCCCCGGAGGATTCGGCCGGAGGCGGCAAGGGAGAACTTCAAGCGGGATGTGCAGGTGAGCACAAGGGGACTGTGGAAGGGCATTACCGGCGGAAAGGAAAAGTGCAGGTGCGGAGAAGGAGAATTTCAGGCCCGCTGCACTCATATGGGCTGCAAGCTGGTGTGGAATCCTCATGAAAAGAGCTGGGACTGTCCCTGTCACGGTTCCCGGTTTGACGGGGAGGGAAAGGTTCTGGACGGCCCCGCGCAAAGACCTTTGCCGCCGCCCGTTAGAAGATAGGGGTTTTAACGAAATAATTTCGGCTTGCAGATACAGAAAAAATGTGTTATGCTCAGTTTATCAATTTGGGAAAGGTGGTGAGAGGTATGAAGCAATGCGATGTCCTTTTGGCTAAGGAATTATTTTACGGCAGTGACGTCATACGCGGATTTTCGTACAAAATGGCGAGCACAGGGACAACTATGCCCATTTTTGGGAAACGGATTGTTTTGTATGCTGCTCACCAGGTCAGATACTTGCGGGAGACATGACGGGGACACAGCCCTGTGATGTATGCCGCTTTGCGGGCAACGCTTGCTCGCGGAAATTCAAGGATGACTTTGGAAGGGAATGCCCTGCGTGGACAAAACAGTCTGTGCAGGGTATTTTTATGCCCTGAAACAGGATTTTTGCGGAAAGCAGAAGCCTTAAAAAAGACAGGACACGAACGAAAGCCGGGTCTAAGGCAGCGAAGGAAGGAGAGGAAATATGTTTGGAAAATATGGAATAACCGCCCGCATGTCTTTGCGGAGCAAGACAAACGGCGGACTTGTCTATCTGATACCTGAGATATTTATGCGGCTGGTTTGTCTGGTGCCGCTGATGTTTATCTGGAGATCCCTGGCAGAGAGCGGAGCGGAGGTGGAAATGTCGGTTTCACAGCTGTTAAGCTATACCTATATGAACGTTCTGGCAGCGGATCTGACGATCGTTAATACATGCCTGTCGGCCTGGAACTTTGATACGAAAAGTCTGGAAATGTTTACCCGCCCCATGTCAGTTTTTGGGCAGGTGATTGCGCGAACGGTAGGAGAGTGGGTGCCCATGTTGCTTTTATTTACCCTGCCCATGCTGCTGCTTGCGCCTGTTTTGGGAATTCAGGTTCGGCCGAAAACACTCTGGGCGGTTCCGTCGCTGTTTTTAAGTGTATCCCTGGGGTTTGCCTTTGAATTTTTATTTTATTGTGTGATGGTCAGACTGCGTAATGTTTCCTGGCCGGTTTACGTGATCAGAAGCGCTGTCACAGCTTTCTTTTCGGGGACGGTGATCCCGTTTAAAATCCTGCCCTTTGGCATGGATCAATGGATACGTTATCAGCCCTTTGGCAGTCTGGGCGGCGCGTTCCTGACATTGTATGTGGGAAGTGCAGATGCGGCTTTTGTCCTGCCGGTACAGGTTTTTTGGAATATTGTAATCTGGTTTGCGGCAGTTTTCTGGTTTCGCAGATCCAGAGAAAGGATGGTGAGCTTTGGTGGATAAGGTATCATTAAAAAGGTATTTTAAATTGCTGGGAATCTATGCGCGGATGGATCTGGCTTCCCTGATGCGGGACGGAAAGTTTATGGCCATTGTGATGGCGGCCGATCTGGTGTCCAATCTATCGGCCGTTTCGGGGATATTTTTTCTGGCATGGAAATTTGGCGGAATCGGCGGCATGGAGCGGTTTGAGGTACTGTTTATGCTGGCCTACGGCAATATTGTGATGGGCTTTCTGAATATGATGGGGGGCTGTAATGCCCTGTTTCCCAGCAGGATTATCGGCAGGGGACAGTGGGAGCATATGTTTATTATGCCTCTTCCCTATGGGGTGCAGCTCACGGTGGGGATTTTTCCTTTTACATGCTCCGGCACCTTTATATCCGGAATTGTACTGTTGATCGCAGCATTGTGCAATCTGAAGGTACATCTGCCCTGGTGGTGGCCGTTGCTGTTAATCCTTCAGCTGGCGGCCAGTATGGTAATCGTAGTGTCGCTGTCCTACCTGCTTTCCAGCCTTGCATTTTATGCACCGGTGCAGTGTGAGGAAATATCCAGCACGGTAATATACGGTATAGAACAAACCATGACTTTTCCGTTGTCCGGTATGCCGGGATACGTCAAATATCCATTACTGACGTTATTTCCGGCGGGTCTTACGGCGTGGTTCCCCACAATGATATTACTGGGAAAAACGGCTGTATTTGAAAACATTTATCCGGCCGTATTCGCACTGCTTGCAGCATTTACGGCGGCACATTTTTTTAAGAAAGGATTTCGATATTATGTTAAAAAAGGAATTAACAGATATGAATCAGGCGGCCACCGTTCCTGAAGGGGCGGCGGTTATTGCAGAATCCGTCAGTAAAACATTTACACAATGGCAAAGGAAAGAAGGCGCCAAAGGCATTTTTCGCCAGCAGAAAAGAATGGTGACTGCGCTGAAGGATGTTTCCTTTCAGATTCACAAGGGGGAATTTGTGGCCTATGCGGGTCCCAACGGGGCAGGCAAGAGTACTACCATGAAGCTGTTGTCCGGTATGCTTCAGCCCACGGAGGGAAGTATTTCTGTATTGGGAATGTCGCCGGAAAGGGACAGAATGGCGCTGATGAAAAGGATAGGAGTTTTGTTTGGCAACCGCACGGAGCTTTGGTGGGATCACCCTGTAATACAGAGCTTTGAATGGAAAAAGGTAGTATGGAATATTCCGGATGAGATTTATACGCGGAATTTGGACAGAATGAAGGAGCTGCTGGAAATTGACAGGATCCAGAATACCTTTGCCAGGGAATTATCCTTAGGACAGCGGATGCGGGCAGACCTGGCCATGATGCTTCTGCACTCACCGGAGCTGGTGCTGCTTGACGAGCCGACCCTTGGTCTGGACGTGGTGGCGAAGCGCCAGATGATAGAGTTTTTAAAAAAGATAAACCGCGAGGACGGCGTGACCATTCTGGTGACCAGTCATGATATGGATGATTTGGAAGAGATGGCCAGGCGGATAATGATGATTTCCGGGGGAGAGCTTGCTTATGACGGTGACTTTGACGGATTGCGCAGGCTTACGGGGAATATGACGCATTTTACGGTCACCACTGACGGCAGAAGACCGGAGCCGGAGGGCTGCAGGCTTTTGGGAGGGGAACACGGCGTCTTTGAATTTGAAACAGATTTGACGCATACCTCTGTCCGGGATTTGCTGGAAATGCTGTCAAAGGTCGATGGAATCAGGGATGTGGAGATCAGGCGGGCTCCCATCGAACAGGTGATTGCACGGCTGTACCGGTCATGGAAGGAGGAAAAGTGCTAAATTATTTTGGAAAACGGTACGATAAATAAATAGCAGGGGCAATACTCTGTTGACAAGAAAAACCAATTTGAGGTAAGATATAAAGTATAAAAGTGTATTGCAAAACTTCAGCTGTGAAGTGCAGTTTTGACAGCGGCTTTTGCAGAACAGCCGCAGCATGGAGGGCGGGATTGAGTATGAAAAGCTTATCAAAAAATCAAAAGATCGGCATAGGGGCGGCCGCAGGGCTGGTCGTGGTAGCAGTGGTGCTGGTGGCGGTACTGCTTGCGGGAAGAAACGGAGAGACATACCGTTCCATCAAGGTGGTGGAGACAAGCGGCGAGGTCACGATTGCCAGAGACGGCATTGGAGATCTGGATGCCGCCGTCAATATGAACCTGGTTTCAGGGGATTTTGTGCATACGGGTACAGACGCTTATATCGTGTTGATGCTGGATACGGATAAATATGTGATGCTGGGAGAAGCTGCCTCCATGCAGGTGGTTGCAGAAGGGGACGAGAAGGCCGGCAGGACCTCCATCCTCTTAGAGCAGGGCAGCGTCTTAAGCGAGATTCAAAATCCCTTGGGGGAGGGTGCATCTTATGAGGTGGTGACGCCCAATGCAACCATGTCCGTGCGCGGCACCGTATTTGAGGTTGACCGGAACAGAGACGGAATGGTCTCCACGCTGGTCTTTGACGGAAAAGTGAAGGTGGAAATAAAAGCGTCAAGGCCGGAGATTGAGGTTTCCATTAAGGATATTCCTGTTATTGAGGCCGGTGAATGTGTACGGTTTACGGAGGGAGCTTTGCAGGAGGCTGTTATTCGTGTGCCGATCGGTGAGGAAATGATAAATAAGCAGATGATTGAGCGCCTTAAGGAGATCAATGCGTCAGGAAGAGTAACGCTGAAGGTGGGAAACGTACAGCTTGCAGATAACGGGGAGACTGCAGGCCTGACAGGTCAGGGAAGTACGCCGGAGCCGGGAGAAATGACGGAGCCGGATGAATCGGCAGAGAATACGGGAGCGGCGGAAACTGCCGCGCCTGCGGAGACACCGGAAGCAACGCCGGAGTCCTCTGCCGAACCGGAGACAACGTCTGCGCCGACAGCTACTGCAACGCCAAGGCCGTCTGCAAGGCCCAGACCGTCGGCAACGCCTACACCGGAGCCCAGTCAGCAGCCTGTGACTACGCCTGCGCCGGAGGCTACGCAGCAGCCGACACCGGCACCGACGCAGCAGCCTACACCGGCACCGACGCCGACACCAACCCCGGCGCATAATCGAACAGCTGCCTCTTCTTTTCCGCCTTCACCTCGGCAAACCCGTCTGCA
>CAJUIA010000011.1 GCA_910586485.1 uncultured Acetatifactor sp.
CTATTCTCCCATACTTCTTCATATCAGTCGAGGTACGCACTATCTACCGTTTACCATTCACCTGCTTTTTTGATTTTGCCTGCTGAAGACTCGCTATAAGGTCTAATGTATAATCTTTATTCACTTATCTTATCCTCCTGTTTTTTGAACATAATAAAAGAGAGCATGTAAACACACTCTCTTTTCCTTGGGTATTGACTAAAATTCTTTCTTGCATCGGTTACATACTCGCTTTACCTTTCCACTTCCTAAAAAACCTGTAAAAATAGAATATCCTCTGTTTAACAATGTATACTCCTGGCAGCCACACCTGGGACAACATATAACTGGCTCTGTATTCTTAGAGTACATAAAAGCACCTGGTATATAAGTTCTCAAGATTTCTTTTGCTTTTTCTGAACTCCCTGATGAATCTCTTGGGGGCGCCTGGAATTCCTTGATCAAGAAATATATATCGCCATGTTCATCTAGGTCTATAGGCTCATCTCTTAAACTAGCTGTTTTCCCATTATCACTTTTAAAGCCATAATAGTACCATGTAATCCAATCCGAATGTTCCTCCCCATCTGCATTACTATCCAGCGGCTTCTCACATACCGGACATATATTCGGTTCTGATCTCTTTGCTAATACATTCTCATCAAAAGTGCTTTTACAATGTGGACATAGGATTGTTCTTCCCATCTTGTCACCTCCTGCTACTGCTTTGTTTAACTACAATTATAACACCTCTTCCCCAGCATTGGCAATTATTTCTGCGCAACTTCATCATTGCGCTCAGCTTCACCTCATCTCCCTTCTGGACACAATAACAGAGAGATCATGGGAACAATCTCTCTGTTCTTTGAGTAATAACTAAAATTCTTTCTTGCATCGGTTACATACTCGTTTTACTTTTCCACTTCCTAAAAAACCTGTAAAAATAGAATATCCTCTGTTTAACAATGTATACTCCTGGCAGCCACACCTGGGACAACATATAACTGGCTCTGTATTCTTAGAGTACATAAAAGCACCTGGTATATAAGTTCTCAAGATTTCTTTTGCTTTTTCTGAACTCCCTGATGAATCTCTTGGGGGCGCCTGGAATTCCTTGATCAAGAAATATATATCGCCATGTTCATCTAGGTCTATAGGCTCATCTCTTAAACTAGCTGTTTTCCCATTATCACTTTTAAAGCCATAATAGTACCATGTAATCCAATCCGAATGTTCCTCCCCATCTGCATTACTATCCAGCGGCTTCTCACATACCGGACATATATTCGGTTCTGATCTCTTTGCTAATACATTCTCATCAAAAGTGCTTTTACAATGTGGACATAGGATTGTTCTTCCCATCTTGTCACCTCCTGCTACTGCTTTGTTTAACTACAATTATAACACCCCTTTCCCAGCATTGGCAATTATTTCTGCGCAACTTCATCATTGCGCTCAGCTTGCTCTCATCTCCCTTCAGGACATAATAAAGAGAGATCATATGTACAATCTCTCTTTTGTTATCACCTATCCGTTTTTGTAATATTCAGTTGTCTTGTTTTAATGGATTTTCATTTTGATACGTTCTCGTTTTTGAATGATTTAGATTCATTTGAATTTCCGCACTATACACCCTTACTATAGACTGTATAGTGCGGATTTTATTATTTTTAAGAAGGCTTCAGCACCTCTTCATAGGTAAACTTTGAAAATCCTTTAAAATCAAGGGAGGCGGGATTATTTTGCGGCTTTTTTTCCGTCTTTTTAAAACAATCCAGAAACATCCTCTTATTCTTATCATATAAAGTCACCAACATACTATCCCGTATTTTTTCATTCTGTGGACGGAACGCATAATCAATCAGCGCATACATTGCATCTTTCTTGATTGTGATATTCCTTAACCCGTCCATGCAGATTTCAAACTCATTAAGACAGTCCTCGTAATAAGAAGCTTTTGTACTGTCCAGTGTTCTAACTGCCGCATCATACCTGCCGACAAGATCTATAACCTTTTTATACTGTTCACGGTCAACCTTTATCTTATCTGCCCGATTCTCGAAAATTGGCTTTATCCCATATTCCGCCTCCCTGTATACTTTTGTATTCAGCTTTTTATGATTTCTGAGATCAATGACTCCCTTCTCCACTATCCTGTATAACAAATCCATAGGGCAGTCAAAAAAATCTGTTTCACTGTCCTTTATTTCCGTTTTCCTTCCTTTTTTCTTCCTATGATTGTATTTCTGTACATCGGCATAAAATCGTGGGTATTTTGGCTCATGGTTCATACATTGCAGGCTATTGAGCCTTGCAAGCTCACTCCCAACCGCTACTTCAAAATTCCGTTTACTGGAATCAATCGCCACCTGTGCCAGCACACTGCATATTATAAAAACATCTTCCAATTCCCTGTCCCTGCATCCTCCGTCAAACCAGTAGCTTAAAGCAAGCTGTGCAATATTGCTCGCCAAACCAATATCGTACTGTGCGGAAGCTATTTTTGAATCCATTTTGGAATAGGAAAGCATACTCTTATCGTACTCCCCGTTACCGTCTGACTTTATTCCATTGATAATAGTCGGACATTCTGCATACGCTTTTTTCGCAAGCGCGACAATATCCTCCTGGTTCGTTGTATAAATACTATCCGTGTCCAGATCCTGTCCGTTCAAGCGGCTTTGAATATCCGTCCCAATCCCATTGATAACAATGACATTATCACTTAGGGCTCTAAAATACTTCCTTATTTTGTCAGGATATACATTTTCCAGATATACAATATTGTTTGGCGAATTATGAGGACTTCGAAATCCGGCGAGCATCTCCCCTTCCCTAAACCTGCTTGTACAGCACTGAATCCTGTCTCCAGGCTTTTGGAAACAATCTTCCTCATGAAAGTCTTGTCCTGTAACTGCCATTAACATCGCAACCGGATTCCCGCAAATAACCAGATTATCTCCATATTGAAAGAGTTTTCCAAGTTTAAGCCTCTGATCCTTAAGCTCATTGATTTTTGCCTTCTTTTTCTTCTTAAACCATTCCGTATACCTGAATTCGTCATTCCATCCATACAGATCAATCAAAACATTATTGATGCTGTACCTTGCAGAACCGGTTATCTTCAGATATTTCAGAAAAGCTTCGTCATCCAGCTTCAACCTGTTACAATATTCGATACTGGGAGCTGCAATTTTCCTTAAAATACTTTCTTCTGTTGTAAGCAGCGTATTATTCATTTGGAAGGAGCTTCTCTGTAATTCGTCATACTTACTGCCGTGTGCGGTCTTAACAATCGCAAATATCTCCCCGTCTTTCTTCATGATCCGGCTGTAATATCTGAATCCGGCTTCCAACGTTCCGCTCTTGCTCATTAAGTCCAGAAACTTTATCCATTTCAGGGAATTTTCCGTAACGATTACTTTTATGTCCGTCACCTTCATTTTTCTCCCTGTCAAATCCGTTATATATGCCGTGTCATAATCTTCTCCGTAATAATCCCTGAAATAATCCTGTATATTCCCCCTGAATAAGCAGGATTTAAAGAAATGACTCCGGCAATATATGAAGCCTGCCATATTTTCGGGGAAAATATCATCAGAAATGATACCCATACCGTCCCATAAAACATTTGATATTTCGGTCCTTTCGGTTTCTCTGTCGCAATAGCATCCCTTCTTATAATATGTTACCTCCTTTTCCGGACACAGGCTTACATCAATGCCATGAGCCTCTAATTCTCTCTTCTTTTTCTCCACATATGTCAGTCCCTGATTTTCCCTTGCTTTTTTCTTATAGAAAGTTAATCCGTATCGGTTAATGTATTTTTCAAATGCCGGGTAGTCCTTTTGTTTTCGAATACAGGCAATGTTTTGCACCTTTACAGTAAATGCTTTCTTTAAGCATGCGCTTTTCCGGTCCTTTAATACAAAAATATTCTCCATGGGAATATGAATGTAAGCTATGGCGGTTGCCGTAATAAGGGGCGCATATGCGGACATTTCTACAATTTTAGCACCTTTTACATTCGGCATTCTCTCCCAAAGACCCATTGTAAGATAATTAAGCGCTTTACGATGTAACTCCCTTCTGATAAAAAGGCATTGCCCTTCCTTTGCTTTTCCCGTACTTCTCAAAAGCATTTTATAAGTTATTATCTTCTCTTTTTCTTCCTGCTCTTTGCCGGTATTGGGATCATAGGTTTTCCATACTATTGTCGCGTCATTTTCATAATAATAATCTCTCAGCTGCTGCACCGTCATGGCTGGCTTTCTGTTTTTCCGGTCGGAATCATCCTCATCAACTCCCCAGTCAAATTTCATCAGCACAAAATCCAAACTTGTTTTATGCTGATTGACAGTCACGCCATGTCCGCGAACATATTTTGCAAACAGACTGCTGCTGATAACAGCATTCCCATAATCAAGAACCGGCTCTTTATACTCTTTGCATCCGCTATTAAATTTATCTCCGTTCTTAATGATCACCGCAGATTTATAATTGTTATTGACTCTATACAAGCTCGCTGCCTGAACGCTTCTGATCTTTATTGCGTAATTTCCCTGTACATTTATCATCTCAGCATTATCTTTTCCCAATATAGTGACCTCCACAGCAAAATCCAATATACGCCAGCGGCTTAACTGCTCAAATGCTTTGAGTATTAATTTTTTGAATTCAAACATATGTTCTTCACTTGAAATTATTATATCGAATGTATGTTCGTGTGTCAAGGGTAAAATTTTACCGGCCGTCATTTTAACAGCCGGTATCTACTTACATTTATCTTTTCATTTTCTTAGCTCCGAATCACAGATTGCGCACGGACGATAACCTTTATTTATAAGCTCCTCCCCCTTTTCATATTTTTCTATCTTATCATCTATATAACAAACACTGGCACAAGATTCCAGATGAAACTTCTTCTTTTTCTTGTTAATTACATAATTACGTTCTGCTTTCGATAATCTACTTAATAAATCTAATGAATCTTTTTTTACAATTTTTCCTGTTTCATAACATAAATCAATACCAGGCTGTATATTATAAGCAAAAACATTAAATGATAACCTTTCAGCGCTTTGCTCATTAATTGATTTTGCTTCCATTTGAACGCCATATGCAAGCTTTTTGCCTTCTTCTTGATAGAGCGTGACACGGTACAAAACATGATCATTATATTTTTTAACATGATTATACACCTTATTTCACTAAAATCTGCAAAAGGACGAAAAGCTTAAGTTTCCCCTGTTTTATCCACAGGCACGCCAATCATGAGGGGCCGCTATCTTCAACTTTCAAAAAAATATAAGGAATCCTGGTCCTTTTTGATATAACATTGCTGATGATGAGTAACTAGTCTCTTGTTGTTATATATTATGGATATAAATATGGATTTGTAATTCCAAAATAATAAGTATCTGTATATATATGACTTGAATATGTATGTCTACCAACAATTTGTAAAAATTCTACTCCTTGAACATCAACTTCAATATGTGCAAGTTTTGTTTTTCTATCTATTGTATAGGTTTTTAATTGCTTTCCATCTCCATAAACAAAAATTTCATAATCAGTCTCTTGATCGGCTTCTTTGGCATAAAATACATCAAATGCAAATTTTGAATAGCTATTATTTAAATAATATTCTTGGGCGCCATTAATAAGGTTTTCATAATAGTCGTTATTAATTGTATGTATTTTAAACGCTTCCTCATAAATATTACCATAATTATCTTCCATATTGCTTTCTTTCCATAAATACCCATCAGTAAATGGCTCCATATCAAACAACGACACAGGCATTTTATCCTCTGATTGTACATTTCCAATAAAAAGTTTGCTTGTGTCGGAAAAAACTGCTTGATTATCAACCAAATAATTTAAAAATCCAACAGAGTAAAAGGTTTCATTATTAATAATTGCTACCCTGTCAACATATCCAGACTCTATTCCATTTATTATGAGGCTTATGTTGGAATACTCTACACTTGGTTTACTGAGTATATCTATATTATAGTTATTTGATAAATAATCAAATGCTTGCTGCAAACTATCAAATTTTCCTTTTTCTTCATTTAATTCACTCATTACTTGATTATATGAATTTCTAAGAATCACGTAGTCATCTTGTAGTTTTTCATATTCTTTGCTTAAATCTACATAATTAGAAGCAAATTCGCTAATATTATTGAAAACAATTTGATTATTGTCACCTGTTATGGTAGTAGCCATTGATTGAACCTCATTTAAAATATTTTCACGCTCAACCGTTTTTCCTGCAGCCACACCAATAACGGAAGCCGTAATGGTTCCTACTAATCCAAATATACCTGTTATTATCGCCGCTTTAACTTCTTTTTTCATAAGTATCCCCCTATGTATTTTATAAAAATATCTTATCATATTATGGAAGTTTTGGTAGCTACAACACATAATATTTGAAAAATAATATAATATTCAAAATGAGGCAATTATAATTAATAAAATAGAATTACAAAAGAAACTACCGTTCAAAATGGACAGCATTCAAAATCAAAACCAAAAATTATACAAGGTATTGTTAAAATTCTTGCAAATTTACAAATAAATCATCACAAATTAAAAGATTTATTATATGAAATTTCTAAGATGATTTATAAACAGATTGTTAAAATTTCTTGGTAATCTTATCCAGTTTATGAGATATATTGCATAATTCTCCTTTGATACTTCACGGTTCTGTGTGACCACTATTCACTCAAATTTATCAGTAAAAATAATGCCACCGCAAAACCCACTATCTACGGCATGACATTCAAAACGAATTACTAAATCACAAATCCTATTTAAATTTACTTCATATTCCATTTTATCTGTTGTATCAGACTCCATAGTAAAAGTAGGATATAGTTCTTGATCATTAGATAATATAGTAACTTTGGCATAGCTTCCATTGCCAACCATATCTTTCATAACAACAAAATTTATTATCCATGTTTCATCAAATCTTTCTCCAAATGGCATATGTATCTCGGCTGTTATATCGTCTGAACCACCGCCTATAGCATATATCATATTATAAACTGACAGTTTCATTGTATTTGTGCCTGTATAATTTCTGTCAAATATATCTCTATCCTCGTCTGTCCAATTAGTAAAGTCTATATGAATTACTGCGCTAGTTTTAGGGTCTGATGTAATAAATGGCGATACTATTTCTTTATTTGTATTCACTTGGGTAGAATTATTTTCTTCTTGTTCGTCATTTTTAATATTGTTATCTATCAAATTTTCTTGATTATTACTTGTTGATAATTCATCATCAATGTTTTTGTTATCCTCATTTTTTGCCACTGTATTTAAATCATCATCATTATCTTTAACTAAGCTTTTACCACCGAATATGCTAATTCCTAAAATAGCAAAAATTCCTGAAATAATTCCTATCCATAAAGCCACTTTTTCATACCATGGTTTTTTATTATTCATTATGATGCCTCCAGTATTTATAATATTATTATAATAATATTTTTTCACAAAATAATAATGTCCTATTTCTAATTATTTTAAAAATTTTATCACATAATGTTTTAAATTTGTAGTCAAAATATTTGTTCAGATAATTTTGTATATTTTATAATCGTATAATATAATTATTAGCATTTATTTTCAAATATCTTAAAGGCAAGATAAAAGATTGATCAACAATTTTATAATCGAATTTGAAAAAGAATTCCTGACACAAACACAGAAAGCTGCTATCTTGTATCAGGCACTGGAAAGCGGTATAATAGATGTAGATAGTGTGCTTGATACGCTTATGGCAACAAAGAAAAACAGATTATAAAAATGCACGCCTATGCGATTACCCCACCGGCAACGGAGGGCGGGCGCTGGCAGACCTGCTACAAGGATTCATCCGGCAAAAGAAAGAATATCAAAGCACAGACAAAGGAAGAGCTGTTAGACAAGCTGATTCCTTTATACCTTTCCAATTCGCACCTTGACAATTTGACATTTCACGAACTCTATGAAGAATGGCTAGAATACAAGGCTGCTGTTACCAACAGTGTCAACACGATAAAGCGGCATAAACAACACTACAAAAAGTATTTTGAGCCGTCTGTACTCCATGGCATGAAAATAAAGAAATTGACGAACTCATATTGGAAAAAGAATGCAATCTGATTGTGAAAGAATTCAACTACAACTGTCTACAGAATTTTAGACACACAAAAATAACGGAAACCCTGAATTTATCAAGGTTTCCGCTACTTTAAAGGAAGCTGCTGACGGGAATCGGACCCGTGACCTCCGCACTACCAATGCGACGCTCTACCGACTGAGCCACAGCAGCATCAGGCAATCGGGAAGCATCTGCCTCCCGCAATCACCGTGATTCATTATAGCAAACACCATTGCAGTTGTCAACTAAATTTTTTGAACGTCTCTCTGCCTCCCTGTTTGCCGTTTCAGCCAAATTTCCTTCCGATCTTCTTCCAATGCTTTTTCAGCCTTCTTTCTTACCGCCAGGTCCCTTCCACTGCTGTTTTCTCCTGCCAGGCCTTTCTTTCCGGGAGCCTTCGATCCGTTCCATGCTTTCCGCCTTCATCCGCAGATACTCCGACGCATCGTCCGGCACATCGTCTAAGTCCTCCCGCCCAATATCCACATTGACGGGATTCTTTTTAAAGAGAATATCATACATCACCGGAATAATAAACAAGGTCATCAAGGTCGCATAAGCAAGGCCTCCGGCCACAACGATGGCCATTCCCTTTGACATCTGACTGGACAAATCTTCACCAAACAGCAGACTTGCCATAGCAAGGATCGTGGTCAATGCCGTCATCAGAATCGGACGCATCCTCGTTTTTCCGGTAGCAATCAGCGCATCCCGCCTCTCCAGCCCGCCGATCCGCAGCTGATTCACATAATCCACAAACACGATACCATTGTTTACCACCGTTCCCAGCAGGACTACAAAGCCCATCATGCCCATAACGGAAAGGGGCTCGCCCATGATCAGCAGCCCGATCAGACCTCCCGTAAAGGCCAGCGGCACCGTAAACAACACGATAAACGGGCTTAAAAGACTTTGGAACTGAGCTACCATAACCAGATAGATAAATGCCAGGCCCAGCAGTATCACCTTCATCATCTCAACGATCATCCGGTTTACCGTATCGGATTCTCCTGCGGAATCAAAAGTGTACCCTGACGGAAGCTGATACTGGTCCAGCAAGGGCTCCAGCTCTCTGGACAGCAGGGTGGCATTGTAGCCTTCTTCCACGGAAGCCGTCACCGTCATATAGCGGCTTTGATTCTCCCGCTGGATAGACTGCACTCCTTCCTCGATCCTGATCTCGGCAAACTCCGAAAGAGGATGGTCCTCCGTGACACTGTTACCCTTTTCATCCGTTTTCTGAGTTTCAAAATTATAATCCAGAATATTTTCCTTTGTCAGGGGCTCTCGAATATCCTTTACAACGATCTCCATCTCCACGCCGTCCACTGTAACCGTCGTAGCCGTAGCACTCTCCGCCAGACTGCCGCTTAGCTCCGCAAAAATCTGAGCCACAGTCAGCCCCTGCTTCATGGCAGCATCCCGGTTTAGAATCAGATGAATCACCTGGTCCGGCTCCTCCTGGCCGTTGGAAATATCCGTAAAGCCCTCCACACTGTCCACGATCTCCATAATCTCTTCCGTAATACCCGTAAGCGTATTCAGATCGGAGCCGTATACATTGATGGAAAGCCCGGAGCCCATCATGCTGCTCATCTCACTCATTCCGGTGGAAACAGACACCTGGCAGTCCAGGCCGGAGGTCTTCTCCATAATATCACTGCAGATCCGTTTTACCTCTGTCTCACCTGCATCCTTATTTTCCGTGATCACCATAAAAGAATAGGTGGTAAAATTATCGGAGCCGCCGCCTGCGGTAGATGCCACCAAAGACATGGAGCCGCCCGACATTGCGCCCACGCTCTCCACCCCGTCCACCGACAGGATGGCATCCATCACCTGATCTGCCGTTTGATAACAGGTGTCTTTTTCTGCTTCCGCCGGCATCTGTACGGAGATTTGAATCTGATTAGAGGTCATTTCCGGTATCATGACAATCCCCATCCGCATTACGGCCCATATACTGAATGCCAACAGCCCGATAGCTACGGCCAAAGGCACCACTTTTACTCTCAGGCAGAAATCCAACAGCTTTCCATAGGCATCCTGAATCTTATCAAACCAGGGATGCTTCTTCTCGCTGGAATTTTTCAGCAATGTAGAGCCGGTAGCCGGAACCACGGTCATAGCAATCAGCAAAGAAGCACACAGGGTAAAGATAATGGTAAGGCTGATGGGCATCATCAGCTCCCGCACCGTACCTGTGGTAAATATCATGGGTGCAAACACGCTTACCGTGGTCAGGGTGGAGGCAATAATAGCTCCTGCCACCTGCTTCGTCCCCTGCACGGCAGCCCTGGCCGCTGCCACGCCCTTGGTGCGCAGCCGGTAAATATTCTCGATGACCACGATGGAGTTATCCACCAGCATGCCGATGCCCAGCGCCAAACCGGACAGGGACATCATGTTCAGAGAGATACCGGAAAAATACATCAGTATCAGCGCCGTCAGCACGGACAGGGGAATGCTGACCGCCACCACCAGCGTCGGCTTCACATCCTTTAAAAACAACGCCAACACAATAATTGCAAGAATGGCGCCCACGATCATACTCTGCAGCACGCCGTTTATAATCATGGTAATATAATCGCCCTGATCCACCAGCGTCATGACCGACAGCCCCGGATACTCTTCCTGCAGCTGCGCCACGGCGGCGTCCACATTCCTGCTGACCTCATTGGTGCCTGCCGTAGAGCCCTTGAATACGGACAAAATGATACCGTCGTTGCCGTCCAGTCTGGCATAGCTCATGTCCGAATTATCAATCACCGTTATATCCGCCACATCACACAGACGGATCTCTCCGATTCCCTCCATATAAACCAGCACCGCCTGGGACAGCTCCTCCAGGCTTTCGAAGTTAGTTCCCACCTTCAGCAGCCAGGAATTATCCTCCCTGTCGTCCACATAGCCTGCCGGCATGGCAAAATTCTGAGCATAGATCAGCTGGGCCAGGGTGCTGATATTCAAAAGCCTGTCCGCATTAGCCTGGCGCAGCGCTTCGGCTCTTTGGAGCTCAAAGTTGTCCAAGGCCTCATAATATTCCTTCCAGCCGTCCTCGATCTGCTTTTCGGCATCCACCAGAGAATCCTTGCCGGAATCCAGCTGGGACTGGGCAGCATCCAGCTGGGACTGGGCCATCTCCATCTGAAATTCTCCCATGGAAATCTGACTGCTGGCCTCGGCAAAGCCAAGTGCCGCCTCCAGCTCGCCTTTTTCCACTTCCACCAGTCCTGCGTCAACCTGAGCCAGACCTACGTTTATCTTTCCCAGATTCTCATTGACCGTCTTTTCATATTCTATCCTGTCCAGCCCGCCTGTAATAGCCTCCAGCATACTCTTTAAACCGGAGGTGCCGCCTGCCACTATGGCAAGCCCGCCGCGGACCGCCTCATACTGCCCCGGATCCGTCCAAGTGGCATTCCCCAGAGCTGTAATGGTCTGCGAAACCAGCTGATTGTCACTGCCCGCTAAAAGCTTGACTACCTCACTGTTCATGTAATCCGCCTTCAGCTTTTCCACCTCTGCCTTTGTGGCATCGTCCGGTGTCGGCGCCGCATCGCTGCCGGAAACGGATTCGCCTGCATAAGGGCCCATCAGCTCTTCATACCTGCCGGGAGCCGTGGTCACAATATCCGTTCCCGACTGCATCTTCGTCAATGCCGCGTCGATCTGCTGAACCATGGCAAGATTCGTGGTCAGACTCATCTTGGTAGATTCCAGATTCGTCTTCGCCGTCAGCAGATCCCTCTTTGTCTCCGCCAGCTTCTGAACGGTGGCATCTTTTTGAGCCTCCAGCTCCTGCCTGCCATTTTCCAGCTCCTGCCTGCCATTTTCCAGCTCCTGCTGACCGCTGTTTAACTCCTTTTGACCGCTTACCATCTCCTGCCTGCCGTCCGCCAGACCCTTCTCCGCATCCTCCAGCTGTCTGGCCGCATCGTCCATCTGCGCATAAGCCTCTTCAAAGGCTTCGTCAGCCTTGGCAAGAATCTTGTCGTTCAGCTCCTGTATCTTATCCTCGTTTAATTCCACTACAATGGAGTTTTCCACCAGACCGATGGAAGAAATGCTGGTAATACCCTCCTGCCTCTCCAGAAAAGGGATCACTGTGTCCTCCACAAACCGGGAAGTCTCCTGAATATCCATGCCCTCATAGGCCACGGCAAGGTATACGGAAGCCATCATATCCATGCTGATCTCCATGATGGTGGGCGTTCCGCATTCCTCCGGCAGCGCTGCTTCCACGGCATCCAGCGAACTGGACACCTTGACCATGGCCGAATCCATGTCCGTGCCGTCCACAAATTCCAGCTGCACAATGCCATAATTTTCATTGGAGGTGCTGTATACATTCTTCACTCCGGAAACGGAGCCAAGCGCTCTCTCCATAGGCTCACATACAGAGGATTCCACCTTTTCCGGGCTGGCTCCCGGATATGTAGTAATTACAATCATGTACGGCAGATTCATCTCCGGTAGCAGATCCGTGGTCATGCTGCTTAAACATACCACGCCCAATATCATGATAACAATAACCATGACCAGCACGGTAAAAGGCTTTTTCACACTAAATTTCGGCATCTCGAACTCCTGTCTTTTGCGTAACCGTTTTTTCTCCGTTCATTATATGCCGCCGGGCAATTCCCGGTCAATATCCGAAATCTGTGAATTTTCTAAAAAAAGTATTAATTAAAGCATTTTCCTGATTTTGCTCTTCAGACGCTGGAGCGCATTATCCGTGGCTTTTTCATCACGTCCCAGCACCTTTGCCGCCTGCCCGTAGCTCATGCCGGTCAAATACAAATCCAGCACCTGACGTTCAAAATCGCTCAGTTCTTCCTCTATGGCCTTCTCCAGATAGGCCATCCGTTCCTTGTCCAAAAACAGCTCCTCCGGCGAGAGCTCCGCCCTGTCCGCCAGCAGCTCGCTCAGCGCCCTCTCTTCCTTCTCGTCCCCCTCCGCAGCAGATTTTCCGCTGTCTAAGGAAACATAGGTATTTAAGGGCAAATGCTTTTTCCGCCTGGAGGCCCGTACTGCCGTGTACATCTGCCTGCTGATGCACAGCTCCGCAAAGGTATAAAAGCTGGCATCACGTCCCATATCATAATCCCTCACGGCCTTAAACAGACCGATCATGCCCTCCTGAATCAGATCCTCGTTGTCCGCTCCCAGAATAAACATGGACTTGGCCTTGCTCCGCACCAGATTTTTATATTTATCGCAGATATAATCCATAATAGACTCTTCCCCACGCCGAAGCCTGTCAATCAGCTCGTCATCGGTACACTGCTCATAATCGGAATATTTCCCTGCCATCATTTTCTCCACTTCTGCGCTGCCTGATCACCCGGCTTTGCTGTGATCCTTTCCGTCACACCGGCATAAGCCTTTGGCGCACAATCTCATAGGCCAGCACCCCTGCCGCAACGGAGGCGTTCAGGGAATCAATATTCCCCTGCATGGGAATGGCGGCCACCATATCGCACTTTTCCTTTACCAGCCTGCCTACTCCCTCCCCCTCACTGCCGATCACCAGGCCGATAGGGCCCTTTAAATCAAGCTGATACATCAATGTGCCGTCCATATCCGCACAGACAAACCACATACCTTTCTTTTTCAGCTCTTCCATGGTCTTTGCAAGGTTTGTGACCTTTGCCACCGGAGTGTAGTTTAAAGCCCCGGCTGAAGTCCGGGCTACCACAGCCGTCAGCCCCACCGCCCGGTTTTTGGGGATAATAACCCCATGAGCCCCCGCCAGGTTGGCCGTTCGAATAATGGCCCCCAGATTATGAGGATCCTCAATATTATCCAGCAAAATAATAAAAGGCGGCTCCCCCTTCTCTTCGGCTGCCCGGAGAATATCTTCCACCTCCGCATACTCATAAGCCGCGGCCACGGCAATGACCCCCTGGTGCTTTCCTGTCGCGGACAACTGGTCAAGACGTTCCTTTGACACGTATTTCACCAAAGTATCCTGTTTCTTTGCCTCCCGCTTAATTGTCATCACGGGTCCGTCCTGACAGCCGTCCAGAACATACAGCTTGTCGATGGTCTTTCCTGAGCGGTACGCCTCGATCACGGCGTTCCGCCCTTCTATGGTAAATTCCTGATATGCCATTTTTCCTCCATTCTGACTCCATTCCGCAGCTTTGCTGGGACTTACAATCTCAAGACCTGCAAAGCAGAGCCGGAGTTTTTCTTTTCACATTGCACTACAGCAAATGACCGTCCATCAACGCCAGAAGACCTTCAATTAAGGGCCTGAAATACGTTGCAAACCTGTTGTCCTGCTCCCAGTCTCCGCGCAAAACCTCAAACCGAATCAGCCTGTCCACAACATGGCAGGAAATTCTCTCCTTATATTCCGGCGTATCCTGATACCGGTGGAGCACCAGATTTCCCTCTTTCTCTTCCTCCAGCAGTCTGCTGTAAAGATCCGGCACCACCGTTTCCCGCAGCACTGGTACCTCCTGCTCCGACACCAGCTCCGGCATCCAGGAGGTGGCACCGCGGATAAAGCCCTCCTCGGAAAGCTCATATACGGAACAGCCTTTGCCTTCATAACTCAGCCGGAAAGCATCCGGATAACATTCATACACAAGGGGCCGGTCTTCCTCGTCCGTGGAAAGGATAAAGTCAAAATCATCTTTATTTACACCAAAAAGAAGACCTGTCACCAGATTGTCGATAGCATATACATAGGCCTTCTTATGGGTAGAAACCCTGGGCTGTAAAACCCTGATTCCGGAAGTACCCGACACATGATAAACCGTCCCCGGCTCGCAATTTGTTCTGCCTGTCATATAATCACCTTCCTATATATCAAACATTTCCCGTGTTATCGTCCTAAATAAATGATACTGCGGCTCCTGCCGCCTTCATTCCTTTCTGCACCAGCTCCAGAATCCGCTCCATATCGCCTTTTAAATACAGCCAGCCCAGCACCGCCTCAAAGCCTGTGGCTTTCATGTAATCCCCGGAGGAGGCATTTTTCGCCATGGTATGCGGCTTGGCGTTTTTCCCCCGCCGGTACACTGCCTGCTCTTCCTCCGTAAAATACTCCTGCAGCGCCGTCACGATCTTTGCCTGAGCAACCGCGCTCACGTATTTCACCGTGATATGATGCAGCACATTGGCGGGGCGGTTCGCCCGCTCCACCACCACTGTCCGTATAATCAGGTCATAGACCGCGTCTCCCACATAAGCTAAGGTCAGCGGAGAATAGCTTCTAATATCCTGGCTTTTACCGGGAAATGCCCCCCGGATCATCTCCAGCAGGCTGTCGTGGCCCTTCTGCAAGCCTGCTGCCTCCCTGTTTATATTTTCTTCCACTTTACTCCCTCTCTGGTATCCTCCAGGGCAATACCCTTTTCCAAAAGCTCCGCCCGGATGGCGTCTGCTTTTGCAAAGTCCTTCTCCTTTTTCGCTGCCTTACGCTCTTCGATCTTTGCCAACACAAAGGCCTCCAGCTCCGCATCCACTTCAGGCTCCGCCGCCTTTTCCCGATGTGCGGTCAGATTTAAGGAAAGCACCTGATCGAAGCTCTCCGCCAGAGCAAGCTTGGTGGCATCGGAAATGTCCGCCTTCAGCATATCATAAAGCACCGTAATGGCCATGGCGGAATTCAGATCGTCACAAAGCGCCGCCTCGAACTTAACGTTGTACTCTTCAAAGCCTGCCTGATCCACCTCTCCGCTCCGCTCCAGGGTGCCGATCCGCTTCACCAGCTTCTCATAGGCGGCGCTCATATTATCCAGCACCTCATAGGAAAACTCCAGAGGCTTCCGGTAATGGGACTGCAGGCAGAAAAACCTGTACACCAGCGGATCATAGCCTTTTGATTCCAGCAGGGATACGGTCAGGAATTCCCCTTTGGATTTACTCATCTTGCCGGACTTATCATTTAAGTGATGCACATGAAACCAGTAATTGCACCATTTATGCCCCAAATAAGACTCGCTCTGAGCCACCTCATTGGTGTGATGAGGGAAGATATTGTCCACGCCGCCGCAGTGAATATCCATGTACTCCCCCAAGTGCTTCATGCTGATGCAGGAGCATTCGATATGCCAGCCTGGATACCCCAGCCCCCAGGGGCTCTCCCATTTCAGCTCCTGGTCGTCAAACTTGGACTTGGTAAACCACAGCACGAAGTCGCTCTTGCTCCGCTTGTTGACATCCTCGTCCACATCCTCTCTGACGCCCACTAACAGCTCCTTCTCGTTGTGATTGGAAAATACATAATAGTCCTTCAGCCTGGAGGTATCAAAATAGATATTGCCTCCCGCTTCATAAGCAAAGCCCTTTTCCAGCAAAACCCGGATCATGTGAATAAACTCCGGAATACAGTTGGTAGCCGGCTCCACCACGTCCGGCGTCTTGATGTTCAGCTTACCGCAGTCACTGAAAAATGCGTCCGTGTAGAGCTTTGCAATCTCCATCACGGACTTATGCTCCCGCTTCGCCCCTTTGAGCATCTTATCCTCACCGGTATCCGCATCGCTGGAAAGATGGCCCACATCCGTGATATTCATGACACGCTTCACGTCATAACCGATATAACGCAGGGTTTTCTCCAGCAGATCCTCCATGATATAGCTGCGCAGATTCCCGATATGGGCATAGTGATACACCGTGGGGCCGCAGGTATACATGGACACCTTCCCGTCCTCATTGGGTATGAACTGCTCTTCCCGTTTTGTCAAAGTATTGTAAAAATATAATTTGTTTTCCATTTTGTTCCTCCGTTTATTCTCTGTGAATGTGCCCTTCATTCTCTGTGAATGCGCTCTTCATTCTCTGTGCAGCCGCCGCATTTCCTGCTCCAGCTCC
Organism: uncultured Acetatifactor sp.; assembly: GCA_910586485.1. Lineage (GTDB taxonomy): Bacteria > Bacillota > Clostridia > Lachnospirales > Lachnospiraceae > Acetatifactor. The sequence goes on from CAJUIA010000011.1 coordinate 16,979, forward strand.
AGCAGCCTGTTGGTAAGCTCCGCATTGGCACGCTGCAGATTCATAATATCCTCCCGCACCGGGTCCGGCAGGTCCGTCTGGTTCATGGTTTCCTGAGGCAGCGCCTGATTGCCGCGTTTGACCACACGCCCCGGCACTCCCACCACCGTAGAGCAGGGCGGAACCTCGCTTAAAACAACGCTCCCCGCGCCGATCTTGGAATTATCGCCGATGGTAAAAGAGCCCAGCACCTTGGCCCCTGCGCTGATCATCACGTTATTGCCGATGGTGGGATGGCGCTTGCCATGCTCCTTGCCCGTCCCTCCCAGCGTGACCCCCTGATACAAAGTCACATTATCTCCGATAACTGTGGTCTCTCCGATAATCACCCCGTTCCCGTGGTCGATAAACAGTCCTCTCCCGATCCTTGCCCCAGGATGAATTTCAATGCCCGTCTTACGCACCGCCCTTTGCGACACCCACCTGGCCCAGAAATAATGCCCCTTTTCATAGAGCCTGTGCGCAACCCTGTAGTGCAGCATCACCTTAAAGCTTGGGTAAAGAAATACTTCCATGGAAGAATGAATGGCCGGGTCCCGTTCCCGGATGATCCGAATTTCCTCCTGCACACTGCGGAATATCCCCATTTATGCAATTCACCTCCAAACAAACACCGCGGGAAATCTCTTTAAGAGACGATTTCCCGCGGTTCCACTCTTTTTAAGGGCTGTGACAGCCCTTCCCTTCCTGCGCTTAACGCCCGCCTGCGTATCCGGCTACCCGCCTGCCGCGCTCACCGAATCTGCTCCCGGATGCACTTTCCTTTTCCCAGGATGAGGAACGCTTCCAGCCTGATTTACGCTCCCTCTCTGACATCCTGACGACTCTACCGGCATCCTGCCCCGGCAAAATCTTTAAAAAGGTACTCTTTCCGTTCTTTGCATTTATCATTTATCTACTACACAGAATATGCAACTTTTTGGATTTTGTCAATATATTTTCGCGGCCAAGGCTTGAATTGTTTTCCAGTGGCATAAAATGATTTCAGCGGAACGCTCCACAGCGTTTGACAGATGCGAGGAAATTTGTTACAATAAAAATACAAAAGGGAATACTGCCGATAGACGGTCAGCCCTTAGAAATTAGTTGCTAAAAAAGTAACCGCATCCTTTGGCCGAGGGCGGTTACTTTTTTGTGTGGTTTATGTACGCTATCAAGATCGAAACGATGATTCCAAGAATCATCAGAACAACCGTCAGCAGTTCATAGTCACTCATAAGCAATCCCTCCTTTCCCGGTTTTACCCGTTGTCAGAGGGATAGTCCCTCTGCGAAGAAGGACTGACCGCCTACCCGTTATGGCAGTACCCCATGCAAATATATTATCAGAAAATTTCGGACGCCACAAGATGGTTTTCCGGCTTTTTTCTTTTTCCTGAAGTGAAAAGTTTATCCTGACTTTTATGAATTTGACATAAAATAAACTCTGTGATATAACCGAATGCAAAGGATAAAACTATGTACACAATACTGATAGCCGAAGATGACGGCGCTCTTAGAGACGGACTGGCATTTGACCTGACGGCGGAGGGCTACAGCGTGATTTCCGCCGAAAGCGGCCAGGCAGCCCTTGCACATCTGGACGGTGCAGACCTTGCACTGCTGGACGTAAATCTGCCCGATACAGAGGGCTTTGAGCTATGCCGTAAAATAAAAAAACACAAAGAGATTCCCGTAATTTTTCTGACCTGCCGTGATCTGGAGCAGGACGAGCTGAAGGGCTTTTCCTGCGGCGCGGACGATTATATTACAAAACCCTTCTCGCTGCCTGTCCTGCGGAAAAGAATTGCCGCCGTTTTAAAGCGCAGCCGGACTTCGGGAGACGTTTACACCGACGGCTTCCTCACCGTGGATTTTGCCGGCTTTACGGCTTCCGCAGGTACGGAAAGCATCGCCTTTACCCCTACCGAATACCGGCTTCTGAAAATTTTTGCAGACAGCAGAGGCAGCGTGCTGACGCGCCGGATGCTGCTGGAAAAGCTTTGGGACAGCAGGGAAAGCTTCGTGGACGAGCACACGCTGACCGTGAATATCAACCGTATTCGGAGGAAAATTGAGGACGCAGACCACAAATACATTAAGACAATTTACGGCACAGGCTACGTCTGGAACGGGGAATATCAATGATTTTGCTCATAACGATCTCTGCCGCGGCACTGATTTCGGCAGTCATAATCATCTGTTTAAACATTCATTACCGCAGGAAAATCAACCTGTTTTCACATGACCTTTGCCGCATCCTGGACGATATGGCTGCCGAAAACACTCCCGATTTTACCATTACGGAGGACACTCTGGACGGCAAGATCAACGTCAGGCTGAAGCGCCTGTATGAAATCTTAAACGGTAAAACCGAACAGTCTAAACGGGACAAGGAAAAGCTTCAGTCCCTTGTCTCCGATATTTCCCATCAGGTAAAAGCACCTGCGGCAAACCTGAAGCTGTATCTGGAGCTATTGTCGCGGCCGGACCTTGACGGGGAAAAGCGCCGGGAATTTCTGCAATTATCTACTGCTCAGGCGGAAAAGCTGGAATTTCTCATGAACGCACTGGTAAAAATGTCCCGGCTTGAGACAGGACTGATTTCCTTTGAAAAAAAGAAAATTCCCCTAGTGGATGTGATTGCCGGAGGACTGACGCAGATTTCACCTGCCGCCGAAAGAAAAAAGCTTGACGTGCAGGTAAACTGTCCTGACGGCATTTTTGCGTTCTGCGATCAAAAATGGACCTCCGAAGCAGTATTTAACCTCCTTGACAACGCAGTAAAATACACTCCAAGCAGCGGATCCGTCACCGTTTCCGCAGACAGGAACGAGTTCTATGTACAGATTAGAATAAAAGACAGCGGCGAAGGAATCCCCGAAAGCGAGCAGGCCAAAATTTTCGGGAGATTTTACCGTTCTGAAGCCGCCAAAGCCCAGGAAGGCCTTGGCATCGGCCTGTTTCTGGCCCGCAATATTATTCAAGAGCAGGGCGGGTTTCTGTCGGTGAGATCAAAACCGCCTCACGGCGCGGTGTTTATTATCAACCTGCCTGTGGAATCATTAAAAGAATGATTTCGGAAATCCTTTGGGGACTGTTTTCGGACAGTCCCGTTTTTTACGGAAATCTTCATACAGTTGAGAGATTTTTGAGACATTTGGATGCTATACTGAAAACATGCAGCCGTTCAGGCCAGTCAACAGCTCCGATACAGGCAGCGGAACAGCAATCATGGAACTGCTGCGAAAATACAGATTACAGGGAGAACTTAAAATGAATGTACTTAAAACGGAAAATCTCAAAAAATATTACGGCAGCGGCGACAGCCTTGTGAAAGCCTTAGACGGCGTTGACCTTTCCGTGGAGCGGGGCGAATTCGTGGCCGTGGTAGGGACCTCCGGCAGCGGCAAATCCACGCTTTTAAACATGATGGGAGGCCTTGACAATCCCACCTCCGGCAGCGTGAAAATAGACGGCCGGGAAATTTCGGGAATGTCCCCCGATGAACTGACGGTCTTCCGCCGCAGGCAGATCGGTTTTGTCTTCCAGAATTACAACCTTGTGCCCATGCTGAACATCTATGAAAACATTGTCCTGCCCATCGAGCTGGACGGCGCCAGACCCGACAAGGACTTTGTTGACGACATCGTAAGAATGCTGCATCTGGAGGATAAGCTGGGGCGCTTCCCCAACAAGCTTTCCGGAGGACAGCAGCAACGGGCAGCGATTGCAAGGGCCCTGGCGTTCAAGCCTGCGATCATTCTTGCCGACGAGCCTACGGGAAATCTTGACAGCAAAACAGGCCAGGAAGTCCTCGGCCTGTTAAAGCAGACTTCGGAAAAGTTCGGACAGACCCTGGTAATGATCACCCACAATCTGGACATTGCACAGCTTGCAGACAGAATTGTCCGTATCGAGGACGGTAAGATAATAGAGGGAGGAAATAAAAATGCTGAAGAACAATAACGGCGCAATCCTCCGCAAACTTACCATCCGCAGCCTCCGCTCAGGAAAAATGCGCAATCTTTTTATCATGATTACGGTGGCCCTTTCCGCCGCGCTTATTTCGGGGCTGGCCGGATTTGCCTTTGGCATGGATAAGAAAGAAGAACGTGACCTTGACGTTTCCCCCCATGTCCTTTACACCGGGCTTGACAGTGAACAGGCGGCTCTCATCGGTAAGGACGAACGGGTGGCTGAAGTCCTATCCTGCATCCGGGACGACGCCGGGGACGAAACCCTCCCGCTGCCTGGGGATGACACTGGGGACGCCGGCTTCGAAGCCCTCTCGCTGCCTGCGGATGGCACCTATACCGTGGCGGTGAGGATACTGGGCGCAGAAAACATGGACAGTGAGACCTTTTTCAACACGATCCACGGCCTGGGAGAAGCGTATGGCATCCCCCGGCATCAGATTTTTGAAAACAATCGCTTTGTCATCAGAATATCCCATATGAAGGCAAGCTCCGTGGCCGGCATTCTTGCCGTGAGCGCCGCCATATTATTTGCCAGCGTATTTGTAATTTACAGTATCTTTTATATTTCCGTTACTGGCAGGATCCGTCAGTTCGGACAGCTGCGCACCATTGGCATGACCTCCAGGCAGATCCGCAAGACCGTGCGCTATGAGGGCCTTTTACTCAGCGGGGCAGGTTCTCTGACCGGCCTTTTACTGGGCACGGCTTTTGCATACTTAATAGTCCCCGGAGGATTTCATTTCCCCGGCACCGTAAAAATTTGGATCCTGACCCTGATTGCAGTCACCCTGACGGTGCTGTTTTCCATAAATAAGCCCGCAAAAATTGCGGCAGCGGCTTCTCCTATAGAAGCCTCAAAAGCAAACGATAACAGCTTAAGTAACAGCCATGGGAAAAGAAGGCTTACGCCCTTCGGCCTTGCCAGAATCAGCGCGGGCAGCAACCGGAAAAGATCCGCCATGACCACAGTCTCTTTAGGGATCGGCGGCCTGTTTTTTGCTGTGGGAACCACCTTTATTGCCTCCTATAATATTGAGGAATATTCCCGCGGCGGTGTGTACGCATTCGGCGACTATATACTGGAAATTGCAGACGATTCAGACCATGCCGCGGAACACGGCGCAGCGGATATTCAGATCAATAATCCTCTTACCAAAGAGCTGGAAGCGGAAATTGCAGCTTTTGAGGGCGTGAAAGGGGTAACCCGTTACGAGCGTTTCAGTGTACAGTACGAATACAACAACTATCAGACAACCGATTCGCTCCTACCCATTGAAAGCCGCTATCTGGAAATCCTCAACAGGCACAGAGTAGAGGGAGAGCCTTTTGATTATGAGCGAATGGTGCAGAATAAGGAAATCATTATCCTCCGCAACCGTCAGGTAAATGACATCTACGGCTGGAAATTTAAGATCGGTGACCAGGTCAAATTCCTATGGTACGACGGCGAGAACTACCGGGAGGATTATTTCACCGTTGCCGGAAGCGTTGAAGGCCTGTCGAAATCTCAGGACGAGGACGCTTACTATTTAAATATTGCGATTGGCTGGTTTCTGATTCCCAGAGACCTTTTGCAAACCATGGTTTCCGAAAGATACGACCCCTGCGACGGCTTGATCGTCGCGGTAGAGGATTACAAGACCGATACGGCGGTAAAGGAATATCTGCAGAAATTTGCCGACAGGGATTCACGGCTTGAGGTGAGCTGCTTCGCGGATGAGGTTAAAAACGGTGAAAGAAACTATTATTTTGTGGCAGGACTGGTATGGAGCCTGTCGGCGTTTATCATCGGCTTTGCGCTGATCAATCTGATCAACACGCTGGTGTCCAATGTCATGTCCCGCAGGCAGGAATTTGCCATGCTCCGCTCCATCGGCATGAGCAGCAGCCAGCTGAAAAAAATGATTATCGGCGAAGGCCTGCTCCTGGCGGTAAAAAATATCATCATCACCCTGACCCTGGGCACAGCGGCAGGATACACGGCCATACAGGTCCTGCGGCAGCTTGCCGCCACTTATCTGCACTGGCATTTCCCCGGCTGGTATCTGCTTGGGTACATTGGCATGGTGCTGGCCCTGCCCGGAATCATTTCCGTCGTAATTACAAACATTTTAGAACGGAAATCTCTTACAGAAAGGCTGCGGGAGGCGGAATAGTTCTGCCTCCCGTTCACTTTTTATTGACTTTCACAACTTCCTGTTTTTCTTAAATTTTCGTTGACATTCAATAGCTTGTAATATATATTATTAATAATCAATCCGTTAAACACCAATTCTAAGGATTTCCATCAACACAGTATACAGAAACATTATCTCCCTATGAAAATATAACATGCTTGCCCAGGGAGCCAATGGGGCGATTATGTCAGCTGCCGGACACTCAAGGAAGGGAGCTGGTGCCAATGGTTACATATGATGAATTGTTCACATTTGTAATTATGCTTTGCGCTGTAATAACTCTTGTTATTTACATTAAACGCAAAAAGTAGCGCCCCCGCTCTGGTAAAGTAAGGCGCCGCTTTTTGCACTAAACTTGCCGGCGGCTAGGTGTACTCTAGCCATTGGCTCTCTTGTTAAGCACATTATATACAATAATTGACCACAATGTCAACAAAAACCTTCAAGCCATCTTTCGGCAATCGGCACAAAAGCTCTCACTCTTTTGTATTCCCTCCGGAGCAGCCCGTACAGCCCTCGCACCTTCCTGCCCCCTGCTCCGTCGATACCTGCCTGGCAGTCAGGTCAAAGGGACTGGTCAGCATACATACTGCCTGGGCGGCAATTCCCTCTCCCGCTCCGGTAAAGCCCAGGCCTTCCTCCGTGGTGGCCTTGACACTGACACAGCTTATATCCGCCTCTAATGCACTGGCAATATTCTCCCGCATGGTGTCTATAAAGGGGCGCATTTTGGGTGCCTGGGCAATGATGGTAGCATCAATGTTCTCCACCAGGAAGCCCTTCTCCCCCAAAAGCTCCCCCACCTTTTTTAACAATACCATGGACGAAATCCCCTTGTATTTCGGATCGCTGTCCGGAAAATGCTGCCCGATGTCGCCCAATGCTGCCGCTCCTAAAAGAGCGTCCATAACAGCATGAAGAAGCACATCCGCGTCGGAATGTCCCAGAAGTCCCTTATCATAAGGGATGGTAACGCCTCCCACGATCAATTCCCGCCCCTCTGCCAGCCTGTGTACATCATATCCCGTTCCGATTCTCAACCTGCCAAAACCTCCTGCCGCTATTTCTTTCCTGATACTATTTCTTTCCTGCCGCTATTTCTTTCCCGATACTTATTTTTCCCGATTACTTACTCTTTCAAAACACGGGTGCTTTATTTTACTTATTCTTTTTTACTTATTCTTCTTTATTTTTCCTTTTCGGCCTTGCAAAAGCGATGCCGCCATCCCGGTCTTTTCTGCTTTCCCGGCGCTGATAGCCGCCGTCGCGGTCTCTCCGGTCTCCCCGGCCCTGATAACCGCCGTCACGGTCTCTCCGGTCTCCCCGGCCCTGATAACCGCCGTCACGGTCTCTCCGGTCTCCCCGGCCCTGATAGCCGCCGTCGCGGTCTCTCCGGTCTCCCCGGCGCTGATAGCCGCCGTCGCGATCTCTTCTGCCGCTGCGGGAGCGGAAGCCGCCGTCTCTGCTCCGACTGCCGCGTCCGCCGTCTCTCTGCCCGGATCTGTCTGCCTCTATCTCCTGCCCTTTATCCCCGATCTGCAGCTTCAGCATTACCGCTGCCAGCTCCAGGGCATCACATTCCTTCTCGTCCATTTTCAGGCGCAGGTAGCTCTTCATCAGCTCCATATCCTCATGCTCATGAAGCGTCCACGCTCTGTTCAGATATTTATCCGCTTTCGCCTTCAGCACCTTTGAGGCCCCCGGCAGCTTTTTCTCTTCAATCGTGGTGTGGCAGATGCGCTCTATCTCTCTGATCCGGTAAATCTCACTCCCTGAAGCAAAGGTAAAGGAACGGCCTGTCTTACCTGCCCGGCCTGTGCGGCCGATACGGTGCACATAATATTCAATGTCCTGAGGAATATCATAATTGATCACGGCCTCCACGTTGTCCACGTCGATTCCCCTTGCCGCCACATCCGTAGCAATCAATACGTTAGTGCTTCCCGCCCGGAATCTGCGCATAACCGTATCCCGCTGGTGCTGGGACATATCTCCATGGAGCCCATCCGCCTTAAAGCCGGCCTTGCCAATAATCTCCGCAAGCTCGTCTACCTTCATTTTTGTGTTACAGAAAATCAGACACAGGGAGGGTTGATAATACTCCAAAAGCCGGATACACGCCGCATCCTTGTCCTGCTTCTTCACCCGATAATATCTCTGGGACACCAAAGGAATCGTCAGCTCCTTTGCCGCCACCTTAATCATTCTGGCATCCTTCTGAAACTGTCCTGTGATCTCTAAAATGGGTTTGGGCATGGTGGCGGAAAAAAGAGCCGTTTGATGCTCTCCCGGAATCTGGCCCAAGATCAGCTCCATATCCTCTCGAAAGCCCATGTTCAGCATCTCATCCGCTTCATCCAGCACCACCATATTCACATCCTTCAGCTTGATGGTATGGCGGCGCATATGGTCCATGACACGCCCCGGCGTGCCAACGATAACCTGCACTCCCTTCAAACCGTTGATCTGCTTTCCGATCTCCTGTCCGCCGTAAACGGGCAATATCTTAATTCCCTGTAAATATTTTGCAATCCTGCGCAGTTCCTCCGCGGCCTGAATCGCCAGCTCTCTGGTAGGACACAGAATCACACACTGCAGCTTTCTTAATTCAGGATCCACCCTCTGCAGCAGGGGAATGCCAAACGCTGCTGTCTTACCTGTTCCCGTTTGCGCCTGTCCGATAATATCTTCTCCCTTAAGCAGGCTTGGAATCGCCTGCTCCTGTATGGGAGTAAAATTATCGAAGCCCATTTCCCGCACGGCTCTCAGGATTCGCTCATCCACCATTTCCTCCCAGCTTTCCATAACATTTAAATCATCCATTTACATTCCTCTTCATTCCGAAGCGTTCTACGCTGATGAACACGGGCAGAAACTCAGCTTCTGCTCTGCGATCAGAGAAATTTATGACGCCTCTGCACAAATTTCCGCCGCCAAAGACAACTTATAGGCACCTGTGAAAAAAGGAACTGTTATACGAATACAACAGTTCCCCATGTGCCTTCCGCAATGTGTTATTATACACATAAAAAAAAGATTTGGCAAGCATTAAATTACCGTTTTGCATACCTTTTTGCCCCATATCCTCCAGGGTGCTTCTCCCTTCTTCCAAAGCTCTTCCAAATATGCCTTATCCTTCATATTATCCATGCAGGACCAGAAGCCCGTATGCCGGTACGCGCTCATCTGCCCTGATGCCGCCAGCCGCTCAAAGGGCCCTCCTTCCAGCATCTCGCTGCCATCCTCCAGATATTCAAATATCCCCGGCTCCATTACCATAAACCCTGCGTTCACCCATACCTGATCGACTCGCGCCTTTTCCTTAAAACGAAGCACCCGGCAGGTTTCCATATCAATCTGTACACCCCCGAATCTTCCCAATGGCTGTACTGCAGTAATGGTAGCCATGCGTCCCTGCTGCCGGTGAAACCTTATCAGATCAGGAATATTCACATCTGACACACCGTCCCCATAGGTCAAAAGGAAAGGCTCTCCGCCAATATACTCTCTCGCCTTCAAAATCCGCCCTGCCGTCAGGGTATTTAATCCCGTATTTACCAGCGTCACCCGCCAGGGCTCGACCGCCGCCCCCTGAAAATTCATCTTCCGGGTATTCAAATAAAAGGTGCTGTCCGCCTGATGCAGATAATAATGAACAAAATAATCCTTTATCACCTGCCCCATATAACCGCAGCAGATTACAAATTCATGAAATCCATAATGAGAGTACAATTTCATAATATGCCAAAGGATCGGCTTCCCGCCAATCTCAATCATAGGCTTTGGCTTCGTTCTTGATTCTTCGCCGATTCTGGTACCCAATCCCCCTGCCAGAATGACTACCTTCATACCGCTCATATGATCCATGGCGCACACCCTTCGTTCCACAGACTTTCTGCTCCTTCCAGATCACGCATTGTTTCCACCGTGACCTGATAGCCCTCGTGCCGGTAGGCCGCCACCTGTCCGACGGCAGACAAGTTACGAAAAAGCTGTGTTTCCAGGCTGCAGTTTCCGCTTAGACAGGACAACGCTCTTTTATTCATAACAAAGCAATCGGCATTTACCCATGCCGTTTCATTGACCATGGGATTTATCCTTTCGTAGTCCAATAAGCCGTTTTCATCTATGCTCAAAAGCCGTTTTCGCCCCTGAGGCTTTGCCATAACCAATGTTACAAGCTTCCCGCACCTTTTATGAGCTTCTATCAATGCCCGCGCATTTAGATCAGAAAGGCAGTCTCCATAGGTCACCAGAAAATCGCTGTCCGCCTCATCCACGCCGCCCAAATACCGGGAAACAGCAAGTATGCGCTGCCCCTGGGTTGCATCCAGCCCGGTATCTACCACCGTCACCTTCCAGTCCTCAGTTCTATTTTTATGAATTTCTATAGTATTTTGGCTTAAGTCCACCGTAATGTCGGATTCATAAATATAAAAATCCGTAAAATAATCCTTAATCCTGTCTACACGATAACCGCCGCAGACAATAAATTCTTTTATGCCAAATTGTGAAAAATGCTTCATGATATGCCAGAGCAGAGGTCTTCCGCCCAATTCCGCCATAGGCTTGGGGATTCCCTCCCCCTTAACGCTGAGGGAGCTCTGACGCCCTCCTGCTAAAATCACAGCCTTCATAAGGTTTTCCTATCCTCCCCAGGTTTTCTCTTTGCCGTTTCAAATATCACAGACACAAAGCTCCATGTCGTCTTTGCATACCTTACGCAGCAGAGTATGAACCTCGTTCCGGGCTTCCCATAGCTCCACTGTTCGCTTTGGGAGGTCTGAAGCTTTCTCCCACGGGATCACCCATTGTTCCATCCCCAGATCCAGCCCGATTCCCCTGGATTTCACCGAGTACCCTACCACCAGCGTCGGCACACCGCAGGAATATCCGGCGATCGAAGCATGCGTGCGACAACACACCAGCATGGCACAGCGGGAAATCAGATACTTTCTCTGCGCAGCATTCGCAGTATCAGGTGCCAGACACAGCCGGGCCCGCTCCTGAGGCGTAAGCATCCGTGCCAGGCTGCTCAGCGCCTGACGATCATCATCCGCAGGCATGGTAACATGTGGGAGCAGTAACAGCGAATCCACACGCTCCAGCAACAGACGAACGGCTTCCGCAAAATACTGCAGCAACGAGCCCTGACGTCTGAGAATCAGCGGGCTGATATTCAGCGCAGCTGTCCGTGGCCCCATACCCTCCGGCAAAGGGATTTCTTCAGGCTGAAGAAAAAAGGCCGGATCCCTCTGTAATATAACCTGTCCGGCTCCGTGAGCCTGCAGGGCCGCCGCTGTCAGACTTTCGCGGGCATAAATGCGATCATGTCCGCATAAAATGTCCTCCATTTCCGACTCAATCATTTCCGGCTGGATCGAGCAGCCCCAGAGAATGCTTTTCCCATGCACTTCTTTTGCCCTTTGATGAAAAATGCCCTGACGATACCAGTTTGGATAACAATAATTATCTCCGCCAATGCCAATGCAGATTGTTTCTTCATCAATTTCCGCCAGCGCATCCCGATAAATTTCCCTGGTTGCCTGTATCTTTCCTTCTAGATCCGCTGCCGCCCGTTCCCTGGGAATCAAAGATAAATCCGCCGGAATCAGCCGGTCCACCAGCCGGTCCAATCCAAATTCTCGGTCCTGCTCTGGAAAATGGGTGGAAAGCAGAATCGGACAGCCTGCTTTGCGAAAAACAGGGATACTGGAACGCACAATAGCTTCCGCACCATGGTTGTACGCTCCGCCGTGCCCATACAAAAGAATCTTTTTCATAAGTCGCAGCCTCCCGGACATAAGATATACTGCCGCATGTATTCCTGCTCAAACGGCTCAATATAAGGCGAATGATAAAATTCCTCCTGATGCTTGGTTAATTCCCGAACCGCATAGGAAAGCTGCTCCCGACAGTCCGTGAGCCGATTCCGCATAATTTTATTACACATGGAAATCTGATAAGACCATTCGCTGTATCGGGCATAATCTGCAATTTCCGGCAAAACGGCAGACAAGTATTCCGTTCGGTCCCGGAAAACATTAAAATATTCATCCAGCTGTGCCGGAGAAAGGAACGCATCATTCGTGGTAAAAACAGAATGATTTCCGGGATGGCGATAGCAGTAATATTTCGGCTTCCCCTCCCCGGCAGTACAGCGTGCAGCCGCAAGCAGCTTATAGATTACAGCAATATCATCATAAATACTGTTTTCGCAAAAAGGAAATTCCTCCAGCAGCCAGCGCGCAAACAGCTTTGTGGGCATACCCGCGTTATATTTTTTACGCTTCAGCAATGTAACCACCGCCTCGGCCGGACCCATGACCAGCCTTTCTTCAAAGATGCAGTTAGGAAGCACAATGCCGTCCACCACCTTATAAGAACCGCACAGCGAAATATCGGCCTTATGCTCCATGGCAAGCCCATATAAATACTCCAGCATATCCGGCTCGATCCAGTCATCGTCATCAAGAAATGTAATAAACTGCCCTTCAGACAACCGGATCCCACAGTTACGTCCTGCTGCAATCGTGCTTTTCGGAATTGAGGCCACTGTGATCCGGCCATCCTTTTGCGCATAGCTGCGCGCAATGGCGCCGCTCCGGTCAGTGGAGCCGTTGTCAATAATAATAAATTCAAAATCCGGGAAGGTCTGACAAAGCACAGACTCAATGGCCCGCGAGATATACTGTTCCCGATTAAAGGTAAGCATAATAACGCTGATCGTCGTATTATTCATGTCGAAAATCCTCCTGAAAAACATTCAAAATCAAATATCCCGCGGAAATCGAATCATTTCGTCAGCAGCCTGCGTAATCCTGCCAGGTCAGGATCCCCCGGCAGCAGCTGTTCCCATTCCTCCAGTTGTACCTTTGCCTGCTCCTGCAGGCCGTTTCGAATCTGCATCTCCAGCAAAAGCTTGCTGTAACGAATATACGCTTCGTCATCCTGCAGCAATGCCGCCAAGGTCTGTGCCAGAATCACAGGAAAAATCTCCGGCAATTTATTTTTCAACTGTTCCTGCAAATACACTGCTGCTTTCCCATAATCCTGCTCCACAAGTGCCTGCACCGTCCGCGGCGTTTTTTGCAGATACCACAGGAGTGTATCTGCCGGAACCAAACTTGCAAAATCCGGATTCAGCCTGTTAAATATTTCAATCAGCAGGGCGGTATGCTCTTCCCTGCATACTTCCGCCTGAGACAGCAGCCAGCGCGGAATATCATATAACAGCTTTTTCTGGTCTTGCCTCATCAGTCCCATGGAAGACAAGTCAGCAGAAAACATCTCCCTTGTAACAGGATAAGATAAGATTTTATTCAGATGCGCCAGCTTGTCTTTCAGAGTAAGCACAGACTGCGTCAGCACGCGCAGGGTATCTGCAAGCGCATTAAAATATACCACATAAAGGAATGCTCTGTTTTGCTCCGTAACAATCCCGCAGCATTCCTCCAGAAACTCCACCGCCTTCTGATAAAGAATCAAATCCGCTTCCTCCCTGCCCGGTATCCATTGATGGGAAACAGATTTTACAGACACCGTATAATAATGCAGCGCTTTTGCATACACACCGAACTGCTTTACCGTGCGCACACATTGCATGACATTCACCGTATCGCCTCCGTAGGCTTTGGGAAACCAGTCCGGCACCTCCGTCTCATATCGCGCGGCCGCAGCGCGGCTGCTGTACAGCTTTCCCCACACCTGTCTGAGATTCCAGTGAATCGTTGAAAACCAGGCGTTCATCAGCCGGGGAGTATTAACGATCACATTATCCTCCAGTACAGTTGTTCCAAGCGCCTGCCCGGTCCCGGCGTCCAAAAATACGGTGCCGCAGGCGGCAATCTCCAGGTGATTTTCCTCCATAAAATCCAGCATTTCCTGAAAGAAAGCAGGCGCATAAGCATCGTCGGCGTCCAGAATACAGAAATAATCCCCTTCGGGGATATGCCGGGAAAGATTCCAGAAATCAGGATTTTCCTGATACGCATGGTTTACCTTATTAAAATAAGGAACAATCCGTTTGTCCCGCCCGGCGTACTCCCGAATAATATCTCCCGTTTTATCCCTGGAGCCGTTATCTAAAATATGATATTCAAAATTTGAGTACGTCTGCCGCAATACGCTTTCTATGGCCTGGCGCAGGGTTTTTTCCGCGTTATAAGCGCAGGTACGAATATAAATCATTGTTTATATCTCCCTTGTTGTCATCTGCACTCCCGCGCAGCAATTCTTTATCAATCTTGTCTGTAAATACCATGGCTCCTGCAGAATTAAGATGCGTCAGATCCATGAAATAATTTCTTCTGTCCGCAAAGAAATCCGCGTAGTCATAAATTGTGATACCCTCTGTTTTGCTTTGAATTTCCCTCATAAGAGAATAAAAGTGTTCCCGCTTTATATCAAACGCCTCCCTTGACGAAGCATTCAAACCATTTAAATAAAATGGTGGAATAATAAGATAAGGAGTAATACCGCTTGTACTCATATCGTGTAAAAATGATATGAACAAAGCCTTATTTTCCGCAACTGTATCGGAATGCGTACAATACCAAATTTTATCCAAATCTGCCGCACCGTCATTTTCTAAATAAGTGTTCCAATTTTGCATCTCATAACGACTGATATAATAAAAATCCGATATTTTTCTACCAAACATTCTATAATTCTCTATATAGTCATGCCCATTTTTGACCTGCCGATAATGGTGCCAGTCGTCCAGTCTCCAGACCGAAAACATACGGCCGTTTTCATATTGACGTGGAGCCAAAGACATATCATAGTCAAAATAATAATAGGGAAACAGTAAAATCGCACTGGCTGCCCCCCCCAACATGCCATGCTCCTTCAGATATTGAAACAGTCTGTAATTATAATATAGATCAAGACTAGACCAGGAACAGTCATAGAAAGGAAGAGAAAGCCTTTCTATACAAAGATCGCGCTGAGAATAAGAAAGACCAAAAACCAGCCCTGATTTATTGTCGTACTTCTGTTCAAGATCCTTGACAAGGTCTAATTGATATTTCTCCGCGTTGTGATGAAGAAACATAGTCGGTGCAATAATTTTTTCAGCGGGTATTTCCAGCAAAAGAAGAAAGTTTCGTATTTCTTCAATAATTTCCCAGGAAAAGGAAAGTGGAATAATGAAATCAAATGTCTGTTGACTTAATTCCCATGGCCGAAAAAATCTTGCTCCGTCCAGGCTGTCATAAGTATAGTGTGTATCGGAGTAACCGAGGATCTCGTAATTGTCATCCAGAAAATATTCCACATCGCGCCGCAGTTCCACACTTCCAACGCCATATAAAATTACTTGTTTCATTGCATCCCTTCTTCCATATGTACAATATTTACTCTTGCACAGTTTTCCCCTTTAATGGACCTGAATATGCCCTGTCAGGCCGTTGGTCTCATTATATATTCCGCAATATACCGCATCAAATTTCCGGGCATCAAAGGCATCATATGGCAGAAAGCCGCTTACTCTGGGATTGTGCAGATAAATCTCCCGATATTTTTCTTCTCCCACTACCGTTAAATCCACAAAACGATTCCTGACATATAATTCATTCAGCAGTATATCTGTCATACTGGGGGAAAAACATTGCAAAACTGCCGCTTTCTTGTGTATCATCACCTTCTCTGGTAGAAGACGTTTCTGGTTTACCAGCCCTCGGTTGAAAATATCCGGCACATAACCCGCCCGATCATCTGGAATTTCAGCACCCATTAATTCCAGAATAGCCGGATATATATCCAGCGTCCGCATTTCTCTGAGCGTGGTATGTCGAATGTCCTTTCCTGCTGCAATAAATGTTCCCTTCAGTCCATGGGCTGTAAAAAGAAGCGCTCCGTTTCTGGCTTCAAAAGCAATGTAACCGTTAGGCAGCCAGATCACTTCATCCCGCGCCGCAAACGCTTCCCGGCGAAGCCTGTCATCCGAGCAATAAACCAATTCTTTAAAATTGGACATTCCATGGTCGGACAGTACGACTATATTTTCCGGATGAAGTGCTTCCAGCCATTTCCCCACATACTGGTCCAGCAGTTGATAGGCACTGACCAATACATCGCAGTTGTCACAATACATGGAGCAATGTCCGATCAGATCCGTTGTGGGAGTATAAAAATACAGCACATCCATGGGTATCTGCTCCTGTACGCGGCACATGGCCTGATAAAAAAATTCCAACTCTGCGGCAAAATTTTCAAGGGCATCCTGGAAATGATATTTTTCAACAGCCTTCATGGCAAGATCAGTATTTTCTTTAAGCTGATTAAAAGAATATCCCTGCTGTTCCAAAGTTTTAGGGTACAGGCGGGGCG
The DNA here is from genome assembly GCA_910586485.1 of uncultured Acetatifactor sp. Lineage (GTDB taxonomy): Bacteria > Bacillota > Clostridia > Lachnospirales > Lachnospiraceae > Acetatifactor. The sequence goes on from CAJUIA010000011.1 coordinate 33,485, forward strand.
GAACTTCTCCCTGAATCAAATCTAAAATATACCTGTCTCGGTCGCACACTTGCAGGATCCGCTCTGCAGTGCGCACTGCAGCCGGTGTTTCCAGCATCTCATAACGGGCGGATACCATATATCCGCCAATCTCCACAGGATTCACACAGCAATCCGCCGCCCACATGCCCACACTCAGACCATTCTGATTAAGAATCTGCCAGAAGGGAGATAATTCCCGAAATTGACTGACCGAAGGCGTCCGGCAGCCGTCTCCCTCCTTGACTGTGATATGATGCTCCCACGGTGCAAGACCGGTATATATAGACGCCCAGTTCATTTCACTTAAATAAGAATACGTATATCCTTTTTGCACGTATGAAGAATAGGCTGCGTGTGCTCCGCAGGCAATTAAATGAGCCAAATTGGGATATAACTCAGGTTTTTCAAATATGTAATCCGGACATACACCGTCCGCTCCAATGATCAGTGCTTTTAACATTCTAATTGCCTCCCGTCAGAACGACGTTTTTTAACATCCGTTGTCCCATAATCACCATTACAGTAATCACAAGCGGTAATGGATTGCATTTTCCTCAGCTGCTCAAGTAAACCTCGCTTTTCCTCCGTTGTTGTGTTCGGGTCAAATATATCTAAGTATTCTTCCGCTCTGGCCGGAATTATTCCAAGCTCAACCCCGCGAATGGAACGACCGCACCAGTGCATCTGTCCGTTACGGACATACCAGGAACCGCCTCTGCGTACATGTGAACAGCCGGCAAAAACAGTTTCATTTTCCTCTGCCGTACGATTGTGCGGAACGAAATCCCCATTATCTACCCAGCCGTCGCAATATTGGCTGTCGCCGTAATACTTTAAATACTTGTATGGAATTTCGCGCTGCTCCAACTGCAGGATATTTTTCTCTGATACTTCAGGTCGAACGCCATAGTCAGAGCAATGAACCATCACTTTCTTTCCATATTTTTTCAAAATCTTCAAAATATTATCTCGAAAGGGCACCGCGCAGTTAGAAAAAAGCCAAAGCTCAGCAAACTGTTCTTCATATTCAAAGCACTGCTCCAGCATAATGTCCAGTTCCGGATGCAGTAACGGCTCACCGCCGGTAATCTGCAATCTGTCTACGGTGTCTATAATAGAAAACACCGCTTTCAGCGTTTGCGCAAATTCTTCTGTTGTCATTTGCGGCCGATAGTCATATTGAGGCACCAATACGCCGCATAGCTCACACTTCAAATTGCAGCGCATTGTGGGAGTCAGGTTAAGCGAGGGTAAATTTATCTGAGTCATTTTTCAAGTTCTCCCTTCTTTTCAACTATAGGAGAAAAGTGCATCAGCCTCTTAGTCTGGACCGCAACAGGAACCTTACTTTCAAACTGCACGCAATGATTTCCGGAGCAGTAGTGACAGGCATCCATATATTCGCCTCTTCCGGGCCTGGTTATAAGATGCTTCAGCCTTTCTGCAAAATCGTCATCCTCCTGCAGATCAATATAATTGCTGGCGGAATCTGGAAAGCCTCCCATATTACAGACAGCACTTCCCGTACTGCATAAATATCCCTTTCGATTAATCAGAAAAAGGACGTTACAGGATGTGCAAAGCCTGAATTTTTGAATCAGTTGTTCTTCATTGTCCGAAGACAGGGCGATTGTACTTGGTCGATCCCAATATGCGTAATTGGCAATTTCATAAGGAATATCATATCGTTCCAGAGTATCTGTAAGTTCTTTCATTCGGGCAGATATTTTCCCGTAATCAGAGATACGGACCAAAAACCGCTCTTCTTCCCGCATTGCATGAAAAATGTCCTCATTGGGCAAAATTGTTCCATTTGTGATGATAGAAATCCGGTCAATCCGATGCTCCTGCCGCAGGCTTCGAATCATTTTAGCCAGTTCCGGGTGCAATAACGGTTCGCCTCCGTAGAAATTTACGATTCTGACATGCCCCAGTGCACTTAATACATTATTGAAGTCACGCATAATTTCGTCTGCAGGGTAATCACAAGGAGAGGCGACATAAGGAATAAACAGGGAACAATCCCTGCATCGCAGCGAGCAGCGTGTGGTAATATTTAAAAATATTTGGTCGATTCTGCCGCTGGACGTCTTCTGCTCCAGCACTGCGGCCAGATATTGCTCAATATTTCGAATCTCATACTCCTTTGAAGCCCAAAAATCATAATTTGAAAAATCTACTTCCATAAACAAAGAACTGCAGTCATAAATTTCCCTGTAGCCCAGTTCCCGGCACATATCATAAATGCTGTTATGAAATACTGCAGAAATCAGCACCACTGCGTCAGGATACCGCTTTTTCAGCATCTCCGGCGAAATAACCTCATGCCCGCAGAACTGCGTACCCCATTTATCCTCGGCAATATCGCAAAACGCTTCATAAATAACTCCCTTTTTATTTAAACAATGTGCCGCAGCGCCGCCGATTTTACCGGCGCCCCATAATACCAGCGGATTGTTCAGCCGTTCAAAATTCGGTTGATCCCAGTCCCGGAAATATTCGGGATGTGCATACCGATAGATCATGTTGCTTCACCTCCAAAAATCATATTCCTCCCAATTTGACGTAATTGTTTTCTCCGCATCCTGCAAATCCTCTGGCGTGTCCACCTCTAATCCTTCCATTAAGAGAGCCGTTGTAGGAAGATACTCTTCCAGTTGAACATAAAATAAAGTATTTTCATATTTTAGCTTATCCACAGCCAGAAATGCGGCATTGGCAAGTTCATATTTCGAACATCTGTCATAGGAAAACCAGCGTACTTTTTCGTCCTCCACACCGGCATATATGGGATTTTTAGTCCTGGTCTTGGCCACCGCTATATAGTCCTTTCCGGCTTCACACGCCTGATGAAGCAAGCGAGAAGCCTTCCACCCAATAATGGTGTCGCCGTCAAGGAACAGTGCTTTCCCGCTTACGCCGCTTGCTCCCAGAAAATAGCTCTGCCGAAGATTTGTACTTTGAAAATTGCGGTTATGTATAAAGACCACATTAGAATTAACCGCAGAAACTTTTTGCATGACCTCATCCGCCTTATATCCCACCACCATCCGGACTTCATCAGCCCAAGCAAGAGCCTTTAACTGATATTCAAAAATTGCGTGCCCTCTTACTTCAACCAGGCATTTGGGAATCCCGGCTCCCAATCTGCTTCCAATGCCAGCAGCCGCAATTATAACTGTCTTTTTCACCTACTGCAGCTCCTTTCAAATTTCATAATGGTATCCCTTACCCGGAAATCATAAGCCTGCGTCATCTGAAAGCCCATATGCTGCATCTCCAGAATAATTTGGTGATTAAAAACGACATTATTATTGTTAAATTGTGTCCGTCTGTATTCGCGGCTGAGGCGTACAAAGTCGTGGTGCGAGCAGATAAAGGTATCACAGTTTTCCCCAATCCGACGCAGCAGCCACTTCCAATCCGGCGCATACATTATGGTTGCAATTAATATAATACATGTACGTTTAGAGTCACTTTCAAGGCGTGGGAATTCATTCTTCCGCAGATCATATAGAATTGTTTCCTCCGAATATCGGATGTAATCCACCGGAAGATAGCGGATATTTCCCGGCAGAAAAGCCCTGATTCTTTCATTTGCTGCACCTATATCCACAATAGTGTCATATTTAGTAAAGTCAATCAACCGAGATACTACCCGGAGACGGCTCAGGGTATATTCGCCTTGTTCAACGGTACTTAGATTATTATTTTGTGTTCTGTCGTTCCACTCGATATGCTTCCAAAGCCTCGAACACCTCTCATCTCCGCAGAATCCAATCCCCCACTGATAATGAATGCCTTCTTCAAATCCCATGTCCTTTAACTGGAATTCGATCTCCGTATGATAGATAATAGAGCCAATCAGTATCATAATATTGTCAGGATCTTCCTCAAGAAGCTTCTCCGGACCGTAAACAGGCTTGCCCAAATAGGTAGTTCCGATTAAATTGGGATCATTATCCACGAAATAGTCGATTCCCCGGTAGATCGCATCCTGGTCCATTTCCCAGCGGACGGCATAATCAAAGCCTCCGAAAATGATATGTTTTTTCATGTTGCTTCTCCTATTCCTCTGTCAGCTTCCATATCTCAAACACATTCCGTATCATACTTTCCGATGAGATATAATTTTCGGTAAAATCCAACTCCGTATCCAGAAAAGCATGTTTGCCGCCAACCCATGCTGGGAACGCCTCATGCAGTTTTTTCGGGTAACGTGCTTTAAATTCTTCAAACAGACTTCCCGATAAAAAAACATCATCCGCATACTCAAGCATGGAAGAGACATAATCTTTTATGTCATCAATCCCACCGGTATACTTTTCCGGATTAAGCGGGTCACAAATATCCGGAATCACATATCTGACATTTTTTATCTTAGGCCAAGTAAGAATTCCTGGATTGGAAGCTACCACTATTGTCGGCATTTCCGAGCAGTCAACGCATTGCCGCAGAGTTTCAGCAAACATCACCTTATGTCCATTTTCATCAAGGCGGACTATAACAGGAAGCAGCTGCAGATGATACCGGTATGTATGGTCTGCTTCCCTGCTGCGCTCAAAAGCAACACGGGCAACTTCCTTATCGTCAGCACTCCCGCCTTCCGGTATTCGTACGGTTCCACTTTCAGAGAAAAAGGTTACCTTCTGACCCATTCGTGCCAGCAAAACGGCTATTGTTTTAACATAACCGATATAATAATTCCATCCCTCCACAGGCACAAAAATAAAATGCCGTACAGCGGAATCTTTCAGATGACAATACAACTCCAGGGGAAGCAAATCTAACGATGCCTCACTCTGAAAATATTCCGTATAGTCCTCCTGATCGCCGTAACGATATGCCATACTTATTTGTGAAGAGTTGGCTGCCCAATACAAAAATAAATGGAACAGGGACACGATCAGCCAGCAATTCAGCTAATCATGTCTGTTGTGTCAATTCTTATCTGACTTAGAGTTTTTCTGCCTTGCACTGCTCCGGCGTTTCTTTGCGTCAGGCTCTAAGATTTCAGACTGACCAAGAATATCCGCCATATCGTCAATATTCTTTTCAGTCGGCTTAATTTTCAGGAACTGGCTGAATATGTAGGCAAGCCTTTGTTTGGAAGTGCCTACAAAATTTTCCGCTTTCTCAAGGATTTCTTCCCAATGTTCGGTTATGGTTTTGGGCGGGGCGGAGTCGATATCGCCTTTGTGGGCATCTCGGATATTTTTAATAATGGTGTGCATATCATCATCAATTACATGGGAAAAATATTCATTCAGTTCAAGGTGCTGCATATTCAGGGTATTTAACTGCAGGTTATATTCGTCGGGATTGTGGCGTTTGAGCAGTATCTTTCTGCCTATGTCCACTACAAAATTTAGTGATTTGACCTGCATATCCGCAAGACCGTCCACATAGATCTCCAAGTCAATCATGAGCTTTCGGAACTGCTCATGGGTGATAAGTTCTGACAGGAGCAGCGTGTTTAGCTTCTGGTCGTTAAGAAGTGAGAGGGCGGCATCGCTCAGGTGCAGGTCGGATATGGAAATATTGTCATGCTGCCTGTTTTCAGTCAGACCAAGCAGGTAGTCTGTTGATACCTCATAGAATTTTGCCAAGTCAATGATGTTCCTGTGGGGTATCTCTTTATAATCATCAGATTCATAAGAACCAAGTGTGGAAGCCGGGATTTTTATCTGTTGTGATAGCTGCTCTAAAGTCAGTCCCTTTTCTACACGCAGGTCTTTCAGGCGTTCCTGAATACTTAATTGTGTTTTCATTGATAATTCTCCCCTTTACAAAAACAGAATACCACATTAACTGGAGAATTCCTACTATATTTTTCCAGCATAATAGAAATTTTCTGTTTTCGGGCAGATTTCTGACATGATGGATATACGGGAAAGCAGGCTGTTTTGTTGGATAATGGCAGTACAATTAAATGACTGTCCAAGCTGATATAAACCGCCAAGACTAATTTCAAAGTGATTTGAGCGCCAATACAATACTGGACGATACAGCGCCGACAAGGGTTGCCTGTTAGGAAACAGCAAGGGGAGAACAGCAGAACAAATGAAACAGCCCGATTATGGGTGGAAAATTTAGTACCGGCAGGGTACTGTTAAATAAATTTGGAATCGGAGAAAGGAGTATGGAATGAAGTTATCAAGATATGAACAGGAAGTTGTTGTCAATCTGAATGCAGATGAGGACGAAGCAACGGTTTACACAGCAAATCCGGCATGGATGCGGAAAATGGATAAACTGCATAAGGAGTTTCCAAATGTAATCCGGTTAAAGTCATGGACAGAAGTAAGCAAGACATATGTTTTACCCAAAAATCTTATCCGGATTGGAAAGCCGAGGACATTAAGTGAAGCGCAGCTTAGGCATTTACAGGATTTGAGGGACAGGACATAAAATTTCACTAAAATAATCTAAATGAAATTGCGGTTTAAAACGGAATAAATAAGATGAAGCATAAACAGGTGCAGCAAACGAAGGAGAGGATATTCGGTATATGGATGTCCTTTTTGTATGTCTGTATTTTTATCCAATATTAACAGCGTTACAGGCAGGGAGGAAGTGAAAAAATGAGTGAGAGTAAACAGACACGCAGGGATGCGATTGATGCGGAATTACAGAGAACAAAAGCAGAGCTTGCCATCGCAAAGCACAGGGAAGCGAAGCTGCGCAACCAGATAAAGGGCATGACGGAGAAGGAACGCCGACATCGCAACATTATATGGGGAAGCCACTTTGAATACCTTCTCAGGGAAAAACTGAATATTTCAAAAGAACAGCTTGCCACGTTTGATGATGACAGGGTAAAGGATATTCTAAATATCCTGTTTTTGGATTTGTCTTTCCGTCAAATCATGCAGAATATTTTAGCTGAAAAATCTACACAACAATCCCCGAAGGAAATGAATAAAGGACATTCATAGGAATTATCAGCCGTAACGTGGCGGGGGGCATTATAAAACTTTGTGGGCAGATAAAGGCTGTTCTTTAGCCTTTATCTGAACGCAAAGTTCACTAAAGGGTAGGGCGCAAGCCCGTAGGGGAATTGTCGTTTCCCCTGTTTTCTGCCGCAAGGCAGAAAAAGCCCCGCAGGGCGCACACACGCGAAGCGTGTATAAGTGCGCCCTTGTCAAACGTAGCTACGCTACGTTTTTCCATCGGGGATAGAAAATGTGCAGAAGGAGGGAGATAACGATAAGCACGAAAATGATACACCTTAACGCAAAAATAATCAGCAGGGGCGGAGAAAAACCGCAGTCCGCTGTGGCTTCCGCCGCATACCGGAGCGCAACAAAAATTTACTGCGAATATGATGGGGAGATAAAAGATTTTTCAAGGAAAGGTCATGTGATATATTCCGAAATCCTCTTACCGGAATATGCGCCGAAGGAATTTGCTGACCGTTCCGTTTTATGGAACGCTGTTGAAAATTTTGAGAAAGGAAGCAGGGCGCAGCTTTCGAGGGAGGTTGAATTTTCCCTGCCTTGTGAGCTGGATGCGGATGAACGGTTAAAGGCTGCAAGAACACTTGCAGAATTTTTCAGGGATAAAGGAATGGTGGTTGACATGAATCTGCATAGTCCCGACCATGAGAACCCGAACCCGCACTGTCATCTTATGCTTACCATGCGCCCGTTCCAAAAAGACGGGACTTTTTTAGAAAAGAAATGCTGGCGGGAATATGACCTTGATAAAAACGGTCAGAAAATCCCCACAAAGAAAGGAAATGATTATAAGTCACATAAGGTTTACGCTACTGATTGGGACGACAGGGGAAACGTGGAAAAATGGCGTGCATTGTGGGCAGATATTGAAACTGAATTTTATAAGAAGAACGGCTATGAGATTACAGCGGAACACCGTTCTTTTGAAAGACAGGGAATAGACCTTCTGCCGACAATCCATATGGGTGCTGCAGTGACCGCAATGGAGCGCAGGGGCATTCAAACCGAAGTCGGCAGCATGAACAGGGAGATTAAAAAAATCAATGCCCTTATTTTATCCAGCATGGAGAACATAGAGCGTCTGACAAATAAGATTGCTTTCCTTGAAAAAGAGAAAAAAGCGATTGCACAGGATAAAGAAAAAGAATTACCCGTACAGGAAAAGAAAGAGGATTCTTTAATTGCAGTCCTGATGGAATGGCAGCAAAACCGCAGCGCATTTATTCAGGACAATGATATCCGGCAGCGCACAGACACAAAAACGGGCAACATAAAAGATTTTTCATCTATGGTGGCGTTTCTCCAGTCACATAAGATTGAAACGCTTGAGGATTTGCAGAAGCTGGCAGAGGACACCAAAAAACAGCGGAGTGACAATATTCACAACCAGCGTGAGTTAAATGCAAAGCTGAAAAAGATGTCCAACATCGTTGACATCTACCATGCCTACAAGCCATATGCGGAATACCTGAAAAAGTATGAAAGTCTCTCCGGCAGGCAGAAACAGTCTTATTATGACAGGAATGCAGATAAGATAGATACTGCACTCTCCTACCGTACAGGACTGAAAAATATGAGCGGTACGGATAAGCTGCTCCCCAAAACGTGGAAAAAGGAACTTGAAGAACTGAAAGCGGAAAGTGCAAAGATAAAACACGATTTGGCAGAAAATGATGCCATTCTTGGGGAACTTGCGGAGATTGCGGACAAGACAGCAATGGTACAGAGGACAAAAGCAAAACAGAATGAAATTCTTCCCAATCTTGGGGAGAAAAAAAGCGTAAAAAAGGAAAGGGGCAATTATGGCAGAGAATAAAAAATATTACTTCCTTAAACTCAAGGAAGATTTTTTTGACCAGCGTGAGATTGTAGTGTTGGAAGGCTCAAAGGACGGTGTCTTATATGTGAATATCCTGCTCAAGCTGTATTTAAAATCATTGCAGCATAACGGGAAACTGCTCTTGAATGAGATGACGCCGCTTTCAGCGGAAATGATCGCACTGCTCACAAGGCATGAGACAGGAACGGTAGAGAGGGCGATGAGGGCATTCATGCAGCTTGGGCTTGTGGAAGTATTGGAGGATAATACTTTTTATATGCCGGAAATTGAGGAAATGACGGGAAAAGGCTCGTCTGACGGGGAACGCAAGGCAAGATACCGCAGACAGAAAGCGGAAGGCAGCACGCCGCTTTTGATGGATAACAATATGGGAACGGGACAAAACTGGGACAATGTCCCACCTGTGTCCCAATTCTGTCCACCAGAGATTAGAGATAAGAGTATAGAGAATAGAGATAAGAACTTAGATAAAAGAGAGAGTGAGAGAGAAAAGGACACACACGCACCTACGAGACAGGAGATAAATCTTTACGGCAGATATGAAAATGTCAGCCTTACGGATAAAGAGCTGGAAATTTTGAAATCTGACTTTCCGGCAGATTACCAGTCCATGATAGAGCATCTGTCGGAATATATGGCTTACAGCGGAAAAACATATAAAAACCATTTAGCCATTATGGAGTGCTGGAAAAAAGAGGATATGAAGAAAGAACAGGCAAATAGGAACGGGTATTCCTATAACGGCAGTTTTAAGGAGGGTGACAGTTTATGATTGGAGTGGTTGTTGATGAAGTCCTGAAGAAACTGGAAAAAACCACAAATGAGGGAATAAAGGCGGATAACGATTATACGGATGATGATACCGGATTATTGGTGTGCGGACAGTGTCACACAAAAAAGCAGAAGAAAATAGCATTCTTGGGAGAGGAACGCATTGTCGGCTGTCTGTGCAGATGTACGGCGGAGAAACTGGAAAAAGAACGTGAGGAATACAGGGTAAAGGAAGAACTTCTGAATATACAGAAGATGAAAAGCGCGGGATTGCAGGACAGGACATTTTATAACTATACTTTTGACCGCTGTGATGCGTCACAGGGAAACGCCATCTACGCAAAGCGGTATGTGGAACATTTTTCAGAAATGGCGCAGAAAGGGCAGGGACTTTTGTTTTGGGGGAATGTCGGGACAGGCAAGACATTCCTTGCAGGGTGTATTGCGAATGCGCTGTTAGAGCAGAAAATCTCTGTACTGATGACAAGTTTTCCGAAAATATTAAATGCACTCGGCGGTCTTTACAGTTCGGAGCGGAATGAGTACCTTGCAAGCCTGAACCGCTACACGCTACTCGTGATTGACGATATGGGGATTGAGAGGGAAAGCCAGTATACGGTTGAAACAATTTATACGGTCATTGATGAGCGGTACAAGTCCGGCAAGCCGTTCATCATCACAACGAACATTCAGCTTGATGCACTGAAAAATCCGCAGGACGTGGAACACGCAAGGATTTATGACCGCATTATGGAAAGGTGTATGCCTGTTTATTTCGGTGGCAGGAATTACCGTTCTGAGCTGGGGCAGGAAAACAGGGATGCGGCGAAAAAGGTACTGGCAGGAGCAAAAAATACAGAGTGATGTCCGGCATTGGGGAATGGTTATCTTCAATGCTGTTTTTATGCAGATATATCTTTCTGTATTGGAAGATAAAGCAGTTTGAAATATGACAGGCGGAATAATGACCGCAGAAAGGATAGGAATAATTTTATGGTCGCAGATAGGGAAATAAAAAAAGAAACAAAGGGGCCGACGAGATTTGTCGTGACAAGGGAGTTTGGCGGCACACAGACCATGCAGCAGGCTTTTGAACAGCTTATAGAGAAAAAGACGGAGGAACACATCTCAAAAAAGAGGGATAAGCAGGCTGTTTAAGCCGTATTATTGAAAAAATGTTGAAATCAGGGCGGGGGCATGGTAATATAATTGTATCGTGTCCCTGTTCATAAAGGAGAGAACCTATGAACAGGAAAAACAATTCTAAAAGTAATACTCCACTGCTTACCGCCCTCTATTGCAGGCTTTCGCTTGAAGATGGCAAAGACAACGAGAGCATGAGCATCAGCAACCAAAAACTGTTACTGAAAGACTTTGCAGAAAAGAATGGTATGTTCAACTGCGAGTTCTATGTGGATGACGGTTTCACAGGGCGGAACTTCAACCGTCCGGCATTCCAGCGCATGATAAACGATATTGAAGCAGGAAGGATAAGCTGTGTGATTACCAAAGACCTTTCAAGGCTTGGGCGCAATTATATTGAATCCGGCAGCTATATGGAAGTATTTTTCCCAAAGCATAATGTACGCTACATAGCTATTACGGATAATTACGATAGTCTGAACAAGCAGGAAATGGACATAGCGCCGTTTAAGAATATCCTGAATGATATGTATAGCAGGGATATTTCAAAGAAAGTGCTTGCAGGTCGCATGACACGCTCAAGACAGGGGAAGTTCTGCGGGGGACAGCCGCCTTTAGGTCTGATGCGTGATCCTGATGACAACGGGCATCTTATCATTGATCCGGAAACTGCGCCAGTTATCAGACGGATATTTGACCTTGCACTTGACGGGTTTGGGAACATGAAAATATGCAAGGTTCTGATGGAAGAACGGATACCGATTACAAGAATGCAGACGGGAACGGACTGTGACGTGAATTATTACGCTTGGAGCGGTTCACGCATATCAACCATTTTGAGGAATCCATTTTACAAGGGCGCTCACGTTGTCTGCAAGACGCATCAAAAAGGCATACGTTCCAACACTTACAACATCATACCGAGGGAGCAGAGGGAAGTTATAGAGGACTGCCACGAAGCCATTATCCCCAAAGCGGAGTGGGAAAAGGTTCAGCAGCTTATAGACCGCAGACCGCCGATTATGAAGGGGAATAGCTGCCCGTATTACAATATTTTTCATGGCATTGTTTACTGCGCTACCTGTGGGAAATCCATGCAGGTGCGTTATGAAAAGGTAGGAAGGACAAATAAAGACCGCCGGACAGGGAAAGAGCGTGAACCGATAGACAAGGCATATTATATCTGCCAGACCTATAACCGGTTGGGGAAAGATGCCTGCACAAGCCACAAAATTGAAGCGCGGGATTTATATAACCTTGTACTTTCGGACATACAGGAAGTCGCTGCGATGGCATTAAAGGACAAAGAAGCGTTTTATGACAGGCTGAGCCGGAGAATGGAAAAACAGTACCTTGCAGATACGGACAGTCTGAAAAAAGAGTATGAGAATCTTGCACAGCGCAATCAGGAGATAGACGATACCTTTATCAGCCTGTATGCGGACAAGGCAAAGGGCATACTTACTGAAAAGCGTTTCCTGAAGCTGACGGACGCAATGGAAAAGGAACAGGAAAGCAACCAGAACCGTATGCAGGAAATAGCGGCACTTATCAGTGAGGAGGAACATTCAGAGGGCGATGTGCAGATGTTTATGGGGGAAATCAGGCGTTATGCTGCCATTACGGAACTTGACGAAACAGTGTTAAACCGACTGATTAACCGCATACTGATTGGAGAACCCAAGAAAGTGGACGGGGTTAGGACGCAGGAAGTGAGGATTGTATATAATTTTATTGGAGAATTATAGAATGATATTTGCGATAGCTTAATATGCTTGAACCGTTATATATGATAAGTGCTGTTATTCCTGCATGTCATCGGGATACAAAGGGTAGCTTTTGATATTCTTATTATCGTTATTTGTGTTTAAGCAACATTGATATTTTTCATATTTGATATGCAAATCAATTCGATAAAAGTTTTGTTTCAAATCCAAAAAGTTTGTTCATGTCACAATTGAGAATATAGCAACAGGCATACAAAAGCGATACTGTCGGGTTCTGTGTGCCTTTTTCTATTCTGTTGTACGAATAAATTGTTATCCAGCACCCTAGGTGCTCCAAGTCTTTCTTATATTCGTCAAATTAAATGAAGGTACTGGCTCATATATTCTGATGTATTTTACAGCAGAGTGTTTGAACCAGTACCTTCTTGTGTTATCATATCAAAGTTACAAGAATAGCAGGCATCCCACCGATCAAAGTTTGATACCTGCTATCATAACAATCCTCCCAGTGCTGCATCTTTCAATGTAACACTGCAGACAACACTATTATGATAACAATTACGGTACCTTTTGACAATCCACTCAATCAAAAAACTTATGAAAATATCATCAACTCCTTACAGTTCCACCAGCTGCAGTGTACCTGTGGCCATTCTGGCTGCTTGACGATCCATGGTTATTACACCCGCTCTCTCAAAAAAGACGATTCCGGGATCTCTTTATCTATCTGCCGCGTCAGATGCTCTCACTGTGGCAGGACCCATGCTTTACTTCCATCTTTACTTGTTCCTTATTCCCAGGTATCCCTGCAGGATCAGATTTCTATCATTTCTGCCTATGAGGCTTCTGGAGATTATGAGGAAATCATGGATGGAACTCCCTCCGTTGATGAAAATCTCATTGCATCCATCATCAAACGATATGTGAAGCACTGGATGCAGAAGATCCGTTCCTTCCGTATCGGATTATCTTTCCCGCCCCGTCTCGTAAAGCAGTGTTTTGCTTTTTTCGGGAACCAGTTCATGCAGATAAGGCAGACTCCAAATATTCTGTTTCTAACACCCACATAGCCTTACAGGAAAACGCTTCTGCTTCCTCTTATACTAAAGAAAACTAAGTTTTCTTAGAAAAAACGAAAGAGAGGACTTTAAATGAAACAGGAATTAGCACAGGATATCGCTTTGATGCGTTATTCCATGATCTCACCGCTGATTGTCGGTCTCCCCGATGAGTACAAATCCAAGGAAGCTTACTTTCGTGCGGCCTCTGCACGTGGTGCACTCCATCCAAACGGTTCCTTCATTCATCCGGCGCCGACATCCATCAAACGCTGGTACCAGCACTACCAAAAGAATGGTTTTGACGGGCTGCTCCCTTCCAGCCGCAGCGATGAAGGCACTTCCCGAAAGATTCATCCGGATCTTGAGGAACAGATCCGGTATCTGAAAACGAACTATCCCCGTATGTCTGCGGCAGCCATCTTCCGTCAGCTATGCGACAACGGTTCTGTCAATCGCAATGAATTATCAGAATCCACAGTGAACCGTTTTCTTAACAGCCTTGCCCGGAAAGAAAGGACAACGAACAACCAGGATATGAGACGTTATGAACGTGCCCATGTCAACGAGGTCTGGTGTGGGGACAGCAGCGTCGGCCCTTACCTGAAAACAGAAGATGGCAGAAAGCATAAGGTTTATGTGATTGCACTTATTGACGATGCCAGCCGCTACATCGTTGGCATTGATGTCTTTTTCAATGATAACTTTGCAAATCTTATGTCTGTCATGAAATCTGCTGTTGCAAAGTTTGGCGTTCCGAAGTTATTCAACTTTGATAATGGCAGTTCCTACAAAAACAGACAGATGGACCTGCTTGCTGCCCGTATCGGGTCTACGGTTCATTATGACCAGCCATATACGCCAACCCAGAAGGCCAAGGTGGAGCGTTGGTTCCGTACCATGAAAGACCAGTGGATGGCAGGCCTTGACATGCGGGATTTCCATACGCTTGATGAACTTCGCACAAGCCTGTACACGTATGTCAGTCAGTATAACCAGAGGATCCATTCTTCCCTGAATGGAAAGAACCCACAGGAACGCTACTTTAGCGAGCCAGACTGCTTCCACCGCTTACCCGAAGATAAGATTGACCTGTTATTCTTACTGGAGTTAGAGCGCCGCGTTTCTGTTGACTGTGTGGTTACCATTGACCACATCGAGTATGAGGTCGATTACCGTTTTGCAAAACAGAGGATCAGACTCCGTTATTCTCCTGATATGGAATCCATCTACGTTGTGGAAGCAGATGGTACGCTTACACCCATCCGTCTTCTTAATAAGATCGAAAATGCAGATATCAAACGTGAAAAGCCGCGTCTTTATGGGGGTGATGACTAATGGATTATACGGTCCGCTATGGTTTGGAATTCAACCCATTTTTAAAGAACTCCAAAGAAATCTTTGTATCAACGGATGAATCAAAAGAAGTTTTGTTCCGCCTGAACTATCTTGCAAAAACAAAAGGCTTCGGCCTGCTCACCGGCAGTCCCGGCCGTGGAAAAACAACTGCCATCAGAGCCTGGAGACAGGGATTAAACAACTCGCAATACAAAGTGGTCTATACCTGTTTTTCCACCTTTAGTCCCAATGATTTCTATCGGAATCTTGCTGCCGAATTGGGGGCACAGGCCCACTACCGGAAACCGGACAACTTCCGTGCAATCCAGGAAGAACTTACCAGGCTTTCTGTTGAAAAAAGGAAAACGCCTGTCATCATCATTGATGAGGCGAATTACATCAGTTCCGCTATCCTGAATGACTTCAAGCTTTTATTTAATTTTGAGATGGATTCCAGGGATCGTGCTGTGGTTCTGCTGTCCGGGCTTCCATCTTTAAATGCAACACTTCGTCTTAGTGTCCATGAACCATTCCGTCAAAGGATCATCATGAACTATGAGATCCCTGCATTTACCAGGGAAGAAGCACGATCCTATGTCCTTGAAAAACTAAAGGGCGCTGGCGCTGCCAGAGCAGTTTTTGAAGATGCTGCACTGGAAGCCATCCTAAATGCATCCGATGGAACCCCGCGTGTCATCAACAATCTATGCAACAGTTGTCTTCTGATCGGAGACTCCAGGAAGAGTAACATGATCACAGCAGAAATCGTCATGCAGGCAATTAACAATAATGAGATTTAGCAGCAAAAGCAGGGCAGCCTGCTTTTTGCATTTCCTCCGATCTGTGAATTTGCTTCAATTTTTATAACGATCAGATAACTTGCTGATGTTGGTGCAGGCAATCTGCTAATACGTGGCACACAAAGCCAAAATCAGGCGCATCTAATCTGCATGGAACTGGTGCATCTAATTTGCAGGACAACAATAAATGGAAATGTCGATACCCTTTGTTTGAAGCTTCGCAACCATATCTGTCTGTTTGAGATGTGATGCCTTGCGCAACATGGCAATGTTTTTCCCGATATTGACATTATTGACTTGAATGATTTTGTCAATACTTTCTTTTCTTTTCATAATATTGCACCTCTACGCAATATTTTAAGGAAAAATCTCTTGTAATAATTGCACGAGAACGCAATAAATGTTATAATATTCACATTGCAAAGTGAAAAGAAAATTACCACCATACAGGTGGTAACGAAAAAGAAAAAATATGTTACAATAAAAAACAGAAAGTCAAAAGATGGATTCCAGCAGAACCATCACAAGTAACAGCAAAAAAACTACTGCAAAATTTAAAATTAGCACTCCTAAATAACGTACTATCCGTTTCTTATTCGTACATAAGGGAATAAAACGCCGGATATTGCGGTAGTCAAAACAGCAAAAGACAACAGACAGCATGATGCATAAAGCAGTGATTCTCTCCAGCCATAGCTGAAAAAACGATGCATCTTTTACTTCCAGTGAAAGACAAAGCCACAAGATAAATAAATATACGACTGATGCGGTCAGCATTTTCCAGGGAGTTTTTGTCCTGAAACCTGGCGGAACAAAATTTTTCTGTAGCCGATTTAGTGAATCATCTGAGTGCGTTATATTGGGATGATTGCAGTTATAGTTCTGCACTTTTTCTATTTCTTTTTTTAACTCCTGCACCGTTTCCATTCTATCAGACGGATTCATCTCAGTACATTTGCTGATGACGGCATCAAATATAGTTGTCGGGATGGGCAGGGCAAGGGAAAGTTCTTTTAATAAAATACCCAACGCATAGATGTCGGTTTGGGGCGTGGAGAAACCAAAGCCATATTGTTCAGGGGCAGCATAGCCTTTTGTTCCAAGAAGTACTGTATCATGGAAGTTGGTATCTGTTAAGAATTTTGCAGCGTTAAAGTCGATTAAAACGGCATGACCGCAGGATGTAATAATGATATTTGATGGCTTAATGTCCCTATGGATGATGGGTGGATTGAGGATATGCAGTTTCTTTAGTATGCTGCATAGTTCGTCCATTAACCGGACAATGAAATCAAGTGTGAGTGTTCGGTTGTCAATCATTTCCTGCAATGATATGCCAGAAATAAATTCCTCAATCAGTATGAGCTGTGCATTTTCTTCATATACGTTATATAATTTGGGAATGCCTGCTATGTGGTGTTCCATTAAATACTCGTATATATGGGGATTATATATATCCAATATTTTCTTGATGTATATTTTCCCAGTTTCTCTATGCTGAACTAAATATATTTTATGTGCGCTATTTATGGTCGCGATGGTATTATAATAAGAAATTGCAAGACGGTTAGTATAGTCCATGCTATCATTCCTTTCAAATGTTTGTTACTACATTATATCAGATGGGGGAGGCTTATGGGAGAGAAAAATACAGATGAGTTAGAAAAAGTGCTGCAGAGTACACATATAAAAAATTTTGACGCTTATTGCAGAGAACATGTAGGAAGTCCGATGTATGAAGAGTTTCCGGTGTATATGAAAAATATTTTCAATGAGAAGAACCTTACGCAGCAGCTCGTGTTTTTGCGGGCGGATATTCCTGAAAGATATGGCTATAAGCTTTTGTCAGGAGAAAAAAGAACAAGACAGAGAGATGTCATTCTGCGTATTTGCTATGCGGCTGAAATGTCTTTGGCACAGACGCAACGGGCACTGAAAAAATATGAGATGCCGGAACTTTATGCGAAGCTGTCTAGGGATGCTCTGCTGATGATCATTTTCAATGAACGTCCGGGGGATATAATTGAAGTCAATGAAATATTGAAGGAACATGGAATGGAAACATTGCGAACAAGCGGCGTACAGAACTGAAGCTATGCAAAATGCAAAACGTGGAGCAAGTGAAAAACATGAGCAGAAAAAAAATTATGTTTTTAAATATTATATGTCCGATAGTAGTTGGTGCACTTATTTATTGTATGTTATCGCCGGATGTGATTTTTATCAGAAAAACAGCAGATTTCATTGACTGGATATATATGCCTGTGTTTCAGACCGATTGTACTTTTCTGAAACTTGTAAGGAATTATCTGCCGGATATGATGTGGGGGTATTCGTTGGTTTTTTCGTTATTTTGTATCATTGGTAATAATGTGGCAGATGTAAGGAAAGTTTTTTGGTTGGCTGTTCCTTTTACGGCAACGATGGAAATAATGCAGAAAACATCTTTTGTACCGGGAACTTTTGATGTTTTCGACATTTTTACTGAATTTCTAGCCGAAGCAATTGCTGCATGTATTATATATAAACTATACTCAAGGGAGGAATTTCAACTATGAAAAGAAACATGAAATGGATTACCGCAATGTTGTGTCTGTCTGTATTTGCGGCGATGGCGATGGGAAGTGGTCAATCGGATTCGGGCGAAAGCAAACAAGTTGTCTCAAACAAAGAAACGGGAACAGAAACTTCTAGCACAAGCACGTCTGACACTTCGGAGAAGTCTGAAAATCCATCAGACGAAATGGTCACAATTGAGGAACAGGTACTTTTGGATCAGAACGGTATTGTCGTTACTGCAACAGAATATGTTACAGACAGTATCTGGGGCGATGGAGTTAAGCTGTTGTTGGAAAATAATTCAGACAAGGATATCACAGTCGGCTGTAACGCATTGATTGTAAATGATTATATGATTACAGACTTGTTCTCGGCAGGAATTGCTGCAGGGAAAAAGTCCAATGAAACACTGTATTTTTCCAGTACGCAACTGAATGCGGCGGGGATTGAGAAGATAGGAAAAATTGAGATTTATTTCCATGTATTTGATTCTTCTACATATGACACAATTTTTGATTCGGATTGCGTAGTCATTCAAACATCGGAGTTTGCCGATATGGATACAACGCCAAATGATGCAGGAACAGAATTATATAATCAGGACGGTATCAGAATCATAGGCAAGACGGTTGATGAAAACAGTTTTTGGGGAACGGCAATTTTGTTGTATTGCGAAAATAATTCCGGGAAAAATGTAGGTATTTCTGTAGATGATATGTCCATCAATGGATTTATGATGAGTCCTTTCTTTTCCACTACCGTTTATAACGGAAAGAAATCGTTGGATGATATTACGGTATTTTCAAGCGATATGGAAGAAAACGGAATTCAAGCAATTGAAGAAGTGGAATTGAAATTCCATATTTATGATGCAGATTCTTATTCTACAATTGCAGATTCAGAACCCATTACATTTTCGGCGCAGTAGGAGGATAAAGGGATGAAGACATGGAAATTAGTATCAGGAATTTTGTCAATTGTTTTATTTGTTGTGGTATCATTTCAGTCATGTGCGGCAGGATTAGGAAATGCACTTTCTGAGAATGGGGAATCAAGCGGAAGCGGCGGAATATTGGTCGCAATATTAATGCTGTCCGGCGGAATTGTGTCTATTGCTACAAAGAAAAGCAAAGGTAAAGGCGGAAACATCGCACTGATTGTTTTGTTTGGACTTGCAGCACTTATTGGGTTCGGATTTGCAGGAAGCTTCGCAGATCTCAATATTTGGGCATTTTGGTGTTTGATTAACGCAATTTTTGCAGTTGTTGCAATGATAAAAAACAAAAAGGACGCATAAGAGAACTTTTCCAAATGAAATTCCCGCAGTAGAGCTACGGGAATTTTCATTCGGTGATATTAAAAGCTGCTATCATGGTAGTAAAAATGCTATCATATGTCTTGAAATTATCAAATGGGATGCAGCCAAAAGATGTGCAGGAATTTCTAGGACATTTGTATGTAAGAACTACTATGAATGTCTATGCACACGCTATAAGGGAGACTAAGCGAGATTCTGCAAAACTTTTGGATAAGGTTGTAGGTATGAATTAAGTATTGAAAACTAAATAACAAAAGCTTTCCCTTGTAGCTTTTCAATAAATGAAGAAACAAGGGAAACGGATGCATATTTTAAGGTTTGCATGGTGCAAAAGTGCGAAAATTAAGGAAAGATTAGGCAGTTTAGTAGATAAACAGAAATTTGGAACAGTATTACAGACATTATTTTAGTCAATAGTAGGTACTATATTGGGTTTATATAAATAGGAATATGGCAGAGATTCGAGAGAGTCCCTGCTTTTTTTGTGCGCAAAATTAAACTCATCACTTGACAATGTTGCATAGATTTGCCAGAGCTGCATGAATCGCACTCTCCAAAATACGCCCGGAATGATACAACGTCAGGAAAAAATTAGCATGAAATACAGGATCCTCCATTCGCGTCTGCATTTGTTGGTAAAAGGTTCTCAATGCTGCCGCGGAAAAAGATTTTCCTCCCTGCGCCAGAGCAATCGCCTTTAAATCTGACAGTTCCTGGATCCTCCGTTCAGTAAGCGTATAGCTGTCCATGCAGGCGCGATCAATGATCGAAATTGCTTTCTCGTTTTGACCTTCCGCCACCAAACGATATGCTGTCTCTTCCGTTACATCGGGCGATTCAGCTTCCCCCTTTTTCTCTTCCGGTCGATACCATGCACTGAAAGTCTCAACTGCCGCAGAGGTCAGATAAATTGTCTTCTCCGAAACACTAATTCCATTATCTTCTGCTCTGGAAATATCCAATTTATTTTCGCAGCGATTCAGCACGGAAGCCCATGAACTGAACGAACTTTTATGGGACAGAATTCTGCAGGTACAAGAAGAAATGCAGAAAAACTCATCCAAATCAGCATCCATTCCTCCCAAAAGCTGCACATAATGATAGCCTGCACAATTTCCGAAGGTTTCCTTCACATACGCAATATCATCGGAAAAGAAATAAAACTGCGCCTCCGGATGAAAACTGCGGATATATGTAATTGCGGCGCAGAAATACCTTTGCGAATCCTGCATATTCAGCTCCACAAAATCCGTTCTGCGAATATGAACAGCCACACTGTATTCATTCTCAATCCGTTTTTTAAACATTTCCACAGCAGATGACGGCTCCTTCATCTGAAACTGAGTACAAAGCCTCTCCAGTTCCTCCAGTGTACAATACTGCCTGCCGCCATACCCCAGCAGATAAACATTTTGTGCTCCATCCGCCTCCTGCAGCAATTTCTCTCGATTTCCTGCCAATTCATCCGTAATCAGCCTGACACTTTTATCTTGTATTATTTGCGGAAGATTCACAAACCCGTCAAAGTCTTCCGCGGCAGGAGGATACATCAGTTTGCGATGCTTCCCAATCTTTAATTTATCCAGCACATAAGGGCGAAAATAGCCTCTCTGCATATAATCTGATATGTCTAATACAAGTTCCTGCTTTAAATACCTGGCAAGGCTATAACCTCTGGCATAAATACTCAACTGGTTCCCCAGGCCGCCCATAATTTTTATGATTACCATGATCCCTCTTAATTCCGCCGTATAATCGACATTTAGTCAGTGGAAAGATCTTTTAGCAGGTTGAACAATTTCCCGATCTCTTCATCCTCCGGTACACACTGCTGCAGCTGCCGCAATATTTCCTCCGCCTCGCAGTATTCCTTTTTCTCTATCTGCAGCCTTACCACCGCCTTCAGAGAGTTTACAATACCTGCAAATTCTTCCTCTGCCTCCGCTTCTCTTTGCTTCCTGCTTTGTATACTGTCCCGGCATCTTTTTGCATAGTCCCCGACTACAGGCTCCAGTGCAGGATATAACCCAAGACATTTCCGCAGGCAGATCAGCATTTCCTTATCCTCTTCCTGCTCCTTATATTTCCTCAGATCCTGTAGTAATAATGAAAGTCGGGCCTCATCAGGAAGGGCCTCCGCCATATTTTCAAATATGCTTTCCCGAAAAAGGGGCCTATAGTAATCCAGCACGCTGTCAGCATACTGCCAGAGCATCTGTTCAAGCTCTTCCGCTCCCTGATTTGAAAATCCTGCATGACAGATTTCTCTGTAATGAAGCAGACTGTATTCTCTGCATTTCATGACGGCATAGTCAAAACGGATATTTCCCTGCTTTCTCCAGACTTCCAGGCGTTTTGCCCACTGTCGGATTTCTTCCCATGAAGCTTCCCGCCCCCATTGCTCCAGACTTCGCTTCCATGCTGTGAAATCTATACTTAGCAGCATCTGCGCCACCGGTATTTCCAGCCTATCCGCTATCTCCCAGACCTCGCCTCTGACCCAGAGAATCTCCCCCGGACATTTTTCAAATATCTGCCAAAAAAGGACTGTTATCTTTTCCCTGCTCTTCTCTGCGGATTCGAGTTCTATCCTCTCTGTTTCCCACAGGATCTTTGTATAGAGGACATAGCGATGAGTACTATCCAGCTCGGATACCAGCCTGCGCAGCCGGGAGCGCTTCGCCAGCTCGCCGCGCTGTTCGTATCCAATCTCCACCTCCAAAAAGACCACATACATTTCCTTCATGCCTTCTTCTCTGGTAATAAGAGTCTGCATAATCTTTTTCCACAGAGGATGATATGAAACACTGCAGCAAGCCTCCAGCATAGCTGTTTCCCATTCTGTCTGTTGAAGGAGCCTTCGGTCTGACCAGTCCAGGCGGTAAAAAGCCTTTTCTGCCAAAGAGTAGTCTTCCGAACGGATCAAGGACTGCATACAGATCAGAATCGTTCCGTAAATAAACTGCTCCTGAAAAACCTCTGCCGTTACCGCCGCCGTCCCCTGCTCGATGGCAATCCTGTTACCGCCCAGCTCTTCCAGATATTTTAAATAGCGGACAAAATAATCTCTACTCGTTTCGTAGTCTTTCGTCTTCGCGTACAATCTCGCTCCTGCCGCGCAGTAAAAAGCCACAGTTGGTTTCATATATTCCAGCGTCGTCAGCCGGTCTTCAAATGCTTTTTTCAGCCACTTCTTTTCTTCTTCATATTTTTGCAGACAGTCAAGAGAAATCAGGATATATGCGTATGTAGCGCCTACATGCGTCGGCGCATACTCAATCTGCTTTCTTAAAGATTCCCATTCTTCCAAACCGCTGACTGCAGCATCTATGCTTTTTCCGTATTCCTCCAAAGAAAAATACTCCTGAGCCAACTGCAGAATCCACCGCGGATTTCCCGGCTCATCCTTCCGCATTTCCAGTAGAAGGGGAAGATTTCTTGCAGAATGCCTTTTTTCTTCCTCACGGTTTTTAAAAGCATAGCCATAGTGATGGACAAAGGCGGAAAAGCTTTTCTGCGGCTGTCTGAAGGGAAGCAGATACTCATGGATTTTTCCCGTAAACTTTGCATCCTTGTCCAGCTTTTCCATTCTTGATGGATAGGACTCATTATATATTGTACCCTCTGCATTTTTATAATTACGTACCGCATAAGATGCGCTATTATAGTTTCGGTATTCGCCTGTACGAAAAAAATTTATAATTTCTCCGGGATCCTCAAACCATTCGTCGTCGTCCAGATACAGAAACCATTCTCCCTTAGCCGCTTTCAGACCAACATTCCGGGCAGCTGCAAAATCATTGCACCACGTAAAGCTGATAATTTTATCTGCGTACTGCTCCGCCAGTTCTCGCTGTGCTGCATTGCAGCCCGTATCCACCAGAATCACTTCACAGGGAAGTTCTTTCTGAAAGGGCCGCAAGGACTCCAGACTTTTCTGCATCTCTTCACGGCCAGAGATCAGCATGGATATAGATAAAACAATTTTTTTGTCACTCATGCCGACATATCCTTTCTCAAAATAGAGGGATACTCTGAAATATTGAAAGCAGGGACCCGGTTTTGAAACCGAGTCCCCCGGTAGTTACACTTAAGATCTTTTTTATGACAATTATCCAAGTAAGGACAGTACACCCTGATTGGACTGATTTGCCTGTGCCAGCATGGACTGACCAGCCTGCGCCAGAATATTCTGGTTGGAGTACTTCACCATCTCGGAAGCCATATCCGTATCGCGAATAGCGGATTCTGCAGATGTGGTATTCTCCACAACATTGTCCAGGTTGTTGATCGTATGCTCAAGTCTGTTCTGTACTGCACCCAGTTCGGAACGCTGTGCGGAAACCTTGGTAATTGCAGCTGCGATCTTCTCAATGGAATCCCTTGCATTGACATCGTTTGTGCCGTCCAGCTTCAGGCCGTTGATTCCAAGGCCTTTGGAACTCATGGTCTCAAGATTCAGCGTGATCTGGTTATTGCTGGTTGCATCGGCGCCCACATGCAAAGCAATGTTGAGGGCCCCTGTCTTGTCACGGGAGTCAGAGATTTCAGCGGTGTTCAACGTAGTCTTGTTTCCAACCGCGTCGTATACTGCGGAAGCATCCGCACGAACATAATTGGTTCCTGTGGTCTTTTCTTTTCCGTCGTAGGATGTGGTGAAATAATTATTCAGATCATTTGCAGAAACCTTGTTGCCATCCCTGTCGTAATATGCAGCAGTTGCTGCACTGCACTTCGATGCCGTCACCTTTGTAGCATTAAACACTACGGTATCTGTTCTGTCGCCGGTCGTTGAAGTAGCAAGATTCGCATAATCTTCAACCTTAATCGTCCCCAGCGTAACGCCATCCTTGGTAAATACGGTAAAGGTTGCCTCTGCGGCAGCAGTGTTCAATGTGCTTGGAGAAGTCATGGTCACGTTAAACTTCTGGCCTGCCTCACCATTTAAAGTCAGGGCATAACCAGTGCTTTCAACCGCGCCGGTAGTACTGTTATACGTACTCTTCGCAGTTACGCTGACGCCTGCATCCCGTAAGGCTTTTGCCAGCTCATTCTGAGCCGCCATATTTGTTGCTGTTACACCCTCTCCCGTGAAGGTGAGCTTCATTCCGGTAACCTTATCATCCACAAAAGTTGCGGTGGCAACGGTATCAGCACCATTAAACTTGTCATAGGAATAACTCGTTCCCTTGGGAACATCCTTATCACCTTTCAAGAGATAGGTCTCATTGAACTTTGTGGTCTCGGCTACACGGTCAATTTCTGTGGTCAGCTGATCAATTTCCTGCTGGATGGCGGTACGATCGCTCGCAGAGTTCGTGCCATTAGCTGCCTTTACTGCCAGCTCGTTCATTCTCTGCAGCATATCATGTACTTCTGTCAGAGCACCTTCTGCGGTCTGCACTGCGCTAATGCCGTCCTGAGCGTTTGCGCTGGCCTGAGTCAGACCTCTGATCTGCTTTCTCATCTTCTCACTGATTGCCAGACCTGCCGCGTCGTCAGCCGCACGGTTGATCTTGTAACCGGATGAAAGCTTCTCGGTGGACTTTGCCTGAGACTTGCTGGTAATGCCCAGCATTCTGTTGGAATTCATTGCCGTTAAGTTGTGTTGTACTACCATAAATTTACCTCCATGATGTTACCTGACGCAAATCCGTTTGCGCCGGTGCCTGTTAATTGGTTTCCTTTTATAATAATCCGGGTATGCCCCTGTTCCCGCCGGGCCCTTGGCGTACTTTGCGGCACGCCCGGTTATTACCTTGACATTTTGCTGCTGCCGGTTTTCGCAGCTTTCTTATTTACTGCATCCGTCCTGTTCCGGCGATCACGATATTCTTTTTCTTCTTATACTTCTCCGGCTTTTCTGGCTCCGCGTAGTATTTGGGGAGCGTGGCCCGGATCTCCGGATCCGTAAACTTCTTCTCAATGACGCTGCTGCGCACAATGTCCACTTCTTTCGGCGCATCAATCATGATTCTTAAGTGCTTCCCCGTCCCGCCCAGGAATACGATCTTAATGTCGTCTCCCAGCATCAGATACTCTTCCGTGCTTACTGTCAGTCTTAACATTCCTAACCTCCCTGTCTCTTACGGTGTCCGCTTTTGGCCCGCGGCGCTCCCTGCCTGTCTTTGCAACATTTTATTCAAAATGTTGCATCACTCATGGGCAGTCGATGTCTTGGCCACATCCGGCAAGGCATCTATGCCAAAATATGGTAAATTGCCTATGGGGAATTATTATCACGCTGCATGAATCTGCCGCATGAATCTGTTCAAGGAGGAAAAACATGAGTACAACACAACCAATCAGAAACAAAGCACAGCTGGACAAGTTTAAAAGCTTCTATCAGGAAACACCCCAGGGGGCACGCAATTCCACCCTGATTGCCATCGGTTTGAACACCGCTCTGCGCATCGGCGATATATTAAGCCTGACCTGCAAAGACATCTATGCCGAGGATGGGAAACCTCGCACCCATCTTGTAATCAAAGAACATAAAACCGGTAAAGAAAACCGTATCTGCATGAATAAAGCCCTGCGCCGGGCCTTGACTGCCTATCGCCGGGTTCTCATAAAAACGCACATGTATCACGAAGGCAATCCCTATCTGTTTCCCAGTGCCAGGAAACAGGGATCCCACCTTTCCCGCTGCCAGGCCTTCCGCATTATCTCCCAGGCAGCGGCGGGCACGGGCATGGAGGATCATATCAGCTGTCATTCCCTGCGTAAGACCTTCGGCTATCACGCCTGGCGCCGGGGAACGGACCCGCTTTTAATCATGGCACTGTTAAACCATTCCTCCATCCAGATCACCATGCGGTATCTCTGTATTGAGCAGGACGATTAGGACGCCGTCTATCAGAAAATGCAGTTTTAAGGACACATAGCGGATAGCTGTCTTTGCGTGCTGTCTGCCAGGAGCTGCCTGCTGAAACCGAAATCTATCTGCTTTTTCCGGCCTGGGAATGCTCCGGGGCCTGTTTACCATGTCTAGCTTTTTATTTGGGGAGTTATTTTCAAAGTGAATTCCGAATGAATTTTCAAAAAAATTTATTTTAGGGCTAAAGTTTTCCAAAAGCCTGACGATATAGATTATGTAACTAAGAGTGATGCAACATTTTGAATAAATTGTTGCATCCTGTTTCTGTAATTTATATTTTACATCATTTCAATCATTTATTCTTACTTCTTTTTAAATTTATTTCCGATATTTTTTCATAAATACAATATTAATCAAGTAGACTATGCACTTAAGTTGTGATATAGTTACCTTTAGGGAGGCACAAGTATATGGATCAGGAAAGCATGGAAATGTTTGGTAAGGTTCTGGACAAGTTGGACAGCATTGACGGTCGTCTGGACAAGATGGAAAATCGTCTGGATAAGGTGGAAAATCGTCTTGATAAGGTGGAAAATCGTCTGGACGTTATAGAAGTCCGGCAGAATAAAATGTCAAGTCAACTGACGGAATTACAGCTTTCACAAAAGCTTTTTGAAATGAATACCAATAGGAATCTTGCAAAATTGCAGGATAGTGTAGACACGATAGAAGAAATACTTAAGATGAACGATCTGCTTCCCAGATAACCATATAGATGCCTCATTTCTATCTGATTCCGAAAGGTTGGAAGCGCCATGCTGGTTGACAATACATTAATTTATATTCCCAAATACAAAATAGAAATCGGCCGGCCCGAAAGCAGTCTGTACTACTTTTTTGACTATGACGAGCGCTCTTACTCCATCAATATGGAGTTTCAGCACTTCCACCAGTTTTATGAAATCTGTATCTTTCTGGAAGAAAGCGCCGGCCACCTGATCGACGGCGTCTGGTACGATATGCGCTGCTGTGACATCGTAGCCCTTCGTCCCTCATTGCTGCACAAGACGGTTTATCCGGAGGGGGCTCCAAACAAGCGTCTGATTATCCAGTTTTCCCTGCCGCCCATGGCCTCTGCCTTTGAGAGCAGCATGAAATCTCTCTATGGCATCTTTGAAGAGACTGTACCTATTTACCGTTTTGAAGGCCCCTATAAAAAAGCGGTGCTGGAAAAGCTGAACGATATTTATTATCTTTCTCAAAGCCCCGGCGAGCTGAGAGAGCTTTTCATACACAACAAGTTTATAGAATTTCTGGGCTTGATCTACTTATATAAGGAAAAAAACACATATTCCAATCATGCAGACTTTGATAATATCACAAACAAGGTCTATAACATTACTGCCTTTATTCACAGCCATTTTACGGAAAATATCTCGCTGGAGTCCATCTCAAGGGAATTTTTTATCAGCAGCTATTATCTGTCTCATCAGTTCAAGCGGATCACCGGCTTTACCCTGACAGATTATGTGCAGCTGACCCGTGTGCGGAATGCACAGACCCTGCTCCTGTCCACGGATCTTTCCATTGCAGAGATTGCGTTCCAGTGCGGGTTTTCCAGCTTTTCCCAATTTAACAGGGCCTTTAATAAATTCATGCACCAGGCCCCTTCTTCTTTCCGCAAAAGCGCCAAAATAGCCGCCGCTCAATCTTCGGCTTCCTCATAGCCGCTTACGATTTGTGGGGATACCCGCAAATTGCCTTTGGGTCTTTTTCAAAAGAAAAACAAGAGGATGGGATGAAAAGATGAGTTTATTGACACTGTTTATCACTGCTGTCGGGTTATCCATGGATGCCTTTGCCGTCTCTGTCTGCAAGGGTCTGTCCATGAAAAAGCTTTCCTGGAAAAAGGCCGTCATCATCGGCCTCTGGTTCGGCGGGTTTCAGGCGCTGATGCCCACTCTCGGCTACCTTCTGGGCACTCGCTTTAAAGGCTATGTCAACGCCATCGACCACTGGATTGCCTTTGTATTGCTGGCTCTCATCGGTGTCAGCATGGTCAGGGAAGCCCGCTCCCCCGAAAAGGACGAGACCAACGATTCCACCGATCTGAAAACCATGTTCCTGCTTGCCGTAGCCACCAGCATTGACGCTCTTGCCGTAGGTGTCACCTATGCCTTCCTGCAGGTCCGCATCCTTCCGGCTGTGTCCTTCATCGGCATAATCACTCTTATTCTGTCCATAGTCGGTGTAAAGATCGGAAATATGTTTGGTCTGAAATACAAAGCCAAAGCAGAAATTTTCGGCGGCATCATCCTCATCCTCATGGGCTTAAAGATTCTGCTGGAGCACCTGGGCTTCCTGAACTGGCTGCCGTTTTAGTCCTCTAACCGCCGCAGCTCCGTGTAAGCCAGCAAAAGCGGCCCTACGCCCTTAGCATCATTTTCCACCACCGGCTCCGACATATAATATTCAAAGCTGCCGTCCCTGCGAGGGTTGCTCTCCGGCCCAAGCCCTGCTACCAAGCAGATGCCTCCCAGCTGCAGGCTGCCGTCCTTTTCCTTCAGATACCGATCACAAATGCCGTTAAAGGCCTTGATGCCCGGTTTTCTGTACTGCTCCGGTAAAAATCCCAGCCTTACTCCCTTTAAGAGGGAATAGGCCATGATTGCGCTGCCGCTGGTCTCCAGATAATTGGGTGTCCTGCCGGCAAGAGCCGGAAGCTGATACCACATACCGCTCTCGTCCTGAAACCTCAGCATATCATCCATCAGTTGTACAAAAACCTTCTTCAGGTTTTCATATTCCGCCCTGTACTCTTCTCCCGGCTCACACTTTGAAAGGGTGTCCAGCAGTGCCATAGAATACCAGCCTATGGCCCGCAGCCAGAAATTTTCAGACAGTCCCGTCTCCTGGTTACACCAGAACGCCTTTTTGGAGGCGTCATATCCGTGATAATAAAGACCGGTTTTTTCGTCCCGCATATGCTTTACAACATTGGCAAACTGCGCGAATATATCCCCATAATTTTCCTTATGATTAAATTTTGTCTCATACTCCATGTAAAAGGGCTGCCCCATATACATGCCGTCCAGCCACACCTGATTCGGATATATCTTTTTATGCCAGAAATTTCCTTCCATTGTTCTTGGCTGATTTTTTACCTGGCCATAAATCAGTTCAATGGCCCTGCGGTACTTTTCCTTCCCGTTCATGCCATACAATGCAAACAGCGTCTTTCCTGCATTTACATTATCAATATTATATTCTTCCGGATCATATCCCTTAATCGCACCGCTCTCTCCTACACGATGATCAATAAAAGCATCCGCAAACTCATAATATTTCTTTTCTCCTGTGGCCTGATAGGTTTCCAGCAGGGCAAGAATCATACAGCCGTCAATATAATTCCAGCCTACTGCTTTTCCTTCCATGGCCTTCTCAATATTCCACACCGGAATATCCAGGGTGCTTTTCTCGATTAATTCATTGATATATCTCTCAAAAACAGGCATCTGCATAGGCATTTATTCCTCCGTAGCATCTATACTGACAAAAATTTACCTTTTGGGGCATAAAATCATTTTACCCTGTTTCCGCCCTCCCGTCAACTGTCCTTCGCCCTTTCTGTTATACCGTCTCCATTTTATAAAAGTTCAGCGCCGCAATCACCATAAAAACCAAAGTAAACAGAATCAAAAATACATCCATCAGGCAATAAGCCATCACAACACCGCCTGCCATGGCTCCCAGAACGCCTCCCATCACCGCTGCCATGATCACAAAGCACTGGATGAACAGCTGAAACAGCTGCTTTCCCACTCTTCCCAATGTCCCGCCCACGGCAATCTCCGCCACCGCCATGGCGTACAGCTTGTTGCAGGAAAGCACTGCACAGCCCACCACACACAATACGGCTGCAAGCGGCTGCATTCCCATGACGATGGCCCCCGGCACCGTAATCAGCAGCCCGTTGATCAGGCACTGGATCAGCTGGATCGCCGTGGCGTTCATCAGCTTTGCAAAAGGCGAATCAGGAATCAGATAGGTATACGGCGACTTCAGCTCCTTAGCCCATTTTCCGTTCAGCGTCGTAAAAATAAAAGTGAAATAAGCTGAAACCAGAGGTATGACAAAAGGCTCTGCATCGCCAAAGCCGCCTTCTCTGATATACAGCCAGGGAATCACGATCCCTGCCCCCAGTGAAAACAGCGTGGATACGTCAAAGATGAAAAACTTACTCTTTTTATACTCCAGGAGCTGCCGATAAAATATGGCCTTTGCCCCCGTTCCTTTCCAGCGGATGCTGGCCCGGCCAAACTTTTTCTTTTTACCGATCCGCATCCGGGTGCCGCCCTGCCTCTGGTTTTCCAGCACCTCTTCATAGTCCTCCGCAAACTTGGCAGCATCCTCGTAAAAGGCGCCGGTACATTTCATACACATTGCTGCCGCCAGCACTGCTGCCATCAGGCAGAAATAAAGAACGGTTCCCAAAATATTGATAACGGTTGCCCCGCCAAAGAGCAGATGGATCACGGAAATATACCAGCCCACAATCGGTATCAGCTTCACGGCATCACTGTTTAAAAAGGCCCATACGGCAGCCCCGCTCAGCCCCATATCCAGATAATAGTATACACCGATTGCCACCGCAATGGCGATCAGGCCGTAAGCTGCCTTCACAATCCAGCCCCGCTGCTTTTCTCCCAAACGCTCCGAGCCGTAAAGCAGAAGCATCAGACAGCCCTCCGTCACATTTTCCACCACCAGGGAAAAGACAACATACAGTCCCAGCTTCCAGGCCGGCACATGGAACATAATCACGCCGCAGGCCACGGCAAAAAGATTCAGGATCACCTGCATAAATAAGGTCTTGATATGAGCGTAAAGCAGCACTCTCTTAGGGCTGACCGGCGCCGGAAACAGAAAATGCACGTCGCTG
Source organism: uncultured Acetatifactor sp. (assembly GCA_910586485.1). Classification (GTDB taxonomy): domain Bacteria; phylum Bacillota; class Clostridia; order Lachnospirales; family Lachnospiraceae; genus Acetatifactor. Next base: position 64,781 of record CAJUIA010000011.1, read on the forward strand.
TTCCTGTATACCAGCCCCTTGCGCTTTGCATAGGCAACCAGATTGGCAGGAACGATCCAAAAGGCCAGCGCTGTCAGCACTGCCGCCATCCCGTCAGGGGAATTGATTCCGAACTGTTCTGCAATCATACGAAAAGAAAAAGGTACGGCAGACAAATAAAACAAAATAAACACAATATAAACATATGTCACCGGCTTGCGAAGAGCCTTTTTGGCCCAATTTGTCCAAAGCCGGCGATAAAGATACCCGATTGCTCCCATAATTTACCTGCCTTCCTTCGCGCCGTCCCCGGCTTCCGTATTTTTCTTCTCTCCCTGGCCCGTGACTGCAAAGAACAGTTCCTCCAGGTCCTCGTTGGCAAGCTCTTCCTTAACATAGGTCCCCAGAATATGCCCCTTATCCATGACAAAGGTCACATCCCAAAGCTCCTTTACCATCTCCAGCATATGCGTACTGATCAGGACGGTACAGCCCTGCTCCTTCAGCTCAAGGATAACCTCCTTCAGCTCCTTAATGGCTGCCGGGTCAAGACCTACCATAGGCTCATCCAGCAATATTACCTTGGGGCGGATAATCAGTGCGCAGCAAATGCTGACCTTCTGCATCATGCCCTTGGAAAGCTCGTTTCCCAGCTTATCCTGCTTATCCTTCAGCTCAAATTTCTCCAGCAGCGTATCAATCTCCGTTTCCGTCGCTTCCACGCCGTAGGCCCTGTTAATAAACTCCATGTGCTCCCGCACGGTCAGCGCTTCATACATGCTGGGAAGCTCCGGCACATAGGCAAAGCATTTCTTGGCCTCCGTTTCTCTGGAATCAATCCCCTGGATGCGGATGCTCCCCTTGTAGCGCAAAAGTCCTGCAATACTCTTTATGACAGTTGACTTTCCTGCGCCGTTGGGCCCCAGCAGGATGCCTATGCGCCCGTCCGGCACCGTAAATCCCACGTCATCCACTGCCAGCATCTTTCCGTACTTCTTTGACAAATTTACAACCTCTAACATATTTTTCTCCATTTCTGCGCTGCTTTTTGCGCATGACGAGTTTGTGGCAAGCAACGCGCAGACACAAATCTCGCGATTGAAAATTTCAATTTTCAATCTTACCCCTCTCCTTATCTATGTACATTTTCAAACATTAGCGAAACCTTCATTCTGTAACCGGACTTCCCTGTATATTTTCACCGGTACTCACAGTTTTTTAAACCACCGATATTCCTCCCAAGCCCATGGCCAGACAGATCAGCCATAGAATCAACAGGTGTGCCGGATAAAATATATAAAAGAAATATTTCATCTTCAAGCCCCGCTGCCCGTTATACCGGGATATGGGAATCAGAGTAAAGAACGCCGTGACCTCATCCAGGCTCATGATCGTCAGCGTGATGCAGCCGCCCAGCATGGACCGCACCTTGTTTTTCCGCAGGGCATACATCACCGCAATGGTCAGCACCCCCATCCCGCCGTAATCCGTCCGCAGCAGGGCTGCCCCTGTCATGGCCGCCGCCAGTGCCGCCATGCTGCCGCACATCCGCCATGCCTGATCCGGTCCCTTCTTACGCCGGTATACGATCCATACCGCCAGCATCACCCCTACGAGAACCATCCAGATGATTACAAGTATCGGCCCTCTCATTTCATACACATGCGCGTTTCCGCTGAAAAACAGAGCCCTGATCATTCTTGTCACCTTGTCGCGTATTCGCAGCGCCACACACAGGGGCAGAGTAAAAACGCCGCCTGCGGTAAACAGGGCCTGAAGCCATTTCCCCTGAATATTTAGCTTTGCAATGGCATCAAATGCACACAGAGCCAAGATACCAATGAATAAGGTAAAATATACGTTCTGATACCCAGAAGCCCATACACGTCCGGTATTCGCCAGATTAAAGGGAATCTCTGAAATCAGTGCAAACAGCCCCAGCCGGAAAACATATTTTTTAATATTTGAGGTTTTCTCAAAGCCCTCCACCAGCAGGAAGCAAAAGATCGGAAAACCCAGCCGTCCGATCAACCGCATCAGCATCATTCCGAAATACAGCAGCCAATTATCCTTAAGCCAGGCAAAAAGCCTGTTCACATCCACTGCCGAATAAAAATACCCCCTCTCTATGATCATCCGGGTCAATACAAATGCTCCGATATGGTCAATCAGCATAGCTGCTACCGCAATGATCTTGATGGTACTGCCAGGGATTCCCTTCCCTTTTTGCCCCTGCAGCGGCTGCTGCGCCGTCCCTCCTGCCTGTATACCTTCCATTGATTTCCGCCTTTCCCATGGGCATCTGCCGCATGATATTCCGTTCCACTGCATATTATGTATTGTTCAATTAATACAATAATCCATATCCTTTCGTTCGTCAATCTATTTATGTGCACTTTAAGGATTTTTATTGTGCAGGGCGGCCCTGTGCGCAGAGCAGCCCTGTGCGCAGAGCGCGCCCATGGCGCGCACAAAAAAACACCCAGGCGATCCCCCTCGTCCGGGCATTTTCCATGTGGAGCTTTTCTTATTGCTAATGTTTTGCTGGTGTGACATTTTCTAATTGGGTGCACTAGCCTACCTTATAGCCGGTTCCCCATACTACCTTCAGATACCTGGGTTCTCTGGGATTTGCTTCAATCTTTTCACGGATATGACGAATGTGTACTGCAATGGTGTTTTCCGCTCCTATGGCCTGCATGTTCCAGATACTCTCATAAATCTGACTGTTGGATAAAACCCGCCCCCGCTGCTGCACCAGCAACTTTAAAATCTTGTACTCAATAGGCGTCAGCCTCACGCTCCTGCCCTCCACGGTAACCTTGCGCTGTATATCATCAATCACAAGGCCGTCCACCTTATAAATGCGGTCAATATTAACGCACATATTAACCAGCTGAATATACCTGCGGATCTGAGACTTCACTCTGGCCAGAAGCTCCAGAGGATTACAGTCAGCCGCCACATAATCGTCCGCTCCTGCCTCCAGCGCCATGATTTTAGCCGTCTCCAGGGACTGCTTTGACACCACGATCAGGGGAATGCTGCTGGCCTTTCTTAAATTTGCAATCATCTCGATTCCCTTGTCCCAGCCCTTGCCGCCCAGCTCTACATCCACAAGCATCAGCAGAACTTCTTTATCCTTTAAAAGTGCACCCAATTCCTCTGTATCCGATGCAGCTGCAGTCTGCAGCCCTTCGCCAGCAAACAACGGCTCCATTTTTTCTGCAAGTCCCGTCTGATTGTTGTACACTAATACTTTTTTCATAGTCTTCCTCCTTACGTCACTCATAATATATGTCAAATTTGATCCGCTAATATTCCTGAACAAGAAAATAATTTTATAAATTGCGGCGTTTCCGCCTTAAACAAGAGCAGTTTATCATCCCTTTGTATCAAAGTTGCAACAAAATAGAGAGTGCTCACACACTCTCTACATTTCTATCAGACGACTTTTGTTATAAAAAGTTTCAAGATTTTTCTTTTTTCTTTTTCCTGCTTTTCTGTTCCCGCTTTGCCTGCCTTTCCAGCTTTTCCGCCTCTCGCTGTTTTGCCAGCGCCTGAGCGGCTTCCTCGTTCCGCAGGTTCATCTCTTCCACCTCAAACATGTCTTCCCTGCCCAGGCGTCGGAAACGATTGACGCCGGCCACCAGAATCTTAATGCTGCTTTCCGTAGTTTTAAATGCTCCCTCCTGATACATGGAATAGACTAAAAGGCCGACAGGAACTGCAATAATCATACCGATCACGCCGCCCACCTTATATCCGATAAATAAAAGGAACAGTGTGGGCAGCGGCGGTACGCCCATGGAATCTCCCACAATCTTAGGCTGGATCAGCTGTCTCGCCAGCTGGCCGCCGCCCCAGATAATTAAAAGCCACACCGCCATTTTATAATCTGCCGTCAATATCTGTACAATCGCCCAGGGAATCAGCACTGTCCCCGTTCCCAAAAAGGGCAGCAGATCCAAAAAAGCGATCCCCAAAGCAATCAGCGCAAAGTAATTGACCCGGAGCGCCCCCAGACCTACAAGCAGCAGCAGATACATCCAAATCTCGATTTTAAACTGTGCTTTAAAATACCCGCCTACGGAATGAACCAAGCTCTGCCTTATTGTACGATAACGCATCTGCAGAGAAGCCGGCGCATGATTCCGAAACCATTCGTTAATCTGCTCCCGCTCCGCCACAAAGAAATAAGCGGACAAAAGCGCCATAATCATACCGATAAAAAAGGAAGGAAGCTGCTTGGCAAAATTACCTGCAGCGGCTATGGTGGGCGTACTGATTTTCCCGAAGAAATCACCCAGCACCAGCTCAATCTGTGCCACCAGATCATCCAGCTTCAGCCGGGAATCTCCCGGCAGCTTTTCCAGCAGGGTGCTTAATGCCTTGCCGATATTTTCCAGATCCTTCTCCATGCTGGCCCACATATCCGGCAGCGCCTGAATCAATCCGATAACCTGATTTACCAGCCAGGAAATGACAAGATAGATCAACAGTACCACAAGCCCGATGATTACAATAATCACAAAGGCGCTGCCCGCCTTTCGCTTGATCTTGACCTTTTCCTCAAAAAAGCGCACAAGAGGACTGGCAATCAGCGCTATGATCCAGCCGATCACAAAAGGTAAAAAAAAGATCAGCGCCTTAGGAAGAAGTAGAATAACTGCAAAAAACAATGCCACCGCCACTGCGATGTTTACCAATGCCTTACTGTACTTCCTCATAATTCCTCCCGTTCTGCCATACAGATGGCTTCTAGGCAAGCGGCTTTTCATCGGCAGAAGCCTGCCCGGTGATGCCGTCCAGGATCTCATAGATCTCATCCCGGCCCTGCCTTGTCTGGGCGGAAAAGGGAATCAGTTCGGCTCTTCCCTCTGCCCCCAGCGTATGTAAAATCAGCTGCCGCTGTTTTGGCAGCTGACTTTTTTTAATTTTATCCAGCTTGGTCGCAATGATCACAGGCCGATAACCGTTTGCACAGATCCATTCATACATAACACGGTCATTCTCCGAAGGCGCATGGCGTATATCCACCAGCAGAAAAACAACCTTAAGCTGCTTTGACCTTTTCAGGTAACGCTCCACCATCCTGCCCCATTGCTCTTTAACGCTCGTACTCACACGTGCAAAGCCGTATCCCGGCAGATCCACAAGATACAGAGCGTCATTTACATTATAATAATTGATCGTCTGGGTCTTTCCCGGCTGCGCGCTTGTTCTCGCCAGGGATTTGCGGTTCATCAGCACATTAATCAGCGATGACTTCCCCACATTGCTCTTCCCCGCAAAGGCTGCTTCGGGATGAATATTGTCCGGCAGTTTACTCGTTATGCCGCATACGGTCTCCAGACTTACCTTTTTGATAACCATAACGGTATCCTTTCACACGGTTGACTGCTCCGGATCAGATAGCTGTCTCCAGCCTTTTCCGATCCTCTCCCCGGTGGATCACCACCGGCTCGCTCTCGCTTTCCACCACAGGCTTTGTGATGATACATTCTTCGATGGAAGTATCGGAGGGAATGGTATACATGGTATCCATCAGCACATCTTCCATAATGGAACGGAGGCCCCTGGCTCCTGTCTTTCGCTCGAAGGCCTTCTCCGCGATGGCCGTAACCGCCTCGTCGTCAAAGGTAAGCTCCACGTCATCCATATCAAACAGCTTCTTATACTGCTTAATCAGCGCATTCTTAGGCTCCTTCAAAATACGGATGAGCGCTTCCTTATCCAATCCTCTTAAAGCCACACAGATCGGTACACGGCCCACAAATTCGGGAATCAGACCAAATTTTACCAGATCCTGGGGCGTTACCTCCTGCAGCAGGTCTCCCAGCTCCTTCGTGGTCTTCTGAGACATTTCCGTGTTAAATCCAATGGCCTTGCGGTCCAGCCTGGCCTCCACGATCTTCTCCAGTCCGTCAAAGGCTCCCCCGCAGATAAACAAAATATTTGAGGTATCAATGGAAATCAGCTCCTGATGAGGATGCTTCCTGCCGCCCTGCGGCGGAACATTGGCCACGGTTCCTTCTACAATCTTTAACAGCGCCTGCTGAACACCCTCGCCGGACACGTCTCTGGTAATGGACACGTTCTCGCCCTTCTTGGTGATCTTGTCTATTTCATCAATATAGATGATGCCGTACTGTGCCCGCTCCACATCATAATCTGCCGCCTGTATCAGCTTTAACAGGATATTTTCCACATCCTCGCCCACATACCCCGCTTCTGTCAGCGTGGTTGCGTCGGCAATGGCAAAGGGCACATTGATGATCTTCGCCAGCGTCTGAGCCAGATAGGTCTTGCCTGAGCCCGTAGGACCCACCATAATAATATTACTTTTCTGAAGCTCAATATCGTCCAGATCCTTGGGCGCCGTCACCCGCTTGTAATGGTTATAAACTGCCACCGACAATACCTTTTTTGCCTCTTCCTGGCCCACCACATACTCATCCAGAAAGTTTTTGATCTGAATGGGCTTCAGTAAATTGATCTCCGGATGAGCAGTCTCCTGGATTTCATCGTCTTCCAGCTCTTCTTCAAGAATATCCGCACAGATGTCAATACACTCATCACAGATATACACCCCTGCCGGACCCGCAATCAGCTTGCGGACCTGCCCCTGGGTCTTGTTGCAGAAAGAACACCTAATATCGTTTCCGGTCATTTTGGATGCCATTTTCTTACTCCTAAAAAATTTATTTTGTGTCATGGGAAGAAATTACCATGTCAATCAATCCGTAATCCTTTGCTTCCTCGGCGCTCATCCAGTTATCCCGCTCCGTATCGGCACAGATAGTTTCATAATCCCTGCCGGTCTTCTCCGCCAGGATGTGATTCAGCTTTTCTCTGGTTTTCAGGATGTGCTTTGCCGCAATGTCGATTTCCGTAGCCTGCCCCTGCGTACCGCCTGCGGGCTGATGAATCATAATTTCTGCATTGGGCAGGGCAAAACGCTTACCCTTTGCGCCTCCTGCCAGCAGGAAGGACCCCATGCTGGCCGCCATACCGATGCAGACGGTGGAAACGTCGCACTTTATATAATTCATGGTGTCATAAATTGCCATGCCTGCGGTAATAACGCCTCCGGGGCTGTTGATATAAAGGTGAATGTCCTTCTCCGGATCCTCCGCCTCCAAAAACAGCAGCTGAGCTACCACAATGCTTGCAGAAGTATCATTTACTTCCTCGCCCAAAAATATGATTCTGTCCTTTAAAAGTCTGGAATAAATATCATAAGATCTTTCGCCCTTGCTTGTCTGCTCAACCACATAAGGTATTAAACTCATATTCAAATCCTCCGTCTTTGCAATTATTGATATTACGGTAAATTTACCAAAATAACCCGTAAATAAAAATATTATATCTTACCTTTGCTCTTTTTTCAATGTGTATACAGGAATTAAGAAAATATTAAGTAACAGTTCAGACATGAAACCTCCTAACAGTGCCAGCGCCCATTATTCTCATTCGGACACACTTTCGCTTGAGGCGCGACGTAACGGTACATAAGCAAGCACAGTACGCTTGCTAAGTACCGACGTCTTGCACAGTCCTCATTGAGAACAATGGGCGCTGTCACCTCTTACCCGCTTACAGGATGTCTGAACTGTTACTGCCTGTAATCCATCAGGTTACAACAGGAAACGGCTGCGCTCCGCTGCCCGGAAGTGCAACCGTCCTCTTGTTCCCTGTTTCTTAATCCTCTTTGGACTCTTCCGCCGTCCCCTCGACAGGTGCTTCCTCCTTTGCCTTTTTGGTGCTCTTCCTTGCCGTGGTTTTCTTCGCGGCGGGCTTGTCTTCCTTTGCATTCTCCATCAGGAAATCCACAGCCTTCCTGACGCATATGTCCTCCATGACCTGCTTCTTCCCGTTTTCGCCCAAAAGCTCCTTTGCCTTGTCAGCTTCCATCTTATAGGCCTCTGCCATGGACTTTACCTCTTCCTCGAAATCTTCCTCGGAAGCCTCCATCTTCTCGGCAGCTGCCACCGCCTCCAATACCAGCCTGGACTGAATGCGCTTTAAAGCCTGAGGCTTTACCTGCTCCATCAGCATTTGTACCGTCATACCGGTGAACTGCATATACTGCTCCATGGAAATACCCTGGGACTGCAGCCGCTCCGCATAATCCTGTACCATCTGCCTCTGCTGGGTATCAATCATGGCTTCGGGAATATCCATCTCGGCCTCTGCAATCACAGCCTCAATAACGGCCTCCTCCTTGGCGTTCTTCGCATCGGCTTCCTTTCTGGCCGTCAGCTTCTTCTTTATCTCTTCCTTATATTCATCTACCGTATCACTCTCATCGGAAACCTCCTCCACAAACTCTTCGTCCAGTTCGGGAAGCAGCTTCTCCTGAAGCTTATTCACGGTACACTTAAACACAGCCGCCTTACCTGCAAGCTCTGCCGCCTGATAGTCCTCCGGGAACGTAACGTTCACCTCGGTCTCCTTTCCCGCCTCGACACCGATCAAGGCATCTTCAAAACCGGGAATGAACGCGCCGGAGCCGATGGTCAGAGGATAATCCTTCCCCTTACCGCCCTCAAAAGCCACGCCGTCCACAAATCCTTCAAAATCAATGGTGGCAATATCGCCCTTCTGCACAGGCCTGTCCGTAACGTCTACGGTCCGGGAATTCTTTTCCCTCTCCCTGTCAATCTCCGCATTCACTTCCTCTTCGGTGACATCCGTATCCGCCTTGGCTACCTTGACTCCCTTGTACTTTCCAAGTGTCACCTCCGGCTTTAAGGCCACCTCTGCAGTAAAGATAAACGGCTTTCCGGCCTCTATCTGTACCACATCCACCTTCGGCGAGGATACTACCTTTTCCGTGCATTCCTCCAGCTCCTTTTCGTATGCGTCGGGAATTAAAATGTTTGCGGCATCCTCATAGAAAATCTCCCTGCCGTACATCTGCTCGATCATTCGGCGGGGTGCTTTACCCTTACGAAAGCCGGGGATGCTGATTTTATTTTTACTTTTCTGATATGCGCTCTCAATCGCCTTGTCCAGCTCTTCCGCAGGAACCTCGATCGTCAGCTTCGCCATATTGTGTTCTAATTTTTCCACCTGTAAACTCATTGTTGCATTTCCTCCTGGTTATTCTGCTTCTTATCTTATATGATTTCGGACACAATCACAGTCATTTTAAGATTATAGCATAAGACGGGCAGAAACACAAACAGAAAATTCAAATTTGTGAATTCTGCATATTCCCTGAATTACGTAAAATGAAAGAGCAAAATAAAATTGTTTTGTCTGTACATTGACATTGTATTCTTGTTGATATATACTATCTTTAACGAACGCATTTGTAAATTAATACAATGCAGCTGTGCGAATCAGGATATTATTCCCTTTGGCCGGCATGGTAAGCATGTTGGCGGGACTGCGATATTGCGAGATTGCATAAGGAAGCAGTGGCCGGGAGCTTTTATCCTTATCCTGCAGTCATGACAGCCGACGGTAGGGTCGGCTGTTTTTCATATGTAAAATAGGCATGCACGTGTAAAATGGGCATGCACGGCATGAGAAAGGAGCGTTGAAATTATGTTTATCATAGCCCAAATTCCTTTTATTGATCTTCGGCTACTGTCATGTAACGTCCGACATAAGATTAATGGGTGCATTTTCCCCAACACGTTCGAACGAAAAGCAAACCGTAAAATATATTACCGCTATCTGGGTGCCGAAAAGCTGAGAGCCTTTCCGGGAGAACTGCCAACGCCGGAAAGGAAATACTTTGACTCTTCAAGAATTCTTTCATTAAACGGGGCTTCCTCGTTCACAGACAAACCATATTATCCCAAGCTGCTTTTTTCAAGGCTTTTTGAAGATGCTCAATTTTTTCATTTTGATATAGGCCTCCGGGAAAACTCCTATGAAAAAATATGCCGAAAAGATCTCAGCCGATTCATCCTTGAGTTTATGAACGCACCGCTCTTTAAAATAAGAAAAAAGTTTGACAGAACCGAAAGCCTGTACAGCTTTCTGGAATTAACAGAACAGATCAGGCAGATATATCTGTATGCAACAAACGACGTCAGGAAAAACGGAACCGGCAGAGTAACGGACAAAGAACTCTCACGCAAGGTGATAACCGGCAATCCGGCGTTGTTTATTACATATAATAAAGACGAAATCCATACTTTTGGCAGGGCCAGGAAAATAACGCTGCCTAACGGCATAGAAATATGGCATGATTTAATAACAATGGACAATATACTGTTAAACGTATGGTTCATAGGAAAAAACGATCTGCCAAAATATAATTCCGAGCTGCGAAATTTAAGAATTTATCTTTCCAAGCTTCATTCTTATAAAGAATCCGTCCAAATCATATTGGACCGTTTACAGTATCCAAACGATTTCAGCAGAGATAAGCTGATTCACTTTTTTGAACTCATTTCATCCTATGTACATCGTGAAAAATACTACGGCTATCAAAATGAAGATTTTTGGAGTCTGATCTTCAGCGTGGACGATACCTTTAATCACATGACCTGGGGAAACTATAAACGGCAAATTGACGCATATTTAAATGCAGTTAAGGAAAAAACAATGAGTATAAACTATGGAATCGTAAATACGGGAAGCATGAATAATACCGGAAATATCATAATGACCACTGCCACTGACTCCAATATTACATTAACGGTCTCCCCGTCGGACAACACCATACAGGAAAAAATAAAGGCTTTTGACGAGCTGACCAAGGAGCTTCTTGCAAACGATCAATTAACGCAATCGCAAATCCAACGCCTGGAGGATAATTTTGACAGCTTTAGAGATTGTGTAACGGCAAAAAATGCCGATAAAGATACAGCGCTCAAAATATTTAAACGCCTAAAAAATGCCTTAAGTGAAACAGTAGGTATTGCTTCAGGAATCGAAAAATTTATTATCCTGGGAAAAAGTATCATTAATTTACTGAAATAGCTCAATAACTTTGCAAAATTGTTGACATCAAAACGGATATTCTGATAATCTTATAGATATTATCTGTATGAAACATGGAAAAAGCTCGGAAAAGAGGTTTTTATGTCAAGAATTGAAACAAACAAAAAGCATCCCGCGCTGCGGGTCCTGATCGTCCTGCTGTTGATCCTGTTTACGGCCGCAGCCGTCTTTGCATTCTGGCTGCGAAGGGAAATTAATAACACTGAGGTTCTGCGCAGCTACCGCATTACTTACGGCGAGAGTGCCGGAGAATCCGCCGCTCTCCTAAAGCAGCTCTGTAAGGACCGCTTATCGGTCAGGCTGTTCCCTGCCACCTCCCATTCCCACCTTTATCTGCATCTTATCTGTACGGAGGAAGAAGCCGAAAACCACGGGTTTTCTCTGGCCGCCTTAAATGACGGCGGTTTCCTGATTGCACGACAGGGAAACGGCCTTTATCTGCTGGCCAAAAGCCAGACCGGCCTTTCAAGGGCCTGCTGTTATCTCACCTTCCGTCTTACCGACGAGAAGGGCGGACTGCTGATCGGGCAGGATGAGCGTTATCTGGATACCGGATCGAATTTGAAGGAAATCTTTGGACCCGGCGGCGTGCCCATGTCCGAATATACCGTGGTCTGCCCTAAGGGTACTTCCTCTGACGCGGCCTGGGAGCTATGCTGCTATATAAATCAGTCCTGTGGTGTTCTTCCCGGTATTTCTGAAAAAGAGGATACCGTGGATACTCCCTATATTTTATTAAGCCTCGAAGCCTCTCCTGCAGGCTCCCCCCACAGCATCAGATTTTCAGATTCCAACATCGTAATCAAGGGCGACAATGAAAAAGAACTTGCAGCCGCCATACATGAATTTGCCAACATGTACCTGGGGTGGATGTTTGCAGGAACGGCACGGGAAGGGCTGTCAGCAGGTAATACCTCCATCCGTCTTCCGGACCGGTATGATGCCCCCAATGAATCCTGGATTCCCGAACGGGAAGCAATTATTACGCTCTGGCAGGTGAATTACAGCCGTGGAATCTATTTAAACGATTCTACCAGCCTGAAAACGGATATTCTGTCCTTTTCCGACGAACAGCTTTATGATTATGTCCGCATGTTAAAGTTCTGCGGTTTTACCGGTATTCAGGCCACCGACATGTGTTCTGCCTGGGCAGGCGCAGGGGGCTATGAATTTGTCCATGAGCGCCTGCGCATTCTGGCGGATGCCGCCCACTCCCTGGGAATGAATTTCACCCTCTGGGTGTGGGGAGCGGAATTCACCGGCTATGGCTGGGTGGATAACAGTGTCACCTATATCCCTGACGGCTACGACTACTCCCACGAAAACCCTGACGTGGTCGCCACCTTTGAAAAATACTACTCCATCTATGCAGAACTGGCAGACTGCTGCGACCGGGTCATTGCTCACTTCTTTGATCCCGGCAACCTGTACCTGTCCGAGGATGTGGCATATTTTTCCAGGCTGCTCTCCGAAAAATTTCTGGCCGTAAATCCCAATATTGATTTCGGTGTAAGCTGCTGGGTAGATACCTTTAACAAAAAGGACTTCATTGATGCGCTGGGCACGGATATAACTCTCTATGAGGGCACTCATCACGACGATAAAGAAGAGTACGCCTCTTTTCGAAGCTTCTGCAGAGACATGGGCTGCCGGCTTGGGACCTGGGCCTGGAATACCTGCGAAATGGAAATTGACCAGCTGGCGCAAATGAATTTTAACCCTCACATTATTCAGGATGTTTACCTGACCGCATCCCAATATGACGACATTGATCGGCCGGATTACTGGAGCGAAATGGATTCTAACCACGTAGTCAACGTGTTTTCCCTCTATTGTGCCGGTCAGCTATTGATGGATCCTGCCAGAGATTTGGATGAGCTGACGGAAGAGATCGCCCTTGCCGCGGTGGGCGCCGAATACGCCGAGGATTTTGCGGACATTCTCCGGCTTCTTGAGGATGCCCGTTCCGGAGAAAACTGGAATACTTACTGGTGGAACAGTGAAGACTATTTGTTAAAGAGTGCTGATTACCCTGCGGAGGAAATTCTGGAACGCAGCGAACAGGCCCTTACGCTTCTTGCGGAAATGATTGACAAACGAATAGAAGCCAATACCCTGCCGCTGCCCATTGAATTGCCGGATCTGCTGCAGCTTATGCTGCCCCAGATCGAACAGATTAACGCTTTTGCAAAATTCCGGATCGGCCTGGCGGATGCCTCACAGCTGCTTACAGGCGGCGCTGCCCGCGAGGATATACAGGCAAGGCTTGAAGCCATCAGTACTCCTGTCTCCGAATATAATACTGTCACGGGACTCTGGGGGCAGATCGAAGCAAGGGCCCAGCAGGAAATGCTCCTTGATTTTTGCAATGCAAACGGATTTGACATGCCTTGGGATCCCGTCTTCCGCCAAACCCGCAAAAACCGGATTTATGATTATTTTGTTTCTTATCAAAAGGGACATTCCGAGCCGGTCCTGCAGTTTGCACCCTATTTCCAGTACGGCCTTGCCTACGGGGAGGAAACCACTGTCCAGCTGGTAAACGAGCTGCTGGAGGAAGGCCTTTTCTCTAAAGATCCGGAAACAGGCGGCATTTACCTCACCGACTGGGAGCATTATAAGTACGCTTTCAATTTTATATATTAAGAAAAAAGTCACCAAAAGTTTCCAACATATTTTCACCTTCCACGGTCATACTAACATCAAGATAAGTCGCGGCGGACACTTGCCTTGAACACTTGCTTCGAGATGAGTGCTTGCAGCACTTATCTTGAAGATAGAGAAAAAAACAAAAACACTTTTATGGAGGTGAAAAAGAATGTCCGGTAACAAGAGCAATAGAGTAGAAGTGCCTGAAGCAAAGGCAGCAATGGATCGTTTCAAGACTGAGGTTGCATCTGAGCTTGGTGTAAACCTGAAGGAGGGCTACAACGGTGATCTGACTTCCCGTGAGGCTGGTTCTATCGGTGGCGAGATGGTTCGTCGTATGATCAAAAAGCAGGAAGAGCAGATGAAGTAAGCCTTCCCGCTGAAAGAGACTAAAAAAAGCACCCCGGCGAATCACTCGCCTGGGTGCTTTTAAATGTAAAAGTCTCACACTAACCTCTATGATTCCGCTCTGTGGAATCTCAAATCGGGATGAGAAATGCCGCATTTTAGGCATTTCTCGGTGTGAGAAAAGTCCGCTATGCGGACTTAGAGTTTTTCCGCGAAGCAGCCTATGCTGCAAGCAGCTAGAAACTCTTCTCACACTACTCTCCAAACACTGCCTTGTAATCCGCCTGGAACTTGGCGATACCCGCATCGGTCAGGGGATGCTTTACCATCTGCTCAATAACAGCATAAGGCACGGTTGCAATATCGGCGCCTGCCAGTGCGCAATCCGTCACATGAATGGGATTTCTGACGCTGGCTGCGATAATCTGTGTCTCAATGCCGGCAACGTCAAATATCTCCGCAATTTCACGGATCAGATCAACGCCTCTCTGGCTGATGTCATCCAGACGTCCCAGGAAAGGGGATACGTATGTAGCACCTGCTCTGGCAGCCAGCAAAGCCTGATTTGCGGTAAAGACCAGCGTCACATTGGTCTTAATGCCCTCTGCGGTAAGCGCCTTACAAGCCTTCAGCCCCTCCACCGTCATGGGAATCTTTACTACCATATTGGGATGAATCTTTGCAATTTCACGCCCCTCTTTAATCATGCCCTCGGCGTCCACGGTGGTAGCCTTAACCTCTCCGCTGATCGGTCCGTCAACGATGGAAGCAATCTCCGCGATGACTTCCTCAAATACTCTGCCTTCCTTGGCAATCAGGGAAGGGTTGGTGGTAACGCCGCAGATTACGCCCATGTCATTTGCTTTTTTAATGTCCTCCACCTTCGCAGTGTCAATAAAAAAACGCATAGTTTACCTCTCCTTTTCAATCGTATTAGATAATCGCGAAACACCTCGCAATTTCCTGCTTATGTTTAGTATACTAGGATAAACCTAAAAACTCAAGTCCTTTTCGTCAAATTTCTTCTACCTTGTCAGCACTCGCAGATTTCCCGGAGCATGCGGATTTCACCCTTTAAAACCGCCCGCTGTCTGGCATCCGCCCGCGCTCTGCTCCGTCCTTTACAAAGCGTAAGCAGCTCCAGCACCTCCCTCATATCCCACAGGCGTTCCTGCGGATTGCAGATCGTACATTTCTGCGTGATCCTTTTCAGCAGTCCCCTGCTGCCTCCCGCCGTCATTTTCTGAAGCGTCCGTCCCAGACCGTATATATCGGCCGCCGTTGTCTGCGCCGCTCCCGGCTCAAACTGCTCCGGCGCTCCAAAACCAATGCTCCCCGCCCTGTCGGCGCTGCTTCCCGGTCTGCAGGCACAGCCGAAATCAATCAGCCTTACCTCCCCTGCAGGCGTCAGCATCACATTTGCGGGCTTAATATCCCGAAACAGCAGCGGCTCACGCTTTTCATGGAGCCATGAAAGCCCCTCAGCAAGGCTGCAGCCGATCTGAGCCGCCCGAATATCCGCAAGCCGTCCGTTACGGCGGATCAAGCCCTCAAGACTTTCTCCCGGTATGTATTCCATTAAAAGGCAGGCTGTATGGGCTTCCCTCCAAAAATCGTAAGCTTCAGGGAAAAGCGGATGTAACGCTTCTCTTTGAAACCCGGCTTCTCTCTCCAGTATATCTGCATGGGTGCTGATCTTACAGGCATACGCCCGGCCTCCTTCATCCTCCACCAGATACACCTCTGCAAAAGCACCCTTTCCCAAAAGCCTTACGGTTCTATATTTTCCCTTACCGTCCTGATACACCTGTTTTTCCCTCCCTTCCGATCAGCAAAACCGCTGCCTGCTTTCCGGCAGCCGCTGCCCGGCTGACGGCCTTGCCCGCAGGAATTACCGCTTCCCGGTAATCGAAAACTTCCCGAAAGTGCAAAAGCTCCCGCAGATGTCTGTCCGCCTGCTCCTGCGTCCTGATCTCCGGCAGACGCAGCACCTCGCCAATCCTTTCTTCCCCTGCATTTTGTAAAAATCCGTCCGTGACCAGCAGCAGTCCTGCTCCCGGCTCGATACAGCCTCTAAAGGTTCCCGGCAGCGGCGTAATTCTCCCCGTTCCAAGGGAAGTATTTACCAGCAGAAGATTCTGGCCGCCTCCCAGCGCCAGTACCTCCCTGCCAATACACAACAGCATGGTCAGCCTGAATTCTCCGGCTGCCGATGCTTCTCCCTCTGCCGCCGGGCTGCTGACCGCAGGCAGCGCCGACAACTCCTTCTCCAGCCTTCTCAGCCACCCTTCGGGATGCTTTGCCGCCTTTTGCCAGGGAATACTGCGGCCCCAGACCCTAAGCCCTTCCACCGCAGCCCGGCACGCCTCTGCTCCCGGTTCTTCCACGGTACAAATGCAGGCAAAACAGACCGGCGTCTGCCGGCACAGATAATGCTGCAGCAGGAGCGAGCATCCGCGCTCTCCCTGCCGCCTGTAACAGCTTATTAAATATTCCATGGAAATCGACTCCGACTTTTCTTTAGGTGTGCGCGCAGGCTTACCGCCCGCCGCACATACCGTTCAAGACTACTTTACAAAGATGTTTACCAGATCGTTAAAGAAAATAAATACCATCAAAACCATAAAGAACACCAAACCGATAAAATGAACAATGCCTTCCTTCTCCGGCGGCACCGGCTTGCCCCGGATCACCTCCAGCAGCAAAAATACAAGCCTGCCTCCGTCCAGAGCCGGAACGGGAAGCAGATTTAAAATTCCCAGGTTCACGGACAGCATCAATGTAATATTCAGCATATTCAAAAGAACGCTCTGCCAGCCGTATTCCTTGGAGGCCTCATAAGTGGCGCCTACCACATTCACGGCAATGCCCACCGGACCGGCCACATCCTTTCTGGAAACCCTGCCCGTAAACAGCATCCCCAGGCTGGTATAGGTCATCTTTACCGAATACCGCATCTCGTACCAGGCATATTTCAGGGATTCAAACCCCCGTGGCTCTTTTACGTCGGCGTTGCTGATCCCCAGCAGATAGTACCCGTATTCCTCATCATACTGCGGCGTCAGCGTGGTCGTATACCGCTCACCGTCCCGCTCATAAACCACCACCAGATCTCCGCCCCGGTAAGACAGCTGCATGTACAGGGAAATTTCCTGATAAAGGTAAACCTTCTCTCCATTCAATGAGATGATCCGGTCTCCGGCCTGCAGTCCCGCCGCCTGAGCGCCGCCCCCTTCAACCACCTGGGAAGCAATCGGATCCCTGGTAACACTCATGTTCACCATGATGATGGCAATGATAAAGGCCAGCAGCAGATTAAACAAAGGACCTGCCACCACCGTAGCAATCCTCGCCCAGACCTTTGCCTTCAGGAAAGAGCCCGGCCCCGGTTCCTTTGTTCCGCCCTCCGCTTCGTCCTGATCCGCCACGCCGTCCTCGCCCTCAAACATACAGGCGCCGCCGATGGGAAACAGCTTCAGGGAATATTTTGTACCTCCCTTTTTACGGGAGATGATATTTGGCCCCATTCCCACCGAAAATTCCACCACATGTATGCCGTTTGCCTTGGCAATCAGGAAATGCCCGAATTCATGAGCTATGACCACTACCCCGAAAATGACAATAAATAAAATGAATGTTACCATTTACCGCTTGATCCTTCCTGCAATATATTCATGGGTTTCCGCTTCCGCCGCCAGAACGGCTTCCACCCCCGGATTCATAACCGGGCTGTGGTGATCCATCGCCGCTTCGATCAGCTCAGGGATCTCCAGATAAGCTATCCGTTTTTCCAAAAACAAGGCCACTGCCTTCTCGTTTGCGGCATTATAAACCGTGGGCATGGTGCCGCCCTGCCCTGCCGCCCGGTAAGCCAGAGCCAGCCCCCGAAAGGTATCCGGATCCGGCTTTTCAAAGGTAAGGCTTCCCAGTTCAAAAAGATCCACCCGCTTCCCGCCCATGGGCCGCCTGTCCGGATAAAACAGCGCGTACTGAATGGGAAGCTTCATGTCCGGCATTCCCATCTGGGCAATGACTGCCCCGTCCACATACTGCACCGCGGAATGAATGATGCTCTGAGGATGCACCACCACCTGAATCCTGTCAAGCTCCACGTCGAACAGCCATTTAGCCTCCATGACCTCCAGCCCCTTGTTTACCAGCGTGGAAGAATCAATCGTAATCTTTGGCCCCATGGCCCAGTTGGGATGCTTTAAGGCATCCTCCACCTGTATCCCCGAAAGCTGCTCTTTTGATCTGCCCCGGAACGGTCCTCCCGACGCGGTCAACAGAATTTTTTCTATTTTATCTGCAGGCTCTCCGTTCAAAGACTGAAAAATGGCACTGTGCTCGCTGTCCACCGGCAGGATGGATACGCCGCATTCCTTCGCCAGAGGCATAATAATATGCCCTGCCGTCACCAGCGTCTCCTTATTGGCAAGGGCAATATCCTTCCCTGCACGGATAGCCGCAATCGTTGGCCTGATACCGATCATTCCCACAATGGCCGTAACTAATACCTGACTCTCCGGAGAAACCGCAATTTCCAACAAGCCTTCCATTCCCGAAAGAATCTTCACATTAAGATCCCGGACTCTTTCCCTTAAATCCGCGGCTGCCTCCCCGCTCCACATAGCGGCTGCCTCCGGCTTAAATTCCCGGATCTGCCGTTCCATTGCCTCCACGCTGCTGCCGGCTGCCAAAGCGGTCACCTTAAGGTCCGGATTGCTGCGCACCACCTCCAGCGTTTGGGTGCCAATGGAGCCTGTGGAGCCTAAAATTGCTATCTTTTTCATAACATTCTAACTCCCAAGTAAAAATACAATCATAAAATAGGTCAGCGGAGCCGTTACGATCACGCTGTCGAAACGGTCCATGATCCCGCCGTGTCCCGGAATCAGCTTCCCGTAATCCTTAATATTCCTGTTCCGCTTGATCGCCGAGGCAGCCAGGTCCCCCACCATGCCTGCCACGCCCCCCAAAGCACAGATCAGGCCGATCAGACCAAGCTCCTTCGGCCCCCGCACCCCCAGACAGACAACATAAATAACGCCGATCAGTGCCGCCCCGGCCACTCCGCCGATACAGCCCGCCAACGTCTTTTTGGGGCTGAGAACGGGAAATACCTTCCTTTTGCCGATCAGCTTTCCCACGCAGTAAGCACAGGTATCGCAGCCCCAGGCGCTGATTAATATCAGCCACACCAGGAGGATACCGTCCCGGTGCATCCGGGTATGGTCTATAAAGGACAACATCACCGGCGCATAGAAAAACGCAAAAACGGACGCCATAACGGATTCCACCTGATACCTGGGAAAAGTAAGAACATAAACCAGCAGCTCCCCCAGAAAAAGAAACACCAGGCAGGGAAGTATGTAAAAAAGCCTCTCTCCCTCTAATACGCCCACATCCCGAAGCAGGAGCAGCCCATAGTAAAGCGTCACGGCAGCCACTCCCACCAGCTCCTGGACACCAATGCCCTTTCCGCCTTCTTTTCTTACGCCCAGCGCTTTTGTCAGCTCTAAAAAGCCAATCAGGGAAACCACATACAAAACTACGGGAAGCAGCGGTGCTCCGGCCCAAAAGGAAGCAAAGGCAATCACAAGCAGCACTGCTCCGCTTAAAAGTCTGGTCCAAAACATCAGGTCACCCCTCCTTCACTCCGCCGTATTTTCTGTCTCTATGATTATATGCCTCCACAGCTTTTATCAATTCTTCCTTCGTAAAATCAGGCCAGGGCACGGGAGTAAAATAAAATTCCGTATAAGCCAGCTGCCATAAGAGAAAATTAGAAATTCGCTGCTCATTGCAGGTGCGGATCAAAAGATCCGGATCCGGAATCCCGGCCGTATCCAAAAATCCGGCAAATTCATCCTCCGTAGCCTTCTCCGGCTCCAGCTCCCCCGAAGCGACAGCCGCCGCCATCCTTTTTGCCCCGCGCAGGATCTCATCCCTGCCGCCGTAATTAATAGCAATCTGAAAATGAAGACCGTCATTTTCCTTTGTGGCTTCCTCCAGCTCTTCGATGCGGCTGCGAATGTCTTCGTCCAGCCGGGATTTTTCCCCCAGCACACGGACGCACATGCGGTTTTTCCTGGCCGTCTGCAGACAGGTTTTCATATAATTCCGCAGAAGCTTCATCAGAGCGTCCACCTCGTCCTTGGGCCTGTTCCAGTTCTCCGTAGAAAAAGCATAGACTGTCAGATATTGGATTCCCATTCTGTACGCTTCCTCGCAGATGGTCTCCACCGTCTTAGCCCCCTGTACATGTCCGTAATTACGGGGCATTCCCTTTGCCTTTGCCCAGCGCCCGTTTCCGTCCAATATAATGGCCACATGCCGTGGCATCTTTAAATCCTCACCCATACAGTCAGCCCTTTCAAACCCGTACACATCCTTTTGCATAAGCCTAACAAAGAGGGAGCGGTAACACTTCCGCTCCCCCGCTTTTGCCTCAAAATCTAGACAGTCAGAATTTCCTTTGACTTGCTCTCCATCAGGGCATCAATATCCTTGATGAATTTATCCGTCAACTTCTGCAGCTCTTCCTCCAGCTGCTTGATCTCATCCTCCGAAACCTCGGTTTTCGCCAGCTTTTTAAAAGCATCGTTTCCGTCTCTGCGGATATTGCGGACGGCTACCCTGCCATCCTCCGCCTTCTTCTTAATTTCCTTCACCAGATCCTTTCTGCGCTCCTCCGTCAGCTCCGGAAATACAAGACGGATCACATTGCCGTCGTTCGTAGGATTGATCCCGATGTCAGATACCTGAATCGCCTTTTCAATCTCCTTTAACAGCGATTTTTCCCAAGGGGCGATCTGAATGATGCGCGCCT
The DNA here is from genome assembly GCA_910586485.1 of uncultured Acetatifactor sp. GTDB lineage: Bacteria > Bacillota > Clostridia > Lachnospirales > Lachnospiraceae > Acetatifactor. Next base: position 85,557 of record CAJUIA010000011.1, read on the forward strand.
CCGGCACGGTCACGTTGCCCACCTGCTGAATCGGCGTGGGCGTCCCATAATAGTCCACCCGCAGCTTATCCAGCACATGAGGATTGGCACGGCCCGCACGAATGGCTGCGTAGTCGGCTTCGAGAAACTCATAAGCCTTTTTCATTTTGTCTGCGTACTGCTGTAATCTGGAATCCATATCTGTTTTCTCCTTACACTTTGGTTATGCCCTTTAAACCAGTATCCGGGTTCCCGTAAACCTTCCCTTAACGGCATTGACAATACTGTTTTCCCCTTTCAGGCCAAACACCCACATGGGCATATGGTTATCGCGGGCCATAATGGATGCGGTCATATCCACCACCTGAAGGTTCTTCTCAATCACTTCCTCAATGGTCACCGTATCATATTTTTTGGCGGCAGGATTTCTACCGGGGTCGTCATCATAAACACCGTCAATCGCCTTTGCAAGCAGAATCACCTCCGCCTCCACCTCCACAGCGCGAAGCACCGCTCCCGTATCCGTTGAAAAACAAGGATGTCCTGTACCTCCTGCAAAAAAGACCACCTGTCCCTGCTCGAAATACTTGTTTGCCCGATCCTTCGAAAAAAGCTTTGTGAAGGTTCCGCACTCAAAAGGCGTCAAAATACTGGTTTTCATCCCTTCGGAGCGGAAAATTTCAGACACATAAATGCAGTTCATGACCGTAGCCAGCATCCCGATCTGGTCTGCCTTCGTTCGATCAATGTTTTCGCTGGTCCGGCCTCTCCAAAAATTACCGCCGCCCGTAACGATACCAACCTGTATACCGTCCTCCACCAGCTGCTTCACCTGAAGGGCCACACCCCTTACCGTTGCTTCGTCAAACCCGGTCTTCCTGTCTCCTGCCAACGCTTCTCCGCTGAGCTTTAATAAAATTCTGCGCATTATGCCCCTCCTGCAGTCCGACTTCACCCTTAAAATGATCCGCTCTTACCGCTGATTTACTTATCCTTCTGTTCTCCCTGCTTTGCTTTTGCCTTGCGGGGAAGATCAGGCTTATACTCGTCAAAGAAGGAGGTAGGGCTGACGTCCGCATAGCACTGTGAACACATACCCTCGATCACCGCACCATTGTTGATCTGCACGGACTTTGACTTGATATTGCCCATCACAATGGCGGAAGCGTCCAGAATAACAGGCCCCTGTACGTCAATATCCCCCTTGACAGCGCCGGCAATCGCCGCGCTGGTAGCCGTAATGTTGCCGATGATAACCGCGCTGGCGCCAATCTTTACCGCGCCCTCGCTCACGATCTCGCCGTTTATTTTTGCGCTCTCCGCATAAATTTCAGCCGCCTTGGAATTACCATTCACATGTCCCGTAATATTCAGCTTGCCAAGAGAATCAATGTTTCCGTTCACCGTACCGATCACGTCTATGGAGCCCTGGGTGGAAATATCACCCGTGATGGTCATTCCCTCCGTAATGACAGAGGTCTCGTCCGATGCCTCCAGATCTCTTCCGTAATCCATTTCTTCCATCATATCCATTTCTTCCTCTTCTCCTTTACTTTCTTCTATTTCAGAATTTTCAGTCATAACCTCCGCCGCTTCAGCCTGTACCGCTTCCTCCGGCATTTCCGATTCTGTCCCGCCGGCCGTTTCCTCCGCCAGCATTTCCTCCAGCAGCTTCTCCATCTCGTCGTCGCTGCCAGCCGTTTCCTGTGCCTCCGGCTCCGCCGCGGTCCAGGACTCCTGCTCTGTCTTCGGTACTTCGAAGCCGTCAGTCAGGTCCCCGGCGGTAATATCCGCCTCCGGTGTTCCGAAGCTGTCTGTATAACCCTGATCTGCTGCATCCGCCTCCAGCGCTCCAAAGCTGTCTGTATAACCCTGATCTGCTGCGTCCGCCTCCGGCGTTCCAAAGCCGGCTGCTGACTCCGATTCTGTACCCTCTGAAAGCTCCGCCCCCAGTTCATCCAGAAACGGAATATCGTCAATATTCTTCAGCATCTCTTCCAACGAAACCTCAGATGTTTCCGTGGATTCCTCCGCCTTGTGCTTTTCGTCCTCAGGCATCAGTTCATTTACTGCCTGAGACAAATCTTCTTTTAAGTCCGAAAAAAAACCCATTGTAAATCAAACCCTCCATTCATTCATTGGTCACCGGATGTTTCCGGCCGGTGTTGAATATGTTGAACCGGCTCCGTGTCTTCCGTAATCGGCAGAATCACTGTATCCTCCAGAGCCAAAATGTTCTCGATGATTGCAGGCAGCGCCTCCACTGTGGTCGGCTTAGACGCCGAATCGTGCATTAAAATTACGGACGTTTCAAATCTTTCAATATCCGCCGTACAGTTCTCCACCAGCGTTTCCACGGAAAGAAGCTTTGCTCCTCCGTCGCCGGAGGATATATTCCAATCGAAAAAACGCACCTCCTGCGTGTCAAGATAATCCGCAAACTCTTCCATATCTATGCGGCTGACCGAGTTGGAGCTGCCGCCCGGAAAACGATATACCGTGCTTTCCACCCCCGTAGCCTCATACACATAGTCCCTTATCTTTTCATAATCCTCGGCAAAATCCTCGACAGACTTATATATTTCCTTATACTTGTGACTGTACGAGTGCATCCCAAGAGTGTGCCCTCTGTCTACAATCTCCTGCATTGCCTCCCGTGCGGAATCGCTATCCTTCCCTACCACAAAAAAGGTAGCCTTTACTCCATAACTGTCCAGTATATCCAGAATATCATTCGTATATTTGCTGGGTCCGTCGTCAAAGGTCAGATACACCTTATGAGCAGCGGTTATTTCTTCTTTCGGTTCCCCGGCTTCCTCCGGTCCGTTCACATTTCCCGTCCGGCCGTTTATATCCTCGTCAGACCCGGATTGTAAATCCGCCTCCCTGTCTGATGCAGGCCCGGACTCCTGTGCCGGCTGCCCGTACTCCCCGTTGTCCGAGCCGGCGAAACCTCTGTTTTCGCTGCTGACTGTTGTCAAGCCCTTCAGCTCTTCTAACTGCTGCCTCTGTTCTCCCACAATACCTGTCAACGTTTCCACCTGTATCATAAGATCATTCAGAGTCTTGTCCGTATTCTGAATACGGTCCAGCAAAATAAAGCACAGGGCAATGGGAAGCATGATGACCGCCACTGCTGACAGGATAATACATTTTTTCAGCATTTGTACACGCTGTCGTTTGGCGGCAGCCGTCCGCTTATTGTCCTCCGCCATAATACCATCCATCCATTTTCACTTTTCAGACATAAGTATAGCATATTCCGACTTGTTCGAAAAGATAAAAATGAAATTTTTTAATTTATGCCGGCTTAAGCTCTGCCAAAGTTTTCGTCCTCTTGCAGGATTTTCGGGAATATGCTACAATAACCCCGCACACGGGCAGAAAGCATGAAGCATGAGCCTTCAAAAAGCAATTCACCCAAATTTATGTGCCGCCTGCGCGGCGGAATGGGAGGACATATGAGTTTTGAATTTGTTAAAAAGCTACCCACCCCTGCAGAGATTCGGGAACAGTTTCCCCTTCCTGCGGATCTGGCAAAAATAAAAGAGACCCGCGATGCAGAGATCAGAGAAGTGCTTACCGGCAAAAGCAGTAAGTTCCTTGTAATCATTGGTCCCTGCTCCGCGGACAACGAAGCTTCGGTCTGCGACTATGTGACCCGCCTGGCCAGGGTCAACGAAAAGGTCAGTGACAAATTAATCCTGATTCCCCGGATTTACACCAACAAGCCCCGCACCACAGGCGAGGGATACAAGGGCATCGTTCACCAGCCGGACCCGGAGGGAAAGCCTGATTTTCTTGCCGGGTTAATTGCCATGCGGAAAATGCACATACGGGCGATTGCGGAGACCGGCCTGACTGCCGCGGACGAAATGCTGTATCCCGAAAACTGGCGCTATGTATCGGACATTCTCTCTTATGTGGCCATCGGCGCCCGTTCCGTGGAAGACCAGCAGCACCGGCTGACGGTCAGCGGCTTTGACGTGGCGGCCGGGATGAAAAATCCCACCAGCGGCGACCTGTCCGTTATGCTGAACTCCGTTTATGCGGCACAGCATCCCCATTCCTTTATCTACCGGGGCTGGGAAGTCAATACCACCGGCAACGACCTGACTCACACCGTGCTTCGAGGCGCAACCAACAAGCATGGCAACAATATTCCGAACTACCATTACGAAGACTTGAATCTGCTGCTGGAAATGTATGAAAAAATGGATTTAAAGAATCCTGCCTGCGTGATTGATGCCAACCACTCCAATTCTGGAAAACAATATAAACAGCAGATTCGCATCGTAAAAGAGGTTATGCACAGCCGAAAATTAAATCCCGACATTCATAAGCTGGTAAAGGGCGTTATGATTGAGAGCTATATTGAGGAAGGCTGCCAAAAGGTAGGCGGGGGAATCTACGGCAAATCCATCACCGATCCCTGCCTTGGCTGGGAGGCGTCGGAAAAGCTGATTTATGATATTGCAGAATACGAGTGAGGATACCCATGATATATGAAGTTAAGCAGACGGCCAAAGCGTCCGCACTTTTTCAGGGCTGGGAGGAAACCATGATCCTCTCCTGCCTGCAGGGCATTATGGGCAGGCTCTACAGTGCAGAATCCCCCGCCTCCGCAATGGCTGTCCTTGGAGATTTTACCTTTTTTGCAGGCAGGGTCAGCAGAGAGCTGATTTCCTTTAAACCAAAGGACTGCACACAGGATTTCATGATTATGGTGGGACAAAATGAAGAATGGAATCATGCCATAGCCGAACACTACGGCGCTAAGGCTGCCGTTGTCTCCCGCTATGCCTTCAAAAAGGAGCCGAATGCTTTTGACCGCCAAAAACTGGAACACGCCGCCTCTTCCCTGCCTGACTGCCTGGAAGCGGACCTGATCGACGAGCAGCTTTTTTATCTGTGTAAAGCGAACGGCTGGAGCACTGATCTCGTCTCACAATTCAAAGATTACGAGGAATACCGCCGCTTAGGGCTGGGGGTGGTGATCCATAAGGGCCCCAAAATATTCTGCGGAGCTTCTTCCTATTCCAGATACCGCGACGGTATTGAGATTGAGATCGACACCAGAGAGGACCACCGTCGTCAGGGCCTTGCATATGCCTGCGGCGCCCGGCTGATCCTGGAATGCCTGAAGCGAAAGCTTTACCCCAGCTGGGACGCGCAGAATCCGTGGTCCGCAGCGCTGGCCTGTAAGCTTGGCTATCACTACAGCCATACCTATCAGGCGGTGGAAATCCACGGATATTGAATCATAGAGAATCAGAAAATCTTTAGATACCCGATCAAAAGCGCCGGATTCACATAAGCCTCCAGAAAGCAGCCTGCTATGACCGTCCCGGCAATGGCGCCCAGCCAGCCCAGCTTTTTTATCACAAAGCTTCTTCCCTCCGCCTCCATCACGCCGCTTCTGGAATAAATGGCCCGATACAGGCTTTCGCACCATCCCAGCAGCATCAATACCGCCGGCACGAAAAGCAGATACTGAGGGAAAATCCCCACCAGTGCCAGGGCCAGCCCCTTCACCCCATAACGGATAAACAGCACCGACAGGTAAACCCCTGCGGACATCCCGCACCAGGCTGCGGTTCCCATACAGATCACATACCCTAAATAGGTGGTTGCCAGAACGGCCGCCAAAATCAGCGCCAGCATTCTTTTTCGCAGAACATAATAAAAGAAAGCATTGCCGTCCAGTGTCATATATTTCATCCGGTATAAGACAGATTCGTCAAATAATCCCGTTTCCTTCAAGAAAATACTCTTTCCCAGATTCATAATCAGGATGCCTGCAACGACCCCGATACAGAACACCGGAAGCAGTCTCCTGCTCCCGGTGGGTATCCGCTTTCCCGCAATCTGCATGTAGCGCCCGCCTTTCTCCGGGCGGCACTTCCCGACAGCCTGCCGCTGCAGGACCATCGCTGTATCCGGCTCAAACAAAAACGCTGCGCTGAAAGCTCTGCCGCCTCCGGTTATTCATCTCTATGCGGCGGGCCTTATACTTATGTCCCATATCCAAACATTTGACTTACTCAGGCAAACCTGGCAATATAGGTTAAAATACCGCAGATCGTCTTGGAATCCTGTATCTTGCAGTCAAAAATCATCTGCTTTAATGCTTCCGGCTCGTAAGCCTCCACATTCAAATATTCATCCTCATCCAGATGCTGCTTTCCGGGCTTCAAATTCCGGGCCAGATAAATGTCAATTTTTTCATTGCAAAAAGCTACCGTAGTGTAAATGGAATTCAACAGCTCCACCCTGTCACAGGTATAACCGGTTTCCTCTTCCAGCTCGCGCATGGCCGCCACTGCGGTAGGCTCGTCTCTGCCATTTAAACCGCCCGCCGGAATTTCCAGTGTCTCGCGCTCTAACGCGTTGCGGTACTGCCGCACCATCAGCAGCTTTCCGTCCTCTCTGACGGCCACCACTGCCGCCGCTCCCTTGTGGTCGATCAAATCCCATTTTGCAGTATTCCCGTTGGGAATCTGCATGGTATCCTGATAATAATCAATAATGGCGCCCTTTGCAATCAGCTCACGCTTTAATCTCTTATATTCTTCCATAAAAACAGCCCTTTCTGTAAATCCGCAAATTTCCTTCCGCTTAAGCTTCCAGAAGCTTCTCTACGCTCACCAGCTTCACACAGAGAACAAACAGCTCCGTGGCCATAGCCATTTCCTCCGGCGTGGGGAAGGACGGCGCAATACGAATATTGCTGTCTTTCGGATCCTTTCCATAAGGAAAGGTTGCTCCGGCGCCCGTCAGGGTCACGCCTGCTTCCTTACACTTTGCCACAATCGCCTTTGCACACCCCTCTAAAGCATCAAAGGAAATAAAATAACCACCGTTAGGTTTTGTCCATTCTCCTATTTCCAGGCCTCCCAGCTCTCTCTCCAGTGTCGCCTCCACCGCTTCGAACTTAGGACGCATCAGCGCAGCATGCTTCTTCATATGCGCCTTAATCCCGTTAATGTCTTTAAAATAACGAGCGTGACGCAACTGATTAATCTTGTCATAGCCGATGGTCTGGATGGTCAAAGACTTCTTGATACACTCCAGATTTCCCACGGATGAGGCAATGGCCGCCACGCCGGAGCCGGAAAAGCTGATCTTGGAGGTGGAAGCAAATTCGTATACCATATCGGGATTTCCTGCCTTTTCACACTCGCTTAAGATCTCCAAAATCTTGTCCTGCCGCTCTTCCTCATCGTAAAGGTGGTGAACCGCATAAGCATTATCCCAGAAAATACGGAAATCCTTTGCCGCCGGCTTCAGATTTGCAAATCTTCGTACCGTCTCGTCGGAGTAAGTATAGCCCTGAGGATTAGAATACTTGGGCACACACCAGATGCCCTTGATACTCTCGTCCTCCGCCGCCAGCTTCTCCACCAGATCCATGTCCGGGCCCTGGGGCGTCATGGGTACGGTGATCATTTCAATCCCGAAATGCTGGGTAATGGCAAAATGCCTGTCATAGCCCGGAGCCGGACACAGGAATTTAACCTTGTCAAGCTTACACCAGGGCGTATTCCCCATTACGCCGTGAGTCATGGCGCTGGATACCGCATCGTACATCACGTTCAGGCTGGCATTTCCGTATATAATCACGTTTTCCATGGGAACTCCCATGATGTCCGCCATCATCTGCTTTGCCTCATCCAGGCCGTCCAGTACGCCATAGTTCCGCACATCCACACCGTTCATGCTCTTCATATTACTTTTTGAGTTGAAAACATCAAAAATGTCCATTCCCATATCAAGCTGGGCCACAGACGGCTTTCCTCTGGACATATCCAGCTTCAGTCCCATTCCCTTTGCTTTTTCAAAATCCTTCTCCAGCTGCTCCTGCAATGATAACAGCTCTTCTCTGCTCAATTCCCGGTATGCTCTCATACTGCCTCCTCAAACTTGCCTGACAGCCATGCCGCCATGGATTATTGTATACAATCATACAATGCACTTGCACTATCATACTACAAGACGCCGGATTTCACAAGAGAGAATTTAAAAAAACTGCCGCTCTACGAATGATATTCGTTAAAGCGGCAGTTCTCTTCTCTTATGAAATTTTTAAGTTCAAACTGTCTGTTCTGGCTATTTTGCGTACTCGATCACGCGGCTTTCACGGATAACGTTGACCTTGATCTGTCCGGGATATTCCATTTCCGTTTCAATCTTCTTGGAAATATCACGCGCCAACAGAACCATATCGGCATCTGAAATCTGCTCCGGCACTACCATAACACGAACTTCACGACCTGCCTGAATAGCAAAAGATTTATCTACACCTTTGAAATTGTTTGTTATTTCTTCTAATTGCTTTAATCTGCTAGTATAGGTTTCCAGTGTTTCCCTTCTAGCCCCTGGTCTTGCGGCAGATATTGTATCAGCAGCTTGTACAATACATGCAATCAGGGATGTTGCCTCCACGTCGCCGTGGTGGGACTCTACCGCATTCACTACAACGGAGTTTTCCTTGTACTTTCTGCACAGCTCCACGCCAAGCTGAATGTGGGAGCCTTCCATTTCGTGATCCACGGATTTGCCGATGTCATGGAGTAATCCGGCGCGCTTTGCCAGCCTGACATCCAGCCCCATCTCTGCGGCAAGAAGTCCTGACAGCTGTGCAACCTCAATGGAATGCTTTAACGCATTCTGGCCGTAGCTGGTTCTGAACTTCATCTTGCCCAGCAGTCTGACAAGCTCTGGATGAATTCCATGCACGCCAACCTCCAGCGTTGCCGCCTCGCCTTCCTCCTTCATCATCAGTTCCACTTCTTTTTGCGCTTTTTCCACTGTTTCCTCAATTCTGGCAGGATGAATTCTTCCATCCACGATCAGCTTTTCAAGCGCAATCCTCGCCACCTCACGACGGATGGGATCAAATCCTGACAGAATAACTGCCTCAGGCGTATCATCTATAATCAGATCCACACCTGTCATGGTTTCCAGGGTACGAATGTTACGCCCCTCTCGGCCAATGATTCTTCCCTTCATCTCATCACTGGGAAGCTGTACGACGGAAATTGTAGTTTCAGAGACGTGGTCTGCCGCACATCTCTGGATCGCATTCACCACATATTCCTTCGCCTTTTTGTCTGCTTCTTCTTTGGCGCGACTCTCCATTTCCTTGATCATCACGGCCGTTTCATGCTTTACTTCGTCTTCAACAATTTTCAATAAGTAGTCTTTTGCCTGTTCAGAGGTTAACCCGGAAATTCGTTCCAGTTCCTGTACACGCTGCTCGTTCAGCTTGGAAACTTCTTCTCTCATCCTGTTCAAAGATTCTTCCTTCGCCGTTAAGCTCGCCTCGCGCTTTTCAATCGCGTCTGCCTTTTTATCAATGTTCTCTTCCTTCTGCTGAACCCTGCGCTCATACCGCTGCGCTTCCGCACGCCGTTCCTTGATTTCCTTGTCAAGTTCATTCTTGGTACGAATGGACTCTTCCTTTACTTCAAGGAGCGATTCGCGCTTCTTTGTTTCAGCCGTCTTAAGAGCTTCATCAATAATCTCTCTTGCCTTATCCTGTGCACTGCCAATGGTTGACGCAGCGGATTTCTTCTGAACGTTTATCACGATCAGCGCCGTTACTGCCGCAGATACAACTATGGCGGCTACAAGGATAAGAGCCCAAATGTATGCCGGCATCTACAGGAGCACCTCCTTTATTTGATTTTCATTGTACATGAACAAGCATTTTACAACAGTTAAATTTTAAACTTAAAAAGAGCTAATGTCAAGCCTCAATATCTTCAGCTTTTAAAACCTTTCTTATCGTTTCACCGGAAAAGCCCTTTCTGAGCAGGAAAGCATAGGTTTTCTGCCGCTCGCGGATTTCCGCCTTTTCCGCATCATATCCCCTTTTTTCCAGAAGCACCCGAATCATGGAAGCCTCATCCTGACTTCCGCCCAGCTCCTCCCATCTGGCCCAGGCCTGCTCCAGAGTGGCCCGCTCAATTCCTTTTCCCAGCAGGTCCTGCTCGATCCGCCGCCTGCTTCTGATATTTTCATGACCGGTAATATAATCACAGGCATACCGCAGATCATCCGTATAATGAAAGCCCGCCACGTAAGCAAGCGCTTCTTCAATTATCCTCTGGGGATAAAATCCCGCTCTCAGCTTGTCGCGCAGCTGCTTTTCCGTATATTCCCGCTTCGTCAGCAAATTCATGGCGCGCAGCTTTGCCCGCTTCGGCAGCACCTCTTCCATAATTTCATCATAATCCCTTTGAGCGATCTCCGCCCCCGCGCACAGATGATAAGAACGCAGTTCGCCCTTGTACAGGACAAAGGCGAACTCTCCGTCAATATATACCTTGCTGCGGGAAGCAGACAGCTCTTCTAAAGCTGTAACAATCATTCCTTTTCACTCTTCTTTTTGGAGGGCTTAGATGCTTCACTGCCGGCCCCGGCGTCTGCCGCTTTGTCTGCTGCCGCTTTATCCGCTTCCTCTTTGGCCTTTACACCCTCGAATCCGTAATGCTCTCTCACCTTTTGACTGATTGCCTGACAGATCTCCGCATTATCCTTTAAATACTGCTTTGCATTTTCCCGGCCCTGACCGATTTTATTGCCCTCATAGGCATACCATGCCCCGGACTTTACCACAATGTTCAGCTCTGCCGCCAGATCCAGAATATCGCCCTCCCTGGAAATGCCCTCGCCAAACATAATGTCAAATTCCGCTTCCTTAAACGGCGGCGCAATCTTATTTTTTACTACCTTCACCCTGGTACGGTTACCGATGATCTCACCGCCCTGCTTCAGGGATTCAATACGGCGCACATCCAGGCGTACAGAGGAATAGAATTTCAATGCCCGGCCTCCCGTAGTAGTCTCCGGATTTCCAAACATCACTCCTACCTTCTCACGAAGCTGGTTGATGAATACTACCGTACAGTTTGACTTGCTGATAACCGCAGTCAGCTTTCGCAAAGCCTGGGACATCAGACGGGCCTGCAGGCCCACATGACTGTCACCCATGTCCCCGTCAATCTCCGCCTTGGGAACCAGGGCGGCCACAGAGTCCACAACCACTATGTCCACGGCGCCGGACCGGACCATGGTCTCCGTAATTTCAAGGGCCTGTTCTCCGTTATCCGGCTGAGAAATATACAGATTGTCAATATCTACGCCGATGTTTTTTGCATACACCGGGTCAAGAGCATGCTCCGCGTCAATAAATCCCGCAATGCCGCCCCTTTTTTGCACCTCCGCGATCATGTGGAGGGTAACGGTGGTTTTACCGCTTGATTCCGGTCCGTATATCTCCACAATCCTGCCCTTGGGAATGCCTCCCAGCCCCAGAGCTATATCCAGGCTCAATGAGCCGGTGGGAATCGTCTCCACATTCATCTGTGCGGAAGGATCTCCCAGCTTCATGACCGCTCCTTTTCCATACTGCTTCTCGATCTGACTGATCGCCGCATCTAACGCTTTCAGCTTTTCATCTTTTTCCATTTGAAATCTCCTTTTGTCCAGAACAAGCGTTCTTGTCCTTTTTAGGATAAAACATTTGTTCCTGTTTGTCAATTACATTTTGTTATATCTTCGTTATATCACAGTCAAAGTCCATTAAAACTCTCTCAAAGTACAACACCTCCCGTTATTTTATTGTTTACAGAGTCCATGCCAAGAGCCTTTTGTTTCGCACCAGTGCATAGTAATAACTGCGTTAAAATAATAACATATGGTATTTTATTTACAAAAAGCGATCCTGCTGCTCTGCAGCCACTGCTCCCCACGGCTTCTACACTGTCTTTTGAAGCCTGCTGTCTTTTTTCTGTTTTTCGGTGTGTTTAAGGCGAACTGCCTTATCGGATTTCCCGAAGGAACAGATTGGATTGTACGGGAATGTACAATCCGAAGTCTGATACCTTTATATGATACTATAAATTTTTAAATAAAACAAGCCCTTTTTACTGCCATCTTCATAACCACTCTCTGAAATACCCCTTGTGTTCACGCTTCACCTCATAAAGCGCCTCATCCGCATGGCTTAACAGCACCGCCACCGAAGCGTCCGGGGACTCCGTCCACTGAAATCCGGCAGAGGCCCCGATGATTCTGGTCTCCGTATCCGACAAAACTGCGGGCATATTTTTCAGTGCCAGATAAAAGTTATCCAGAAAGCCGATTACCTGCTGTCTGTCCCGGCAATGATGGATCAGCATACAAAACTCATCCCCGGAGCGTCTGGCTGTCAGAAAATGTTCCTCCGGCATGGACTGCATAACCTTCGCAAAGGTCTGCAGATAGCGATCCCCCGTATTGTGGCCAAAGGTATCATTAACTTCCTTAAAATAATCCAGGTCCAGCATGACAACGGCACAGCCTCTCCCGGAGGATGCACTCTCCATAATTTCTGCCGCCTGCTGCTTAAAATACTCATATTTGCACAGCCCTGTCAGTGCGTCATGAGTATTTTCATACAGCATTTTCTGCTTCTCCATCATCTCCCGGCTGGCATCAATGATGACTCCCAGACACCCCTTCTCCCCGCCGGCTCCATCGTCGCTCTCGGACATATGTATACGCACATATTTTCCTTCCCGCACAGGGTAAATGTCCTGCTCTCCTTCCACGGGCTTCTCCGTGATCTTGTGAATATACCTGTCAAACAAGTCCGCATTGCTGCAAAGAGTCTCCGACCGGGAAGCCGAAAGCTCCAGCAGTGCCCTTACCCCGGAAGTAACAAAGACATAGTTTTCCCCCTTTTTATACTCAAAAGCCGCCAGGGGAAAACCGCTCATGTCAATAATAGCGGAAATTCTGTTGGAAACGCTGACGATGCTTTTTACCATGGCATTGATGCCGCTGCTGAGCTCTTCAAATTCCCGGTTTCCGCCGACAGCCACCTGCACGGCCAGATTTCCGTTGGTGATGGTCGTTAAATTTTCATTGATGCTGTGGATCCCGTCAATCACCTTGCGTTTCACCAGATAATTCAGCAGCAGAATCACCGCGATCTCAATGCACAGCAAACAGACAAAGATACTGATCACATTCACCAGCAGCTTGGAAAACAGCATTTTCCGTGGAAATGCCGCGCAGATCAGAACCTCTTCATAAGGCCGGCTTGCCACATACATCATACCGCCCTCCGGCCCCTTTACAAAAGCCCCCTCTTCACAGTCAAGAAGCCGTGACAGCTCATAACATTCCGCCGTAAATGCCCGGTCCATGCCTCCGGAATGCCCCAGCACCTCTCCCGTGGCACGATCCACCACATAAAGCTCTTCCCCTGCATCGGTGGGAAACTTGGCGAAAATATATTCATAGGTATTTCTGGATTCTGCCTCCAGCTTCCTGGTGGGTGCAAATCCCACCTGTATAATACCCTTCTGGTCTCTCCTGGCCACCCCCACATACTGTCTGATCACCCCTTCCGCCGCATTGGGCTGGGGCTCCTGAATCAGATAAGCATCCTCCCCGCCCTCCAACAGGGCCAGGAACTCGCGGGTCTGCGGGTGATTCGCCATATCAATGCCGATATACTGTGCAACGGAGGCGGACACAATGATACCGTTTCCGTCGATAACATGAAGCTCATCCACATTAAGCAGATTCGCTAAATACTGCAGCTCTTCCACATCCAGGTACATTTCCCGCTGCCGCTCCAGCACATAGGCCGCCGCCCTTGCTCTGGTGAGATAATCCTCGCCCAGATTCTCGTTCAGCAGAGCCAGTTCTTCCTTATTATTTTCCAGCGTATGGATCACCTGATCAATTTTTGTGTGAAAGGCAGTAAGCTTCTGCCCCTCTATAGAACGAACGCTGAACATAAAATTAATGAAAAGTATCAGCAAAATAGCTGTTGTCACAATGGCAAGAGTATATTTTATAAATATTTTCTGCATGGCAGATCACCTTTCGCTTACATTTTGGCAAAACGGTCCCTCTGTTACCATTATACTGCTTTTTGATGGCTCCGCTTTTCTTTTTCTTCGCAAAAATTACCTAAAATTTCACAAACAAGATGATGTAAAAGCTTCCGTTTTCCCATTTGCAGTCAAGGCTGCCCCCTGTTTTATCTGTAAAGGCCGACACGCTCTGCATCCCAAGGCCATGCCCTTTCCCCCGTGTACTCATGGGCAGACCAGTGCAGGCGTTAAACCGAATCCCGCCGTCGCACGGATTTTCAGATTACGCTCGGAGCGCTCCAAAAGGTTGTACTGGTTTTCCAGCCCCTTTATATATGAACCAAACAGTACGTTTTTCCAATAAATTTCCGTCCGCTTCGATTCACTCTCCACATATCGCAGCACCACTGCATAAGACACAAACATGGTCAGGATAAACAGCACCACGCCTGGAATATTGTCCGGAATTTCATAGAGGGTATGAGGAAAAAAAGCCAAAAAAGAAAAACCACAATAAAAAAAGACGGGAATCAGACATAATCCCCACCACTCTTTGATGGAGCTGCTCTCATATGTCTGCAGCCAGGTATTCCTTAAACACACATAAAGGAAAATCAAAATCCCTGTATGTACCAGAAGGCTGCCTGCAAGAGCCAGAATCTCATTTCCGGTGCAGATCTGCAGAACCGAGGCCATAATGCTGCCCGCTCCTTAACCGTATCTCTCCAGCGCATAAGAAAGATATTCTCTTTTCACATCCGCCATTCGAGATTTACTTACAGGAACCGCTCTGCCGCTCTTCATCACAATGCTTCTCTGCCCCAGCTTCCACACATATTTCATATGAATCACAAAGGATTTGTGAACCTGCATAAAGCTGTTGTCGTTCACCAGACTCCGAACCTCGTCCTCAAAGGATTTCCTGATAAAAATGCTTCGGATATGCCTGCCGTCTGCCAGGTGGACCGTCAAGGCTCTGGATGAGCTCTCAACATATTCAATTTGCGAATACGCCGCAGATTCCAGCCCATCCTTTGTCTTGACGAGAAAAAAGGCATCCTCCCTGGCTCTGATGCAGGAAAACGCATGATCCAGCGCTTCCAGAAAATCCTTTTCCTTAACCGGCTTCAGCAAATACCTGCCGGCACGTACCCCGTAAGCATCCAGTGCAAAATCGTCAGACAGGGTAATATAGATAATCTCACTGTCGCTGCAGCTTTTTCTCACTTCAAGGCCTAAGTCTATTCCGGTCTTTCCGTCCATCATCATATCCAGTATATAAATGTCTGCCCGTGCTTTCTCCTGCAGCTTCCGATACAGGAGAACAGCATCCGAATACGTTTCCAGCTCAAAATCCGGCCGCGGATGCTGCTCTCTGTATTTCAGGAGCAGTTCTTTTATTTTCAGCAGGTCTTCCCTGTTGTCGTCGCAAATTACTATCTTCATGCTTCCCTCGGCAGGCTAAGTCAATCCGGTTTCAATACATATGTTATTCTATAGCATATTGCTAAAAGCTACCACTCTTTCTTAAGCTCCATATTCCAGTCCACGGCAAAGGGTCCGCCTGCCTGAGCTTCCATGCTGCTTACCAGCTCTGCCCGCTCGGCGGCGCTGCTTCCTGCATCCTCCAGGGACTCTTCCGCCCAATAGGAATAACCATAAAGGTAGCTTTTGTTAAAATCCTCCCATGAATCATAAAGAGTCTGCGCCTTCTGCGCTGCCTCCAGCATCTTATCCATCGCTTCCTCATAGGTGCAGTAACCGCCTGCATAGCCAAAGCCCATAATCGTTCCCACCCGGCTTAAATCCCAGGCTGCAATGGCTCCGTCCCCGTATGCAGACCAGGCGTCGTAAGCCGCCAGCAGGCTGATACAGGTTTCTTCATCTAAGCTTTGTTCCTTCAAGCCTGCCTCAAAGGCATCCCGGTCCGTCTCTCCGGTGCCATTGTATTCATTCAAAAGTGCCAAGGCATCCGGATTATGAAGCCCCTGGATCAACTGATCTGCCATCTCCAGCAGATCCTCCGTACTTTCTATGCCCCAGCTGTTGGACAAACTCTGCCGGGCCTGGGAAGCCAGCATCTCCAGCTGACTCTCATCAGCCCCCAGATCCACCATCATTTTATAAGTCTCTCTTAAGTTTGCCCCGTTCACGGAATCCAGCACCGCCGTCATCCCGTTAATAAAGTCATTGGTCCCCCGTTCGCCCAGTCCTCCCAGAACCTCCAGGGCTGCGATCTGTCTGGCCTCTTCCACATCATCATCATTTCCAATGATAATCAGCGAAAAATAGCAGTCTTCCGACTCAGCATAATATCCGTATGCCTGTCCCCTGCTCATTCCGCTTTTTGCCACACCTTCTCTGGCAATCGTTTTTACGGCGCCTGCAGCAGGCGACGCATCCGCTTCTTCCCAGTTCACCGTTAAACCGGTCCCGTTTAAAAGCATATTCGTTATATGCTCCGCGTAATCCTCCAGGCTGTCCATGCTGCCCGTATATCCGGGAACGGCTGCCTTGGAGCTTCCCAGAGAAACGGCGGTAAAGCCCGTGCGCGCAGTTCCGGCGTCCAGCTCCATCATGGTGGAGCCTGCCTGCAGCTGCATATCTTCCTGGGTCATTCCCTCAAACAAAACCACCTTATAAACACCGTCTACGGAAACATACTCCGCCGAAGCCGGAAGGTCTTCCGCTCCCGAAGCTTCTTCCTGAGAAGATTCCCTGGTCTCTTCCTCCGAGGAACTGCCTGGCGTCACGTCCGGGGTACTGCCTGACGTTCTGTCCTCCGTGCTGACGGAATCCCTGTCTGCCGTCTCCTTTGCATCTGAGCAGGCTGTAAACAGCAGCCCCATGGCCGCCGCCAGTAATAATACTTTTACTTTTTTCATAAAAATGCCCTTTCTTTTACTTTTTTCTGCTTTTCATGAACATTTCTTTTCTTTTATCATATTCACTCTCAGACAGCATCCTTCTGCCGTCCGTATCAATAGCCGAATTTTTATCTGTCAGCATATCCAGAATCTCATTGACCTCTGCTTCCTTGGCCTCCGATATAAGCTCCGTCCCGTTCTTTGTGAGAAGCCTGATATTTTTGCTGTACATTCTCACTCTTTTACCGTTTACGTTAGCCGTATAAGAGGTTTCTACCAGATATGCCTCTTCAATATCCTCGATCTTGGCCAGGTTATTCATACAGATATAATCCTTTGTCAGAAAACATTGGGTGCGTGTCGTCCCCAAAAACATAACTAATGTTCCATCCTCCAGCGCCTGACCCGCAAAATCCCGAACAGTACTTTCAGGGTAGCCGCTGGCCTCTTTTGTTTGCCTGATCCAGTCCTCTTCGTTTGATCTGCACCGCTTAATACCCGACCAGATCAGCAACAGCCCCGGAACGAAAAATACCAGTCCCACAATCCCGAAAAATACGTTTTCCCCCAGCGCTGCCGATAAATCCTCGCCACTGAACGCCATTGCCGCAAGCACAAATAAAATGGCTCCCCCGATCAGGGCCAAAAGCAGACCGCAGATAATCAGCGCAATTCCACCGCCTCTGGTGTTTTTCACCATCGCTGCATAAAAACCCCTGGGATAGTGCTTCTCTCGGTATTTACTGTCCATTACCACCTTTTTATCAGCCATTATACAGATTGCCCCCTTCCTTAAAATTCCACTCTCTGAAGCAAAATCAATGCAATCAGCCCCAAGACTGCTAATGCCCCGCCGTAAATCCTTATGGTCAGGATCCCCTTCTTTGTTTCCGTAAGAGACTTCTTACCCATTTTCTTCGGCGCAATGATCATTAATATTCCTATTACCACGGTGACCACCATCACTCCATTGGTTATCAGCCTGTACATTTTTTCTCTCCTTCCGCATCGTCACTGTTTATTTTAAGCCAAACTCCGGCAGAATGCAGGGCGGCGGCCGCTCCGTACCGCAAGTGCCCCCCCCAAATCACAAAACAGCTTTTCTATGTACATATCCCGCTTATCCTCCTGACCCCATTCATCCTTTGAAAATAAATCCGAATTCTCCGCTCAACGCAACAACAATCCGGCAAGCTGCCGGATTGTTGCAGTACATACTATTATTATACATAAACCTGCCCGTGAGTCAACCAAAATCAACCATAGCCTGCCGTCCATAGCAGTTCAGACACCCCACAATCAAGCGAAAGCGTATCTGCATGAGAATGACAGCCGATTAAGCGCCGTCAGATTGTGAGAAGCTGAAACTGCTTATTATATGGATTCAAACACAAAATAGTCCGCCGAAATTTTACCCTCCTGCCTGCCCTGCCCGTTCAGGGCAAACAGTCCTGCCTTCACGCCCACCCAGCGGCCCGGCGCCGCCTGCACGGTTCTCCCTGCCGCCTGAAAATGCTCGCCGTCCGTGCTGACTTCGAAGAAGACATCCTCCGCCCCTTTTACCCTCATACGGAAATACATGTGCTCCCCGGTCGGAATCTCCAGTGTCTCCCTGACCTCATCCGCCTTTTCCAAATTGCCCGTTCTCTGCTGCAGGGTAAGCTTCCCGCCCTTTTTGCATACTGCAAGAGCTGTGTAACACCCTCCCAGGGACACCATGCCAGCCACATCACCTTCCGACATCTGCCCGAAATGCAGACTAGCCGTAATCTGAAATTCCGGCGCCGGCCACTTTTGAAGCAGCAGATTGCTCACGTCACAAAGCTGCGCGGCCTCTTCAACAGGCTGCGCATACAGCGTCAGCCCCTCTTTCCCCATATGGTACCAGCCTTCCTCATGATTCCCGTTCCACTGCCACTGCAGTCCCAGCCGCGTCCCATCGAAAAGATCGCTGTCCTCCGGCGCATCGGGGGGACAGACACAGCCTGTCTCCGGCTTTTTGTGGCGCAGCACAGGTTCTCCACAGCCCTCCACGTCATTTACACCAATCACCGGCCAGTCATCCTCCCAGCGCATGGGCTGCAGGTGAATAATCCTCCCCGGATTTCCCACATCCTGAAAGTGCAGAAACCAGTCCTCGCCGGAGGGCGTATCCACCCATGCTCCCTGATGAGGCCCGTTTACGGGAGAGCCTCCCTGGCGCAGTACAATTTTTTCCTCATAGGGCCCGTAAATATTCTTAGAGCGCAGTACGGTCTGCCAGCCCTCCTTCACTCCCCCTGCCGGTGCAAATATGTAATAATACCCATTCCGCTTGTACAGCTTGGGTCCCTCGATGGTGGGCTGGGTAGCGTGGCCGTCATAAACGAACTGTCCGTCGTCCAGCACGCCGGAGCAGTCCGGTTTTATGGGGGAAATATAAAGATAGCTCTTAAAGCCGATGCGGCTTCTGGCAAAGGCATTCACCATGTATGCCTTTCCGTCATCATCCCAAAAGGGGCAGGGATCAATCCAGCCAACCGTCTTTTTTATAAATTCCGGCTCACTCCACTTTCCCCAGGGATCCTTTGTCCGGCACACCACGATCCCTTCGTCCGGCAGCGGAATGAAGGCATAGTAAATGCCCTCATGAAAGCGAATGGAAGGCGCCCATGCCCCGCAGCCGTGCCTTACCTTCTCATATCCCTCATAAGGAAAATTCTCCATGATATAATTAATCACCTTCCAGTTTACCAGATCCTTGGAGTGCAGCAGCGGCACCGCCGGCGTATTACAAAAGCTGGAGGCTATCATGAAAAAATCTTCCCCCACCCTGATAGCATCCGGATCCGAATAATCCGTATACAAAATCGGATTACTGTATGTGCCGTCTCCCTGATCCGCTATCCACATTTTTTTAATCTGTGACTTATCCATACTAACCATACCTTTCCGCTATTGTTTTGTGTACTCCACCGACTCATCCACGTTCCAGGGCTCTTCCCCTCCCGCGGAATTTAAATAATTCTGCACTCTCACATTGCGGAACACCACATTTTTCGCATTCCGCATATAAATTCCCTCCCGGCACATGGGAGGAAGATCCTCCATCATGCCCGGATGCCCGCTCTCCGCGCCTTCCTTCATCCTTATGCTGCAGTCGGAAATGCTTACATTTTCCACCGGCATCTCCGGAAGCCCGTAGAAAAATCCTGCCGCCGCGGAAGCATCGGTCACCATACAGCCCTGAATCTGAATGTTTCGAATGGACGGGGTGGAGCTGTCCACCTCATGTGCAAGCTTATCCTTATAACTGCCGCCGTTCATCCCGCATCTGTAGTACATGTTAAACACAAAGGGACACAGCACCCGGTCCATCATCACATTGGAAATCAATATACTCTCCATGGACCCGCCTCTCCCTCTCCTGGTCTTTACCCGGATTCCCCGGTCCGTGTCCTGAAAAACACAGTTGGAAATCACCACATTGCGCACTCCGCCGCTCATTTCGCTCCCGATGACCACGCCTCCATGCCCGTGAACCATATTGCAGTTGGTTATGGTAATATTCTCACAGGGCATTTTTACCGGCGTGTCCTCCGTACCGGACTTTAAGGTGATACAATCATCCCCCACATCCACAAGGCAGTCCGCTATCCTGACATTACAACAGCCGTCCGGATTGATTCCGTCCGTATTGGGCGAATCCTTGGGATTGCGGATGGTAATCCCTCTGATTTCCACATCACTGCAGTACAGCGGATGAACCGTCCAGACCGGAGAATTCACCAGCTTAACATCAAGCACCTTCACATGACTGCATCGTTCAAAGCAGACGAGAAAGGGACGGCCCTGGGGAATATTTTTCCTGTTTTCCCACCAGTAATCCCCCTGCCCGTTCAGCATCCCCTGCCCGCAGAGTGTCACATTCTCCGCATCATGAGCATAAATACAGGGCATGCTCAGAGCTTCCTGCTTCCCTTCAAATTCCGAATGGACTACCCTGTAACCCTGCCAGTTCTGCAGGAATCTGATTTCCGCTCCCGCTTCCAGATATAAGGTCATATTACTTTTTAACTCAATGGAATAGGTCTCATAAATACCGGGCGCCACCAGAATCGTCCCTCCCTGTTCCCGCTCCAGTGCGGCCACGGCCTCTTCAAAAGCGCCGCTCCAGCCCCTCTCTGAAGTAAAAAAAGCTTCAAAGTCTTTTATATTTTTCATAAGCCTGCTTTTCCTCCCTGTACTCAAAATACCGGAACACTCCAAGGCAGTCCTGATCCCCTGCATACACATACAATCCCACCATGGCGCCCGTAAACCGCTTTCCCTTCTTCAAGCCCTCACTGCAAAGGTAATATACATTTTCCAGAGTACATACCGGCCGAAGCTCTCCGGCCTCCGTCCGGTACAGGAAACGCCTTGTCAGCCCTCTGGTCTCCACACCCAGCCGAAGCGGCTGCTTTAAACTGATTTCCCCTGCCCGAAACACTCTGTCCTCGTCTCCGATATGCTCCTTTACCATCAGCTCCGCCGCCCCTTCCGCGCCCACAGCCCCAAAGCACACCCAGGTATTTTCATCATAGTAACAGGTCAGGCCGATCTCCTGCCCCGGCCCTAACTTAAGGCTCTCAATTTCTGTCCAGGCATCAAAGTCAAAAGCCGTCTGCCTGCGCAGCAGAATATTGCGGGCCTCTACCCTGGATAAAGGGAAACGGCTCCCCTTTAAGAAAAGTCTGCCCCCGCTGAAACAGATACCGTCCTGATCCGGCTCTCTGGGCGTCATCCATTCCCCGGAAAGCTGCGGCCCCCGGAAGTCATCTCTCCATATACCGCCGTTTCGCAGCTTCTCATCTTCACCGGCAGCCTCCTGCAGCTTTGGCTTTTTCTGCGGTGCGGCAGCCTCCCCCGGCCCCGGCTTTTTCTGCGGTGCGGCAGCCTCCCCCAGCCCCGGCTTCTTCTGCAGCACGCTGGGGCCCTGCAGGCCGTTTACAATGGGCCAGCCGTCCGCCGTCCAGGTAACAGGGTCCAGCGCAGTCTCTCTGCCCAGCATACTCCATTTCCCCTCCAGGCACCTTCCGCACAGGTATACCATATACCACTGTCCGTCTGCGGCAAGCACCGGTTTTCCATGACCCGCCCGCTGAATCCCGGCCTGGGGATCCTCCTGGCGCATAATCGGGTTATAGGGACAGGGCTCGTACAAGCCCATCAGCTCCCTGGAGCGCATGACTGTAATCCTGTGCCCCATTCCGGTGCCGCCCTCTGCCATAAACAGGTAGTAAAAGCCATCCTTTTTCAACAGATGAGGCCCCTCCGGCGCCCGCTTCTGATCTCCGTAATACAGCAGCTTCGCTTCGGATAACTGCTTAGAGCCGTCTGCGCTGATTTCAAAAATTCTTGCTCCCCGGTTCAGCAGCATATAATGTCTGCCGTCCTCGTGGAAAATAGAAGGGTCTATACCGTCCTCCTCCAGAAAGACCGGTTTGCCGTAAGGCCCCTCCGGTCTGGAAGCGGTTACCACCATCTGTCTGCGGTATACCGGCCCTCCATCATTAAGGCGCAGTGTGGCCGTGATATAAAAGGTCCCATTGTCATAGGAAATATCCGGCGCCCAGTATCCCCTGCCCCCCTCCAGGCCGTCCAGCCCGGCCCAATCCGGATTGGTGATGGCATGTCCGATAATTTCCCAGTGGAGCAAATCTCTGGAATGGGAGATGGGAATACAGGGAAAAAAGATAAAAGAGGAATTCACCATATAGTAATCTTCCCCCACCCGGACAATGGAAGGGTCAGGATACATCCCCCTGCGAATGGGATTATGGTACATATCCTCATATGCCGCCCCCACCTTCTCCGCAAAAAACGCCTCCAATTCCCGGTGGCCTCTGGTGTTGGCGATTTCAAAGGGTGTCAGCAGATTTCTGTCCCCGCCCGTAATCTTCATGCCCACCCGCTCCACCAGATAGCGGCAAAGCTCCACGTTTCCGGAAGCGGCCCCGTAATGCAGAATATTCCTGTTTAAGGCGTCAACGGTATTCATGCTGGCATAAGAATACTCCACCAGATATTTTACAATCTCAAGATTACCGGTTTCGGCGGCCAGAAAGGGGATCGGCATCCCTTCCTCGTCCGGCTCATTGACCACCCCCGGCGTCCAACGAAGAATTTCCTTTACCTGCTCCAGGTCCTGCCGTAAAACAGCTTCCTTTAATGTCATATGAATCACCATGCCTTTCCGCAATCCTGCGAATTTGCCGTATCCGTTTCCTGCGGGTTTCCGGACTGCTCCGGCCATGCCGACGCAAATCCCCGCAGCCCTTTAAAATAAGGTTCATTGGTGCTGCCCACACGCACCCCGATCCTTTCGTCCCGGAAAGCCACATCAAGAATCAGGTGCCCCTGCTCTTCGTCTACAAGATGGACCCGGAGAATCAAATGGCCCTGCTTCCAATCGCCGCGGCAGCGGCACCGCATATTGGAATAGGGAAAAACTCCCTCCTTCCAGCCGCCCATATAAAAAGAAAAGCAATACTCGTCCCCGCCTCTGCACAGACGAAGCTCCATCTCTTCCCTGCCGGACTGCTGCTCCCTGCCCCGTCCGCCGTACTCTAATGTGGTAAGCTTCATGGCATTGGGATAAAAACGATACCGCCCGCCTCCTATCCCCTGAAAGACTGCTCCCGGCACCTGGAAAGCTGCTGCCGGACCATGGGCGTTTACTCCTTCCATCCCTGCCGGCTTCCCGCTATCACCGGCTTCCACAAAGGCTTTGGGGTTGTCCAGCGGCCTCTCCTGCAGATACGGATACACAAAATGATAAAAGCAGTCATATAAAATCTGCAGTCCGGCCTGATTTCCGATGGTGTCCGCCATGGTCAGCAGACAAAAGTCCTTCTTCGGGAAACAAAGCGCCAGCTGTCCCCCCATGCCGTACATGCAAAAGCCTTCCTCCCTGGGCATCCAGAAGAAATATCCGTAGCCGCACTGCTCATCCTGTACGGGCTGCAGATCCGTGGGCACCAGATTGGATACAGCCTTCCTTATGTATGCCTCCGGCAGCAGCTCCCGGCCTTCCAGCCAGCCGTAATGATTACACAAATACGCCGCACAGGCCACATCCCGCAGGGTACTCATCATGCCGCTTCCCCCCTGGGAAACTCCCACTCCGTCCGGTATGATATAGGCTTCCTCAGAAAAGCCCAGCTCCCTTAAGGCTTTGTCCCGCAGGTAGTCCAGCAGCTTCTTCCCCGTGAGCTTCTCCACCAGCGCCGCAAGGGTATGGGAGGAAGAAGTATCATAGGAAAACACCGTACCCGGAATATGATCCGGCTCCACCCGGAAAAAGGATTTTGTCCAGTCCTCCGAATCATAGATTTTATAAGTAGTGCCGCCATAGCAGGTCCGCATGGAAAGCATGTCCTCTATGGTCATTTCCCTGCACCAGGGATATATCTCCACCTGTTCCGTATACTCCGGAAAATAATCGCAGATTTTATCCCCCAGCTTTATTTTCCCCTCCTTCTCCAAAAGACCCACCGCCAGGGCTACAAAGCTTTTGGTAACGGAATACATACGGTGCAGAGATTCCTGCCCATAGGGCTCGTAATATTTTTCCGCCAGGATGCTCCTGCCCTGCAGGAACAGAAAGCCGTGAAGCTGCACTCCCGCCGACAATACCTGCTTTTCAAATTCCGCCACTGCAGCTGCCGGGATTCCATAGACCTCCGGCTGCTCCTTTTCCCATGAAAACATATCTTTTCACCTGTGCGCCTCAGCGGGGCGCTCCCTTCTCCAGGTATATTTTATAATTTTTTTCATATATTTCTATGACCTCTTCTATCCCCATCTCCCTTAATGCCGCCCTGAATTCGTCAAAGGTGTCAAGAGATTTCTCCCCCGTCACATACGCCATACGCATTTCTTCCACATACTTTCCAATGTCCGGAAGCAGCTCGTTGATCTTTTTCCGGTCTTCGGCCGGGAATAAAATATTGGGCGGATAAATCAGAGAGGTATCGCAGTTTGCCCAGACCTTTTCCGCAATCAGCTGCTCTTCGGGATAAGTCTGCAGCACCACCGTCTCCCCGTCATATTTTGGAAACGCCACATGTCCGATGGCCACATGATGCAGCTTCATATACCCATCCTCCGCAAGCTCCAGGGACTCCGGCAGCAGATACTTTGCACCGTTGGCACCGACCTGATAAGTCTCCCCCTCGATTCCCCAGGTCAGATAATCTGAGCCTTCCTCACTGTACATATAATCAATCACCTTCATGGCGGCCTGTGGATTCCTGCACGCGCTGGTAATTACCGTTACCTGATTCCGGATATGGGTTTTCAGATTTTCCATAGAGGAATAACTCTTCCCGTCTCTGGCCCTGGGGATGGGCACCGCCGTCAGTGCCGCCTCCCCGTTGGTTTCCAGCAGAGCCGGAAGATAGATCCGCCAGGCATTATCCAGGCCATAAAAGGAGCCGGAAATATCATTGATGATATTGGCATCACTCCACTTACTGGAGCCGGTAACGGCGCTCTGTCCAATCAGCCCTTCCTCATACCATTGGTTCATGGTCTGTAAAAATTCTTTATAACCATCCTCCATGGGTCCGTAGGTCACCCGATTCCCGCCGCTTAACAATATTCCTTCAAAAACCCCGAAGGAGGGCGCAAACAAGTGATAGCGATAGTCGTCAAAGGGAATCTCATCCGCTATGCCGTTACCGTTGGGATCCTTCGTCTTAAATGCCGTCAGCACCCTGTGCCATTCCTCAATGTCCGTAGGTACCTCAAGCCCCAGCTTATCCAGCCAGTCCTGACGGATCAGCAGCCCGGAATAAGCCAGTCGATAGAGATCCTCATCGGATTTCATGGGATTCAGAGAAGGAAAATAGATCAGCTTTCCGTCGTTCGTCTGTACCTCCTGATAAATATCCGGGTTGTCCTCGTAAATTCCCTTCAGATAGGTGGAATTATTTTCCACCAGCTCGGAAACCTCTATTGCAACACCCCTGTTATACAGGTCCAGGACCTCCCCGTTATACAGATATGCCGCCATAACATCCGGATACTTCCCGGACGCCAGCATATAATTATATTCTTCCTTGGTCATCAGCTTAAAGGTTATATTGACTCCCGTAGCTTCTTCAATCTTTTCAATACCCGTAAGGCTGTTGTACAGCTTCTCGTCCTCTTCCAGAAGTACCCATACAATTTCCTCCGGCACAACCTCTTCACCGCTCCCCCCGCACCCCGTCAGGCTCCCGGCCAATAAAAAGAGTGCCAGACATACTGCCAGTAACCTTCTCATATCAACCTCCATGATTCCGCTCTGCGGAATCTCACACTAACCCCATCTGCCCGCTGCGACGGGCACTCACATTTTAGCACATATCAACATTCGGATTCGTGAATCATCCACGAATCCGAATGCTGGTTTTACTTTTCCTTTGCGGCTATTACATTATAGCATATCCTTAGTTATCTTGCATTATATCTGTCATATGCGTCCTGGTAAACCTTGATGTAATCCTCTACACCCTTCTTCTTCAGCTCTTCCAGGTAGGTGTCCGGGAGTTTGACACTTCCTTTTAAACCTCATAACACACAAATCATGTATTTAA
>CAJUIA010000012.1 GCA_910586485.1 uncultured Acetatifactor sp.
CTGAGTGCAGGAAACCACGCCGCTGAAAAGCGGCGTTGCTTTATTATGGGGCGCAGGGTTTGACGTTTACGATGATGTGGGCGCCCAGGTGGAAAATAAGGACTGGATAATAACGGCATTATTTCGGCTGATTGACAGGCGGTATGCTAACCGTTACTCGACGATCTTCACCAGTAATATCAAGAGGGAGAATTTAAAGACTGACCCAAGGATCCATGATAGAATTTATCGCATGACGATCCCGGTTATAATGCCGGAGGTCAATGTGAGAAAGCAAATGGCTGATGAAGAGACGAAGTCGTTCTTGAAAAGTCTGCAGGAGAGGGGCAAACAGAGTGAAGAATTACAGGTTTTCCGTTGAAGAATTAAAGAAGCTGTCAAGGGGCATTGTTGTATTAGTCGACAGCCGGGAGAAGAGAAACGATCATATACTGGACTATTTCAACAAACAGGGCATCGCATACCGGGTTTCAAAGCTGGAGTATGGAGATTATTCCTTTATGATTCCTACGGAGGCAGCAGGCGAGGACATATATTTTCACAAGGATATTTGCATAGAGCGCAAGGCGTCCTTGGAAGAATTAAGCGGTAATTTCACCAGAGAACGGGACCGGTTTGAAAAAGAGTTCCTGAAGGCGGGAAATGACAGGGTAAAAGTTTATCTGATGATTGAGGCCCCCGGAGGTTATTCGGATATTATTGGACATAAATACCGGACGGACTTCACACCTGCTGCCTTTATGGCATCCTTGAAGACATGGGAACACCGGTTTGATACCAATGTGCAGTTTATATCCCCGGAATATGCAGGATATTATATAGTTTCGACCTTTCAGTATTATGCAAGGGAGATTTTAAAGTAGCCGGCCGGCAGCAGGGGTGCAGTTTACTGGATATTTGAGATAGAATGTTAGTAAATGTTAGTTTTATGAAACAAATCATTATAAAAAAACGGGTAAGCGACTTAACAAAACTTAGTTTTTTTGAAATAACAGAAGCAATTTGATTTATACTATATCGCGGAGTTGTTCAATGAGCAATGAAGAACTGGTTGTCAGAATCAAGGCAGGGGTTGATACGGCTGACAATATGCTCCAGCTGTGGGAGCAGACAAAGAATTTCATAAGATGCATGGCCAGGCGCTACCGGGGATATGCGGAGCTGGAAGACCTGGAACAGGAAGGCTATATTGCTTTGTATGATGCTGTAGATGGATACAGTAAAGAGGCAGGCTGTAAGTTCTTTTCTTATGCGTCTTTCTGGATAAATCAAAGGATGAAACGATATATAGAAAGCTGCTGCCGGACAGTGCGGATTCCCGATCATGAACAGCAGAAGATGCACCAGTATAGAAAGATAGAAAATGCCTTTCAGATATACCGAGGAAGAAAACCCACACGGTGGGAAATCTGCTATAACCTGGATCTGGACGAAAAGCAGGCAAGCGATCTGGAATCGGCAATTAATATGTCGCGCATTGGGAGCCTGGACAGTATACTGCAGGAAAGTGATAACGGGGATACCATTGGGGATATGATACCCAGCAGTGTTGATGTGGAAGGGGACGTCATAGACAGAGTAGATCAGGAAGAATTGTGCATCATCCTGGGGGATATGGTGGCCAGCTTGCCAGACGATCAGAAAACGGTCATGCGCTGTCTGTATGGCAGGGAACAGTATACCAGAGCGGCAACAGGGAGGCAGCTGTGCATGTGTACGCAAGAAATACGCAGGGCAGAGCGGAAGGCATTATACAGCCTGCGCAGGCATGACAGGGTTGATAGTCTTCGGGCCTTTCTCCCGGAAGCGGCAGAAGCACAGGCATATCGGCACAATAGTTCAAAGGAGTTTAATACCACATGGACAAGCTCCACCGAGCGGATTGCTATGCGCCTGTAGTGTTGTCGGCCGGCTGCGGTTGTCGGCTATGTTTTCAGGATGCCTTACACGAAAATGCTGGGGAAAACCAGGGGGACCAGTAAAACTAGGATTTCAGAAAACTTTATATTTGTCTGCAAAGGAAATGTGTGCTATACTCCATTCATGGGAAACCATAGAGCCGGGCGGCTGCCCTCCCTTTCGGAGGGGCTAACCCTCCAGACGAAAGAAAGGAGGGCGTTGCCAATGATGATTACATACTCTGACTTAGTTCAGACTGGAATATTCATTATTGCCCTGATTGGACTGTGCTACACAGTTTTCAAGGGGAAACGAAAATAGCCGCCACTACTGCGAATAGTGACGGCTGACACCATGTGTTAGTTTGATTTATTCGAGGGTAGCCGCTTCTATGGCTTTCCCTGTTTTTAATATAGCATATCCGGCAGCAGGATTCAAGAGCGAAACATGTGTTTTTGCAGCCATCAATCGTAAAATCTGCCTTCATCCAGCTTCTATTTCCTTACTAGTTACCCCTGGACATTCATGAGTATAACAGCATATATACCCTTCAAGATCGCTACAAGCCCCATATTTCGATTTTGAGAGTGCAAAGGCTAAACTTACCTGTGACATAGCAAGACGCCGATTTGGGGCACATACGGCGGTTATACGGCATGTTTAAGATGCCAGGCGAGGGGCGCTTTATTCTTCTTGAGAAACATGAGCCTTACGCATCCGCTCCAATTTTTCTTCAAGGGTCTCATAATGATGAGGACTGCTGCCGGAAGGGTCTGTTGCCGGATCCAGCTTCAGGTCCTTAACAGAAGGGCCATTTGTGGGTATTGATTGCCGGTCCATGGTGGCAGCTGGATCAGGCTTTTGAGTATCGGGTATCTTGATGTAGCCGTTGATTGGCTCGCCGGCGGCCTCGACTACAGAAATTGGTCTAACAGAGAAATCAACCAACAAATCACAATTTATGCAGTCCAGTACTCTTTTTAAATCTGCGAAAGAAAGCTGTTTTTTGTTAAGGAGATTTTGAAGTGCTTGAGGTGATATTCCCATTTGTTTGGCTATGTCTCGTTGGCTGCATTTTGTATCAAGGAGCAGTTTTTTTAGTTCAGTTACTAATTGTTCATTGCTGTTGTATATCATGCTGATAGCCTCCTTCCAAAAATTAACTAAAGGATAAACTAAAATCATGAAAAAGTCAATCATTATTAAATATAAGTAAGCAGAAAAAGTTGAAAAATATATCAAAAAGGTTCATTAAAAAGGTTGACAAGTACACTAAAATAGTTTATACTAATGCTATAAACAAGAGAACAAAACAGCCAAGGCGGACGGGAGTACCGAAAGGGAAAGCAAGAACGCAAGGTAACACCGGGAAACAGGATAAGAGAGATTGAGATGCCGCATAAGCCGCTAGATGTTTAAAGCCTGCCGGGGCTGTCCTAAAACCTCTTGAAATTGAAAGGAGATAGGACGCATGAAGTACAATCTTAGCAAAATCATGTTGAAAGCATGGAAGATTTACTGGGAAAACAAAGAACTTTCCTTTGGGGAGTGCTTACACAGGGCATGGCTGACTGCGAAAGCAGAGGAAGTAAACGCAAAGCGGATCGAGGACGCAAAGGCGGCGGCAGGGATTGACGAGGAAACCAACACATGGAGCGGCTGGAAACAGCTTGGGTATGAAGTGATTCATGGGAGCAGGGCGCTGTTTGGCACAGAACTGATCTGGGGAAGTAAGGGAGACGGAATGACTTATAAAGCGCGATTTTTCGGACGCTCACAGGTACAGCAGCTTGTTCAGGCATAAAATATGCCCTTACCAGAGCCGCAATCTGATAGGGGCAGTAACCCGGAAAACATTACAAAAAAGTATCAGGGTATGAGGGGATTATAACATTCCCTCTGCCCTCTGTAAAGAGAGGATTTGAAAGAAATGCAAACAGAAACGCATTGCGGTATTACCGCCTTAACTGATAAGGAACTTAAAGAAATAATTCAAAGTGGAACTGATGATATGAATTTTGACAAAGCGGTTGATTTCATGTATGAAGTGGTAGCAGAGAACAAGGAAGAACTGGACAAACTCAAGCCGATAGAAAAAATCACATGGTTAGTGCATTGTGCTTATATGGATGGATTTGCAAAGGCATTCAAGATTCATAACGATACTGTACGCGATACATTGAATGGTGTGCGGATTGAGAATATTGATGAAATAAAGATTTATCCTTGCTTTGCGGCGCATAAGCCGAAGCCGGAGAAGATGCAGAGGAAAGAACAGTATTTCGAGGAAACCGGGGCTTTACAGTCGCAGATTATCCTTGACAGCCGGGGAAACCTGATTGACGGTTACACAAGCTATTTACTGGCAATGGCGCATGGCATCCAGTGTGTTCCTATCAGGTACGGCAGGCGGCAGATTGTGAGGGCATACCACAAGCCCGGCGGCAAGCTGTATTCATGGGAACTGCCCGGACTTCTCATTGACCGGGTATCTGCCGGGGATATGGCGATTGTACGCACAGAGAGGGGCGTTAAGGCGGTCACAGTGGCGGCGGTGGAAGAATATGCCGGGAATGAGCCGGAGCCGCTTAGAATGGTTATCAGGGTAAAGAGGAAAAAGCCATGATGCAGCGGCATGAGGTTATCAGGAAGATAATGCAGCAGTATGCAGAAAAAACACCCATAACAAAACGTGGAATAACACTTTTGTATGATAGAGCAGCTTCAAGAGGATATAATTCTTTGCTTATCTTTATCGGGCTGAAAACGGTTATCTGCAAGAATTATCTCCGGGAAGAGTACACGCCACCCAACAATGACCCAATGATGGAAAATTTGGATGAGCGGCGTTATATAGAGGACTGGGAGTTTAGAGAAATCATGAAAGGGGTGCTGTATAATGGCAAAGCGGAAAGAGAACATGAGCCTTGCAACTGAGATTTTAAGCGATATGAAAAGACAGCTTATCAGATGCAGAGTTGCGCTTATTATCTCACTGGCCGGGAATATCATTCAGGCAGCAGTATTGATTTTCAGGTAACGGAAATAAGGGAGTGGGCGGCGGCTTATATGCCTGCTGCCCCTGCCTCACAATATAGAAAGGGTGGTGCATATTATGGCAACAGATAAGAGAGGGCGCAAACTTCCGAAGGGAATACAGCAACGTTATAATGAATACGAGGCACGGCCTATGATAAGGGGAAAAAGGTATCTTATTCATGGCAAAACAATTTCGGAAGTTCAGAAACAGGTAACAGACCTGAAATATAAATTGGCGCACGGTCTTTTTGTAGAAAAGCAAAATGTGATATTTGATGAGTGGTTTACTACATGGATGACGGAATATAAGGAAGGGCGTGTCAAGGCCGGCACGTTATCGGCATATCAGAAGTATTATAACGCTTGCATCAAAGAGCGGCTTGGAGATATGTATATAAATGATATTAGAGGCGAACATGTGCAGAAGCTATATAATGATCTGGCAAAGAAAGAATATGCCGTATCAAGTATTAAAACAATTTCTGCTGTGTTGAATGGTTGCTTCACTCAAGCGGTAAAAAATGGGCTGATCGAAAGAAATCCGGTAGATGTGGCAACGCTTCCGCGCCAAACGGAAAAGAAAGTTCGCCAGGCATTAACCAGGGAGCAGCAAAAATTGTTCATGGAATATGCAAAGGAGAGCTATCTTTACAATATATTTGCCATTATGCTACGTACTGGGATGAGAAGCGGAGAGGTGCGCGGGCTTAAATATACTGATATTGACAGAAAGAAAAATGTGATCCATATACAGCGGACATTAAAGTATCTGGAGCATAAAGGATTTTTTGAAGATACGCCTAAAACGCGCACAAGCAGGCGAGATATTCCGCTAACAAAAGATATACTTTCCATATTGGAGGAACAACGCGCATTTTGGCATTTTAAAGTTGTTAGTCTGGATAATTATCTTTTCTGCAATGAGAATGGAGAGCCGCTGAGCCGGGAGCGTGTGCAGGGAGAAATTGACAGGACCATAAAGAGAATTCGTGAAGCAGGATTTGAATTTGACCGCATAACATCCCATGTGTTTCGGCATACGTTTGCAACAAGGGCCATAGAGGCGGGAATGCAGCCTCAGGTTTTAAAAACCATTTTGGGGCACAGTTCTCTTGCTATGACGATGGACTTATACAGTCATGTAATGGAAGATATAAAAGCGGATGAAATGGAAAAAATTGCAAATGTTTTTTAAAAGATTTCTAATGTTTGACAGTACCAAAATAGTACCAAATTGCACGCAAAAGGATAAAACAGGATAAAAGATAAGGCCCTGAAAACGCCATGTTTTCAGGGTTTCTTAAAAACTGATGAAACAAGATAAATGATATGTCAGTAAAGTTTTGTTTTACGTCAGGAAGGTCTCGAACTGACGGTATTACTATTGTAAGGCACCGGATTTATACTTCGATACGATTGCCTGAATCCGCTCGTTGGGATTAAGCAGATCACTGATGGAAGAATCATGGTTTAAGGTATCAATGATATAGGCTATGTATTTACTCATATCACAGCTGACATACCATTCCCTCTGCAGCAGTTCGGGAGTCTGGTAGATCAGGTTTGTGGTAAGCACCTTGTCGATGACGCCGTCTGTGTAAGCCTTGTCAAATTTTTCCAGCCCCCCGGTAAACAAGCCAAAGGTGGCAAAGACGAAGATTCGTTTTGCCTTTCTTGCTTTCAGGGCGGCGGCTACCTCCAAAACGCTTTCTCCGGAAGAAATCATGTCGTCAATGATGATCATATCCTTGTCTTCCACGCTGGTGCCCAGAAACTCATGAGCCACAATGGGATTACGGCCGTTTACTATCTGCGTGTAATCACGTCGCTTGTAAAACATACCCATATCCAGCTCCAGCACGTTGGCAATATAGATGGCGCGGCCCATACCGCCTTCATCGGGGCTGATCACCATCATATGATCGGAATCCAGCGTCAGATCCGTTACATTGCGCAGCAAGCCCTTAATAAACTGATATGCAGGCTGTACCGTCTCAAAACCATGAAGAGGAATTGCGTTTTGAACGCGGGGATCATGAGCATCAAAGGTGATGATGTTGTCAACACCCATTTGAACCAGCTCCTGAAGTGCCAGAGCGCAGTCCAGGGATTCCCTTGCAGTCCTTTTGTGCTGTCTGCTTTCGTAAAGAAAAGGCATGATAACCGTAATGCGCCGGGCTTTGCCGCCTACGGCTGCAATGATTCTTTTAAGATCCTGATAATGATCGTCCGGAGACATATGGTTTTCATGGCCGCACAGAGAATAGGTCAGGGAATAGTTACATACATCCACCAAAAGGTAAATGTCATCTCCGCGGACGGACTCCAGAATCATTCCCTTTGCCTCGCCCGATCCGAAGCGCGGTACTCTGGCATCTAAAAGATAAGAATTCCGCTGATAACCGGCAAAAGCCAGAGATTCTTTATGCTCGCTCTCTCGCTCTGCCCGCCATTTTACCAGGTATTGATCCACCTTTTCACCCAGGGGCCGGCATCCCTCCAGTGCAATGATTCCCAAAGAACCTACAGGGATTGTTTCCAGATTTCTTTTTTCTTCGCGGTTGCCCATGAATATACCTTTGCCTTTCCTTAGAAACTGTGTTCCTTAGCTTGCTGTTGTGGATGAGTTTTGTATTCTTTTCTTGATGATGCGAATATCCGGACCGGTCAGCCGGCAAAGGGCAAAAGAGCCGGTGAGTCGGGAAAAGATGCGGTCCGAATAACGGTCGCGGATTTCCTCCAGCTTCAGGTTGGTCGAAATAATCATTGATTTTTTCCGCAGGGAGCGCTCGTTCAGACAGGAGAACAGCTGTGAGGCGGCGAAGGAATTGGTGATCTCCGTGCCCAGGTCGTCTATAATTAATAAATCACAGCTGTAAATGTCCTCGCAAAGCTCCTGAAGCGCCGCTTTTTCTTTGTAATCGAAGGAATATCGCGCAAGCAGGTCAAAAAAACCGGAAGCGCCGAAATAAATGACCGAATATCCTGCATCCATCAGTTCCCTGGCGATACATCCGGATAAAAAGCTTTTACCAGTACCTACTGTACCATAAAAAAGGATATTGGAAAAGTCCTTCTTAAAGTTTTTTACAAATTCATGGCAAAGGTTTACGGCAGACTCAAAATGCTGCAGATCCTGACCCTGATAGTACTCTGTGGAAAGGGTGGAAAAATTTTCTCTTGCCACCATATCCTGAATATGGGATTGGGAATACAAGACGGAAATCTCGCGCCTTCGAAAGCAGGTGCATTTCTGCTTCCGGCTGTCACTGGTGGTGACATATCCGGTGTCCCGGCAAAGAGGGCAGTTATAGATGGGCTCAAGATAATCCTCCGGGAAGCCGGCAGCCTCCAGAAGCTGCTTTTGCCGCTGCCTGATTTTGTCGAGAGACCTGCGCAGACGCTCACGGGCCTCCAGCTCGCCCTCCAGCACGGCCCTGGCGGCCGAAACGGACTCGGTGCTTACGGAATCCTCCAGCTCACGATATTCGGGTACAGCCTGAAAGACCTGTTGTTTCCGGGTCTCCAGGGTAAATCGGTTATTGTCTCTGATCCGGTCGTAATCGCCGAGGATGGACTGATACTGAGAGTTGGTTAGTGCCACAAAATTTCTCCTTTTACTAATTGCTCAGCAGTTCCTTCTCCAGCGCATCAAAATCATAGGTGTTCTGGGTGAACTGGCCGAAGCGGTTGGTGTATTGCTTGGAAGAAGCTGCAGTAACAGTGCTTTTTCGGCGCTGCTGATACAGCTCGTCTATTCTGCAAATGTCGGATTTATGATGTACGTTCTGCTCATGCCAGCTTTGAAGAATGCGCTCTGCATATTCAAAGCGGTTTTTGTCGGTGGCCATCACCGTGCGCTCACAGGCTTCAAAAATAATATCGTTGGAAAATCCGTACTCCTGGATCCAGCGCATGATATATTCGGCCTCCTTGGGGGTTGGGGCACTGTTTCTGCCCAGCTCATTCATAATGGCATAAACATTTTTGTCATAACGGGAGGACACCTTCTGGGCCTGCCTGGGGGTGGTTACATTCTGTTCCGCCCAGCTTATGGCTACCTTTTCTATGTATTTAAAATCCTTTTTTCCCCGTTCCACGCAGTATTGCAGCAGATAATCAATTAAATCATCAGAGAAATGAAGCACATCGGTAAAATAGAGGATGGTCTTCATCTCCGCAGGCGTCAGCGGCTTGCCAATATAGGATTCGGCAATGAACAGAAGCTGGGAGGTATTCTGACGATTCTTAAATTCCCGGAGCTGATCGGCGGAGTATGCCGGCTTGTCAAAGGAAACAGCGCTCTCCACAGTCTGGCTCTTTTCCGCGGCAGGCATGGCCGGCTGCGGAGAAGGCGTGGGAATAAAGGTGGAGGAAGCCTGGGGTCGGCCTTTTTTTTCAAAGTCGGCGGCATTCAGGTCATGAACGTGAATCCCCACGAGGTTCTTGTCCTGATCAAAATCAAGGGTCAGCAGTCCTGTTTTTTCCCAATATTTTAAAGCCCGCACCACTTCCTTTTCGGTGTGGTTGAACTTGTCCGCAATATCGGACACACTGGTAGCCAGCTGTGCATTCATCATGCGGAGCAGATAAAGATAGACCTTCAGCTGTGCATCATTGGCATCCTTCATATATTTATCAATAAAAAGATTTGATACAGCAGTAGAAGCCACATCGTTATCCTTGTAAATCATCAAACCGGCCATCAATAACACTTCCTTCTTCTGATTCCTGCGGTCATGCAGTAGACCAAGGATAGCACAAGGATTTTGAAAAAGAAATAGTCAAATTTCCGAAACCTTTGTGGCTGTGAAAATCCCCGTTAAATGTGAATTTGGTGGATAATGTGGATAACTTTTTTGAAGGTAGGAAACAGGGGGAAAATAATAAAATTTTATACACAATCCGCTAAGACAATATCCACAGGCCGGACGTAACCTTTAAGGTGCCAGCCTGTGGATATTGTGGACAATTAAGAGCCGAGGAGGCTTTCGCCGATTTTCAGAACGTCACCGGCGCCCATAGTTATCAACAAATCACCGTTTATGCAATTTTCCAGCAGAAAATTTTCGATCTCGTCAAAGGACGGGAAATAGTAGCAGTCGTGTCCCAGGGCCTTGATCTCATCTCGGAGGTTTTCCGAGCTGATCCCTAGGCTGTCGGTTTCCCTGGCGGCAAAAATATCTGCAAGAACAACCTGATCCGCCAGAGAAAGGGCCCTGGCAAAATCCT
Organism: uncultured Acetatifactor sp.; assembly: GCA_910586485.1. GTDB lineage: Bacteria > Bacillota > Clostridia > Lachnospirales > Lachnospiraceae > Acetatifactor. The sequence goes on from CAJUIA010000012.1 coordinate 10,171, forward strand.
TTAACAGGGTCTTTGTTCTGGAGTAGGTATGGGGTTGGAAAACGCACCACAGGGTCTTGTGGGGATATTTTTTTGCCGCGGACAAGGTTGCAGTAATTTCCGTAGGATGATGTGCATAATCATCTATTATAGTGACTCCGCCCACCGAGCCCTTGTATTCAAAGCGTCTTGCCGTTCCCGAAAAGCCGGCCAGGGACTCCGCCGTCTTTGACCTTTCAACGGAAAGGCAGTCAGCCAGGGCGATAGAGGCAATGGCGTTGCTCACATTGTGAAGGCCGGGAACCTGCAGGTGAAAGGTCTGTACACCGGTGTCCGGGCCGTGCAGCACAAAGGAAGGCAGTCCCGTCTCATCAAAGGAGACTTGCTCCGGATAATAATCCGCAGGTGTATTTCCCATGGAATAGGTAATTACCCTGCAGGGCAGCCCCTTTGAAATCTCATCAAAATCGGGAATGTCAGCGTTTATAATCAGACAGCCCTCCGGAGAAATCAGCTCCGCAAACTGTCGGAAGGATCTGCGAATATGTGCAAGATCCTTAAAAAAGTCCAGGTGATCCTCTTCTATATTAAGAATCACACCGATTGTGGGCGAAAGACTTAAAAAGCTGTTGGTATACTCACAGGCCTCCGCCACAAAATAGTTACTGCCGCCGATGCGGATATTGCCGCCGACAGACTTTAACATACCGCCGATGGACAAGGTGGGATCGGTTCCTGCGCGGAGCAGAATTTCACTGATCATGGAGGTGGTAGTGGTCTTTCCGTGGGTCCCGCTGACGGCCACGGAAACTTTGTAGTTTTTCATCAGCTGTCCTAAGAGCTCAGCCCTGGAAAGCCAGGGAATTCCCCTTTCACGGATGGTCTGAAATTCCAGGTTGCTGTCTTTCACGGCGCTGGTCAGTACGGCGCAGTCTATATCTGAAGTAATGTGCGAGGCGCTTTCGCCATAATGAACGGTGATTCCTTTAGCTTCCAGGGACCGGGTCAGATCCGAGGAATTCCGGTCGGAGCCGGATACGGTAAAGCCTTCCCGAAAGAGAAGCTCTGCAAGGCCGCTCATGCTGATGCCGCCAATGCCGACGAAATAAACGTGGCAGGGGGCTTTAAAGTTGATTTCATACATAGGGTACACTTCCTTCATATTTAATACATTATATTATAAACATACCGGGCGCAAAAAACAAACAGAAATTAATTAAAAAATATGTGAGTTTTTAACAGAAAAAATAAAGAAAGCGAATATTTTTTGGCGGAAATATTCACTTTCCATTTCGGGTATGTTATAATGAAGAAAACATAGTAGTTCAAAAGTCCTAGTTGGCGAAAATACGGCCTTATACTGCGGAGTATAGTCCGCAGAGGGCCAGACAGGGGTGATGACATGATAAAAAAAGAGATGATTGCCATGCTGTTGGCTGGCGGGCAGGGCAGCCGGCTGGGGGTGCTGACCTCCAAGGTAGCAAAGCCGGCTGTTGCATTCGGGGGGAAGTACCGTATTATTGACTTTCCCTTATCCAACTGTATCAATTCGGGGATTGATACGGTGGGCGTTTTAACACAGTATCGGCCGTTGAAGCTGAACACACACATCGGAATCGGCATTCCCTGGGATCTGGACCGGAATATCGGCGGTGTTACGGTGCTGCCACCCTATGAGAAGAGTACCAACAGCGAATGGTACACCGGTACGGCAAATGCCATCTACCAGAATATGGAATATATGGAAAGCTATAATCCGGATTATGTGCTGATCCTTTCCGGGGATCATATTTATAAGATGGATTACGAGGTTATGCTGGATTTTCACAAGGCCAATAACGCGGAGGTTACCATCGCCGTAATGCCGGTGCCTATGGAAGAGGCAAGCCGATTCGGAATCATGATAACCGATGCAAACAAGCGGATTACCGAATTTGAGGAAAAGCCTGCGCATCCCAGAAGCAATCTGGCGAGTATGGGAATCTATATTTTCAACTGGAAAACCCTGAAGGAGGCGCTGTTGGCAAGAGCGGAGCAGCCGGCGCTGGATTTCGGAAAGCATATCATTCCCTACTGCCACGAGAAGGGCTGTCCCTTGTATGCCTATGAATATACGGGGTACTGGAAGGACGTGGGTACGCTGCATTCCTACTGGCAGGCGAACATGGAGCTGATTGATATTGTGCCGGAATTTAATCTCTATGAGGAGTACTGGAAGATATATACCAAGAGCGAGGCACTGCCGCCTCAATATCTGTCATCGGAGAGCGTTGCCGAGCGGAGCATAATCGGAGAAGGCTCAAATATTTACGGGCAGGTATACAGCTCCGTGATTGGCTGCGGCGTTACCATCGGTAAAGGAACGGTAGTCCGGGATTCCATCATCATGAATCAGACCAGGATCGGCGACGGGTGCCAGATCAATAAAGCCATTGTAGCCGAGGAAGTACGTATCGGGAATAACGTAAAGCTTGGTGTGGGTGATGAGGCGGAGAACGATACGGCGCCTCACATTTATAACAGCGGTCTTGTAACCGTGGGAGAAAGAAGTGTGATCCCTGATGGTATCGCTGTCGGAAAGAACTCTGTGGTTTATGGTGTGACAACAACCACCGATTATGAAAATTATTATATGGCAAGCGGGAAAACACTGATTAAGGAAGATGAGGCGTGAAGAGGATCCGGAAGCCAGGCGGTTTAAAGATCATCTTCCGGCAGAGAAAAAGGCCGTTTGCGCGGCGGAATGGAGGAAGCAGTGAGAGCGATCGGAATTGTTTTAGCAGGTGGCAATAACCACAGAATGCGTGAGCTGTCTCAGAAGCGTGCCATCTGCGCCATGCCTGTTGCGGGCAGCTATCGCAGTATTGATTTTACTTTGAGTAATATGTCCAACTCCCACGTACAAAAGGTGGCTGTATTGACTCAATATAATGCCAGAAGCCTGAACGAGCATTTAAGCTCTTCCAAGTGGTGGGATTTCGGACGTAAGCAGGGGGGCCTGTATGTTCTGACTCCCACGGTTACGGCGGACAACAGTAACTGGTACAGAGGAACCGCAGATGCGATTTACCAGAATCTGAGCTTTTTAAGAAACAGTCATGAGCCCTATGTGGTAGTTGCATCCGGGGATTGTGTCTACAAGATGGATTTCAACAAGCTGTTGGAATACCATATCGAAAAGAAAGCGGACATAACCATTGTCTGCCGGGAGATGGAGCCGGGCACTGACATGGAGCGCTTCGGAACCATACGCATGAATGAGGACTATCGGGTGGAGGAATACGAAGAAAAGCCGCTTCAGGCAAAGACCAACACCATTTCCTGCGGAATTTATGTAATGCGCCGCCGCCAGCTGATTGAAATGATCGAGAAGTGCGCGGAGGAAGACCGGTACGATTTTGTCAGGGACATCTTAATCCGTTACAGGGGGGTGAAGCGAATTTACGGATATAAGATCAGGGACTACTGGAGAAATATCGCCTCGGTGGAGGATTACTTTTATACCAATATGGACTTTTTGAAGACCGAGGTCAGAGATTACTTTTTCAACCAGTATCCTGATATATATTCAAAGGTAGATGATCTGCCGCCTGCAAAATATAACGTAGGCTCCCATGTACGGAACAGCCTGATTTCCAGCGGCTGTATCATCAACGGAGTGGTGGAGAACTCAGTTATCTTTAAAAACAGCTTTATCGGCAATAACTGTGTGATCAAAAATTCCGTCATATTAAATAATGTGTATATCGGCGATAACACTTATATCGAAAACTGTATTGTGGAGAGCCGCGGCACGATCAGGACCAATTCCCGGTTTGTGGGAGAAAACGGAAAGATCAGGATCGTAGTGGAAAAGAACGAAAGATATACTATGTAACATGTAGTGTTTTACAGGCTAAGGGAGGTGTACATATGCAGATTACGGACGTTCGCATCAGAAAGGTTGCGAAGGAAGGAAAAATGAAAGCTATTGTATCCATCACCCTGGACAACGAGTTTGTGGTACATGACATCAAGGTTATAGAGGGTGATAAGGGTCTGTTCATTGCCATGCCAAGTAAAAAGGCGGCTGACGGGGAGTACAGGGATATTGCACATCCCATCAATTCGGCTACCAGAGATCATATCCAGAGGACAATCCTGGAGCATTACGAGCGGGCAATGTTGGAGGCGGAGGAAGACAGACCGTATTAACGGCACTTTAAGAAGGATACGCCGGTGAGTTTCCAGACTGCCGCGGCCGGAAAGCAGCGGCAGTCGATTTTTGAAATCAGATTTACGAAAAAAGAAGTAATAATAATCAACAGCAAGTGATAACTGGAAAAAAGTGGTTTGGAGGAACCGTCATGAAGTCGATTAAATACAAGATTACGCTTTGCATCCTGCTATGTACGTTTTTGGCATCCGCTATTACGGAGGTGGCGTCCATCAATGTCACCAAACAGGCAACGGAGGACTATGCGGAACAGAACATGGAAATGGAGGCGCAAAACAAGACGATTGAGTTAAACGGGTGGATTGCCTGCATAGAACAGTCGGTCGACACCTTGAGCGATTACGTTTTAAGTGAGCTTGATGTGGACAGCTTTTTTAAGGAGAAGGCATATGCCGATGAATTTACGGAGCGAGTACAGTCCATCATCGAAGATTTTGCGATACATACTGACGGTGCGATCACGGCTTACATCCGTTATAATCCCGATTATTCCAACCCGACTTCAGGCTGTTTCCTGATGCGGAATTCCCTGAGCGAGGATTTCTATATGGTGGAGCCCACGGACTTTTCCATGTATGAACCAACGGACTATGCCCATGTGGGCTGGTATTATCTGCCGGTTGAGAACAAGGCGCCGCTCTGGATGTCTCCATACCTGAATGAAAACGTAAATGTGTATATGATTTCTTATGTGGTGCCCCTCTATGCGGAGGACGGTACGTCCATAGGCATCATCGGCATGGATATTGACTTCGGCCAGGTGACGAAAATGGTGGATGCAGTGACCATTTATGATACGGGCTATGCCTTCCTGACGGATGCTTCCGGGGCTATTATGCACCATAAGAATCTGGAGCTGGGTCAAAATATAGCGGACTTAGGCGGTACAATGGCAAAGGTGGCCGCCAGCTTACAGTCAGGACGGGAAGAGGGCTCTCTTATAAACTATGAGTACAATCATACGAAAAAAAGGCTTGTATATACGACGCTGAACAATCAGATGAAATTTGTGCTGACAGCGCCGGAAAAGGAGATACGCGCCACCACCAATACACTGTTTATAAAGGCCAGCACAGGCGGCCTGATTGCAATTATTTTTTCCGGAATCGTAGGTCTGATCATCAGTGTGCTGATTGTCAAGCCTATTACGGCGCTTACAAAGGTAATTGACAAGACTGCCAGATTTGACTTTACGCCTACCGAAAACGGTAAGATGCTGCGGAGATATAAGGATGAAATCGGGCAGATGGCGGCCAGAGTCCACGATATGCGGGGGGCACTCAGGGAGATGGTGAGCCAGATCAGCAATGCGGAAAACACAATCCAGTCAAGTGTTGATAATCTGGACCGCATCATGTCGGATAATAACGCACGTTCCCAGGATAATTCGGCGGCAACGCAGGAAATGGCGGCAGGTATTGAAATGGCGGCCAGAAATACGGAGCATATTGCAGATAACGTGGAAAGTGTGAAGCAGAATGCGGAAAGTATTTACGAAATGACGGAGGACGGCAGGGAGAAATCCGGCCAGATCCTGGGCAGAGCGGAGGAAATCAAGAGAACGTCGGAGAATTCCAGCAATCAGGCGGTTTCGGTGTTTAAGGAGATCAAAGAAAAATCCGATCAGGCCATCGAACAGTCCAAGGCTACGGAAAAGATTAACGAACTGACCGATGCCATCAAGAGTATTTCCAGCCAGACCAGCCTGCTGGCGCTGAATGCCAATATCGAGGCGGCCAGGGCAGGGGAAGCGGGAAGAGGCTTTGCCGTAGTGGCAACGGAGATCGGCTCGCTTGCCACTCAGACCTCAAAGGCCGTGGACGATATTAACGAGATTGTGGGAGCGGTTAATGCAGCCGTGGGAAGTATGACGGAATGTATGAATACCATGATTCACTTTTTGGAGACAAAGGTTATCTCCGATTATGGCGCATTTAAGAATTCGGGAGAACAGTACCATGAAGACGCATCCGCGTATATGAGCTTAATGGACCGGATTAAAAATGCCATCGAAGAGCTGGACAGCCACATTGCAAATATTGTGACATCCGTGGAGGACATCAATGCGACGATGAATCAATCCACGCAGGGAGTCAATGAGATTGCGGAGAAATCTGCCAAGGTGGTGGAAAGCACCATGGAGGGGTATGAGAGGCTGAATGAAAGCAAGCAGTCCGTGAAGGCGCTGGAGGCCATTACCGCGAAGTTCAAGCTGAAATAAATGATAATGGAAATTGCCATGATCGAAAGGCAAACGTAAAAAAACGCCGCCTGCGGCGTTTTTTTACGTTACTTTTTTATTGCATCTTAAAGTTGAATCCGCTATTATGTATGAGAAAGGAAATGACTATGTATATTATTGCAGGATTGGGAAATTTCGGAAGAGAATACACAAACACCAGGCATAATATCGGGTTTGAGGTGATAGACAGGCTTGCCGGACAGGAAAATATATCCTTACTGGAGATGAAGCATAAGGCGGTAATCGGCAAGGGGATGATTGCAGGGCAGAAATGTATCCTGGCAAAGCCTCTTACCTTTATGAATCTCAGCGGGGAAAGTATCAGGGAGCTGGTGGACTATTATAAAGCAGACGCTGCCTCAGAGCTGATCGTCATATCCGACGATATATGTCTTGATGTGGGGCAGCTGCGCATTCGTAAGCAGGGCAGCGCCGGCGGTCATAACGGACTGAAGAATATCATATCGCTTTTAGGACACGATGCTTTTGTAAGAATCCGGGTAGGCGTGGGAGAAAAGCCACAGGAATGGGATCTGGTGGATCATGTGCTGGGACATTTTTCCACGGCGGAGCGGAAGCTGATGGATGAGGCGGTGGACAGAGCGGCTGAGGCCGTGCGGGTGATTCTTGCGGACGGTGCAGATGCGGCGATGAATCAGTTTAACAGAAAGGCGGCAGGTAAAAAGGATGCAGGCATTACTCTCACCTCTTCGTGAACTGGCGGAATATGACGGCCTGAAGGAGACATTACGAAAAGGAACGGGACCTGTAGGTCTTACGGGATGTGTGGATTCTCAAAAGCTGCATATGATTTATGGACTGGGCGATGGCGCTAAGAGGAAGGTCATCGTTACTTATAATGACTTAAAGGCCAGGGAGATTTTTGAAGAATATAAGTTTTATGACAGAAATGTCATGTTATATCCCGCAAAGGACCTGATCTTTTTTCAGGCGGATATTCACGGAAATCAGCTGGTGAAGGAGCGGGTCAGGACAATGCGCCGTCTTATGGAAAACAAGCCCCTGACTATTGTCACTACCTATGCGGCGCTGATGACTCCGTTGGCCTTGTGGGATCGGGCAAGGGATGTGATTGATATTGAAAAGGGGGGAATTCTGCAGGAGAGCCGTCTGGCGGAAAAGCTGACGGATTTCGGATATGAAAAAACCTATCAGGTGGAGAATCCGGGGCAGTTTTCCGTCCGTGGAGGCATTATAGACATTTTTGACCTGACGGAGGAAAATCCTTACCGCATTGAACTGTGGGGGGATGAGATTGAATCCATCCGGAGCTTTGATATATTAAGCCAGCGCTCCATTGAAAAATTGGAGAGCGTGTCCGTATTTCCGGCTACGGAGTTTGTGCTGGACGATACGAGGATCAGAGAGGGCTTAAAAAAGCTGGAGGCGGAAGCAAAGCACCAGGAAAAGGTATTCTGGGAGGCCTTTCAGACGGAGGAAGCCGCCAGGATTACCGCTCAGCTGAGGGAACTGCGGGAACAGCTTATAGAGTTTAAAAGTAAGGCGAATCTGGAGGGATACATTCGTTACTTTTACGAGCACACCGTAACGCTGCCGGAAATGCTGACACATATGTCGGAAAAGCAGGGAGAACAGGGAAAACCTTTGTTTTTTCTGGACGAGCCGGTCCGGCTCAAAGAACAGGCGGAGGCCGTGGAGCTGGAATTTCGGGAGAGCATGTCCAGAAGAGCGGAAAAGGGGCTGTGCCTTCCCGGTCAGATGAATATTCTTTACAGCGGAGAAGAGGTAGCGGCAAGGCTGCAGGGGGGAAGCGTGGTTACGATTGCCACCATGGATACCAGGGGTGGCTATTTTAAGCCGGAACGAAGGATTGATGTGGCAGCAAGGAGCCTTGCCCCTTACAATAACAGCTTTGAGGCGCTGGTGAAGGATCTGCAGCAGTTTAAAAGAAAAGGATACCGCGTATTGCTGTTATCCGGTTCCCGCACCAGGGCCAGGCGGCTGGCGGAGGATCTGCGGGATCAGGAGCTGACAGCGGTTTATACGGAGGATCCCTTTCGAGAAGTACAGCCCGGAGAGGTATTGACCTATTACGGCCATGTGGGCAGGGGATTTGAATATCCGCTGATTAAATTTGTGGTGTTGTCGGAGACGGACATCTTCGGGGCGGAAAAGAAAAAGAAGAAAGCAAAGAAGCTCTATCAGGGTCAGAAGATCAAGGACATGGGAGAGCTGAAAATAGGGGATTATGTGGTCCATGAGAGTCATGGCTTAGGGATCTACCGGGGGATTGAAAAGGTAGAGATGGAAGGCGTGGTCAAGGACTACATTAAGATTGAATACAGGGACGGCGGTAATCTGTATGTGCTGGCTACAGGCCTGGATGTGATCCAGAAATATGCTTCTGCTGAGGCAAAGCGCCCGAAGCTGAACAAGCTGGGGTCCAAGGAATGGGAAAAGACCAAAACAAGGGTGAGGGGAGCTGTAAGCGAGGTGGCAAAGGATCTGGTGGAGCTTTATGCCTCCAGGCAGTCGGGAGAAGGCTACCGTTATGGCCAGGACACGGTCTGGCAGCGGGAGTTCGAGGAAATGTTTCCCTTTGAGGAAACGGAGGATCAGCTGAATGCCATTGCGGAGACCAAGGCGGATATGGAAAGCGGGAAGATTATGGACCGCCTGATCTGCGGAGACGTGGGCTACGGGAAGACGGAGATTGCTCTTCGGGCCGCCTTTAAAGCAGTGCAGGAGGGAAAGCAGGTGGCCTACCTGGTTCCCACCACCATTTTGGCCCAGCAGCATTATACGACCTTCGTACAGCGGATGAAGGACTTTCCCGTGAGGGTGGAGCTGATCAGCCGGTTCCGCACGCCGGGGGAGCTGAAAAAAACCATTGCCGATATTCAAAAGGGGCAGGTGGACATCTGTATCGGCACACACAGGATTCTGTCCGGAGATGTGAAATTTAAGGATTTGGGCCTTCTGGTGGTGGATGAGGAACAGCGCTTCGGCGTGGCGCACAAGGAGAAAATCAAAAAGCTGAAGGAGAATGTGGATGTGCTGACCCTGACGGCTACGCCGATTCCCAGGACCCTTCATATGAGCCTGGTGGGCATCCGGGATATGAGCGTGCTGGAGGAAGCGCCGGAGGACAGACTGCCTATCCAGACCTTTGTCTGCGAATATAATGAAGAGCTTGTACGAGAGGCCTGTGTCCGGGAGCTGGCAAGGGAAGGGCAGGTTTATTATGTTTATAACCGGGTGAATAATATTGCTGATGTGGCGGCCGGGATTGCAAAGCTGGTGCCGGAGGCTTCCGTGGCATACGCTCATGGACAGATGAAGGAGCATGAGCTGGAAAAGATCATGTATGATTTTATTGCCGGTGAGATCGACATACTGGTGTCCACCACCATTATCGAGACTGGCCTGGACATTTCCAACGTGAATACCATGATTATTCATGATTCGGACAATATGGGCCTTTCCCAGCTGTACCAGCTGCGGGGAAGGGTGGGCCGCTCCAATCGCACGGCTTATGCCTTTCTCATGTACCGGCGGGATAAGGTCTTGAAGGAGGTGGCGGAGAAGCGTCTGGAGGCGATCAGGGAGTTTACCGATTTGGGAAGCGGCTTTAAAATTGCCATGCGAGACCTGGAGATCCGAGGGGCAGGCAATCTGCTGGGAGTACAGCAGCATGGGCATATGGAAGCCGTAGGCTACGACCTGTACTGCAAGATGCTGAACGAGGCGGTAAGGAATTTGAAGGGAATCGGGACCCCGGAGGACTTTGCCACCCTGATTGATCTGGATGTAGATGCCTTTATTCCTGCCTCCTATATTATGAACGAGGTACAGAAGCTGGATATTTACAAGCGGATTGCCGGAATAGAGAACCTGCGGGAGCGGGATGACATGAAGGATGAGCTTCTGGACCGTTTTGGCGAGATTCCGAAGTCTGTGGACAATCTGCTGCGCATTGCCCTGATCCGTGTGGGGGGCCATAAGCTGTACATGACGGAGATCAAGGGCAAGAACGGCCGGATTACGTTTACCTTCCGGCCCGATGCGGCCGTGAATCCCCAGAGGATTCCCGGACTGTTACAGAAGTATGGAAAGGATTTGGCTTTTACGGCCTACGGAACACCTTTTTTTACCTATAAGTATAAGAAAACGGGGCTGGCGGAGACGGATGCGGAGCTGTTGCTTGGCAGGACGGAGGAATTGCTGGAGGCCATGAATGCGCTTCTGGAAGAATAAAGGAGATCATTTGGGCTGCAGGCGATAGAAAGGTATGGTGATAACGATGGAAATTAAAAATGTGATCTTTGATATGGGAAATGTACTGATCTATTTTACACCGGAACTGTATATTAAGCAGCAGGGCGTGTCGGAGGAAGAGGAAAAGCTTCTGCTGCGGGAGGTGTTTCGACGGATGGAGTGGGTTCAGCTGGACCATGGCACCATCACGGAGGAAGAGGCTGTAGAATCTATCTGCAGGCGGGTTCCGTCCCATTTAAGAGGTGTGGTGGAAGAGCTGGTTTTTCGCTGGTGGGCCAGACCTTTAAGTCCGGTACCGGGCATGAAGGAGCTGGCGGCGGAGCTTAAAGGCCTGGGCTTAAGGCTTTATCTGCTGTCAAACGCCAGCACCCAGCAGTGTAAGTATCATGACAGGATTCCCGGAACGGAGTATTTTGACGGGCGCATTGTTTCTGCAGAATGCAGGCTGATCAAGCCCCAGCGGGAGATTTATCAGCTGCTGCTGGATACTTATGGTTTATGTGCCAAGGAATGCCTGTTTATCGACGATTCCCCCCTGAATGTGGAAGGGGCCTGCTGTGCGGGAATCAAAGGGATCATTTTTGACGATGATCTTCCGCGTTTGAGAAGAGAACTTCGCGAAGCCGGGGTTATGGTGCATATGTAATCGAACATATATTTATTTTAAGAGAGTTTTATAGGACTTATAAAATGATACCTTCTATTCAGAACAAACAAAACAAATCTGAACAGGAGGTCATTTTATGAAAGGTTATATTACGGCAAGCGGATATATGGGACTGGTGGAGGGCAGGTACATCCTTTTTGCCAGCGAGGAAGAATATCTGGAATACCTGGAGGAATGCTGAGAGATTGTCTTTTCACAGCCCCCGATTTGTGGTATCCTAGTATGAAGAGAAGCTCTAAACTTCACACCGAAGAATGTAAGGGGGCATGGACATGAAAAAAGATTTTGATTTACTGTCTTTGGGGGAGATTATGTTAAGGCTGTCACCGCCGGACAACGAGAGGATGACCAGGGGGGACACCTTAAGCAAGCAGGCGGGAGGGGCGGAGCTGAATTCCGCCACGGGCGCGGCCATGCTGGGGTTGAGGTGCGGCATCATCTCCAAGCTGCCGGCCAATGATCTGGGGATCTATATCAAGAACAGAGTCCGTCTCTGCGGCGTCAGTGACGATTACCTGGTGTATGACGACAGCAAGGATGCCAGACTGGGAGTCTATTACTACGAAAACGGCGCCTATCCCAGAAAGCCGCGCATTGTGTATGACAGGAAGAATACGTCGGTCAATAAAATTTCTGTGGAGGATTATGACGAGCAGCTGTTTCGGGCGGCAAGATGCTTTCATACCAGCGGCATCACCTTAGCCTTAAGCCCGCAGATGAGGGAGACGGCCGTCAGGATGATAAAGCGCTTTAAGGAAGAGGGCACCATCATTTCCTTTGACGTCAATTTCCGGGGCAACCTGTGGACAGGGGCAGAGGCTAAGGCCTGCATTGAATCCATCCTGCCTTATGTGGACATCTTTTTCTGCTCCGAGGACACGGCCAGGCTGACCTTTTTAAAAGAGGGGGACGTGAAGGAAATCATGAAAAGCTTTACGAAGGAGTATCCCATTTCTCTGGTGGCATCCACACAGCGTGTTGTACACAGCCCTAAGCGCCATACCTTCGGCTCCGTGATTTACAGCGCCAGGGAAGACCGGTTTTATGAGGAAGCGCCCTATGCGGACATTGAGGTGGTGGACAGGATCGGCAGCGGCGATGCCTACATATCCGGCGTGCTGTACGGGCTGCTGGCCCATGAAGGGGACTGCAGAAAGGCTTTGGAATACGGCAATGCGGTCAGCGCCCTGAAAAATACTATTCCCGGCGATCTGCTAAGTACGGATTTAGCGGAAATTGAAGGTATCATTAAGGAGCATAAGTCCACAGGCAGAGCTGCAGAGATGGACAGATAAGGCGCAGGCTGCTGCCTGTATGAAAGTTAAATAAATCCGTGTCAAAATAAGAAAAGGCTTTTAAAAAGCCTTTTCTTATTTTGCTCTTAAATTTCTCAAAGTTTTATAAACAACATATGAAAAAACCCTAAAAATGCAGGGGTTTAAAAAAATTGTACCCCTCTGCATAAAAAAGGTTCCCTCTTAAAAAAGGCAGGAATCAATATTTTAGAAAGAAGAATTGTATCTTGTGATTACTGGCTGCGGAATGATACCGTAAGTATCAGAAGGAGGTCGGGGACACATGAAATTCAAATTAAAAAAGGCAAGGAAGGAAAAGCCCGCAAAATATGTACCGCCCAGAAAAAACTTAAAACAGAAAATGATGGCTATTTATCATTACAGATGGTTTTATGTTATGTTTCTGCCGGTGTTTTTATCCCTGCTGGTATTTCATTATTTTCCCATCTATGGAATCAAGTATGCGTTTTATGAGTATACGCCGTTTAAGGCACCCACGTGGGTGGGCTGGGAAAATTTCGAATACCTGTTTTCCAGCGTAAGATTCTGGAGAGCTTTTAAAAATACCATCGTACTCAGCATGGTAAAGCTGGTCTTAAGCATGGTGTTCAGCGTAGGTCTGGCACTGCTGATTGATGAGATCAGAAGCGTCTGGTTCCGCAAGATAACACAGACGGTAGTTTACATACCTCACTTTATATCCTGGGTTGTTGTGGCATCTATTTTTACTTTGTTCCTGTCGCCTCAGTCCGGTATGGTGAATGCTATTATTACCGCACTTGGTCATAAGCCGATTTACTTTCTGGCCAGTGACAGCTGGTGGAGGGTGGTATTCTATCTGCTGAATCTATGGAAGGAAACAGGATGGGGGACCATTGTGTTCATAGCGGCCTTAGCCGGCGTGGATCAGGAAATGTACGAGGCGGCTGCCATCGACGGTGCAACCCACTGGCAGAGAGTGAAATATGTATCCATTCCCGCGATCAGCGTGACGATCCTGACCGTGTTTATACTGAATCTGGCAAAGGTGCTGAATCTGTTTGACCCTGTATTCGTATTGCAGAATGACAGCGTGATCAAGTCCTCGGACGTTATCGGAACTTATGTATACCGAATGGGTATCGAAAGCGCCGATTACGGCGTATCAACGGCGTCGGGACTGTTTAAATCCGTGATTTCGGTAGGGCTGATCACCGTGGCCAACCATATCAATAAGAAAATCAAAGGGGAGGGAATCCTGGGATGATGGTAGAAAAATTGTCCTTTAAAAAGGGCAAACGGGGAAGAACAATCTTCGTAATATGTAATGTAATATTTTTATGCCTTCTGATGTTGATTATGATCATCCCTTTGTGGAAGGTCATTGTGGACTCGCTGGACCCTACCTCAGTGGGAATACGGCTTTGGCCGAAGAAGATCAGCTTTTATGCCTATAAGACGATTCTGTCAAAAAAGTCTCTTTATCTGCCCTTTCTGGTGTCCGTATACACCACCATCGGGGCTACGGCGGTGGGCCTGCTGATGACCACGCTGGCGGCGTACGTTATTTTACAGAAGGAGATTCCCGGCAGAAGGCTGATGATCGGTTACATCATGTTTACCATGCTTTTCAGCGGCGGCATGATTCCGGCCTACCTGAACATCCAGAATCTGAATCTGATGAATAACCTGTGGGTAATCATTCTGCCGGCAGGTGTCAGCACCTACAATATTGTGCTGATGCGAAGCTTTTTTGAAAGTATTCCCAGCACTCTTTATGAGGCGGCGGAGCTGGATGGCTGCTCGCCGATCAGGACCTTCTGGAAAATTGTACTGCCTCTTTCCAAGCCGGCGTTGGCGTCCGTGGGATTGTTTATTGCCGTGGGCACCTGGAATGAATATATGCCCTTCATCCTGTATATGCAGGACAACTCAAAAATGAATTTCCAGGTGAAGGTAAGAGAGCTGATTTTGCAGGATGCGCTGGCCGGAACGGCGATTTCCGCTTCGGACGATATGCTCAAGAGCGCAGTGGTGGTAGTGGTAGTATTTCCGTTTCTTGTTATCTATCCCTTCGTGCAGAAGTACTTTACGAAAGGCGTAACGGTAGGCGCGGTTAAGGGTTAAGATATAAATAAAAGGAGGATCAATATGAGAAAAAGTATGACAAAGAAACTGACGGCAGTGGTTCTGACAGCCGCAATGGCCCTGACGGCGGCAGGCTGCGGCAACAATTCCGGAGATAACCCGTCATCGCAGGAAACGCTCAAGAACTCTTCGGGCACGCCGGAAAGCTCCGTGAATACGCCGGAAAGCACTGCTGGTACACCGGCGGGTGAAGGAAATGGGGGGGGTAATGCTTCCGCAGAAATTGCAAAGCCGGAAAGCATTTCCTGGTGGACCCATGACGGATTAAATGAGGAAAACGGTGCGGAGCAGTGGTTTGCCGAGTTTGAAAAGTTCACCGGCATTCACCTGGATCATCAGTTTATTCCCAACAACGAGTATTATGACAAGCTGAAGCTGGCCTTTGCATCCCATGAGGTTCCGGAGGTATTTGATTTAAACGGCGCGAATCTGGCGCTGTACGCATCCCAGGGCGCGATCAAGGATTTGACGCCCATGCTGCAGGCTTCCGAGCTTTGGGATAAGGTGGATCCTGCTATCTGGGAGGCGATTGCCATTGACGGAAAGATTTATGCGGTACCCAAGGAGGTTCCTTCCGCAGCATGTACCTATGTGCGCGGCGACTGGCTGGAGAGACTGGGAATGCAGCCTCCCACAACCTATGACGAGTTCCTGGAGATGATCCGCCGCTTTAAGGCAGAGATTCCGGAGTGTGAGATCGGCCTGACCGCTCCCGGCTTAAAGAATCCTCAAAACCTGCCGGAGTTCTATCAGGGAGCGCAGTTTGGTTTCTACAGAGAGAACGGCGAGTGGAAGGACGGCTTTGCACAGCCGGAAATGGCAGAGGCCATGCAGAGAATGCAGGACGCATACAAGGAAGGCCTGCTGGATATGGAAATTATCACCAATACTACATCTACCTGCCGTGACGCATGGTATGCCGGAAAGGTGGGCATTGGTCCGGCAAGTGGGGCGGCACCCTGCAGGAAAGACTGGTAGCAAACAATGAGGGCGCCGTGGCGCTGGCAATCCAGCCCATCGACGGTGCGGTTTATTCCTTTGCAACCCTGAGCGGCCTGTGTATTTCCTCCGAGGTAAGCGATGAGAAGGCAGACCAGATCTTCAAGTATTTCATTGAGTACATGCACGACGGCGGCGAAGGACAGCTGTTATTCCAGAGCGGCGTAGAGGGCGTTCACTGGGAGCAGGACGGTGACAAGGCTAAGCCCCTGCCCAATCTGGCTGATCCCAGCGCGGTGACCACCAGCGTATGGATCACCCCCTGGCTTTCCCTGACACCCCTTGAACTGACCGACAAGATCACGGAGAAGGCGGATGCGGTTACAAACTCCCTGGCCATTACCGATGCCGTGGCAGTGCAGACGCCGATCACACCGGTATCCGAGACGCTGAACAAGATCACCTCCGATCTGGAGCTGGAGAAGGCGGACATCCTGGCCAAGGTGGTTATGGGCGAGATGACCGTAGCGGACGGTGTTGCCGCTTATGAGGAAGTGGCGAAGGAGCTGAATGTACAGAAGGTTCTGGATGAACTGAATGGCAGATAAGTCCTGCACTTAAGTGTTGGGGCTGTCGCACTGGGCAATCAGTGCGGCAGCCCCCAATTTCCCATATGGATAAAAAGACTGCATCCAAAAGGGCAGTGTAAAATAATCTGTGGAGGACGGAAATGGCCGGGTGTGATATAATGAGTGCAAAAAAACAGAGAATAAGTAAAGGATATGGCATGAAAAAACTGGTTAGAAACTCCACGTCTACATTTTTGCTGTCATACATAGTTGTATTGGTGATTCCTCTTTTGATTGCTGCCGCAGGCTTTCAGATTGCTTTCCGCATTGTGGAGGAAAATTTGAAGGTGACGCACATCAATATGCTTCAAAGAAGTGCGGACACCATTGAGAATGAGCTGGTTAATATGGAGAGTGTAGCGCTGCAGATCGCCAGCGACAGCACCATTTTGGAAATGGCTTCCAAGAAAAAGGGGGACAACAACTATATTCTGCCTGCGATGGAGGCTCTGAATAATTTCACATTGTATTTAAATTACAGGGACATTGACCTGCTGGACTCCCAAAGGGCTTATATTTATTTAAAGAATTCGGATCTGGTGTTATACGAGAAAAGCTATTATAAGCCGGATATTTTCAAAAATTATCTAAAGAACTGGGGGATTGATTATGACAGCTGGCGTCTGGAGATGGCGCAGGCGGATTCTTTGTCGTCTAACTTTCGGCATAACGGGGACGGATTTGAATATGTATTTCCTTTTTCCCAGCAGATGTTCGGCGAGAAGCAGGGTGTGATTGTTCTGCGGATCGACGGGGATGCAGTCACCAGAAAAATGGAGTTTATCAATGATTTAAACAGCAGGGAAACCTATATGGTGGAGATTCTGGACGTAACGGGAGAGCAGCTGTGGGCTTCTCATTCGGCGGAGGAATTCCCTGAATTTTCTCTGTCGGAGCTGGAAAACAGTTATCTGGAAAAGGACGGCATGAGTATTATCACGGCCAGGTCGGAAAAGGTGGATTTATATTACGTGCTGGTACTGCCGGTGAAGGAAAGTCTGTCTCAGCTGAGTACTTTAAAAAATATTGTATTGCTGTTGATGCTGGCGGCCGTTGTGGCAGGGGCAGCCATGGCGCTGCTTCAGGCGGTCAGGAAGGGGCGTCCTGCAGACGAGGCGCTTCATGCTTTGGCTAACAGGGGAGAAGCGCCGGAGCGGTATGCAAATCTGGGAACTGCAGTGGCAGAGATCGTAAAAAAGCATGAGAATGTGCTGCAGGAGGTAGAAAAGGATAAGATCACACGGCAAAAGAATTTTTTTGACGAGCTGTTAAAGGCAGAGTTCAGCACGGAGTCACAGCTGCGCACCAGTGCGGAAAAGGCTGGGGTGGACATTGACAATCAGTTTTACCAGACGGCCTTTATCCAGCTCTTTTCCGGGAACGATTTCAGCGAGGTGGACAACCGGACCATCAATGAGATACGGGTACTATCCAGGCTGATGAAAAATCACCTGCGGGAAATCTGCGGCAATAACGTGTGGTTTCATAAAAAGAATTACAATTCGGAGATTGCCATCTTTGCCATTGACAATATGGAAGAGGATGTTTTTGACCTGATCAGGCAGACCGGGGAATGGGTGCTGGCAGAATGCAAAATTGAGATTACAAGCGGCATCGGCGGCACCTGTAACAATCTGCTGCTGATCTGGCGCTCCATGGAAGAGGCCCGGATCGCTCTGGAAAACTGCAGCCGGGAAAATCCGGTGGTTTCCTACCGGGCGGAGTTGGTTAAGAGGGATGAATGTTATTTCCCGGCCATCGCCAGAGAAAAGCTGGAGGAGAGTATCCGCTGCGGTCAGTGGCAGGAAACGAAGGATATTCTGATCCTGCTGGAGACGGAAAACTGCGTCAACAGAATGCTGCACAGAAAGCAGTTCATCAAGCTGAATCAGAAATTTATGGATGTTTTGGGCGGTCTGGAACAGCGGGAAGAGCTGC
Source organism: uncultured Acetatifactor sp. (assembly GCA_910586485.1). Classification (GTDB taxonomy): domain Bacteria; phylum Bacillota; class Clostridia; order Lachnospirales; family Lachnospiraceae; genus Acetatifactor. The sequence goes on from CAJUIA010000012.1 coordinate 28,463, forward strand.
AGGAGAAGGTGCTTTGGATCAACGAGGTGTTGATGCAGCCGGAAATCTCCACGCAGGAATATTTCCAGAGGCTGCGTCAGCTGTACCGGAGAGTATGCAGCGATAATGTGGAGAAAAAGCAGGAACAGAAGAGCCGGATGGTGGATGAAATCAAGGTTTATATTGAGGCCCATTTCTGTGAGCCGGATATGGGACTGGCGCGGGTGGGCAGCGAGTTCCGCGTATCGGAGAGCTATTTGTCTACCTTGTTTAAGGAGCAGTCAGGCGTAAATTTCGGCGACTTTCTGGAGACGCTGCGAATCGGAAAAGCCTGCGAGCTGCTGCAGGATAAGTCAATCACCGTGAACGAGGTGGCGGAGGAAGTAGGCTATAACAGCGTACAGTCCTTCCGGCGGGCGTTTAAGCGGGTCAGGGGCGTAAGCCCCAAGGAGCAGCGGGAACGAAACGAAATGGAATAAACTGGAATAAAGCAGCCTGCGTTGTAAAGGCGGCATATGATAATAAAGATGGGGGAATCGCATGAAAGATATATTCGAGATCATCAGATCACAGGATTTGGAGGGATTAAAGAAATTTCTGGAGCAATACCCCAGAGGGCTGGACGTGGCCACGGAGGATGGCGTCTGGGCTCTTCACGCGGTAATGGATCAGGGGGACCTGGACATGGCCAGGTTTGTAACCGAGTACGGCATTATCAATATGAATCTGCTGGACCGCCAGGGGAACACGGTTCTCCACCACGGGGTGCGGTCCGGAAATCTGGAGCTGGTAAGGTATCTGACCGAGCGGGTGGATTCCCCAGTGGATCAGGCCAATCTCCACGGCGTCACGCCTTATGATCTGGCAGTGTCGCTGGGGAAAAGGGAAATACAGGCATATTTTGAGGAAAGGCTTGGAGCTTCTGCGGAGGAGCTGTATCACAATCCCGTCTGCCGCGGAATGCACCCGGATCCTTCCATTGTGCGGGTGGGGGAAGATTACTATATGGTGAATTCCTCCTTTATGTATTTCCCCTGTATCCCGGTGTCCCATTCCAGAGATTTGCTTCACTGGCAGGTGATCGGATATGCCATTACCAATCCGGAGTGGGCAGGGCTTGAAAGCCTGGAAGGGGGCAGAGGCTACTGGGCGCCGGATATTTCCTATTATGAGGGAAGCTTTTACATTACGGCCACTTACCGCCTGAATGAGGGCGGACTGCCCCAGAGATTACAGATGGTTACTTCCTCAAAAAAGCCGGAGGGTCCTTACTGCGAGCCGGTATTTTTGGAAGAGGAAGGAATCGACCCTTCCATTTTCACGGATCTAGACGGCAGGCGGTATATGCTTTTAAACCGGGGGGCCAGAATTTTTGAGATCAGCGGAGACGGCAGAAGGATATTGTCAAGGCCTGAGCTGCTCTGGTACGGCCAAAATAAAAAGGCCTCCGAAGGGCCCCACATGATCTATAAGGACGGCTATTATTATTTGTTCATGGCGGAGGGCGGCACCGGCATGGGGCATCGTATAACCGTAGCCCGCTCCAGGGAGCTGAAGGGTGTGTATGAATCCTGTCCTTATAACCCGATTTTGCGGCAGTGGGACGAAAAGCGGCTGATTCAGTGCTGCGGACACGGGATGCCGGTGGAGACTCAGGACGGCCAATGGTATATGGTCTACCTCTGCAACCGCATCAGTACATCGGGCTATGCAGTTTTGGGCAGGGAGACCTGTCTGGATCCCATTACCTGGACGGCGGACGGCTGGCCTTTGGTGAATTCTTTAAAGGGTCCCTCCGAGCTGCAAAGAAAGCCAAAGCTATCCTGTAAGGAAGCCGGAGGCAGGAAGCAGGAAGAGAATTTGGGGCTTTGGAGTCAGTGGTGTACCGTCCGCGGGGCAGCGGCAGACACCTATGAAAAGCAGGGTGAAGAGCTTTTGATTCACGGGAACGGAAAGGACTTAAATCAAATTGGTTATAATACCGTTCTGCTGAAGCATCAGACGGACTTTTGCTTTGAAATAACGGCGAAGGTGGCCGTGGAAAATGACGGGGCTGGGGACTGGGATGCAGGACTGACCTGCTATTATGACGAGAACAGTTATCTGAAGCTGGGGCTGGCCTGCCGGGGCGGACAGCCGGGGATTCTTACCGCAGAGTATGTGGATGAGGGCTATGTGACGGAAAGCTTTCTTCCGCTGTCAGAGGGCGGAAAGGCGGAGCTTAGGATTGTCACGGAGCATTTAAAACGTACCCTGTATTACAGGCATAAGGACCAGTGGCAGCAGGCGGCAGTTTTTGACAATACCTCTTACTTAAGCAGTGAGGGCTTGAAGAAGGGAAAGCGCTTCACCGGGGCCGCAGCCGGAATTTATGTGAATGGGGCGGTAACGGGACGGTTTGTAGAGATAGAAATGAACTCCGCGGATCAGGAGGGATAGGAGGAAGGAAATGAAGCAAACGGACAGAGCAAATGTGAAAAAAATGTGGATTGCCGATCAGGGGGACGGGACCTACCGTAATCCCATTCTCTACACGGATTATTCGGACCCGGATGCCATCCGGGTGGGGGAGGATTTTTTTATGGTGGCCTCCAGCTTCAGCAACGCGCCGGGGGTGCCTCTGCTGCATTCAAAGGATCTGGTGAACTGGAGGGTAGTCAATTACTGCATGGAGCGGCTTCCCTTTGAACGATATGACAAGCCGGCTCATGGCTGCGGCGCCTGGGCCCCCGCCATTCGTTACCATGAGGGTATTTATTATGTATTTGTGCCCTTTCCGGACGAAGGAATTTTTATGTGCCGGACAAGGGAGCCCTTCGGAAAATGGGAAGAACCGGTGTGCGTCAAGAAAAACAGGGGCTGGATAGATCCCTGTCCGTTTTGGGACGATGACGGCAAAGCTTATCTGGTCAACGCCTTTGCCAACAGCCGCATTGGCTTTAAGAGTGCGCTGTATATCTCCCCTTTAAGCCCGGACGGCACGGCCCTGCTGGGGGGCGGAGACGGCGGCTGCTTTGTCTATGACGGCCATGCCACCCAGCCCACCATTGAGGGACCGAAGCTTTATAAAAGAAACGGCTGGTATTATATCTTTGCACCGGCAGGCGGGGTGAAAACCGGCTGGCAGACGGTCCTGCGTTCCCGGCATATTTATGGGCCCTATGAGGAAAAAATCGTCATGCGCCAGGGGAACAGTCCGGTAAACGGCCCTCACCAGGGCGCCTGGGTGGATACGCCGGAGGGAGAGGACTGGTTTCTGCATTTCCAGGATGTGGGAAACGCGGGCAGGATCGTACATCTGCAGCCCATGCGCTGGGTGGACGACTGGCCGGTAATCGGCGCGGACGAGGACAACGACGGCTGCGGGGAGCCGGTGATGCAGTACCGGAAACCCCGGATCAGGGAAGGAGTGGTACAGCCCGCGGATGCTCCGGAGGACAGTGACTATTTCGATCAGGAGACGCTGGGGCTGCAGTGGCAGTGGAACGCTAATTACAGAAAAGAATGGTATTCTGCGGAGAAAGACGGCTTAAGGCTCTATGCGCAGCAGACGGAAGAAAAGCTGCCTCTTTGCGATGTGCCCAATTTGCTGTTGCAGAAATGGCCGGCTCCGGAGTTTACGGTTACTGCCTGCCTGGGGCTGGAGGAAATGCAGGACGGGGATGTGTGCGGCATGGTTTCTCTGGGGGGATGGTATGACAGCATCCTGGTCAGCAAACGGGAGGGAAAGTTGTTCCTGCATCAAAGAACGGGGCTTTTTGCGGACAGGAAGGAGACGGACACGGAGCTGGAAGCCTTCAGCGGAAACAGGGTATATATCCGGATGCGGGTGGAAGCGGAAAGCCGCATTTCCTGGGAAGCGGGGAGCAGTCCGGACAGTCTGCATCCGGTGGGAGAGACTACGGAGGCCGCACCCGGCAGATGGGTGGGCGTGAAAGCGGGACTTATGGCCATTCATGAGGGGCCGGGGGCCTGCGGCCTGATAACGGCGGAAGCTTTTGTATACGAAAAGTTATGAATATCATTATGATTCCGGCAAGTATCGTATCATTTCATAATAGGAAATTTCAAGCGGACTGATTGCGTACATTTCCGTTCAAATATTGTATGAATAATAATTTTTTGGATACAAATACTAGAAATACTTACAAACAATGCCAAATACAATTATTTGAACGGAGGACTTTTAGCATGAAAGCAACAGGAATTGTAAGAAGAATAGATGATCTTGGCCGTATTGTCATCCCTAAGGAGATCCGCAGAACATTACACATCAGAGAGTCGGACCCGCTGGAAATTTATACGGACAGGGACGGGCAGGTCATTTTAAAGAAATATTCCCCCATCGGCGAGTTGATTACCTTTGCCAGGCAATACGTGGAGAGCCTGGCTCAGGTGTCGGGACATGCGGCGCTGATTGCAGACAGAGATCAGTTTATTGCGGCGGCAGGCGGCTATAAGCAGCTTGTCAACAAGGCAGTGGGAAGGCAGCTGGATGAAAAGGTCCACAACAGAGAGACGGTGATGGCGTCCAGAGGCGACAGAAACTTTATCAGTGTATGCGACGAAGGAACCGAGGACTACCAGCATGAAGCCATTGCCCCGATTTTGTGCGAGGGCGACATTATCGGCAGTGTGGTGCTGCTTCAGAATGATAACAAGAGCCGCATGGGGGAGGTGGAACAAAAGCTGCTCCAGTCTGCCGTTACATTTTTAGGCCGGCAGATGGAGCAGTAAAACGGTAAAAGGGGCGGAGGCCTTCGCCCCTAAACCACCTGATTTTTCCCGCTGTTCTTTCCCTTATATAAGCGCTCATCGGCAGTGCGCAGCAGCTCGGTTACGTTGCTTGTATTTCCAGGAGTGAGCCCGAAGGTCATTGTCACGGAAACGCACAGGTCATCATATCTGCATTCCATGGAGCGTATGTCATTTAAGATTTCATTCAGGAGCTTTTTCGCGCCCTCCAGATCCAGATCTTCAAATACCAGCAGAAATTCTTCGCCGCCCCATCTGGCAGCAAAACCGCTGCCACACATGTGGCGCCGCAGGATTTGCGCTACCTGCTTCAGTACAAGATCCCCGCAGTCATGCCCGTAGGTATCGTTTACCTTTTTAAAATCGTCAATATCGCCGATGGCGACGCAGAAGCTTTTTCCGTTTGCGGAGGCGTTATGCACCACCTGCTTGAGCCGCTGATCTCCGCAGCGGCGGTTGGCCAGAGCAGTCAGGGAATCCTGCTCCACCAGACTGTGCAGGGAATGCTGCATATTCACCACGGAGTGCGCAATCTCGCCCAGCTCGTCACGGCGGTTTAACGCTTCGGAGGACAGGGAAGCATTCAGGTTACCGGCGGAAACCTCCCTCAGGAAGCGGTGAATCTGCAGCAGCGACGAGGTAAAGCTGCGGGTATACAGGAAAATGATGAAAGAAACGACTATCATAAAAATCACATCCGCAGTAATCAGCGGATAGATGGAGGACTGTACGGAGGCATCCACATCAGCAGTGGGCTTTCCTACGAAGAACATGCCGATTACGTTTCCGCTGCTGTTTTTCAAAGGTATATAGTAAGCAAAATAGTCGGTATTAAAAACAAATATCCGGGTATAAAACTTTGCCTTGCCGGCAGCAAAGACATCCTCCATGACGTTGGGTGCGGCGCCGGTGCCGATGATGCGGTGCCCTTCATGGTCCATGACGGTGGTAAGAATCCGGGTATCCTGATAAAAGAGGGTAATGTCCAGGCCGGTATTTCTCTTGATCTGATCAATCAGCTCATAGTCGGTGGTGAGATCGTGGTCGCCCTTGTACAGCCGGTATCCGCCGCCTGTCCCTTCCTCCAGCCGGTAATCCCCGGGATAGAGTGCGTCAAAGTATGTGACCAGATTACGGCATACGTTGCCCAGATCCGCTTCCACCTCCTGATACATGGATTTTTTAAATATCTGGGTGCCTAACAGGAGAATGATGATTCCCAGTAACAGCAGCGGTAAGATGCTGGTGGATTGGAGAACAAATGCAATTTTGCGGTTTCCTTTTGCTTTCATATGGTACCTCACGGATATAGGGATCGTAACCGCAGCCCTGCCGTTTTTGAAAGCTTGTCCTGCAAAAGCGGCACGGCTGCTACAAATAGTATACTGATTTTGGAACGATAATGCAACACTCCTTTACTTTTTCCGCTAATTTTACTATAATGAAGTTGTGGCAGGGAACGTAAGAGGATATTGCAGATACGGAGGCATAAGGGATTGGGTATGGAGAACATCGAAGCGATTTATCCGGTGGGCAGACTTGACAAGTCGCTGCTGGTGGTGGGCGGGAATAAAACGATGTATGAGTTTATTGGGAAAAATATCTATTCGCCCCTTTATAAAATGGTTCCGGAAAAGGATGTGGACAGACTTAAAAATGCAGTTTCCCGCTGCAATTTACAGTCGGGGACGCAGGCGGAGGATGTGGAGGAATGCCTTCATTTTATAAATGAGCAGGGCAGATATGATACTTACCTCGTCGCACTTCGCAGGACCAGGGACTTTGACGGCTATGAGATTGAACTGCAGAATGTTTCTGAAAATATCCGGCGGATCGAGCGGATCAGCAGCCGCCTGGGCATGATGCAGGACTATCTTACGTTATCCGGAAATGCACTGTTTTCCTATCAGCCTGCAGATGATGAGTTTAAGCTGTTCTGGATGGACTATGAACAGCAGGTGGAAATCTGCGATATGCCCTTTGAGCAGTGGCGGGAACAGACCATCCGGGAAGGGCGGGTGAGCGAAAAGGACAGGGAAGCTTTTACGCTTTTCTGTGAGGCAGTGAAAAGCGGAGAGCAGGAGCAGACATACACCTTTCGCGGAAGCATACTGGACTGGGGGAAAAGCGAGGATACCTACCGGGTGAAAATTCTGCCCAGAATGTATGCAGGTCAGAAAAGGGTACTGGGCGTATGGGCGGTTGCAGGTAAGCGCACAGGAAGCAAGGCCGGTGATTACGTAGAGGGCAGTCACCTGGATTCCATGACAAAGCTGTTAAACAGGAAGGGAATCATGGAATATGCAGAGGCCAAGGTGGCAAAGGGAGCCAGCGTAGCCGTAGTAATGATGGATATTGATAATTTTAAGAATGTCAATGACACCTATGGACATCCCTTTGGCGATGCCGTTATAACGGCTGTGGCGGATGTGATTAAGAAGGTGATCGGCGGCAGCGGCGTGGCCGGACGCGTGGGCGGCGATGAGTTTATGGTGATTCTGGATAACAGCGGGGACGAATTGATGCTGCGCAATTATCTGCGGGGTATTAAGATGAATGTGGGTGCCCTGTTTTTGGAAAAGGTGGGGAACAATAAGATCACCTGTTCCATCGGCGTATCCCGAAACAAGGTGGATTCCAGCGAGTTCAAGGAGTTGTACCGGATTGCCGACAGGGCCCTGTATCTGGCGAAGGAAAAGGGCAAAAACCGTTATATTATCTATAAGCCGGAGCTGCACGGCGCCTTTCGGTTAAGCGAGGGAGACCGGGATCTCACTGACATCAAGGAGGCGTTTTACGCCGAGCGGGATCTGTTTGCATTTAACCGGAGCCTTTCAGGCTTAATCCTGCAGGGAAGCGGAGAGCTTTCCGAGGTTTTGGAAAAAATGGCCCATGTGCTGACCGTGTCCAGAGTGCGGGTGTTCTGGGGGGAAAACAGGGCGGTGATCGGTGCGTATCCCCTTGCTTTGGCAGCGGATCCATATGACAGGGACTGCTTTGAAAAAGAAGAATACATGCAGCTCTTTCAAAACGACATGCTTCAGATTGGAAATTTGAACGGACTGGAATATACCATACCGGAGGTTTACCGGCTGTACAGGGAAAATGACGTGTGCAGCGTTTTGCAGCATTATCTGCGGGATGAGGAAGGAAATATCAAGGGCTTCGTGACGGTGGAGGAATGCAGCCAGATCAGAGGCTTTCCCAAGCTTGCAGTACAGATTTTCGAAAGCATGTGCAGGGTTTTAAACGCCGTTTTGCTGAAGGAGGATGCAGAACAAAAGAAAGCTCTTGACAATTAATTTTGCCAGAGGCTATAATAGCGGAAAGAGAAAAATGCGGTGACGAAGAGAGTAGCTGTCTTATCAGGCGCACAGCGAGCCGGTGGCGGTGGGAGACCGGTGCAGTCAGGAGACGGTGAAGATCACTTCCGAGCAGTCAGGACAAAAGGAAAGAAATTGTTTCGAGTACCGGTAGCCCTGAACGGCGTTCCCCCGTTACGGGAAGGCATATAACCCCGTGGATGGACTGGCGGGACGTATGAGTGTAAGAGGTGGTTTACCGCGGAGTTGAGGCTTCGTCCTGTTACGGGACGGAGCCTTTGTGTCGTGCGCCCAGCAGCGCACGTTTTATGGAAAACTAAAGGAGGATGCTATGTACAGACAGGTGGACAAAAATCTGAATTTTGTGGAAAGGGAAAAAGGGATTGAAAGGTTCTGGAAGGAAAATGATATTTTCCAAAAGAGCATGGACATCCGTGAGGGCTGTCCTGTCTATACCTTTTACGACGGGCCGCCTACGGCCAACGGAAAGCCTCATATCGGCCATGTGGAGACCCGCGTGATCAAGGATATGATCCCCAGATACCGGACCATGAAGGGTTATATGGTGCCTCGGAAGGCGGGCTGGGATACTCACGGCCTGCCGGTGGAGATCGAGGTGGAAAAGCGGCTGGGCTTAGACGGCAAGGACCAGATCGAGGCCTACGGCCTGGAGCCCTTTATTGACAAGTGTAAGGAGAGCGTCTGGAAATATAAGGGCATGTGGGAGGATTTTTCCGGCATTGTGGGCTTCTGGGCGGATATGGATCACCCTTACGTGACTTATGACGATGATTTTATCGAGTCTGAGTGGTGGGCCTTAAAGACCATCTGGGATAAGGGACTGCTGTACAAGGGCTTTAAGATCGTTCCCTACTGCCCCCGCTGCGGCACGCCTCTTTCGGCCCAGGAGGTAGCGCAGGGCTATAAGACGGTGAAGGAGCGCTCCGCTGTGGTGCGGTTTAAATGCGTAGATGAGGATGCGTATTTCCTGGCCTGGACCACCACGCCCTGGACCCTGCCCTCCAACCTGGCTCTGTGCGTGAATCCAGAGGAAACCTATTGTAAGGTAAAGGCAGCGGACGGCTATACCTATTATATGGCTAAAGATCTGCTGGATACTGTTTTAAAGGCTCCGGCAAAAAAGGAAGAGGGGGCGGAGGACCAGCCGGCCTATGAAATTCTGGAAACCTACAAGGGAAAGGATCTGGAATACAGGGAGTATGAGCCCCTGTTTGCCTGCGCCGGGGAAGCAGCGGCAAAGCAGGGTAAGAAGGCCCATTTTATCACCTGCGACAGCTATGTCACCATGTCCGACGGCACGGGCATCGTCCACATTGCTCCGGCCTTCGGTGAAGACGATGCAAATGTAGGCAGAAAGTATGACCTGCCCTTTGTGCAGTTTGTAAACGGCAAGGGGGAGATGACGGAGGAAACCCCCTATGCGGGGTTGTTTGTCAAGAAGGCGGACCCGGAAATCCTAAAAGATCTGGAGGCGGAGGGAAAATTGTTTTCCGCGCCTAAATTTGAGCATGAGTATCCTCACTGCTGGCGTTGTGATACACCTTTAATCTATTATGCAAGAGAGTCCTGGTACATCAGGGAGACGGCGGTGAAGGAGGATCTGATCCGCAATAACAACACGGTGAACTGGATCCCGGAATCCATCGGCACGGGCCGCTTCGGCAACTGGCTGGAGAACATTCAGGACTGGGCAATTTCCCGCAATCGCTACTGGGGCACGCCCTTAAATATCTGGGAGTGTTCCTGCGGCCATCAGGAATGTATCGGCAGCCGGGCGGAGCTGGCGGAGAAGGCGGGAGACCCCCAGGCGGCAAAGGTGGAGCTCCACAGGCCCTATATTGATCAGGTGACTATTACCTGCCCGGAATGCGGCGGCGTGATGAAGAGAGTGCCGGAGGTGATTGACTGCTGGTTTGACTCCGGCGCCATGCCCTTTGCCCAGCATCATTATCCCTTTGAGAATAAGGAGCTGTTCGAGCAGCAGTTCCCGGCTCAGTTCATTTCTGAGGCCGTGGACCAGACCAGAGGCTGGTTCCATTCCCTGATGGCGGAATCCACTCTGCTGTTTAACAAGGCACCCTATGAAAACGTGATCGTACTGGGACTTGTGATGGATGAAAACGGTCAGAAGATGAGCAAGTCCAAGGGCAATGCGGTGGATCCCTTTGAGGCCCTGAAAACCTACGGGGCGGATGCCATCAGATGGTATTTTTATACCAGCTGTTCCCCCTGGCTGCCCAAGCGTTTTTCCGGCAAGATTGTGCAGGAGGGGCAGCGGAAGATTATGGGTACGCTGTGGAATACCTACGCCTTCTTTGTGCTGTACGCGGAAATCGACGGCTTTGATGCTACAAAGTATACCCTGGATTACGAGAAGCTGCCCGTGATGGATAAATGGCTGCTTTCCAGGCTGAATACCACGGTGAAGGCAGTGGACGAAAATCTGGACCAGTACCGGATCCCGGAAGCAGGAGCAGCCCTGGAGGATTTTGTAGAGGAAATGAGCAACTGGTATGTCCGCAGGAGCAGAGAGCGCTTCTGGGCCAAGGGCATGGAGCAGGATAAAATCAATGCCTATATGACTCTGTACACCGCTCTGGTGACGGTCTGCAAGGCGGCTGCGCCCATGATCCCCTTTATCACGGAGGATATTTACCAGAATCTGGTGCGGAGCATTGACAGCAAAGCGCCGGAGAGCATTCATCTCTGCGACTATCCGGCGGTGACGGAAGGTTACATCGACAATAAGCTGGAAGAAGACATGAAGGAGCTGCGGGAGGCCGTGACCATGGGTCATGCCTGCCGTGAGGCTGCGGGCATTAAGAACCGCCAGCCGATGGCAAGAATGTATCTCAAGGCAGAGCATAAGCTGGATGACTTTTACACGGATATTATCAAAGGCGAGCTGAACGTGAAGGAGCTGGTGTTTACGGAGGATGTAAGAGAGTTTACCTCTTATACCTTTAAGCCCCAGCTGCGCACGGTGGGCCCCAAATATGGCAAGCTGCTGAACGGCATCAGGGAGAATCTTAGTGCCCTGGACGGAAACGCCGCCATGGACGAGTTAAACGAAAAGGGAGTGCTGTCTCTTACGGTGAATGGCGAGACCGTGGAGCTGACCAGAGAGGATCTGCTCATTGACACGGCGAAGAAGGAAGGGTATGTAACGGAAGAGGACAGCCGGATGACGGTGGTCCTGGATACCAACCTGACAGAGGAACTCATTGAGGAAGGCTTTGTCAACGAGATCATCAGCAAGCTTCAGACCATGCGCAAGGAGGCAGGCTTTGAGGTCATGGACCATATCCGGGTATCCTTGAACGAAAACGGGAAGCTGTCCGCTCTGGCGCAGAAAAACAGGGAGGTTATCTGCGGAAAGGTGCTGGCAGAAGAATTAACGGAAGGCGCAGACTTTAAGGTTTCCAGGGTATGGGAGGATGTGAACGGCGAGAAAGTGCGGATTACCATAGAAAAGGTTTGAAAAAGGTGATGCCGATATGGTAAAATAAGGCTGTATGTTTTAAAAATGACATCAAGTGTGTGCCTGCGGACAAATGCGCAGCGGACAAAAGCAGGCTCCGCAGGCTGCGGAAAGGCGTGGTAAAGGATATGAAGAGTTTAGGGCATAAAAATGATAACGAGAAAGCGGCTGTTGAAAAAGCAGCTGCCGAAAAGCCGGGATTTAACAAGGATCTTTTTAAGAGAAGCGTGGTCTATAATATTAAGACCCTGTACCGCAAGGACTTAGAGGAAGCGACACCTCAGCAGGTATTTCAGGCGGCGTCCCTTGCCATCAAGGATCAGATTATGGATCACTGGATTGATACCCAGAAGGCATATGAGAAGCAGGATCCCAAGATGGTCTACTATATGTCCATGGAATTCCTGATGGGACGCGCACTGGGCAATAATATCATTAATCTGGGGGCCTCCGCTCCCGTGAGGGAAGCGCTGGAGGAGCTTGGCTTTGATTTAAACCTGATAGAGGATCAGGAGCCTGACGCAGGCTTAGGCAACGGCGGCCTTGGCCGGCTGGCAGCCTGCTTTCTGGATTCCCTGGCAACCTTGGGCTACCCTGCATACGGCTGCGGTATCCGTTATCGTTACGGCATGTTCAAGCAGCAGATCGAGGACGGGTATCAGGTAGAGGTGCCGGATAACTGGCTGGAAAACGGAAATCCCTTTGAGCTGCGCAGGCCGGAGTATGCCAAGGTGGTGAAGTTTGGAGGGCATGTTTCCATATACTGTGACGAAAACGGGGTGAATCATTTCGTACAGGAGGATTATCAGGCGGTGAAGGCCATTCCCTTTGACCTGCCCATTGTGGGCTACGGGAACGGCATCGTCAATACCCTGCGGATCTGGGACGCGGAGCCCATAGGAGGATTTCAGCTGGATTCCTTTGATAAGGGAGACTACCGCAAGGCCGTGGAGCAGGAAAACCTGGCGCGGAATATCGTTGAGGTGCTTTATCCCAACGATAATCATTATGCGGGTAAGGAGCTGCGCTTAAAGCAGCAGTATTTCTTTATTTCTGCATCCGTGCAGGAGGCCGTGGCGAAGTTCATGCGCAGGCATGAGGATATTCGTCAGTTCCCGGAAAAGGTGACCTTCCAGCTGAACGATACCCATCCCACCGTGGCGGTACCGGAGCTGATGCGGATTCTGCTGGACGATTATAATCTGGGCTGGGACGAGGCCTGGAGCATTACCACCAGAACCTGTGCTTATACCAACCATACCATTATGTCTGAGGCCCTGGAAAAATGGCCCATTGACCTGTTCCAGAGGCTTCTTCCCAGGATTTATCAGATCGTGGAGGAAATTAACCGCCGTTTCTTAAAGCAGCTGGAGGAAAAATATTACGGCGGGGATGTACAGGATAAGATCAGCAAGACGGCGATTCTCTATAACGGCCAGGTGAGGATGGCTCATATGGCCATCATAGCAGGCTATTCTGTCAACGGCGTGGCAAGGCTTCATACGGAAATCCTAAAGCATCAGGAGCTGAAGGATTTCTATGAGCTGTATCCCGAACGGTTTAATAATAAGACCAACGGTATTACCCAGAGGCGTTTCCTGCTTCACGGGAATCCACTGCTGGCGGACTGGGTGACCGCAAAGACGGGCGCAGGCTGGATTAAGGATCTGCCCCAGATCGAGAAGCTGAAAAGCCTGGCGGAGGACCCAAAGGCTCAGCAGGAGTTTATGGATATTAAATACCAAAACAAGCTCCGTCTGGCCCGGTACATTAAGGAACACAACGGTGTGGAGGTGGACCCGAATTCCATCTTTGACGTACAGGTAAAGCGCCTGCACGAATACAAGCGTCAGCTGTTAAATATTCTGCATGTGATGTACCTGTATAATCAGCTGAAGACAAAGCCGGATATGGAATTCTATCCCAGGACCTTTATTTTCGGAGCCAAGGCGGCAGCAGGCTACCGGAATGCAAAGCTGACGATTAAGCTGATAAATTCCGTAGCCGACGTGGTAAATAACGACGCCTCCATCGGCGGGAAGATCAAGGTGGTCTTCATTGAAAATTATAATGTGTCCAATGCGGAGATTATCTTTGCGGCGGCAGATGTGTCCGAGCAGATTTCCACGGCCAGCAAGGAGGCCTCCGGCACCGGCAACATGAAGTTTATGTTAAACGGCGCGCTGACCCTGGGCACCATGGACGGCGCAAACGTGGAGATCGTGGAAGAGGTAGGACAGGAGAACGCCTTTATCTTCGGATTGTCCTCCGATGAGGTCATTCGTTATGAAAATTACGGCGGCTACAATCCCATGGAGATTTACAACAGCGACAGCGATATTCGCAGGGTGCTGGATCAGCTGGTTGACGGGACTTATGCCGCGGACAGGGAGCTGTTCCGCCCGCTGTATAATTCCCTGCTGAATACCTTAAGTACTTCAAAAGCAGATACTTACTTTATCCTTAAGGACTTCAAGGCCTATGCGGAGGCTCAGAAAAAGGTGGAGGAAGCATATCGCAGCAAGTCGGGTTGGGCAAAGAGCGCCATCTTAAATGTGGCATGCTCCGGCAAGTTCACTTCCGACAGAACCATTCAGCAGTATGTGGACGAAATCTGGCACCTGGATAAGGTTACGTTACAGTAACTGTTATATATTTATAAAGGAGACAAATATGATAGAGTTATTACAGGGCGGGGCCTTTCTAGTAAATGATCAGGATATTATTCCGGACGGGCCGGATGCGGCGGCCGAGATCATGAGGAAGGGCGGCTGGGGAGTTACCAGGGAAAATGCGGCACGCAAAACCATATCCTATGGTATCCTGGAAAGCCATAATATTTCCGGCAGCATGGAAAAGCTGAAGATTCGTTTTGACAAGCTGACCAGCCACGATATTACCTTTGTGGGCATTATCCAGACAGCCAGGGCATCGGGTCTTGAACGGTTTCCCATGCCTTATGTGCTTACAAACTGTCATAATTCCCTCTGTGCCGTAGGCGGCACCATCAATGAGGATGATCACATGTTTGGCTTAAGCTGTGCCAAAAAGTACGGCGGCGTCTATGTGCCCCCTCATCAGGCGGTGATCCATCAGTATGCAAGGGAAATGCTGACCAGGGGCGGGGATATGATTTTAGGCTCCGATTCCCATACCCGTTATGGAGCGCTGGGCACTATGGCTGTGGGTGAGGGCGGTCCCGAACTGGTAAAGCAGCTGTTGAATCAGACTTATGATATTTCCATGCCGGAGGTGGTGGGAGTTTATCTGTCAGGTGCTCCCGCGGCGGGAGTGGGTCCCCAGGATGTGGCGCTGGCCATTATCGGGGCAGTATTTCAGAACGGCTATGTGAAAAATAAGGTGATGGAGTTTGTGGGGCCCGGCGTGGCGAACCTTAGTGCAGATTTCCGCATCGGCATAGATGTGATGACTACGGAGACGGCCTGCCTGTCCTCCATCTGGAAGACGGACGGCCAGATTGCGGAATTTTATGAAATTCACGGACGTGCAGAGGATTACAGGGAGCTGCTGCCCGGCAGAATTGCATATTATGACGGGCTGATTAAGGTGGACCTGGACAAGATCCGGCCGATGATTGCGATGCCTTTCCATCCCAGCAATACTTATACCATAGAAGAGCTGAATGCAAATCTCATGGACATTCTGGTCGAGACGGAGAAGCGGGCAAAGGTAAGTCTGGACGGGGCCGTGGAGTTTGAGCTTAAGAGTAAGGTAAAGAACGGAAAGTTTGTAGTGGATCAGGGAATCATTGCAGGCTGTGCAGGCGGCGGCTTTGAGAATATCTGCGCCGCTGCGGATATATTAAAGGGAAGCAGCATCGGTTCGGACGGATTTACCTTAAGCGTCTATCCGGCATCCATGCCAGTATATATGGAGCTGATCCGCAATGGTTGTGCGGCATCCATTTTGGAGACGGGAGCCGTGCTGAAGACTGCCTTCTGTGGTCCCTGCTTCGGAGCGGGCGATACGCCTGCAAACAATGCCTTCAGCATCCGCCATTCTACCAGAAACTTCCCTAACCGTGAGGGCAGCAAGCTGCAGAACGGGCAGATTTCCTCCGTGGCCCTGATGGACGCCAGGTCCATTGCGGCAACGGCGGCAAATAAGGGTGTACTGACTCCGGCTACGGAATTCAGCGGCGAAATCGGTAAATATAAATATCATTTTGACGGTAATATATATAAAAATCGGGTATTTGACTCTCATGGCGTGGCGGATCCCGACACCGAGATCCAGTTTGGCCCCAATATCAAGGACTGGCCGGAGATGGGAGAGCTGCCGGAGAATCTTTTGCTGCAGGTGGTCAGTGAGATCCATGATCCGGTGACTACCACGGACGAGCTGATTCCCTCCGGAGAAACCTCTTCCTATCGTTCCAACCCTCTCGGTCTGGCAGAATTTGCCTTGAGCCGGAAGGACCCGAAATATGTGGAGCGTGCAAAGGCCATGCGGGCGCTGGAGGAAGAGCGCAGGAAGGGCGGACATCCCTGCCATGTGATGCCGAAGATCAAGGAGATCATGGCAGTGGTGAAGAACGGTTTCCCGGAAACAAGCCATGAAAACACCGGCTTCGGCTCAACCATCTTTGCAGTGAAGCCGGGAGACGGCTCCGCCAGGGAACAGGCGGCCTCCTGCCAGAAGGTGCTGGGGGGCTGGGCCAATATCGCCAACGAATACGCAACAAAGCGTTATCGTTCCAACCTGATTAACTGGGGTATGCTGCCCTTCGTGATCAAGGCCGGAGAGCTGCCCTTTGAAAACCTGGATTATCTTTTTATTCCCGGTATCAAAAAGGCCGTGGAGGAAAAGGCAGATGTGATTCCCGCGTATGTGGTGAAGGACGGTGGGTTAAAAGGCTTTGAGCTGAGTCTGGGCGAGCTTACCGACGAAGAGAGACAGATCATATTAAAGGGCTGCCTGATTAATTATAACAGGATTTAGCCGCAGGCTAAGGAGAGGTATATATAAAATGGAATTTAATAAAACGGTCAGCAATCCCATGCTTGTGGGTTGCATTGAGCTGATGAAGGCGGAGGATACGCCGGAGCATCGCAATATGTTTGTGACGGAGCTGACAAAAGGCTCCTTTCAGGCCCCTGCGATCATTGATCCGGAGCCTGTGGCAGATGAAGAAGGGAATTTGACCGTCAAGCCTGGATGCAGGGTGCAGTTTCCCATGCTGGCAGCTCCGGACGGGAAGAAGTTTTTCATGGGCTTCACGGACCAGAAGGAGTATCGGAAGTGGGCAGAGAAAAATAAAGAGATGCCTTTCTTTTCCTTGAAATTTGACGATTATGCCAATATGCTTCTGGGGAGAGACGCCCAGGGGAATGAAAACGCTGCTCTGGGCGTGGTCATCAATCCCATGGGAGCCAATGTGATTATCCCGAAGGAGATGATTGCCGGAATCATCGGGGCGCGGGTGGCCCAAATGAAGCAGATGGCGGCCAGGAGAGCGGGCACACCGGTGCCGCCGATGCCGGAGAAATAAGCTTAATAAGCTTTCAGAAGCGCTGATTTCGATCAGCGCTTCTCTAAAGTTCACATGAAATATGACGATATACTATATACAGGAAGCAGTTTGGCCCACTGCTTTCAGGTATGAGCAGACCACGGATGGTATTAGGGTGAGAAACGGATATTCTCACCGAATACCGTCTTTTTTTCGGTCAGCTGACGAGCGCCGGAATGTGGAAAGCAAAAACTGCTCATACTTAATTTAAAAACAGGAGGTACAGTTTGAAAATTGATTCCAGTGTAGTAGGAATGGAATCCGCCAGAAGCTACAGAGCTTCTAACACAACCGTCAGGCGATTTGCGATAACGGATTATCGGCAGGGCCTGACTCAGGGCAATAACTCCCTGAACGCCGCCATTGGCGGGGATACCGGAGAGGCCGGAGGCGCGGAGGAAAAAACCGCAAAGGGAAGTGAAGAGAAAAATACGGCCACTCTTCAGGACTGGCAGAGCAGGCTTCAGGCCACAACGTCCGGTGTGTCTATCCGCAGCTCCGTCAGCCAGACCTATGCGGAGATAAAGCAGCAGACCATACGTTACATATTTGATCTGTTGTTTTCCGCAAGAAGAAACCGTTTCAGACAGTGGATGCAGGAAACGGGCGTGGAGTCTGCATCAGGACAGACCGGCAGTGTAAACGCCGCAGCTACCGGGGCGCAGAACGGCACCGGCGGAAGCGCGAACGGTACTTCCGGAAACGGCGGCAAGGGTAAATATTATCAAAACGGTCTGCCGATGATGAAGCCCCTGACGCTGGTGACCAATATGAAGGTCTTAAGTCTGGGTGAGGAAACCTATTTCGAGGAAGCGGAGTCCACCTCCTTTTCCACCACCGGTACGGTAAAGACTGCGGACGGCAGAGAGATCAACTTTAATGTCAATGTGGGTATGAGCCGGGAATTTGAAGAATATTACAGGGAGGACCTGGAATTGGCATCCTTCACCTTTTGTGATCCCTTGGTGATCAATTTGGATACGGACATGGCGCAGCTGGAGGATCAGACCTTTTATTTTGACATTGACGGCGACGGCGAGCAGGATGAAGTAGCGCAGCTCAAAAGCGGAAGCGGCTATCTTGCTCTGGACAAAAACGGGGACGGCGTGATCAACGACGGGAAAGAGCTGTTCGGCACGGAAAGCGGCAACGGCTTTGCGGATCTGGCAAAGTATGACGAGGACGGTAACGGCTGGATTGACGAGAACGATGCCGTCTGGGATAAGCTGAAAATCTGGAGTAAGGACGAAAACGGGAAGGATGTGCTGTATAGCCTTGCTGAAAAGGGTGTGGGAGCCATCTGCCTGCAAAATGCGGCCACGGACTTTACCCAGAAGGGAACAGGGGGACAAACTCTGGGTGCCATCCGCAATACGGGTGTGTTTCTGTATGAAAACGGGAACGTGGGAACCGTACAGCATGTGGATATTGCAAAATATGAAAAACAGGCATAGCATAAGCGTAAAAAGGGAAGCGGGACGAGGCTTCCCTTTTTACTGTTTATGTCTGTATATTTCCAACTGATTCGGGAAAAATGATTGTGATGAAACAGTTCTTACAATGTATTTTCAGCGGAAAAGGAAGGAAAGCAGCCATGAGAAAAAATAGAAAGAGCAGTGTAAAGAAAGAAAGAATCATAATGATCGCCTCATCGGCCTTTGTGCTGACGGCGCTGACCCTGACGGGCATTTACATGCAGGCGGGGGAGGAAAAGTCACAGGATGACGGGTATACCCTGGACTTTACGGCCATAGAGGATAATTTGGAAAACAAAAACCGGGAGATTGCCATGAATGCTCCCATGACGGATCAGTCGCAAAGGACCTTTGACGTACCCGATCATCTGAATCTGGAGGATGACCTGGACTATATGCCACTGGAGGCGGGATCCGGCAATATTGAAATTCCCGGCATGACAACCGTACTGGGAGAAGAGTCCCTGCCGGAAAAGGAAGCAAAGGGGGACAAAAAGACGCCCGGTGACGAAGGGAACAAGACGGAAGCGGCTGAAGGCGGACAACAGGCCGATGCAGGTACGGAGCCTTTGAATGTGGAGCCTGTAAATACAGAGCCTGTAAATACAGAGCCTGTATTTACGGAGCCTGTAAATACGGAGCCTGTAAATACGGAAGCCGTAAGCACGGAGCCGGTCGATGTGGGGCAGGCAGCAGCGGATACTGCCTACGGACCGGAGCTGCATTTTGCGGCAAGCAACGGCTTGCAGCGTCCTCTGGAGGGTGAGGCGGTGATTCCGTTCAGCATGAACGGCGGCGTATACTTTTCAACCCTGGATCTGTATAAGTACAATCCGGCGCTGATGCTGTCAGCTCAGGAGGGAACCTCTGTTTACGCCTGCGCATCAGGACGGGTGGTGGACATTTTCCAGGACTCGGAGATCGGCCAGGCGGTAACCATGGATCTGGGAGACGGCTATCAGATCACTTACGGACAGCTTAAGGGCCTTAACGTGGCGCTGAACAGCTATGTAAATTCCGGAGATATGATCGGGTCGGTGGCAGCTCCCACCAAGTATTTTATCCGGGAAGGCGCAAATCTTTATCTGAAGCTGACGCAAAACGAAGAGCCCGTGGATCCGGAGCTTTTGTTCCGCTAAGGAGGCACGGCAGCTTATGTATATAGTCGGTGGAACCGTCAAAACCATGGCGGGAGCGGATATACCGGACGGATGTATTCATGTGGCGGACGGAAAAATAAAAGAAATCGGTAGACGGGATGAAATCTGCGTGCAGCCTGTAGACGGAGAGCAGGTATTGGATGTAAAGGGAAGCCTGGTCATGCCCGGTATCATAGAGGCCCATTGCCATATGGGTATAACTGAAGAAAAAAAGGGAATGGAAGGGGACGACTGCAATGAGGCCGTGGAGCCTGTAACGCCATGGCTGAGAGCCGTGGATGCCATTAATACGATGGACGCGGCCTTTGACGATGCGGTGCGGGCAGGCATTACATCGGCTATGATCGGCCCCGGCAGCTCCAACGTGGTGGGCGGGCAGTTTGCTTTTATAAAAACCAAAGGGCGCAGAATCGACGATCTGATTGTGAAGGCGCCGGCGGCAATGAAGGTGGCCTTCGGAGAAAATCCGAAGGTCAATTATTCCGGCCAGGGGAAAAGCCCGTCCACCAGGATGGCCATTGCGGGACTGCTGCGGGAGGAACTGAGCAGGGCGGTGGAATATGCAGGCCGGAAAAAGGAAGCGGAAGAAAAAGGAGAGTATTTTCAAAAGGATTTTCGGCTGGAATGCTGGCTGCCGGTGCTGGACCGCAGGATTCCCATAAAGGCGCATGTACATCGGGCAGACGATATTTTTACGGCCGTCCGCATTGCCAGGGAATTTAACCTGCGCATGACCCTGGACCATTGCTCGGAGGGGCATCTGATTGCGGAAGAGCTGGCGGCGGAAGGCTATCCTGCGATTGTGGGACCGGACCTGGCCAGCCGCAGCAAGATAGAGGTTCAAAATATGGCCTTTAAGACGGTGGGCGTTTTAAATAAAGCAGGGGTGATGACGGCCGTGACAACGGATCATCCGGTATCCCTGATCGCATCGCTGCCGCTCTGTGCGGGGCTGGCGGTAAAAGCAGGACTCCCCATGGACGAGGGTTTTCGGGCCATCACCATCTACGCCGCAAAGATATGCGGGGTGGATGAGAGGGTTGGCAGCCTGGAGGTGGGAAAGGATGCGGACATTGCCATTTTTAACGGAAATCCCATGGAGATTTTTACGGAGACGCTCTACACCATCATTGACGGGAAGATTGTTTACAACCGCGAGCAGGAACTGCTCGCTGGG
Organism: uncultured Acetatifactor sp.; assembly: GCA_910586485.1. Lineage (GTDB taxonomy): Bacteria > Bacillota > Clostridia > Lachnospirales > Lachnospiraceae > Acetatifactor. The sequence goes on from CAJUIA010000012.1 coordinate 49,367, forward strand.
CAGGAACTGCCTGCGGAAGCAGTTCAGCCTCCCAAGATCTAACGGAGACAGCAGGCGATCATTCTCATGCGGACACGCTTTCGCTCGAAGCGCGACGCAGCGGTGCATAGGCAAGCATAGTACGCTTGCCAAACACCGGCGTCTTGCACGGTCCGCATTGAGAACAACCACCTGCTATCTCCTGTTACTCGATTGTGACATAGCAAAGCCGAACAGCTTCCGCAGGTAATGCCTGGCAGAAGCTGTCCGCGGGGAATAAGATTGCGTTTTGAAATAGGCCGTGATATAATAGCCGCAAAGGAAAATGAAGCGTCGGCGTCGCCGACATTTACTTTTCCTGCGGCATTAACGAGAAAGCGTTTGACGAAGTCAAACAAAGAGTGCAATGCGAACGCCGTTCGCATTCAGCACGGGCTTTCGAGTTTAAAGGAGATAGCCGCAAAGGAAAAGGGAAGCGAAAAGCGGCGTACCGCAAAGGAAAAGTCAGGTCAGGAGGAAGCCTTGAAAAACTGCAGAATACTCTGTCTGCTTCTGTTGATGTGTCTGACGGTCGGGAGCTGTTCCGGCTGCGGCAAAGAGCAGGAAGTGACGGAAGATAATAATATCGTGAAAAATCCATATGCAGGGGCAGTCAGTATGGAGGGAACGCCGGTGATAGATTATGTGGTTCCCCGTCTGCTGCCCAATATTTTGGTGGATAAAATGGGTTATCTGGCCGGCAGCGGAAAAAAGACGGCAGTGGTCAAGGGCAGGAAGCTGCCGCAAAATTTTGTGCTTGTGGATGGACTTACAGGAGAAGCGGTTTACAGGGGCGCCTTAGAAGAGATCATATACCACAGTGAAGCGGGTATTTATTCAGGATATGCCGATTTCAGCGATTATAAAAAAACAGGGCTTTACTACGTGGAGTGTGATATAATCGGCCGCTCATCGGCTTTTCAGATCAGGGATGGGCAGTATACGCTCCTGTTTGAGGAAATATACGGTGAGCTGTTGAAAAGCTGCAGACAGAAAAGCATTACCCTGTCGGAGGCGGTTTCGCTTTTGGAGGTCTATGAGTGGTATGGGGAGATTTTTCCCGACGAAGACGGAGATCAGGTTCCGGATGTTTTGAGGGAGATGCGGGCCTTTGTTTCCTATATGGAGGAAAAGGGCACGGAGGAAAACCAGGAGGCTATCTATGCGGCGTTTTTGGCCAAGTTTGGCTATCTTTATCAAAAATTCGACAGGGAATACGCCACGGACTGCCTGAAACGTGCTTCTACGGTATTTGGTCAGGTAAAGAATACCGTGGGCCGGGATGCGGATACATTTTTTGCGCTGACGGAGCTGTACCGTGCCACGGGGCGTTATACATACAGAAAGCAGATTTTGGATTACAAAAGCTTTTTCGAGGACAACAGCAGTTATTTGGACGAGGGCTCCTATCTGCACGGAGGTATGACGTACGTTGCCACCAGGCAGAAGGTGGACATGGAGCTGTGTCATAGCTTCACGAACAATTTAAGGGACAGGGCAGAAGAAATTTCAAAGCATTATGAGGAAATGATTGATCCTGTGGCGGCAAGGAACAACGGGCCCGATGATCTGTTGAAAGGCGCAGTGGTGCTGGCATGTGACAACTATTTTCTGAATAATTATCAATATACAGGAGTGATAGAGGACTTTCTGCATTACCTGATGGGCCGGAATCCGGAGTCCGTGTGCTTTTATGAGAACGGAGAGGACAGGAGCAGCTATCTGCTGCTTTTGGCTCAGCTGGCGGCTTCGCAAGCTTAAATAAATTATTGAGCCGTACCGGGTGATAATCATTCGTTATGTGCGGCGGAATGAGAGGAAGATATGAAGGTTGTAGTTTTGGCAGGCGGTATCAGCACGGAGCGAGACGTTTCCTTAAGCTCCGGAAGTATGATTTACAAGGCGATGAAGGCCAGGGGACATCAGGCGATTCTGCTGGATGTTTATCTTGGTTACGAAGGAGACTGTTTAAGCATTTTTGAAAAGGACGTGGACTGGGCAGAAAAGATCGGCGACATCAGTGAGAAAAATCCTGATCTGGAAGAAATTAAAGCCCTGCGTTCGGATGGGGGAAAGAGCTTTTTTGGCCCCAATGTGCTTGAAATCTGCGGAAGGGCGGACTGCGTGTTTTTAGCTCTGCACGGAGCAAACGGGGAGGACGGAAAGGTTCAGGCCTGCCTGGAGCTGTTAGGGATTCCCTACACGGGAACAGATTTTGTCAGCTCTGCCATGGCTATGGATAAGGGCATTACCAAGGATATGTTCAAGGCGTACGGTATCCCCACGCCTGCAGGCATCCGCTTGAAAAAGGGGGAGAAGGAAGAAAAAAGGGTGCCCTTTCCCTGCATCGTCAAGGCGTGCTGCGGCGGCTCCAGCGTGGGAGTCTGTATTGCACGGAACGAAGAAGAATACGAAGCGGCCAAAAAGGAAGGCTTTTACTATGATGACGAGGTTATTATTGAGCAGTACATAGAGGGCAGGGAATTTTCGGTGGGCGTGATGAACGGGAAGGCGTTTCCGGTGATTGAGATTGCCCCGAAGGAAGGATTTTATGATTACCGGAATAAATATCAGGCAGGCAGCACGGTGGAAACCTGTCCTGCCATGCTGCCGAAAGAAAAAACAAAAGAGCTTCAAAGAATGGCGGAGCTGGTATTTGCGGCGCTGCGCCTGAAAAATTATGCCCGGATGGATTTCCGGATGAATCATGAGGGAGAGATCTTCTGCCTGGAGGCAAATACCCTGCCAGGGATGACGCCCGTATCCCTGCTTCCGCAGGAAGCGGCCGTGCTGGGAATAGATTTTCCTACATTGTGCGAAATGATTTTGAATAACAGCTTGAAAGGTTGAACAGTATGAATTTATCCGTAAAAGAGATTGCCCAGGCCTGCGGCGGCCAGCTGGTCTTAAGAAACGGCACAAAAGATGACACATGTGTCACGTCTGTTGTGATTGACTCCCGGAAAGCAGAAGCAGGGTGTGTATTTGCCGCCGTGGCAGGGGAGCGGGTGGATGGACACCGGTTTGTCGGTCAGGTATTTGAGACGGGAGCATTCCTTGCGGTGGTTGAAAAGACGCCTGAACAGGTACAGGAAGAGACGGGAGCAGACTGTTCCGGCTGGGGCAGCTATTGTCTGGTGGGAGATACGCTGCAGGCCTTGAAGGACATAGGGGAGTATTATCGAAAAAAGCTGAATATTCCCATTGTGGGAATTACAGGAAGCGTGGGCAAGACCAGCACAAAGGAGTTTATTGCCGGAGTGCTGGCACAAAGACTTCGAGTGTTGAAGACGGAAGGGAATTTCAATAATGAGATCGGTGTTCCCCTGACGCTGCTGCGCATTCGGGAGGAACATCAGGCGGCGGTGGTAGAAATGGGGATCAGCGATTTTGGGGAGATGCACCGGCTCAGCAGGATGGTGCGGCCCAATGTCTGCGTGATTACCAATATCGGCCAATGCCATCTGGAAAATTTAAAGACCAGGGACGGGATCCTGAAGGCAAAATCGGAAATTTTTGACTTTATGGCGGAGGACGGAGAGGTTTGTTTAAACGGGGAGGACGACAAATTAAGGAGTCTGAGTGAGGTGAAGGGCCGTCGCCCTCATTTTTTCGGACTGGGTGGAAACCCGGCAGAGGAAGTGACAGCCGAAAGGATCGAGAGTCATGGGCTGTGGGGAAGTAAGGCGATTCTGCGTTTTCGGCGGCCGCAGGCTTTAGAAAACAATGCAGAGCAGGAAGCAATGCAGGAAGGAGCGGCTGCAGCGGATACGGCAGAGGTATCGGTACATGTGCCTCTTCCCGGTGTTCATATGGTGATGAATGCGGCTGCGGCGGCATGTGTGGCAGGGCTGTTCGGGCTTTCCCATGAAGAGATTGCCAGGGGAATCGAAAGGATCCAGCCCGTAGACGGGCGAAATCATCTGATACGCCTTCCCGGCTTTACCCTGATCGACGACTGCTATAACGCCAATCCGGCATCCATGCGGGCAGCCCTTGATCTGCTGGCCCTGGCGGATACGAAGAAAATTGCCATATTAGGAGATATGTTTGAGCTGGGGGAGGATTCCGATGCCCTTCATGCAGGGGTAGGTGAATACGCGGCGCTGGCAGATATTGACGGGATCCTTTGTGTGGGAGAAAATTCCCGGCATACTTACCGGGCAGCATTGGAGCATGGCAGGGGAAAAATCCGCGCGGCATATTTTCCGGACAGGGAGATGCTGTTGAAGGCTTTGAGTGAAAACCTGGAAGAATATATTCCCCAGGGCTGTACGGTGCTGCTGAAGGCATCTCACGGTATGGAATTTGCCAGGGTGCTGGAGTTTCTTCAGGAAAAAGGGGCGGTTATGTAAAGTATTCTTCTTTTATGGCAAAATAACGATCTTGAATCATTTTGAAGACGTAATTGCCCAGATCCCGGCGGGGAATCTGATCCAGCTGCTCAGGATAGACGGGGGCACCAAAGTCAATGACTACAGTAGCTTTTTTTACCTTGGGCAGGTGATCCTCAAAGGCCTGGGCAGTATTTACCAGGGTCAGGGGCACAATGGGAACCCTGCCCTTTTCTGCGATTTTCAGACTGCCTTCCTTAAACGGAAGGAAGGTATCGTTTACCTTGTTGCGGGTGCCTTCGGGAAAGATACAGAGGGAATAGCCGTTTTTCACCTCTTCCACGCCGGCAAGGATCGTTTTGAGGCCTTTGCGAATATCACCGCGGTCCAGAAACAGGCAGTGTATATTTTTCATCCACAGGGACAGGATAGGCGCCTTCTTCATTTCTACTTTTGCCACATAGCCGGTAACTCCCGGAAAAAGCGTGCAGGTCAGCACAATGTCAAAAAAGCTGCGGTGATTCCCCACATAAAGGACAGCGGTGTCTGTGGGGATATTTTCCCTGCCCTTTACGATGACCTTTGTACCGGCCAGAAGGGTAATGCAGCGAAAGCCCCAGGATACCAGAGCCATGGAGCTTTTGGCCTTCAGCCGCGGATTAAATTTTCCGATGATCCATTCCACAAAAAGCACGGGAAGGGAAAGAATTAAATAGAGCACCAGATATAGGACGATTACAATAAAGCGAATCATATAAATCCTCCGCATATTGAAACATACATATGATCCGGGCGGCTGAATGCGGTCCGGGGTCAGCTGCATGTAATAATCATATACAGTTTAGCATAAATATTAGCAAAAGTAAAAGGTTTATGCGAGGCAACATTGAAAAAGAGACGGATCATAACAAGGAGCCTTCTGTGTCTGCTGCTTGCGGCAAGCCTGCTGTTTACGGGCTGTACCTATTTAAGCGATGAAAAGATCAAGCTGCGGGATCTTGATTTTACGGTTCTCAGCGAAGAGATGATTCCGGAAGAGCTTAAGGGTATCATAGAAGAAAAGAAAAGTGCGGCTTTTCAGATTACTTATACCGACAATGTAAATCTGTACATATGTGTCGGCTACGGTGAGCAGAAGACAGGCGGTTACAGCATTGCGGTGGAAGAGCTGTACCTGACGGAAAACAACATATGTGTAAATACCAGCCTTCTGGGGCCGGAGGCCGGGGACAAGAGCGGCAAGACGCCCTCTTATCCTGTAATCGTACTGAAGACGGAGTTTCTGGAGCAAACTGTGATCTTCGAATGAAGAGCTGCAGTTCGGCCGCCAACAGCCGACCGTCATTCTCATGCAGACCCGCTTTCGCTTGAGGCGCGACGTAGCGGTACATAGGCAAGCACAATACGCTTACCAAGTACCGACGTCTTGCACAGTCTGCATTGAGAACAACGACCGACTGTCGTCTGCGAATTGCTTGTCTCCCGGCAGGAAATATGGTATGATGAGCTTGGGAGGTACTTATGCTGCTGATTAAAAACGGATATATGATTGACCCTAAATCGGGGTGGGACGGAAACTATGATCTGCTGATCGAAAATGATACTATTATAAAGATCGGAAAGAAGCTGGAGGCCCCTGACGAGAAATGCAGGGTGATTGATGCGGAGGGGCTTTTGGTGGCTCCCGGACTGGTGGATGTTCATGTTCATTTCAGAGAGCCGGGTTTTACCGAGAAAGAGGATATTGCCACCGGGGCAGCGGCTGCTGCCCGCGGAGGCTTTACCAGTGTGGTTTTAATGGCCAACACAAAGCCGCCGGTGGATCATCTGGAAACACTGAAGCTTGTGATAGAGCGGGGAAGGGAAACGGGTATCCATGTGTATACCTGTGCCAATGTGACCATGGCCATGCAGGGAAAGGAGCTGACGCCCATGCGGGCTCTGGCGGAGGCAGGGGCCGTAGGCTTTACGGACGACGGCATCCCCCTGACAGACGCGGAAATCGTGCGCAGCGCCATGAGAAACGCGGCGGCGCTGGACATGCCTGTCAGCCTTCACGAGGAAGATCCGAGACTGATTGAAAACAACGGTATTCATAGAGGCAGGGCAAGCGAGTATTTCGGCATCGGTGGTTCGCCCAGAGAGGCGGAGATTACCATGGTGGAGAGGGATCTGAAGCTTGCGCTGGAGACAGGGGCGAGCGTCAATATCCAGCATGTCAGTGCCAAAGAGACCGTGGAGCTGATCCGCCGGGCAAAAGAGAAGGGCAAAAACATCCATGCTGAGGCAACGCCTCATCATTTTACCCTGACGGAGGAAGCGGTTATCCAATACGGCACTCTGGCGAAGATGAATCCGCCGCTCAGGGAAGAAGCGGACAGGCAGGCGATTATTAAAGGTCTGGTGGACGGCACCATTGATCTGATTGCCACGGACCATGCCCCTCACACGGCGGAAGAGAAGGCAAGGCAGATCACGGAGGCTCCCAGCGGTATCATCGGGCTGGAAACGGCGCTGGCTTTAGGGATCACGGAGCTGGTGGACGGCGGTTATCTTACCATGAGGCAGCTGCTGACACTGATGAGTACCAACCCGGCTAACCTGTACCATTTGAATGCGGGTTACCTGGCGGAGGGCGGGCCTGCAGATGTGATTCTGATTGATACCAGAGCAGAATGGACCCCTTCCGAGTATGCTTCCAAGGCAAGTAATACACCCTTTACCGGCAGGAAGCTTAAGGGGAAGGTGGTTGCCGTGATTTGCAGCGAAAGGCGGCTTCTGCGCTTTGGGTGAGCTTTGCGCTTTGACCTAAGGGGAAGCGGAGGCAGGAGTGAAGGATAAAAACAGCTTGGAAAGGTGGCTTACGAAAATGAAGGAAAAGCAATCGGCTGCGGTGCTTTCTCAGAAGGAAATCGCACCGGCAGTTTATGATATGTGGATTGGGACCTCTCTGGCAGAACAGGCAAAGCCGGGGCAGTTTCTCTGTATTTACCCAAAAGATAAAAGTACGCTGCTTCCCAGGCCCATCAGTATCTGTGAGATTGACAGGGACAGGCAGGCGCTGCGTATCGTTTACCGTCTGGCGGGCAGCGGGACACGGGAATTTTCCGGCTATGAAAAGGGCGAGAGCATTTCCGTTCTGGGAACCCTTGGCAACGGCTTTCCGCTGGAAGAGGCAGCGGGAAAGCGGGTTTTTTTGATGGGCGGAGGCATCGGTATTCCTCCCATCTTGGAACTGGCAAAGCAGCTTTGCGTGAAAGAAAGGAACGCCGGGGAGGCGGCTGCCCGTGAGGATGTGATGATCATTCTCGGCTATCGGGACGAAAGGACCTTTCTACAGGCGGAATTCGAAAAATACGGCAGGGTATATACAGCCACGGAGGACGGCAGCGTGGGGACAAGGGGAAATGTTATGGACGCTGTCCGGGAGCAGGGACTTACGGCGGAGGTGATCTATGCCTGCGGCCCCATGCCCATGCTTCGCGCCGTCAAGGCCTATGCGGCGGAGCAGAGGATAAAGGCCTATATTTCACTGGAGGAGCATATGGCCTGCGGCGTGGGGGCATGTCTTGGCTGTGTGGCAAAGACAAAAAGGGTGCATCATCATTCTCATGTGCATAACGCCCGGATCTGTACGGACGGCCCGGTGTTTGAAGCGGCGGATATTCTGTTGTAAGTGAAGTATAATAAAGTGCAGGGATAAGGTGCCGCAGAAGGAGGGGACGATTATGGAAGTGGCAAAGGTAACATCAAAGGGTCAGATTACAATACCTGTTGCAATCAGAAATACTCTTGGAATACGAGAGGGAGATAAGATCCTCTTTGTTGAAGAAGGAGATAAGGTTATTCTCACAAATGCTTCAACCAGCGCGCTGCTGAAGGCGCAGGAGGCATTTCAGGGTGTTGCGGAAGAACTGGGTATTAAAAATGATCAGGATGTTGTAAACCTTGTAAAAGAAATTCGTGCAGAGAGGGGAGAACAATATAAGTGCGAATCATGCTAGACACGAATATTTTGATTTCCATGTTGTTTTTTCCCAATGAGCAGTTTAATAATATTTTGGATTATATCACAAGAAAGCATAAACTGGTACTGTCTTCATTCGTAATTGATGAATTGTCTGCCGTTGCTGTTCGTAAATTTCCGGCTAAAAGCGCTGCCGTCGATTCCTTTTTGGCGGAGTTATCGTATGAACTTGTCTATACGCCGCACCACATGCCGGGAAATCTTTTTAAAATAAGAGATATGTGCGATTACCCGGTACTTTATACGGCAATTACTGAGAACATAGATATTTTTATAACAGGTGACAAAGATTTTTTAGAGGTGGATATTGAAATGCCGGAGATTATGACACCGGCGGATTTTATACAGAAATATATAAAATCATCAGAGCTTTAGCTGACCGGGGGATTGCAGGCTGCAGATTTGTGGCTGCGCCCATACGGCAAAAAGCTTATGCTTTTTGCCGTCAAGAATTCGCAGGATTACGAAAGGTATGGTTATTAATATGAATACACAAGTGACGATTGCAGGTGTAACCTTTAAAAATCCCGTTATGACGGCTTCGGGGACCTTCGGCTCCGGTATGGAGTACGGAGAATTCGTGGATTTAAACCGCCTGGGGGCAGTGGTGACCAAAGGCGTGGCAAATGTACCCTGGGAGGGGAATCCCACCCCGCGGGTGGCCGAGGTATACGGGGGGATGTTAAATGCTATCGGACTGCAGAATCCCGGCATAGACGTATTTCTGGAGCGGGATATTCCATTTTTAAAGCAGTATGATACCAGAATCATTGTCAATGTCTGCGGCAGAACGGTGGAGGATTATGTGGAGACGGTGGAGCGCCTGGGGGAAGAGCAGGCGGTTTCCATGCTGGAGATCAATGTTTCCTGTCCTAACGTGAAGGAAGGGGCCATTGCCTTTGGCCAGAAGGCAGATGCCCTGTATCACATTACGACGGAGATGAAGAAACATGCAAAGCAGCCTGTGATCATGAAGCTGAGCCCTAATGTAACGGATATTGGGGAGATGGCAAAAGCAGCAGAGGCCGGGGGGGCAGATGCTCTGTCCCTGATTAATACCATTACCGGCATGAAGATAGATATACATAAACGGAAATTTGCGCTGGCAAACAAGACCGGAGGGATGAGCGGCCCCGCCATCAAGCCTGTTGCGGTCCGCATGGTGTATCAGGCGGCCCACGCGGTAAAGATTCCTGTGATCGGCATGGGGGGAATTGCCACAGGGGAGGACGCCGTGGAATTTCTGCTGGCAGGGGCCAGTGCCGTCAGCGTCGGGGCCATGAATTTTGTGAATCCTTATGCCACCGTGGAGGTGGTGGAAGGCATTGAGGCCTATATGAGGCAGTATCATGTGGAAGACGTTACGGAACTGATCGGCGCGGTATAGAGTGCATCGGTTCTTTTCCGGGAAACACCTTCATATATATACTTATACCAGTATATATGTGGAGGTATTTTTGTGGAGCTGATCAAGAGAAACATACATATGGACCGCGTGAAAACGGAGGCGGTCACACAATTTACACTGGAGGACGACCTGAATATACCGGACAGCAGGCCGGACGTGAATACGCTGAATCTGGAAAAGGGTGAGGTCGTCATCGAAGAGATTCGGCCAGGCACGGACTTTGTCAATGCGCGGGGATACCTGGCGTATGTGGTACTTTATCATACAAAGGAGGAAGGCAGCAGCCTTGTGGTGCTGGAGGGAAGAGTGCCCTTTGACGAAAGGATTAACCTGCGCGGAGTAGTGCCTGCAGACAATGTGAGCGTGGACGGGGAGCTGGAGGATTTGACGGTAGGCATGATAAATTCCCGGAAGCTGAATATCCAGGCTCTTGTCACTCTGGCGGCAAAGGTGGAAGAGCTCTATGATGAGGAAGCGCCGGTGGCGGTACACGGAGACGAAAAAGCGGAATATCGCAGGATGCCCCTGGAGGTGGCCCAGATTGCCATCTGCAAAAACGATATTTTCCGGTTGAAGGAGGAAATCAGCCTGCCCTCCAACTATCCCAATATTTTCCAGGTTCTTTGGGATAATATTTCGCTGGGAGATATGGAATTCAAGGTGGCGGAAGAGAAGATTTCCATGTCCGGGGATGTGCATGTATTCATACTTTATGAGGGGGAAGGGGAAGAGCATCCCATCCGTTCCTTTGAGACTGCCATTCCCTTTAGCGGCGTCCTGGAGTGTCACGGCTGCAGAGAAGGTATGCTTCCGGATATCCGCTGCCGTCTGGGCCAGAAGGAGCTGGCGGTACGTCCGGATTTTGACGGGGAAGAGCGCAGCATCGGTCTGGAGCTGGTACTGGATTTTGTCATTCGCGTTTATGAAGAGGAAGAGCTGGAGATCATATCCGATATTTACGGGGTTTCCAACGAAATCGGGACAGTGACCCACAGGGCGGATTTAAGGCAGCTGCTGTCAAGAGTTACGGGGAAGACAAAGGTGACGGATCATATTCATGTCAAGGCCGGAAACGTTTTGCAACTGCTGCACAGTGAAGGAACGGTGGCGCTGGAACAGCAGACAGTGGTGGAAAACGGGATTCTGCTTCAGGGCAGCCTTACGGTGAAGGTCATGTACATTACCGGGGAGGATGATGCGCCCTATGGATGCACCCAGGCCCAGATCCCTTATCAATATACGCTGGAGGTGCCGGATATTGCACCGGAGGATATTGACACGGTGCAGGGATCGGTGGAGCAGCTGCAGGCGACCATGCTGGATGGGGAAGAGATGGATGTGAAGGCAGTCTTAAGCTTTTCAACGGTAGTATTTAAGACGGTGCCGGTGGAGCTGATCAGTCAGGTGACGGTTTCGCCTTTGGACACGGGGAAGATGAGCAGCCTTCCGGGCATGGCAGTTTACATGGTAAAGGAAGGAGATAATCTCTGGAATATCGGTAAGAAATATTATGTGCCGGTAGAAACCATGAGGAAAATGAATAACCTGGAAAGCGATGAATTAAAACCAGGGCAGAAGCTTCTGATCGTCAAGGGAAGCTGAAAAAATCCCCGGCCTTCCGAAAGGAAAGCCGGGGATTTTTAACAATGCACCTGAAGGCGCGTATTTACGATTATTCTGTGATTGCCTTGTTTACTGCGGCTGCCATGTCATCAAAGCCCTTCATCACGGCATCATAGGTCTGCTTGGATATGTCGGGAAGCTCGCCGCCCCAGGTCTTCTCTGCCTGCTTATAGCCCTTTTCGAAGGCCTTGCGCATATCCTCGATCTTATCGGGATCGCCGCCGGTCAAAGCGTTTGCAAAGTCCAAAATCCTGCCGGAGGTCTGCTTTACGCCCCAGTAGCCGTCTTCTGAAATATCCTGCTGTGCCTGCAGCTTGGTGGCAGCATCTACGGTATAATTCCCTGATCTTAAAAACTGCCACATATCCGTTGCCTTGCCATAGGCTTCGGTCTGGCCTGACATCATTTTTTCTACCAGGCTGCGAAGCTGCTGGGTACGTGCCTCGGCATCGGCCTTCAGCTTATTGACTAAGGCAGTGTTGGGTTTGTATGTTTTCTTAGCGGAATCGGTTGCGGTCTCCTTGGAAGGCACATATACAACGCCGCTGTCCGCAGAGGAAGAGCTCTCTGCCTTTGTGTTGTCTTTTTCCTGTGTCTCAGTGGGTTTTACGTTTTCCACATTAGAATAATCGTAAACTGAGCCGGATTGAATTGGTGATGTAACTCCATTTACACTCATAGGGATCCCTCTTTTCTGGCGGTATTACGCCGTTTTGTTGTCCGTCGCCGGACGTTATCATCCATGATCTGGTATTTTTTATTTCGGCTAGTGAAGGAAAATAATTTAGTCTTTTTCCGAAAAATTTATGCTTAATTGGTTTCTGGATAAAGGCGCTCCCTTTTCCGACAGCTTATATGTAATCATAACGCTTGCGCTTGTTTCTCGCCACTGACATTTTAAGTCCTCCGTGCAGACGTCCAGCGTAAGCGAGCCACAGTCGGTGACATAATTTGCCGGGTGTGTCCGGCCTGCTTCAAAGGTCATGCGGGTATTCACGGCTCCCCTTTGGGTCATTTCCAGAATCTGGTCCTTAAATTTTAAGGTATATGTGGTCAGGTCCCTGGAGTCCTTATCCTCTTTCACGTAAATGAGATACCGTGCGCCGTTCCTTTCGAAATATTGGCCGCCCGCATAATGCTCCGTTGTGCTTGTCTGGCCGTCGCTTTCCTGGTTTCCAATCACACTGATTTTTACGTCCCTGTTCACATTAGCCCCCGTAGTCCCGTTCTGCGGGATTTTCATTTTAGTATTCTTCGATATTCACCGTTTTGGCGGATAGAATGCCGTAATTGATGATAGAGTTGGCAAAGCGTACAAACTTTTCTGCTTTGTCACTGACATAAAACTGATATTGGTTACTGCCCAGGCCCGGCGTTTCTTCGTTAAGCATATTCATCTTAGAAAGAAGCTGCCTGAGCTCTATGGCGGTTTCGTATGCCGGATTTACCAGCGTTACCTTGTCTCCGATGATTCGCCTTAAGGTGGAACGAATCAGCGGATAGTGGGTACAGCCTAAAATCAGAGTGTCGATGTCAATGTCGATCAGCTCCGTCAGGTAACGGCGGACAATTTCGTCCGTTACCGGATCCTCCCAGAGCCCCTCTTCCACGAGAGGGACAAAGAGGGGACAGGCTTTTTCGTAAATCGTCACAGAAGGATTCAGATTGGTTATGTATTTGGTGTACATCTGGCTGCTGATGGTGGCCTCCGTAGCGATGACGCCGATCCGCCCGTTTTGTGTGACATCAACGGCCGTTTTCGCGCCAGGCTTGATCACCCCCACAATAGGAATGTCGATGTCCTTTTCCAGAGTGTCCAGAGCATAAGCGCTGGCCGTGTTGCAGGCCACTACGATGGTTTTGACCTGAAAGGTCTTAAGAAAGCGTACAATCTGCTCCGAATAGCGAGTCACCGTCTTTCGGGATTTATCCCCGTAGGGGAGACGGGCTGTATCTCCAAAATAGATGATTTTCTCGTTGGGTATCTGACGCATGATCTCCCGTGCCACGGTAAGCCCGCCCACGCCGGAGTCAAAAACTCCGATCGGAGCGTCTCTGTGCATCAGTTCTCTGTTGATTTGTCCCATGAAATAGCCTCCCAAAAAGCATTCAGCTCCGTGAGCAGTCTGCTGCGGAAGCGGATATTGTCACGATCCGTTTTCAGAAGCTCCAGATAAAGATTTTCAGGAGATACCTCTTTATCTTCTTCCTCAGAGATCACCCGGACGGTGTCCGGTGTCAGGGTAAGCCCCGGAAAAAGGAGCCCCCACCAGCCCAGCGCTGCACACGTTGCTGCAATAATGCGTATTCCGTTTTTTAATCTCTTCATGCAATAACCTGCCTTTCACGGTAGAGTATTGCCGAAGATTCAAAACCTATACCGAATCATTACCTTCGGTTTTCTCTGTCAAGCCGGATCCTGCGGATAATGGCCTTTTCCTGGTTGTCGATATGAGTTTTTGCCGCTTCCGCCGCCGTTTTTTTATCCTTGCTTACAATGCTTTGATAGATTATTCTATGCTCATCTACCAGGGTTTGATGCTGACTGGTGTCTTTAATGTATTCAAAACGATAGCGGTACATTTGTTCCGAAAGGTTGTTGACCAGCTGGATCAGGCGGGGATTGCCGGTTGCCTTGACGATGATGTCGTGGAGAGCCACATCCGCCTGAGCAATTTCCTTTGCACCGCCTGTGCGGACAGCTGCTTCAAAATCTTCGCAGGCCAGCCTTAAGGTTTCAAGCTCATCTGTGGTGATTCGGTCGCAGGCCAGCTCCGCGCAGAGCGCGTCAAGAGCCCTGCGGACCTCCAGTACATCATTCATGCTTTTTTCCGTAATTTGTGCAACCTCTGCGCCCTTGCGGGGAACCATGGTCACCAGGCCCTCCTGCTCCAGCCTGCGGATGGCTTCCCGGATGGGAGTGCGGCTGACACCCAGCCTGTCGGCAAGATGAATCTCCATCAGCCGTTCGCCGGGTTTTAATTCCCCCAGAAGGATTGCACGCCGCAGCGTATTGCATACTACGTCCCGTAACGGCAAAGATTCATCCATATCTAACTGTAATAAATCCTGCATAATAATAACCATGTCCTTCCGTAACCTGCGAAGGCCTGACGACGAATAGCATAAGCTCCTTGGCGTGTGGGCTGCAGGCACAATATTTGCAAGGCGAACAGGTCCGCCTTAGACCGGAGCGGTCAGAAAAACCTGTTTGGCCAGGGATTCTTCCTTTAATGTCACAAGAGCATGACCGGCGGATTCCTTATCAGGGAAAATGCCGAATACCGTAGGACCGCTGCCGCTCATCAGGCTGCCGGCGGCTCCCAGCGCAAGCATTCTTTTCTTGATGGCGGCAATGACCGGATAAGCGGTTATTGTCACGGACTCCAGTACGTTTTCCATGCGGCTGACAATGCCTTTGAGATTTCCGTCTATAATAGCGGCCACAATCCCGTCAATATCGGGATGGCTCGTGATTTCGGCAGCATCCAAATGCTCATAAACATATTTTGTGGAGACGCTGATGTCGGGCTTTGCCGCCAGTACATGGCAAAAAGGAATCGGGGGCAGGGGCGTCAGCTTTTCGCCGATCCCCTCCGCAAGGGCAGTTCCGCCGAGAATACAAAAGGGCACGTCTGCGCCGATAGCTGTGGAAAGCTCCATCAGCGCCGCCTGCGGTATTTTTAAGTCAAAAAGACGATTGATGCCCTTCATGACTGCCGCAGCGTCAGTGCTGCCGCCTGCCATACCGGCGGCAATGGGGATATTTTTCTGTAAATGGACCTTCAGGCCTTCTTTCAGGCCAAAGGTTTCCTGCATCAGCTTTGCGGCCCGGAAAATCAGGTTGCCTTCGTTGGTGGGAAGGTCGGCAGAGTCTGTGGTAAGGGTGATGCCGCCCCCGGTCTTTTCCAGGGTCAGCTCATCGCAAAGGTCTATGGCCTGCATGACCATTTTTACCTGATGATAACCGTTGGGCAGTCTTTTTATCACATCCAGGCCAAGATTAACCTTGGCGCAGGCTTTTACTTTCAGTTGGTCCATGAAATCCTCCGGGTAGGCAGCAAAATAATTATCAAAATTATATACAATTATGAGCATTTCGTCAACAAGGCGAAGGTCTTCCTGCAAAATGTACAGGCCTGCCGGCGCAATTTTCCAAAAGGCCAGAAAACCGGCCCCGCATAGGGCCGGTAAAATAATTGCTGGCAGTGGACCAGGACTTACTTGATGGGCTTTGCGCCTGCTTTTTCCTGAGCGGCTTCCATGAGTCTTTTAAAGCGGCCCTTCTTTTTGACGGGCTGTGCTTCCTGTTTTCCGTGAAGGCCCTTTACGCCCAGAACATAAATACCGCTGATGACGGCTTTTACTTCCTTTTTTACGGGAACGGAATCAAAGATTTTTTCGTCGCAGATCAGGGAAAGTATCTGGGGGCCTATTTTTGCCTTTATAATGGGCAGCTTGGAGCCGCGCATGGCCTTGGGAGTCTGGTCAATGACCACCTGCGGCAGCCCTGAATCCCTGAGCTTCATGCGCTTTTTGTCAATGACCAGCATGGAAATGGTCTGCTTGTTGGCTTCCAGCATCTCCTGCTGTTCCGCCTGCTTTTTCTGTGCCTTTTTCCCCAGAAAATATAAAGCGGCAATGATGGCAATCAGTACCACCGCAATCACAATCAATACGATTCCCCATGTTGGCATATTGTAAAAGTCTCCTTCCAAAATAAATAATTAATCTGCAAATGTTTATAATTTTATTTACAGCTATTTTAACACAGGTGACAGCCGATAAGCAACAGGACTTTTTAAGGTTGTTCAAAAACTGTAACCAAAGAAATATTGTCAGGCCTTCGGATATGATATATACTTCTTGAAAAGGAATGACGTTTGCAAGGAGGAAGTTAGGGTATGGAACATTTCTATTCGTTGACTTTGCGCGAGGGGCTTCGCAGGCTTTATTTTCAGGCGGATCCTGCCGGATTTCCAGAGGGAGTACGGTTTTTGGAGCAGGCGGTGGAAAATGAAGAGCCCCATGCCTTCTATTTTCTTGCCAGATGCTATGGCTGGGGTGACGGGAATGTGAAGGAGGACAACCGGAAGGCAAAGGAGCTGACAAAGCGGGGGATTGAACTGGGCAGTGATCTGTGCGTGCTGGGGGCGGACCGCATGGACATTTTAAAGGGTGATGTCAAGGCGGCTATGACGGGAACGCTGAAAAGCGCTTTTGACGGCGTGCTGGCCATGGCGGAGGCCGGTGAGCCCATGGCACAATATGCAGTCGGCCTGTTTTATTTTTGGGGGGATATGTTCCTGAATTTTCAGAAGCCCCTGAAGGAAGATTTTGCAAAATGCGAAAAAGAAAATGCGGAGCAGGCTTTAAAATGGTTTCGGCGTTCGGCGGAGCAAGGCTGTATTCCTGCCTTTCGTAATGCCTTTAACAGTGTGCGAAACGGCGTAAACGGCGTGACAAAGGATCCGGCGGAGGCGCTCCGCTATGCGGAAGCCGTAAGCGGCAAGGTAGATTTGCGGGATTATTATCATTCGATTATTCTGGAGTACCAGAAGGTGAAACGATTTGACGATGCAATCCGCTGGTGTGAGAAGGGCGCCAGAGAGGGGATTGCGGACTGTGCCGTGGACCTGGGGCTGGCGTATGTGCGCGGGGATCAGGGCGTGGCCGTTGATTATGGGAAAGCGCTGGAGAATTTCAATATTGCAGCCCGGACCGGCGAAGCATACGGTATCTTTAATGTGGGCCGCTGCTATTATTTTGGCTGGGGATGCGCGCAGGATTATCATGAGGCTTTCCGCTGTTTTGAGAAAACTTATAGTGAGCATCCTTCCGCTCCCTGGTTTCTCGTTCAGTGTTACTTTTGGGGACGGGGAGTGGAAACCGATTATAAGAAGGCTGTGGAAATGATGCAGAAGCTGATCAGAGAAGATAAGAATTATCCCAAGGAATTAATGGGTTACTGCTGTCTGTACGGCAAGGGCATTTATACCGATACGGCTCGCGGGAAGCAGCTTTTGGAAGAAGCGGCGCTGGCAGGCAGCGGCCAGGCATGGATGTTCCTGGGCGAAATGTATGATCAGGCAGTGGGGGTGGCAGAAGATATTCCCATGGCGGTATACTGTTATCAGAAGGCGGCGGAGAAAAAGGAAGAGGGCGCTTCTCAGGCATTAAGCCGGTATAAAAAGACTTTATTCGGCAAATGGAAGAGACAGGCATGAGCGCCGTCTGGGAGATCATATCCTATGTGCTGGGGGGACTGCTTTTCTGCAACCTGCTTTTTGCCGTGGTTATCGTGTTTTTTGAGCGCCGGGACCCCAAAAGCGTCTGGGCCTGGCTGCTCTTGCTGTTTCTTCTGCCGGGACTCGGTTTTGTGCTGTATCTGTTCCTTGGGGAAGATATGCACAAGCGGAAAATGTTCCGGGAAAAGGAGCTGGAGGAGGATCTCCACGATATTATCAGGGATCAGAAGGCCCGGTTGAAGGAAAATTTCCCGGAAGGGGACATAGCGGGATACACGGATCTTGTTATGTATAACATGGAAACGGCGGATGCGGTCCTGCTGCAGGAAAATGATATAGACATTTTTACGGACGGAAATGAGAAGTTTGATGCCCTGATTGCCGACCTGGAAGGGGCGGAGCATTTTATTCATCTGCAATATTACATTATCCGTAACGACGTACTGTTTCAGCGGATTGCGGAGGTGCTAAAGCGCAAGGCCAGGGAAGGCGTGAAGGTGCGGGTGCTGTTTGACGGCATGGGCTGCCGGGGCACCGGGCGCAGCTGTTGGAGACAGTTAAGAAAGGCGGGAGTCTGCACGGCGGAATTTTTTCCGGCCATCCTGGGAAGGCTGCAGCTGCGTATCAACTACAGAAACCACCGGAAAATCGTAGTGATAGATAACCGGATAGCATATGTGGGCGGCTTTAATATCGGCAGGGAGTATATTGGTCTGGATGAAAAGTTTGGCTATTGGCGGGACACCCATCTGCGCATCAGAGGATACGGTGTCATGGGACTGCAGCTGCGCTTTGCCTTGGACTGGGATTATGCGGCGGGGGAGCATCTGATCAGGGAAGAAGAGTGGTTTGCGGAGCCTCCTGCAGGGACAAGGGATCATTGCGCAGTGCAGATCATCAGCAGCGGACCGGATAATTCCCTGCAGCAGATCAGGGACAACTATATCAGGCTGATTACCAAGGCAAGAAAAAGGATTTGTATTCAGACGCCCTATTTTATTCCTGATGAGGCAGTGCTGACGGCTCTTCTCATTGCGGTACGTTCCGGCATAGAGGTCAATCTGATGATACCCTGCAAGCCGGATCATCCCTTTGTGTACTGGGCTACCTATTCTTATATGGGACAGCTTTTGAACGCAGGGGCAAACTGCTATATCTATGAGGACGGATTTCTGCACAGTAAGGGAATCGTTTTGGACGGCGAGGTATTCTGCTACGGAACGGCCAATATGGACATTCGCAGCTTTGCCTTGAATTTTGAGGTAAATGCCATAGTGTACAGTGTGGATAAGGCCAGGGAGATGGAGCATATTTTCAGGGAGGACTTAAAACACTGTACTCAGGTCACAAGAGACCAGTATGCCGCGCGAAGGCTGAAGATCCGCTTTAAGGAGCAGATGTGCAGGCTCATGTCCCCATTGTTATAATTGCAAAATGTGGGGGATCATGGTAAAATGACCTTATTCTAGGCAGAGGAGGGCCGAATGGCCATAAAACCGTAAATGCGGAGCATTTAGGGTAAAATGTCCTTATTCTGGACAGAGAACGGCCGAATGGCCATAAAACCGCCGCATGAGCGGCGCACAAGGAGATTATTTATGAAAAAGAAATCAGCGGGAATACTTGTCGTGATGACGGCGGCACTTCTTCTTACGGGCTGCGGTGACGAAGCCGATAAGCCTTTAAATCAGATGAAGGTAGAAAAATATGTAAAGCTGGGGGATTACGGCAGCTTCGAGGTTACGGTGGACACCGTCGGCGTTGCTCAGGAAGAGCTGGAGAGCCTGATGAGCAGCAATTATATTAATTATGTGACGCCGGAGCATGGCGGTATTACGGACCGGGCGGTGGCGGAGGGCGACACGGTTTTCATCGACTATGAGGGCAAGGAGGACGGTGTGGCCTTTGCCGGCGGAACCGCTGAAAATGCCACTCTGACCATCGGCAGCGGCCAGTTTATAGACGGCTTTGAGGACGGACTGATCGGCGTTATGCCGGGGGAAACGGTAGATTTAAATCTGCGCTTCCCGGATAATTATAATCCGGAGATGGCGGGAAAGGAAGTAGTATTTACCGTTACCGTAAGATGTATCCGTCCTGTGGAGATGGCCGTCGGGGACATGGAGGACGTGGTGGCGGCTTCCATGGGCCTTAACGGAGTAAGTACCGTGGCGGAGTTTCAGCAGTATGCTTATGATTATCTGGAATCCGAATACGAATATAATGTACAGAGCGGTATTATAGAAGCGTTTATGGAAAGATGCGAGTTTAAAGAGCTGCCGGAGGAAATGCTGGCGCCTTACCAGGAGATGTGGTCCAGGGTGTTCAGTATATATGCCAATCGCTTTCAGATCAGTCTGGAACAGTATACCGCTTACTTTTACAATTCCGACAGCGGGAGCCTGATCAAAGAGTATGCGGAAAATTCTTTGAAGCAGGATCTGATGCTGCAGGCCGTAGCCAATAAGGAGGGCCTGAAAATCAGCGATGAAGAGCTGGAGCAGAAGCTTCTTGAAGATGCCGGGGCGGCAGGCTATGCCACAGTGGAAGAGTATGTGGGAGAGGGCTCTAAGGAAGACTACCGTAACGACTATATGAATGAGCGGGTTTTGGAATATCTGCAGGAAAAAACTACCGTTAAGGAAGCAGGACAATAAACGATAATATCAGACGATAGAAAAGCCTTCATAAGCTGGTTGCAAATGAAAGGCTTTGCAGAAAAGGAGAGTAATAAGATATGGATTTGACAGACATCAGAGAGCTTTACCGTGACCGGGAAAAGTATATGGGGAAGGAGGTTACCGTAGGCGGCTGGGTCCGCAGCAACCGGGATTCCAAAAATTTCGGTTTTCTGGTGATCAACGACGGCACCTTTTTTGAGCCCCTGCAGGTAGTGTATGGAGAGAAGCTGCCTAATTTTCAGGAGCTTTGCAGGATGAACGTGGGAGCGGCGCTGGTGATTACCGGAACCATCGTGGCTACGCCGGACGCAAAGCAGCCCTTTGAGCTGCAGGCGGCGGAGGTATTGGTGGAAGGCCCTTCTACGGCGGATTATCCCCTGCAGAAAAAACGTCATACCTTTGAGTATCTGCGCACCATTTCCCATCTGCGTCCCAGGACCAACACCTTTCAGGCAGTGTTTCGGGTGCGTTCCCTGATTGCTTACGCCATCCACAGCTTTTTTATGGAGAGAAACTTTGTCTACGTGCATACGCCTTTGATTACGGGCAGCGACTGCGAGGGAGCAGGAGAAATGTTCCAGGTGACAACTCTGGATCTGGAAAACGTACCCAAAACTGAGGACGGCAAGGTGGATTTTTCACAGGATTTCTTTGGCAAGGCTACCAACCTTACCGTCAGCGGTCAGCTGAACGTGGAGACCTATGCCTTTGCCTTTAAGAACGTGTATACCTTTGGGCCTACCTTCCGGGCGGAAAATTCCAATACCACCCGCCATGCGGCGGAATTCTGGATGATCGAGCCGGAGATGGCCTTTGCGGACTTGAAAGACGATATGCTGCTGGCGGAAGGAATGCTGAAATATATTATCCGCTATGTGCTGGAGAACGCGCCGGAGGAAATGGCCTTCTTTAACCAGTTTGTGGATAAGGGCCTGATCGAGCGGCTGGAGCATGTGGCAAATTCGGACTTCGGACATGTAACCTATACAGAGGCCATAGAAATACTGGAAAAGCATAACGATGCTTTTGACTATAAGGTATTTTGGGGTTGTGATCTGCAGACCGAGCATGAACGTTACTTGACGGAAGAGGTATTTAAGCGACCGGTATTTGTGACGGATTACCCCAAGGAGATCAAGGCCTTTTATATGAAATTAAATGAGGATGGCAAAACCGTTGCCGCCATGGACTGTCTGGTGCCCGGTATCGGCGAGATCATCGGCGGCAGCCAGCGTGAGGATAAGCTGGAGGTGCTGGAGCAAAGGATGGAAGAGCTGGGCCTGAACAAGGAGGACTACGGTTTTTATCTGGATCTGCGCCGGTACGGCTCCGTGCGTCATGCAGGCTTTGGCCTGGGCTTCGAGCGCTGCGTCATGTATCTGACCGGCATGAGCAATATCCGGGACGTGGTGCCCTTCCCCAGAACTGTGAATAACTGCGAGCTGTAAACTTTCCGGAAAATAATCTTAATAATTTTATAGGTGAAAAGCATACTGAAATGTGGTATGCTTTTTCCATGGGAAAGTACATCGGACAAAACGTGAAAAAATATATAAGCTGTATTCTGGTCATGGGCCTGACGGCCGCATTGATCGGCAATATTTCCTCTGAGCCGCTGGTGGCGGAGGCTACTACCATCGGAGAAATTCAGACGAATATACAAAACGGCGAGGAAAAGATTGCAAAGATTCTGGAAGAGATTTCGGGGCTGGAGGACGAGCAGGATCTGATCGAGGAACAGATTTCGGACCTGAACGCCGAGATTGTCAATACCATGGCCAGCATCGGCGTGCTGGAGGATCAGATTGCCGAGAAGGAGGACCAGCTTGCCGAAAAGGGCACGCAGATTGTAGAGAAGCAGGAGCAGATCGTGGCTACGGAGGCGGAATACAATGCGGCTGTAGTGCGGGAAGAGGTACAGCGGCAGAGCATGATAGACTGTACCCGCCTGGTATATGAAACCAAGGATGTGTCTTATCTGAATTTAATTCTGGAGGGCAAGGGACTGTCCGATATTTTAAATCAGATGGACTATATCGAGAAGGTGCATGAATACAGCATGGAGCGTCTCACTGCCTATGTGGAAGCCAAGAATCAGGTGCATGATCTGTGGGACAGGCTGGAGCTGGAAAAGGCTGAGCTGGAGCAGGAGCGGGACGGACTGGAGCTGGCGAAGCAGGAGCTGAAGGCGGACGAGGACGAGCTGCAGGATTTAAAGGCCGATTTGAATGGAAAGCTGGAAAAAAAGAAGAAGGAGTCCGCAAATTTTGAGGCGGAGATTAAAAAAGCGCAGCGGGAGGCGGCAGTAGCGAAAAAGCAGCTCCAGCAGGATAAACAGAAGCTGAAACAGCTGCAGGCGGCGCAGAATGCCGCCAATAAAACCATTGCCACCACGAACTATACAGCAATTATCGACGCGGCTCCGGGGAGCGACCTGGGCAAGAAAATTGCCAAGTTTGCCTGTCAGTATGTGGGCAATCCTTACGTGATGGGCGGAACCAGCCTGACCAACGGCGCCGACTGCTCCGGATTCACTTACAGAGTTTATCAGGAATTCGGATATAGTTTACCCAGGACCTCTTATCAGCAGAGAAGCGCCGGCACGGGAGTGACCTATGAAAACGCCCAGCCGGGGGATTTGATCTGTTATGACGGGCATGTGGCAATGTACATCGGCAACGGCATGATTGTACATGCCAGCAGCGCCAAGACCGGGATTAAGGTCAGCAGGGCCCAGTATCGGACCATACTGGCGGTGCGGAGGATCATCCCGTAGCGGATATGAAAATGGAAGAATAAAGGAGCATAAAGCTGTGAAGATTATCATTGCCGGGGACGGCAAAATGGGAGCTACCCTGACCAGACAGTTTTCGGCGGAGGGGTATGACCTGACCCTGATCGACTCTAATGCAGACGTGCTGGAGTCCAGTGAGGAACGGTATGATGTGCTGGTGGTGCAGGGAAATTGTGCCTCCATGGAGGTGTTGAAGCAGGCCGGTGTGAAGGAGGCGGATCTTTTGATCGCCATGGCCGGTGCGGATGAGGTAAATCTGTTGTGCTGTATGACGGCTCACAGCATGAATCCGGGGATTCACACCATAGCAAGGGTGCGGAATCCGGAATATACGGAGCAGATTTATGCCATGCGGGGGATGTTTGCCCTCTCCATGTCGGTGAATCCGGAAAAGCAGGCGGCGGCGGAGGCTGCCAGGCTGTTGAGGTATCCCGGTTTTTTAAAAAGGGATACCTTTGCAAGGGGCAGAGTGGAGATTGTGGAGCTGCGCCTTGACGAGAACAGCAAGCTTTGTAATGTAGCTCTAAATGATATGAACAGTATTGTCAAGTGTAAGATTCTGGTCTGCGCGGTGCTGCGCAAGGGGACGGCGGTGGCTCCGGCGGGAGATTTCGTTCTGCGGGAGGGAGACAGAATTTTTGTTACCGCGCCGTCGGATACATTGACGCTGCTGTTGAAAAATCTGGGGATTATTACCCATAAGGTAAAACGTGTCATTCTTTGCGGAGGCGGGCGGGTCAGCTATTATCTGGCCAGGCTGCTTTTAAACAGCGGTATTAACGTACAGCTGATCGAGAGGGATGAGGACAGATGCAGCAAGCTGGCTGCCATGCTGCCGGGAGCCTGTATTATACACGGAGATGCCAGCAGCCAGTTTCTTTTGGAGAGTGAGGGAATCTCGGAGAGTGATGCCCTGGTCTCCATGACCGGGCTGGATGAGCTGAATATGGTCATTTCCCTGTACGGGGCAGGCTGCGGCGTGCCGCAGGTGATCACCAAGCTGGGACGTATGGACAATACCAATATCCTGGGGAATCTTGCGCTGGGCAGTGTGATCAGTCCCAAGGAGCTTTGCTGCAATACCATTGTACGCTATGTGCGCGCCATGAAGAATCAGACGGGGGCGGCCTTAACGGTGCATACCATTGCGGACGGACAGATGGAGGCCATGGAGTTTGCGGTGGATGAAAATACAAGACACTGCGGAGAACCCCTGAAGGACCTGCGGCTGAAGAAGGGTGTGCTGGTGGTTTGTATTACAAAGGGGGCGCAGCAGGAAATTCCGGGCGGCGAATCCCGGTTTGAGCGGGGGGATACCCTGATTATCGTAACGGACAGGGAGCGGGGAATCTACCAGCTCAACGATATTTTTGAATAAGCATATTTTGAATAAGCATAAGGAAATGAAGGTTGCTATGAACTACAAAATGATGGGAAGGTTTGTCGGCAGAATACTGGTGGTGGAAGGGGTATTTATGGTGCCGGCGCTGTTGATCAGTCTGTTTGAGAAGGAATTTGCCGCTGTCCGGGGCTTTATGTGGAGCATGGTCATCATCCTTGCGGCAGCCTGGCTGCTGATGTGGCTCTGCAGGGGGTCCAAGAATAAGTTTTATGCAAAGGAAGGTCTGGCCTGTGTGGGGATCAGCTGGCTGGTGATCAGTCTGCTGGGCTGTCTTCCTTTTTGTATTTCCGGTGCGATCCCCCGTTTTATCGACGCTTTTTTTGAAATTGTGTCCGGCTTTACCACTACGGGAGCCTCCATCCTGCCGGAAGTGGAGAGCCTGCCGAAGGGAATTCTGTATTGGAGAAGCTTCAGTCATTGGCTGGGAGGCATGGGGGTGCTGGTGTTTCTGCTGGCAATCTCTTCTGTGGGCGGCAGCGACAACGGCTTTACCATGCACCTGCTCAGGGCGGAAAGCCCCGGTCCTAACGTGGGCAAGCTGGTTCCCCGGATGAAGCAGACGGCGGGTATTTTATATCTGCTTTATATCGTTCTTACGATTATAAACGTTATTTTTCTGCTGTTGGGAGATATGAACTTATTTGAAGCTGTCTGCACTGCCTTTGGAACGGCTGGAACAGGCGGATTTGGCATCCGAAATGACAGCATAGCCGGCTACAGTCCTTATATCCAAAATGTGTGTACCGTATTTATGCTGCTGTTCGGTGTGAACTTCAGCTGTTATTATATGCTGCTGATCCGGCAGTTTAAGGCAGTATTCAAGGACGAAGAGCTTCGGCTGTACTTAGGAATCGTAGCAGGAAGCGTGCTGTTAATCGTGCTGAATCTGAAAGGCTTTTACGGAAGCCTTGGGGAGACCATTAGGCATGCGGCTTTTCAGGTGGCGTCCATCGTGACGACCACGGGCTTTGCTACTACGGATTTTGACCTGTGGCCGGGGTTTTCAAAAATGATTCTTTTAGGGCTGATGGTGGTAGGTGCCAGCGCCGGCAGTACGGGCGGCGGTTTTAAATGCGGCCGGCTGCTTCTGGTAATAAAGAGTCTGCTCAGAAGCGTGCGGAGGGTGGTGCATCCCCAAAAGGTAGAGCTTGTACGCATGAACGGAAATCCCATCAGCGAGAAGGTTTTACAGAATACAAATGCTTATCTGGCGGCGTATGTAATCATTACGGGTGTCAGCTGTCTGCTCGTTTCCATAGACGGGTTTTCCATTACCACCAATATTTCGGCAGTGCTGGCCTGCTTTAATAATATCGGGCCGGGCTTCGAGATGGTGGGCCCTACCTGTAATTTTTCGGCATACAGCTCTTTTTCCAAGCTGGTGCTGATTATAGACATGCTGGCCGGAAGGCTGGAGATTTTCCCGATCTTGATTTTGTTCTCCAGGACCACATGGAGACATCGTTAGCAAACCGAAAATCAGATAATTGGGAAGCTCCGGTTACAAAAGGAACGTTTTGCAATGGTCCGATATTGAAAAGGAAGAAAAGGAGTATGAGAAGCGAGGTGGTACAGAAAGAAAAAAAGCTTGCGGCAGCGGCTGAGGCGGCTGTGCTGGCAGGCGTGATGATTTTGCTGGCCTGTCTTTTTGATTATCGCTATGCGACCAACGATGACGTATTTATCAGAGCCATTGTTTCGGGACAGTATTCCGGTACGCCGGATCTGCACAATATACAGTGCATTGTCCTGATCAACGGAATTTTTACACTGCTGTATCGGATCTGCAGGTTTGTACCGTGGTTTGGGATTTTCATGGTGGTGAGTCAGTTCCTTTCTCTTTACTGGATCTTAGTGTCCATCATGGAGAAAATGCGGTTTTCCAGGCGGAATCGTATTTTATGCGGGGCGGCGGTGAATATCCTGATTTTGGGAATTATGCTGCAGGAACTTGTGATCATTCAATATACCTATACGGCGGCGCTTTTGATCGTTTCGGCGACGGCGCGGCTATACTGCGAGGCGGGAAAGGAGCCCTCCGAAGGCGCGGGCAGGAGCAGATATATAGGGCTGGCAGTACATTTCCTGCTGGCCTTCTGCCTGAGAACGGAGATCTTTTTATTTCTCGTGCCTTTTTCCCTGCTGCTGACGCTGATTTGCTGTCACAGCGGAGAAAAAAAGAGGATATTCTCGGTAAAAAAGGTTAAAATCTGGGGGACCTTCTGGGGCGCCCTTGTTTTCTGCGTGGTCATACTGTATGGGGCGGACAATCTTGCGTATAAAGGGGAAGGCTATGGAGAATACCGGAAGATGTTTGATGCCAGAACCCAGCTCTATGATTTTCTGACTCTGCCCGATTATGATGCAGACCGGCAGTTTTATGAATCCGCAGGCATCACCGAAACCCAGCATACGCTTTTGGAAAATTATAATTTTGCTTTGGACGAAGAGATTACCTCACAGATGCTGGCAAGCATTGTGGACCATGTGAATGAAGAGCGGACAGCGCAATACCAGGGATTAGAGAAGCAGTATATGCGAATGTTTACACTGCCGTTTGGGGAGGGAATCTGGTCCTATCAACACAGAGTGATGGCCGATCCAAGGGTGTCGGGTGAGGATTATCCGTGGAATTTTGTCTGCGCTGCCCTGTACCTTATGCTGCTTTTGCTTACCTGCCTGACACGGCGGATGCGGAATCTGATTTATCTGTTTTTGATGTGCTCCATGCGTTCCGTGCTGTGGCTGTATATTATATTAAAGCAGAGAACACCGCCCAGGGTAACCCATTCTCTGTATATCATGGAAATTGTCTGTCTGCTGCTGCTGGTCTTTGAAGAGCTGAGTTATCTGAAAGAGGCGGGGGGCGTGGAAAAAAGGTGGTTGTACTCCGGCATTACGGTGTTTTTCCTGGCCGGGGCAGGCGCGGCGTCGTTTTATGCCGTATCCGGTTTTGGAGAGACGTACAGGAAAACGGCGGCTGTCAACGAAGAGTGGAGCTCTCTGCTGGAGTACTGCTCGGAGCGGGAAGATCATTTTTATTTTATGGACGTGTATTCCACGGTAAATTATGCGCAAAAAATTTTTGGCGAAGAGTATTCCGAATTGGAAAACTATGACATTTGCGGCGGCTGGCTGGCGAAAAGTCCGCTCTGCAGGGAAAAGTACGGTAATTTCGGATTTTCTTCTCCCCGTGGGGCATTGCTTGAAATGGACAATGTATTCTTTGTGGCAAAGCAGGGGACCGATCTGGGGTGGCTTAAGAAAATGTATGAAGAAGAGAACCTGCGGATCCGCATGGAGTATTGTGAGGTCGTAGCAGGGAAATTTGATATTATTAAGCTTAAGCTTGAAGATGCTGCGGAATAAATTCCGTGCGGGGGTGGAAGAATGCGGGTGGCCGATAAAACGCCAGTTATATCATCGACTCTAATGCCATGGTGGGGCAGACGGCAAAGGCATTCGGGGGATCTGCGCCGGAACTGAGCAGTGTGCAGATTTCCGAGTAACGCATGCACCTTTCACAGCAGCTCCCTTGTTTTCCGGACAAGGTACAGAGGAAAATTTGTAATAGCTCCGTCTTTTCGATAATTTCGTTTGGAAAAGCGGACCGCGTGTTCAGGCTGACGCTCGGCAAGATATTTTTTGAAAGACGGAGCAGATTTGTCCTCGCCGCCTTTCACTTCAACAGGGATGATCTCTGTGCCGTATTGCAGTGCAAAGTCGATCTCCTTATTCTTGTCGGAAAAGTAACGAGGTTCTATTTCGAACTGTCCGCGGAGCTGCTGTAAACAATAGTTTTCAGTCAGAGGCCCTTTGAACTGGTAGTCGGCTTTCAGAAGGATTGCGCTGTTGTCAATACCGGCCATATGCTTGAGAAGTCCAGTGTCAAATAAAAAGAGCTTGAACTGATCCGGCTTGTCAAAGGCCGCAAGGGGATGCTCCATTTTAGAGACATTGTAAACGCGGTTCAGCATACCGGCCGAGACAAGCCATTCAATAGCTTCTTCAAAGTCTCGCGCCCGGCCGCCTTCGCGTACAGCCCCGTACATGAATTTTTCATTTGGCTTGGCAAGCTGTGAAACGATACTGCGGAAGACCATAAGGATGCGCCCACTGCTTACTTTTCCGTTGTGCTTGGAGAAGTCGTTTTCATAAACTTCAATCAGCTCATGCTGAATTCGGGATATTTTCCTTTAATACCAGGGGTTTTCGTCCCTCGCTGGTTTTCCAGTTTATTAAATCCTGCATTGCGCTTCATTTAAATGCACCTCTCTCCAAATGTATAATATCAGTATCACACGTTTTTCTTAAAAGTGCAATCATATTTTTGCACATTTTTCCTGCGCCTGGGACGAAGGCGTATGAGCTGGCAGAGGAACTGGCAAAGTATTTGCCGGAAAGGTTGGCAAAGTGTTTTGAGTAATAAGATGAAATGTCCGGAGGAATACAGTAAAACAATAGTCATACCCCTTGAGAATGCTTCATACACTGTAAAAAAGATTCTCAAGGGGTACTCTTTTGAAGGATTATATTGAAGAGAGGGCAATCAGTATTGCTGAGTTTATCATTGACTCCAACGCCACGGTGCGGCAGACGGCAAAGGCATTCGGGGTATCCAAAAGCACGGTACATAAGGACGTAACGGACCGCCTCATGCAGATCAATCCTACGCTGGCAAAGCAGGCCAGGCAGGTGCTGGATGTAAACAAATCAGAGCGCCATATCAGAGGCGGGCTTGCCACCAAAGAAAAATATGCCCATATGCAGGAGCATTGAAGGCTGCAGGGGCGTCGTACATAAGGATTATCAAATATATTAAGGTAAAATGAGGAGAGGCTGTAGGCGCAGGCAGCTTCTCCGATTTTTTGTGTTTCGCAGGGCTTTATGAAGTCTTTCTTAATTTGCATCAGCCTTGTTGAAGGTGGTGGAAACTTCTGGTATACTTTAAGGAAAGCTTCGGCGGAAAGAAGAGAGGAAAAGATACTATGAATCTGGCACAGGCGAAGGAAAAGCTGAAAAAATACGGGCAGGAGCATGTCCTGAAATATTACGACGAGCTGAGCGGGCAGGAGCAGGAAGCGTTCTTGAAGCAGATAGAAGCGACGGATATGAGCCTGCTGGAGGCCTGCAAACACAGAGAGGATCTGGGGCAGAGGGGAGTGATTTCGC
Organism: uncultured Acetatifactor sp.; assembly: GCA_910586485.1. GTDB lineage: Bacteria > Bacillota > Clostridia > Lachnospirales > Lachnospiraceae > Acetatifactor. The sequence continues at coordinate 79,074 of CAJUIA010000012.1, forward strand.
CCCTGGCAGCCATGCAGCTGCCGGAGATCGAAGAAAACAAGGAAGCCTTTACTGCGGTCGGGCTGGAGGCAGTCCGGGCCGGAAAAATCGGGGCGGTGCTTCTGGCAGGCGGCATGGGAACCAGGCTGGGTTCTGATGATCCCAAGGGTATGTATAATGTGGGACTGACCAGAGAGCTTTATATTTTTGAATGTCTGATTCATAATTTGTTAGATGTGGTGAGGCAGGCCGATACCTGGATTCATCTCTTTGTTATGACCAGCGAAAAAAATCACGAGGCAACGGTAAGCTTTTTGCAGGAGCATGAGTACTTTGGCTATCAGGCGGAGTATGTACACTTCTTTCGTCAGGAAATGGCGGCGGCAGCGGATTATGAAGGCAGGATTTATCTGGAGGGAAAGGGAAGACTGTCCACCTCTCCCAACGGAAACGGGGGCTGGTTTATCTCCATGAAAAACGCAGGGCTGCTGGACCTGGTGAAGAAGGCCGGCATAGAATGGCTGAATGTTTTTTCCGTGGATAATGTATTGCAGAAGATTGCCGATCCCTGCTTTGCGGGAGCAGTCATCAGTAAAGGCTGCGCCGTGGGAGCCAAGGTGGTGCGCAAGAATGCGCCGGATGAAAAGGTGGGCGTTATGTGCCTGGAGGACGGCCGTCCCTCCATTGTGGAATATTATGAGCTGACGGAGGAACTGATGAATGCCAGGGACGAAAAGGGAGATCCCGCATATTATTTCGGCGTTATCTTAAATTATCTGTTCCGGGTGCAGGATCTGATCGGTATTTTAGATCAGCATCTGCCGCTGCACATTGTGGAAAAAAAGATTCCCTATCTGAACGAAGAGGGGGAGCTTGTAAAGCCCGACGAGCCCAACGGGTACAAGTTTGAAAATCTTGTGTTAGATATGATTCATCAGATGGAAAGCTGTCTCCCTTATGAAGTGGTGAGAGAAAAAGAGTTTGCACCTATCAAAAACAGGACAGGGGTCGATTCCGTGGAGAGCGCCAGGGCGCTTCTGCAGCAGAACGGAGTTGTGCTTTAACAGCACATAACATTTCGACAGCTTCAAATAACAAATAAGTATTGTAAACCAAAGACTTTTTGGTTATCCTTTAAAACAGCAGATAACAAAAAATGCAACGTGCGGATATTCCGCAAAAAGGAGGGACTATGAAGATATTGGTGACAGGCGGCGCCGGCTTTATCGGCAGCCATACGGTAGTGGAATTGCAGCAGGCAGGCTACGAGGTAATCGTGCTGGACAATCTCTGTAACGCCAGCGAAAAATCTCTGCAGCGGGTAGAGGCGATTACGGGTAAAAAAGTTCCTTTTTACAAGACGGATATTTTGGACCGGGAGGGACTGGAGAAAATCTTTTCGGCGGAGCAGATTGACGCAGTCATTCACTTTGCAGGTCTGAAGGCGGTGGGCGAATCCGTGCAGAAGCCCTGGGAATACTATGAGAACAATATTGCAGGTACCTTGACCTTAGTGGATGTCATGAGGAAGCACGGCGTCAAGAACATTATCTTTTCTTCCAGCGCCACGGTGTACGGAAATCCGGCCTTTATACCCATTACGGAGGAATGTCCCAAGGGGCAGTGTACCAATCCTTACGGCTGGACCAAGTCCATGCTGGAGCAGATTTTAAGCGACATCCAGAAGGCGGATCCGGAATGGAATGTGATCCTGCTGCGGTATTTTAACCCCATCGGGGCTCATAAGAGCGGCACCATGGGAGAAAATCCCAACGGTATTCCCAATAATCTGATGCCCTATATTACCCAGGTGGCGGTAGGAAAGCTGAAGGAGCTGGGAGTCTTCGGAAATGATTATGATACGCCGGACGGAACCGGAGTCCGGGATTATATACATGTGGTGGATCTGGCAGTGGGCCATGTGAAGGCATTAAAAAAGATCGAGGAAAAGGCCGGCTTAAAGATTTATAATCTGGGAACCGGTGTGGGATACAGTGTTCTGGATATTGTGAAGAATTTTGAGGAAGCTACGGGGGTGAAGATTCCGTATGTAATCAAGGACAGACGTCCCGGCGATATTGCCTCCTGCTATGCGGATGCGTCTCTGGCAAAGGAAGAGCTTGGCTGGGAGGCACAGTACGGTATCAAGGAGATGTGTGCCGATTCCTGGAGATGGCAGAAGAATAACCCCAACGGCTATGAGGATTAATCCTCTTCGATGACCTGAATCTCCAAATAATCAAAATCAACAGCTTCCATGAAATTGTCCTGGGTGAAACGTGCTTTCCGATGCCTTTTAAACTCTGCGATGGTCTTGTCCAGCCAGACGGGACGTCCCAGATCAAACTGAAAGCATATTTCATCCAGGGCATGGAAAACCTTGTGGGTGCGGGTGTCGCCGCTTCCGTCTTCAATGCAGGTATCCTGCAGCATGTGATTGTCCTTAAAAGTTCTTGCCCATAAGCGAAACATAAGCTTTTCCTCCCTGCTCCTATCTTAATTTATTTTTTTCACTCGCGCAAGAAAAATGTATTGAAAGGAATGAAAAGATGCGGATACGCTTAAAAAAATGGATTCGGATGCCGGAATGCTGGCTGATACTGGTGATACTGGCGGGCAGCCTGGCAAGACTGCTGTTTTTGGGGGAAAGCCCCATGGGACTGCATCAGGACGAAGCGTATGGCGCTTATAATTCCTGGGCGGTCATGAATTACGGGATAGATTCCTTTGGTTATACGAGACCGGTATATTATACCGTCTGGGGCAGCGGAATGAGCGTATTGTATTCTTATCTGACCATGCCTTTCTTTGCGCTGTTCGGGGTGTCGGCAGTAACGATCAGACTGCCGCAGGCGCTCTTGGGATGTGTGTCGATTCCTGTGGTATACGGGCTCGGCAGGGAAATGTTTCAGTCAAAGTGGACGGGCTTATTATTCGCGTTTCTTCTGGCCATTAATCCATGGCATATTCAACAGTCGCGCTTTGGTATGGATGCCAATCTGGCGGTGCCGCTCTTGCTGACCGCCATGTACTTTTTCAGCAGGTATTTGAACGGCAGGCAGAAAAGTCTTTGGGGAACGGCCGTATTTCTGGGACTGACCTTATACGGCTATGCCCTTACCTGGCTGCTGATTCCTCTGTTTCTTCTGCTCTGCCTGTTCTTTTTTCGAAAAAGGATGCGATTTAACAGACAATTTTTTCTGTGCTTTTTGCTGCTGTTTATCATGGCAGTGCCTCTGCTTTTGTTTTTGGCTGTAAACTTCGGGCTGATCCCGGAGATCCGCGGCGGTTTGTTTTCCGTTCCGAAATTACCGGCGCTGCGAACAGGTGAAATGAGCCTTCATACATGGGTGATTAAGCAGCGTTTTATTGCGCTTGTGGAGATGCTTTTCCGTCAGTTTGATGACAGGTGGTGGATCAGTAACGCGGCAGCAGGCTCCTATTATTATATCTCTACGCCCTTTATCCTGCTGGGGCTTTTATACCATGTCAGGGTATTGATACAATGGATTTTCAAAAGGAAAGAGCTTCCGGTGCATTTTCTGCTGGCGTTGTGGTTTGGCGCAGCCTTTTTAGTAGGCTGCAGCATTGATCTCGTATATTTTCACAAGGTCAACTATATCCATATTCCCATTATTCTGTATGGGGGAACGGGGCTCTGGTGTCTTGGCAGGATGCTGAAAAGGGAGAAAGCCTTTTGGGCCGTGGCGCTGTGTATGTATACGGGGTGCTTTGGTTATTATATATATTCCCAGGCCGCTTATCCGGTAGATTATAATTCTTACGGAAATCCTTGGGTATCTCACATGAACTGGTATCGCTATGAAGACGCTCTGGCATATGCCCGGTCTCTTACGGAGGGGGAAATTTCCGTATTTTCCTTGAATTATGCCAATATTATGCTAAACGACCAGATACCGCCCCGTGAATTTATGGATACGGTGGAATATGCAGGGGATGCAAGATTCCTGGAGGTAAAGCGCTTTGGAAGATACCTTATAAATGTGGATCCGCCGGCGGATGAGGAAGAACGGAAGAAGGATACGGTGGTTTACGTTTACCTGCGGGGAGCCAACGGGATGGAGGAAAGCTTCAGGGAAAAGGGCTATGTAACAGTGCCGGCGGATGCCTGTTATGGTGTGGCGTATCGGCAGGAGGTATATGGCGAATAATTTCGGGTTCGATTTTGAGTTGTAATATGTATAGGATAATGATATAATAACCGCAAAGGAAAGTACAAGGTGATGTACCGCAGCCGGCATTTGGAGGAATACAGATGGATATTTTTATGGATAAACTGGCACAGAAAATAAACGCCCAGGAGATCATCAAGGCAAATACCACTGCCGAGATTCAGGAGCTGAATGCGCTCAGAAGCCGGGTGGCCGAATATAATGAGTGTCTGGAAAAGCTTCAGAAGCTGATAGATGAAAACGCAGCCGGAATAAAGGGTGTGTCGGGAGAAGCCGCAGCGGAGATGAAGCGCCTGGTGGATGAAAGTATTGTCAGGATCAAAGCCATTCAACAGGATGCCTCAGGGCTGGAAAAGCTGGGTGAGCAGCTGGGCGGCGTGAGCGGTCAGGTGAATAAGCTGGGTGAGCAGCTGGGCGGCGTGAGTACTCAGCTCGGAGAGACGAAGGGAGAAATAGCGGATAGGCTTGAGCGGCTGTCCCTTCGGCTTGAGGAAAAGTCCGAAGAGGATATTGGAGCCGGACTGGAAGAAAAATTTTCGGCGGCAGAGGAAAATGTTCACAAGGAATGTGTGAAGGTATATCGGAATGTGCAGGCAGTAGTCATGGAGGAAAGCGGGAAGCAGAGTGAGGCGCTGGCGGAGACCTCCGGAAAGGTAAACGCCATGAAGGGCAGGCTGGGACTCGTGCTGGGAATTTCGGTTGTGGCGCTGGTGTTTTCTCTGGCAGGTGCGGTGCTTCAGCTGCTGGATCTGCTGGGAATCGGTCTGCTGTAAGAGAGACGGAGGCGGTCATGGCGAGAGAAATCTGGAAACCCGGCAATATGCTTTATCCGCTGCCGGTGGTCATGGTAAGTGTGGCTGACAGGGAGGGAAAAGCAAATATTATAACGGTTGCATGGGTGGGAACAGTCTGTACCAATCCGCCCATGGTCAGCATATCACTTCGGCCGGAGAGATATTCTTCTCCCATCATAAAGGATACGGGCGAATTTGTCATTAATCTGACTACAAGACAGCTGGCTTTTGCCACGGATTACTGCGGCGTAAAGAGCGGCCGCGAGGTGGATAAATTTAAGGAGCTGGGACTGACGCCGCTTTCGGCTAAGGAGGTTCAGGCACCGTTGATCGCGGAGAGTCCGGTGAACATTGAGTGCCGGGTCAGGCAGGTCATGCCCCTGGGGTCTCATGATATGTTCCTGGCGGATGTGGCTGCCGTACACGCAGATGAAAAATACATGGATGAGAATCATAAGTTCCATCTGGACAAGGCGGAGCCCATTGTGTATTCTCACGGGGCCTATCTTGTCTGCGGAGAACAGCTGGGCACCTTTGGCTACAGCGTAAAAAAGAAATAAAATATAAATAAAAAGGTTTATTGGTGAGGGGGAGTGATCAGGCTCCCTCTTTTTATGGCATTATCCCCGTATTTTTCGCGGATTTGATCCAGAGCGGCGTCCAGCTTTTGCTGCTTTTCCGATATTGGGGCCGCATAATCGAAGAGGCTGAGTTGAACAGGCTCGCCTTCCTCCGCCAGCTTTCCAGTGCGGATACCCAGCAGCCTGATGGGGGACCCGTTCCAAAGCTCATCAAACAGTGCGCAGGCCGTGCGATAGATTATATCGGTGGAAGCGCTGGGAGGGTCCAGAATGCTTTGGTGAGAAACGGATTTAAAAGTGCTGTATTTGATTTCCGTACAGACAAGCCCTGCCCTGCAGTGAGAGCTGCGAAGGCGCCTGCCTACTGATTCTGCCAGCTCCAGAAGAACTCTAGCTGCGGCATCTCTGGTGAGTGCGTCTTCTGCCAGGGTGGTGGAATTCCCGATGCACTTTGCTTCGGCAGGCTCAGGATAAACAGCGGAGTCATCCAGTCCGTTGGCGTAGTTCCAGAGCATGAGTCCGTGGCTTTTTAAATGGGAGGCCAGGATGGCAGTGTCCGCCTGGGCAAGGTCGCCGACGGTAAGAATCCCCAGCTTTTTTAAGGTCTCCACGCTGGAGCGTCCGCAGAGAAAAAGCCTGGATACAGGCAGGGGCCAGAGCTTTTCCCGGATCTCACGGGAGTACAGGGTATGTACCAGATTGGGCTTTTTAAAATCGGATGCCATTTTTGCAAGGACCTTGCGGTCGGAGATGCCCACATTTACGGTAAATCCGAATTTTTCATACACGGTATCCTTAATCAATGCGGCGGCAGCCTCCGGTGACGCATAGTTTGCCGCAATGGGGGAATAATCCATATAGCATTCGTCAATGCTGACCTGCTCGATGTCGGGGCAGATACTTTTTAGATACTCCATGAGCTGCCTGCTGCGTTCACTGTAAAGCATGTGATCGGGGGCCACGGATACCAGGCAGGGGCATTTGCGGAAGGCGTTTATGACAGGCTCGCCGGTGGTGATGCCGTATGCCTTTGCAGGAATGGACTTGGCCAGAACTACGCCGTGGCGGGTACTCATATCCCCTCCCACAATGGAAGGGATCAGGCGGAGATCAGTTTCGCTGCCTGCTTCCAGCTGCGCCAGGGCCGACCAGCTCAGATAGGCGGAATTCACGTCAATATGGAAGATAATGGGATTACTCATGGGGCACCTCCGGTAATTGCATCAAAGTTGTTACATTTACTATATCCTTGGAAAACTGACTTTACAAGGAAAAAAAATGTTGATAGAATGTAACTGGAATGGGAAAACATATGAAAAAGAAAAAAAGCGGTTATAAAAAGTACAAGTTTACATATATTAAGATTACATTGATTACTCTGCTGATCTGCCTGTTGTTCGTAAAGGGTTATACCCCTTTTCGGGCCTCGGAGGAGAATCTGTTCCATCTGACGGTGAACGGGCAGGACGTGGGAACGGTGGACAAGAGGGAAAAGGCGGAGGCCCTGTTGACGGAAGCCAGAAGAAATATCGCGTCCGGAAGCGATGAGCTGGTGTTCATGGAGGCCGAGCTTGCCATAGAGGGCGAGGAAGTCCTGTGGGGCTATGTGGATGACGAGCAGGAGGTTCTTGCGCGGATGGAGGCGGTTCTACGCGGAAGCACCATCGAAACCATGCGGCGTTCATATACGCTCAAGATCAACGATTATATGGTAAACCTTGCCAGCCTGGAGGAGGTGCTGCAGCTGCTGCAGGCTGCGGTGGACAAGTATGACACCGAGGGCAGGTTTCAGGTGGAGCTGTCGTATGATACAAGCAGGGAATTCAGTGTTTTGGCTGCCGATGTGAAGGCTGAGGAAGAAGTTGACAAGCAGGAGGAGATAGACTGCTCACAGGGGGGAATTGCCAGCGTATTGGCCAGGCCTCATACAGAGCCGATTGTGAAGCAGGATCCCGATTTTGAAGATTTTGATCTGGGAATTCTGACCATGGATTTTGAACAGAAGATGGAAATTGTGGAGGCTTATCTTCCCGAAAGCCTTCTGACTCCTGTGGAGACGGCTACAGAGCGCGTAATTATGGAGCAGGAAACTCCTGACATTTATGAGGTGGTGAAGGGGGATACTCTGTCCGAAATTGCCATCAAGGTCAATATTCCCATGGACAGGATCGTGGAGATGAACGACAGTCTGGAGGATATTAATACCACTCTGCAGATTGGTCAGCAGCTGGTAATTACGGTGCCGGAGCCGGAGCTTTCCGTTACCAAGGTAGAGCAGAAATTCTATGAAGAGAGCTATGACGCGGAAGTGGAAATTATTGACGTGGATACCTGGTATACCAATCAGACCGAGGTGCTTCAGCAGCCCAGTGCGGGATTTCGCAAGATTGTGGCAAATGTTACCTTTGTGGATGACAAGGAAGTGTCCAGGGAGATTTTGAAGGAAGAAGTGGTCATGGAAGCGGTGGCCAAGGTCATGAAACGGGGCACTAAGATACCACCTACCTATATATGGCCCGTTTCGGGAGGACGCGAGACTTCTGGCTTCGGCAGGCGTACGGCGCCGAAGAAGGGCGCCAGCACCAATCATAAGGGCGTGGATATTGCAGTACCTACCGGAACTCCTGTGAAAGCCTCCTGCGGCGGAACCGTGACCAAGGCCGGCTGGGGAAGCGGCTACGGATATGTGGTTTATATTGACCATGAGGACGGCAGGCAGACCAGATACGGGCATTTAAGCAGAGTGCTGGTGTCCGTGGGTCAAAAGGTAAGGCAGGGGGACAGGATTGCCTTAAGCGGAAATACAGGTGTCAGCACAGGGCCGCACCTGCACTTTGAAATGCGCATTAACGGTACGCCGGTGAATCCCAAGAAATATGTGCCGTAATGAGCAGGAACACCCGTTCCGTTTACAAACGAGGTAAATTGTGGTAAGATAGATTTTAAGATTATTTTAATTATTTATTAAGCATGATTTTAACTATAGGGGCGCTGCTCCTTGGATAGAGGTATAGATAAATGGAACAATACGCGATCAAAGGCGGGAATCCGTTAGTTGGAGACGTGGAAATAGGAGGGGCCAAAAACGCGGCGCTTCCTATTCTTGCTGCCTCCATTATGACGGGTGAAACCGTTTCTATTGAAAATATGCCCGATGTGCGGGATGTAAATGTGCTTTTGGATGCTATGGAAAATATCGGCGTGGTGGTAAAACGCTTGGACAGGCATAAGGTGCGGCTGAATGCCGGAAATATCAACAGCCTGGTGATTGAGGACGAAGGACTGAAAAAGATCAGGGCCTCTTATTATCTGGTGGGTGCGCTGCTTGGGAAATATAAGCATGCAGAGGTAGTATTGCCCGGAGGCTGCGATATAGGCTCCAGGGCCATTGACCAGCATATTAAGGGCTTTCGCGCTCTGGGAGCCACGGTGACTATCGAGCATGGCCTGATTAAGGCGAAGGCGGACAAGCTGAAGGGCAGTCATATTTATATGGATGTTTCCAGCGTGGGGGCAACCATTAATGTGATGATGGCAGCTACCATGGCAGAGGGCATGACCATCATAGAGAATGCGGCCAGAGAGCCCCATGTAGTGGATTTGGCTAATTTTTTAAGCAGTATGGGGGCAAATATAAAGGGAGCGGGCACGGATGTGATCCGGATCAAGGGGGTGTCAGGGCTTCATGGGTCGGAGTATGTGGTTATTCCAGACCAGATCGAAGCAGGCACCTTTATGTTTGCGGCTGCCGTTACCAAGGGAGACGTGACGGTAAAAAATATTATCCCCAAGCACCTGGAATCCATTACGGCAAAGCTGCTGGAGATTGGCTGCGAGGTGGAAGAAATTGATGACTGTATCAGGGTAGTGGCTTCCAAGCCCCTCAGGCACACACAGGTGAAGACCCTTCCCTACCCCGGATTTCCCACGGACATGCAGCCCCAGATTACGGTGGCGCTGGCGTTGTCTAAAGGAACAAGCATTGTAACGGAAAGTATTTTTGAAAATCGTTTTAAATATGTGGACGAGCTGACCCGGATGGGGGCAAATATTAAGGTGGAAGGGAATACCGCCATCATTGACGGCGTTTCCAGATATACAGGGGCAAGTATTTCGGCGCCTGATCTGCGGGCGGGGGCCGCTCTTGTGACGGCGGCGCTGGCTGCGGAGGGAGTTACTATAGTGGACGACATTCGCTATATTCAGAGAGGCTACGAGGATTTTCATTTAAAGCTTAAGGCTTTGGGAGCGCAGATCGAGCTGGTGGAGCGGGAAAGAGATTTCCAGAAGTTCGAGATGCGGGTAGGGTAATTTTGTAACAGTTTATCCGCCGGCAAATTGACGGCGGCAGCCGGCCGTCACCTGTTACTTGTTTGCGGGAGGTCTGACCTGTTACTCTTGATAGCGTAAATGCAGGTTTATGTTGATAGCGTAAATGCAGGTTTACCGCTTGACAGGACGCGTGGTTTATAGTAATGTATAAATGTAAGAAAACAGCATATTTTCTCTTATTCAGAGTGGTGGAGATACAGAGGATCAGTGAAGCCACGGCAACCCCGTATATGCGGAAGGTGCCAGCCTGAGCGAGTAAAGTCGAACAATAAGAGGATTTGATATTGGTGAAAGATCAGTCCGCTTATCGTAAGCGGACTTTTTTTTCGACAAATCCGGCAGGCGGAGAAGATTGTGCGGAAACAACTGTTTTTGTGATAAGGAGGAAAAACAAAATGGAAAAGCACTTGTTTACTTCAGAGTCCGTAACCGAGGGACATCCCGATAAAATGTGTGACGCCGTGTCCGACGCCATACTGGATGCCCTGATGGAAAAGGATCCCATGAGCCGGGTGGCCTGCGAAACGGCCAGCTGTACCGGTTTCGTGCTGGTGACCGGAGAGATTACCACCAGCGCTTATGTGGACATTCAGAAGATCGTCAGGGAAACGGTGAAGGAAATCGGTTACGACAAGTCGGAATACGGCTTTGACGGCAATACCTGTGCCGTACTGGTGGCCATTGACGAACAGTCTGCGGATATTGCTATGGGTGTGGACAAGGCCCTGGAGGCGAAAAAGGCGTCCGCCGAGGCAGGAATGAATGACGAGCAGCTGGAAGCCATCGGCGCCGGAGATCAGGGTATGATGTTTGGCTATGCCACCAACGAGACCCCTGAATTTATGCCCTATCCCATTTTCCTGGCCCATAAGCTGACAAGGCAGCTGACAAAGGTCCGCAAGGACGGTACTTTAAAATATCTTCGTCCTGACGGCAAGAGCCAGGTATCCGTCGAGTATGATGAGGACGGGAAGCCCGTCCGCCTGGAGGCGGTGGTACTTTCCACCCAGCATGATCCTGACGTTACCCAGGAGCAGATTCATGAGGATATTAAGAAATATGTGTTTGATCCGGTGCTTCCAAAGGAGCTGATCGACGGGAATACCAAATTCTTTATCAATCCTACGGGCCGCTTTGTGATCGGCGGACCTCACGGAGACGCGGGGCTTACGGGAAGAAAGATTATTGTAGATACATACGGTGGATATGCCCGTCACGGCGGCGGAGCATTCTCCGGGAAGGACTGCACCAAGGTGGACAGAAGCGCGGCTTACGCTGCCCGCTATGTGGCAAAGAATATCGTAGCGGCAGGGCTTGCGGACAAGTGTGAGATTCAGCTTTCCTATGCCATTGGCGTGGCGCAGCCTACCTCCGTGGCAGTAGATACCTTTGGCACCGGCAGGCTGTCCAATGAGAAAATCGTGGAGATTATTCGGGAAAACTTTGACCTTCGCCCGGCGGGGATCATTAAGATGCTGGATCTGCGCAGGCCCATCTACAAGCAGACTGCTGCTTATGGCCACTTTGGGCGGGATGATCTTTCCCTCCCCTGGGAAGCGCTTGACAAGGCGGAGAGCCTGAAGAAATATCTGTAAGGGCAGAAATTAAATATTGGTAATAAGAGGGCGGCAGCACAGTCTTTTCGGCGGGCCGCCTTCTTTTGTCTTTGGGGCGTTTTTCTGATGTCTTTGTGTCGTTCGCACTTGAAAAAAGTCATGAAATTCAGTATATTAAAGATGTTGTCAATACAATGCAAGGTGCGGTATACCGACTGATAAAAAGGAGCATGGCCATGGCATTTGCACATCTTCACGTTCATACGGAGTATTCTCTTTTGGACGGTTCCAATAAAATCAAGGAATATGTGGCGCGGGTGAAGGAGCTGGGGATGGACAGTGCGGCCATCACGGATCATGGCGTCATGTACGGGGTGATTGATTTTTACCGTGCAGCCAGGGAGGCGGGGATTAAGCCCATATTGGGCTGTGAGGTCTATGTGGCTCCTAACTCCCGGTTTGACAAGGAGCTGACAGGCGGGGAAGACCGTTATTATCATCTGGTGCTGCTGGCGGAGACCAATCAGGGCTATGATAATTTGGTGAAAATTGTCAGCAGGGGGTTTACGGAAGGGTATTATTACAAGCCCAGGGTAGATTTTGAGATTCTGAATCAATATCACGAGGGTATCATCGCACTGTCTGCCTGCCTGGCGGGAGAGGTGCAGCGCAATATTTCCAAGGGCCTTTTGGATGAGGCCAGGAAGGCGGCCCGGAAATATGAGGCCTGCTTCGGCAAGGGCAATTTTTTTTTAGAGCTTCAGGACCACGGGCTGCCGGAGCAGAGGCTGGTGAATACGGAGCTGTTGAAAATGAGCCGGGAGTTGGATATTCCGCTGGTGGTTACCAATGATGTACATTACACCTATGCAGCGGACGCGGAGCCTCATGATATACTGCTGTGTCTTCAGACCGGAAAGAAGCTGGCGGACGAGGACAGAATGCGGTATGAGGGCGGTCAGTATTATGTAAAAAGTGAGGAAGAGATGAAGGGGCTTTTCCCCTACGCCTGGGAGGCGGTGGAAAATACCCAGCTGATTGCGGACCGCTGCCAGGTGGAAATTAAGTTTGGCGAGACGAAGCTGCCTCACTATGAGGTACCGGAGGGCTATGATTCCTGGACCTATCTGAACAAGCTGTGCGAGGACGGATTAAGAGAGCGGTACGGGGAGCAGGCAGCAGGTGCAGGCGAAGAGTCTGCCGAAAAGGTGTCTGCGCAGGTGTTAGAGGAAGGGCCTGCGGGTGCTGGAGCGCAAACCCTCAGAGAACGCCTGGATTATGAGCTTGGTGTGATCCGTACCATGGGTTATGTGGATTACTTCCTGATTGTATGGGACTTTATCAATTATGCCAAGCAAAACGGGATTCCCGTAGGGCCGGGGCGAGGCTCCGCGGCGGGAAGCATCGTTTCTTACTGCCTGAAAATCACGGATATTGATCCCATTCGCTATGATCTGCTGTTTGAGCGGTTTTTGAATCCGGAGCGGGTATCCATGCCGGATATTGACGTGGATTTTGGGCCGGACGGAAGGCAGGAAGTGATCGACTATGTGAGCCGCAAGTATGGACAGGAAAAGGTGGTGCAGATTGTCACCTTCGGTACGCTGGCGGCAAGAGGGGTGATCCGGGACGTGGCCAGGGTGATGGATCTGCCCTACAGCTTTGCGGATTCCATTGCCAAGCTGGTGCCTTTTGAGTTGAATATTACTCTGGACCTGGCTTTGGAGAAAAATCCGGAGCTGCGTAAGCTGTATCAGGAGGATGAGCAGGTCAAAAGTCTGATTGACATGTGTAAGCGTCTGGAAGGGCTGCCCAGACATACGGGGATGCACGCTGCAGGTGTTGTCATCTGTCCGGAGGCGGCGGATGAGTTTGTACCCCTGTCAAGGGGAAGCGACGGCTCCATCGTAACCCAGTTTACCATGACCACCCTGGAAGAGCTGGGACTGCTGAAAATGGACTTTTTGGGATTGCGGAATTTAACGGTGATTCGGGATGCCGTGAATTTTATAGAGGAAGATACGGGAAAGCGGATAGATATAGACAATATTGACTACAATGATCAAAAAGTGCTGTCCTATATCGGCACGGGAAAGACGGAAGGGGTTTTCCAGCTGGAAAGCGCCGGCATGAAGAACTTTATGAAGGAGCTGCGGCCCAAAAGTCTGGAGGACATTATTGCCGGAATTTCCCTGTACCGCCCCGGTCCCATGGACTTTATCCCCAGATATATCAAGGGAAAGAACAGCCATGAGGATGTGGTTTACGCCTGCCCTCAGCTGGAGCCTATCTTAAAGCCTACTTACGGATGTATCGTTTATCAGGAGCAGGTGATGCAGATCGTCCGGGACCTGGGCGGGTACACCATGGGCAGAAGCGATCTGGTGCGCCGGGCCATGAGTAAAAAGAAGCAGTCGGTCATGGAGAAGGAGCGGGCAAATTTCATCTACGGAAATGCCGAGGAAGGAGTTCCGGGATGCGTATCCAAGGGAATCAGCGAGCAGGTGGCCGGGGGAATTTATGATGATATGATGGATTTTGCCAAGTATGCCTTCAATAAATCCCATGCGGCCTGCTATGCGGTGGTAGCTCTGCAGACGGCATGGCTGAAGGTATACTATCCGGTGGAATTTATGGCGGCGCTGATGACCTCCGTGATCGACAATCCCAAAAAGGTTTCCGAATATATCATGACCTGCCGCAGCATGGGGATTGAGCTGCTGCCGCCGGATGTGAATCAGGGACAGAGCGGCTTTTCCGTGGCGGAGGGGAAGGTGCGTTATGCCCTTACTGCCATCAAGAGCGTAGGCCGGCCTGTGATTGAAGCCATGGTGAAGGAGCGCAGGGAGAGAGGACCCTTTACCAATCTGAAGGATTTTATTACCCGCATGGGGGATAAGGATATAAACCGCCGGGCCATTGAGAGCTTTATCAAGGCAGGAGCTTTAGACAGTCTGGGAGGGACCAGAAAGCAGTTTATGAGCGTGTATGTCCAGATTGTGGATCATATTATTAAGGACAAGAAAAGCAATCTGGCAGGTCAGATGTCACTGTTTGACATTGCAGACGATTCTCAGAAGGAAGAGTTTGACATAAAAATGCCTGATGTGGGGGAGTATACCAAGGAAATGCGCCTGGCCTTTGAGAAAGAGGTGCTGGGGATTTATTTGAGCGGACATCCGCTGGAGGAATATCAGGAGCTGTGGCAGAAATATGTCACAAACAACACCAATGACTTTTCTCTGGATGAAGAGACGGGCCAGGTGCGGGTTGAAGATCAGGGCACTGCCGTGGTGGGCGGAATGATTGCGGATAAGACGGTGAAATACACCAGGACTAATCAGGTGATGGCCTTTATCACTTTGGAGGACCTGGTGGGCAGTGTGGAGATTGTGGTGTTTCCCAGGGATTATGAAAAGTATGGTCCGCTGCTTGCCGAGGATGCAAAAATCTTTGTAAAGGGACGCATCTCAGTGGAAGAGGACAAGGATGCCAAGGTGATCTGTGAGCAGATCGTAAGCTTTGAAGAGGCAGCCCGTGCAGAGGGGAGTCCAATCTTCCGGGGACGCTTCGGCCGGGGAGGCGCCGGTCAGTATGGGGTAAGCGGCAGCGCCGGCATACGTGCGCAGATGGCAGATGTCTCGGATCAGGCGCAGAATGCTCGCGGCAGAGCAGACGGAGTACAAAGCACAGTGGGCACTGCTCAAAGTAAAGCAGACGCCGCCCAAAATATAGCAGACACTGCTAAAAATAAAGCAGACGCCGCTAAAAATATAGCGGCGGGAAAGATGCCGGAAGGGATCTGGATCCAGTTCCCCGATGCGGAAAGCTATTTTTCCAGAGAGCAGGAGCTTTTGCAGGCCATAGCGGATTCCGACGGAAATGACGACGTGGTGATCTATTTAAAAAATACCCGCGGACTTAAGGTTCTCCCGCCGAATCGCAGGGTGAAGGCGGACCAGGGGCTGGAGCGGAAGCTGGGAGCCCTGTTTGGCGGGGATAATGTGAAAATCCGTATGAAACCTATTGAAAAGTTTACGGAAAAGCAGTAAAATAGATAAACGTATGGAGTGAATGGATGCAAAAGAACGGGAGGTTCTGGCAATGGCAAATGAGATAAAGACAGTAGCGGTTTTGACAAGCGGCGGAGATGCTCCGGGCATGAACGCGGCCATTCGTTCGGTGGTGCGCACTGCAATTTCAAGAGGACTGAATGTAAAGGGTATCAAGAAAGGCTATAACGGTCTGTTGAACGAGGATATTATAGACATGCAGCCCCGTAATGTTTCCGATATAATTCAGCGGGGCGGCACTATTTTAGGTACTGCCAGATGCCTTGAATTTAAGAAAGCGGAGTATCAGAAAAAGGGAGCAGAGATCTGCCGGAAGCATGGGATTGACGGCATTGTGGTAATTGGCGGCGACGGTTCTTATCGCGGCGCGCAGGCGCTGTCGAGGCTGGGAATCAACACCGTGGGGCTTCCAGGCACTATTGACCTGGATATTGCATGCACTGATTATACCATTGGCTTTGATACCGCAGTAAATACTGCGATGGAGGCCATTGACAAGGTGAAGGATACCTCATCCTCCCATGAAAGGTGCAGTATTATTGAGGTTATGGGGCGCAACGCCGGTTATATTGCGCTTTGGTGCGGTATTGCAAACGGCGCGGAGGACGTACTGCTTCCGGAAAAATATGATTTTGACGAGCAGGAGATTATTGATCATATTATCGAGAGCCGTAAGAAGGGAAAAACCCATCACCTGATTATCAATGCGGAGGGCATCGGCCATTCTACCTCTATGGCGAGGAGAATTGAGGCAGCTACGGGAATTGAGACCAGAGCCACCATTTTGGGCTATATGCAGCGCGGCGGCAATCCTACCGCTATGGACCGCTATTATGCTTCTATTATGGGTGCTTACGCCGTGGATATAATGATTCAGGGAAAGACGAACAGAGTAGTGGGCTATAAAAACGGCAGGTTTGTGGATTTTGATATTGAGGAAGCGTTGAAGATGGAAAAGCATATAGATGATTATCAGTTTGAAGTTGCCCATCTGTTGACGGTTTAAAAATTAAATCAAGGTTTATGAATAGCAAAAATAACGGCTGTCCTGATTTGGACAGCCGTTTACAGATGGTGGGTCCGGCAGCGTACTATTCAATATAGAAAGGTATGGGGAGGATATGATTACCAGTAGTTCCAACAGTAGAGTAAAGCAGGTGGTGCAGTGGCAGAAATCCGCAAAGGAGCGGGAGGAAGCAGGGATATTTCTGGCGGAGGGATTTAAGATGTTTGAGGAAGCTCCCGAAGCTTCCGTCAAAGAGGTGTATCTGTCCCAGGCGGCATATGCAAAATTGGATCAGTATCCCAAACTGCAGGAAAAGGCGGAATGCAGGGGGTATGAGCTGGTATCGGAAGAAGTGTTTGCAAAAATGTCCGATACCCGGACGCCCCAGGGAATTTTATTTGCGGCCGAGCGGCCTGTATACACGCTGGAGCAGCTGCTGGACCGGCCGGCTCCGCTTTTGGTAATTTTGGAGGATATTCAGGATCCGGGCAATTTGGGAACCATTGTCAGAACCGGGGAAGGAGCAGGAATAACAGGCGTTATTATGAGCGGGCAGACGGTGGACCTGTTTAATCCTAAAACAATACGGGCCACCATGGGCTCCGTGTTTCGTGTTCCTTATATATATGTAGAAAGTCTGGAGGAAGCTGTGGCAAAACTGCGGGGAAGAGGAATCCGCACTTATGCGGCCCACCTTGAGGGGGAATGCTGTTATGACAGCTTTTCGTTCCGTGAGGGTACCGCCTTTTTAATCGGAAACGAAGGAAAGGGTCTTCGCAGGGAAACGGCAGAGCTGGCGGATGATTTTTTAAGAATTCCCATGGAAGGCAGGGTGGAATCCCTGAACGCTTCCGTTGCCGCCGCTTTGCTGATGTACGAGGCGTACAGGCAGCGGAGGACGAATTTAGTAACAGTTTAGACACCAACATCCTGACAGTGCTAGCCGGCTGTTATTCTCATGCGGACACGCTTGCGCTTGGGGCTCGACGTAGCGGTACATAAGCAAGCACAGTACGCTTGCCAAGTACCGACGTCTTGCACAGTCCTCATTGAGAACAACAGCCGGCTGTCACTTGTTACCCGATTGTTGGTGTCTAAACTGTTACAACATTTATATTCCCATTATACAATAGAAATACTTTACAGGAAACAATATGAAGGAGGATTACAAGATGGATAAAGTGATGAAAACAGGATTTATCGGTCTGGGAAACATGGCGGCGGCCATGATTGGTGGAATGCTGGAAAAGGGATTGGCGAAACCGGATGAAATAATCGGGTCTTCAAAAACAGGTGCTACCAGAGATAAAATTAAAGAAAGATTTAACATAACAGTTGTGCCTGATAACCGCCAGACAGCCAGAGAGGCGGATTTGCTTTTTCTTGCTGTAAAGCCCCTGATCCTTCCGGAGGTAATTGCAGAAATCAGAGACGTAGTAAGGGAGGATACGCTGATCGTAAGCATTGCGGCAGGGAAAACTCTTTCCTGGCTGAAGGAGGCGTTTGACAGGCCTGAGTTGAAGATCCTGCGCTGTATGCCTAATACGCCGGCTCTTGTTCTGGAAGGGTGTACGGGGGTATGCGCCGGGGACGAGGTGCCGCCGGAGGCAGTGGAAAGGGTAGTAAAGCTTATGGAGGCCTTTGGCCGGGCAGGTGTGGTGCCTGAAAGGCTGATGGACGCGGTGGCAGGGATCAGCGGCAGCTCGCCCGCTTATGTGTTTTTGTTTATCGAGGCCTTGGCGGATGCGGGTGTGGCAGCAGGAATGCCCAGAAAGCAGGCTTATGAGTTTTCGGCTCAGGCGGTGCTGGGGAGTGCCAGGCTGGTGCTGGAGACGGGGCTCCATCCCGGAGAATTAAAGGATATGGTGTGTTCGCCGGGGGGAACTACCATCGAAGCGGTAAAGGTATTGGAGGAAAGGGGCTTCCGGGGGGCTGTGATGGACGCGGCAGCGGCCTGTATCGAGAAGGCCGGGAGGATGTAATTCCTAAAACTTGACAAATGGAAAAATGTCTGCTATGATGCCCTTGTAACAAATTTAACAACTTTGTAATAAATTTATTAAGAAAGTGGAATACTTCTTAAAAAGTTTGTTTCGGAGGTGAGAAAAATGGCAAAAGGCAGAAGGCTGTCAGCGTCAGTATTGGGAATCCTGTTATCTTTATCCCTGGCGCTGCAGGCGAATATGACCGTTTTTGCCGTCGGCAGTTCCCTGGAGGATATGCGGGGAGGGGTAGCGTCTCTTTTGAACCCCGGCGTCATTGATACCCTGGCGGTTGCAGATAATGCGGCAAAGGAATCAAAGCAGAATCCTCAGAAGGAAGAAGAGGCTCAAAGCACCTTGGTGATGGCCAATGTGAAGAGCGCATTGAATGTGCGCAGTGAGGCAAACGAGTCGGCGGACAAGGTCGGAAAGTTATACAAGGACTGTGGCGGAACTATTTTGGAACGCAGGGACGGATGGACGAAGCTGCAGTCGGGAAACATTGTCGGATGGGCGTCTGACGAATATCTTCTCTTCGGAGAGGAAGCGCGCACGCTGGCAAATGATGTGGGAAAGATGATTGCCACCATCAACACGGAGACTCTTCGTGTCAGGATGGAGCCCAGTAAGGAAGCGGAGGTTTACGGACTGCTTCCCAAGGGGGAGATTGTAGAGGTGATCGGAAATGCAGACGAGGAAGGCTGGATCTGTATTGATTATGACGGAAACGATGGTTATGTTTCTGCAGAGTATGTAAATCTGGACTTTGTGATCGACACGGGTGAGACGGTAGCCGAGATCAAGGCCAGGGAAGAGGCAGAGCGGGAGGCAAAGCGCCATGTGAATTACGGCGAATATACTACCGACGCGGATACTCTGCTGCTGCTGGCAGCGCTGATCCACTGTGAGGCAGGCGGTGAGCCCTATGAAGGGCAGGTTGCAGTGGGAGCCGTGGTTATGAATCGAGTGAGAAGCCCGGCATATCCCGACAGTATTCACGGTGTAATTTATGCTTCCGGTCAGTTTACGCCGGCCATGAGCGGCAAAGTAAACAGAGTGTATGAGTCCGGACGCATTTATGAGAGCTGTATCCGGGCGGCCGAGGAGGCGCTCTCTGGAGTGTCCAATGTAGGAGATTTGACCCACTTCCGCCGTGTAAACGGACGGGAAGGCCTGGTGATCGGTAATCATGTGTTCTATTAAGTAAAAGGATTGTGTTTTGAAAGGGCGGCGCCATGATTTAGAGGCGCTGCCCTCTTTTTCGGAAATGCACATTACTTTAACCTATCGTGCATTGAAAAGAGATTGCTCACAAAAGGGATTTGTGATATGATAAGCACAAAGAAAGCAAGCAGGAAGGGAGTGATGAGATGATTATTTTCTGGCTTGTACTTTTGATTCTTGCGATTGTGATCGAAGTGCTGACTATGGGGCTGACGTCCATCTGGTTTGCAGGCGGGTCTCTGGTGGCCATTCTGGCGGCGCTGCTGCAGGCTCCGGTTTGGTTCCAGGTAATTTTGTTCTTTGGAGTTTCACTGCTCCTTTTATTCTTTACCAGACCCATTGCGGTGAAATATTTTAACAAGGACCGCGTGAGGACAAATGTGGAGAGCCTTGTGGGCCGGCAGGCTATCGTTACCAGCGAGATTGATAATCTGCAGGGGGTGGGCCAGGTTACCGTAGGCAGTCAGGAATGGAGTGCCAGAAGTCTGGACGACGGTCAGAGGATTCCGGTGGGCAGCGTGGTTGTGGTGGCTTCCATCAGCGGAGTCAAGCTGATGGTCAGGCCGGATGAGCAGATGCTGGATAAGGGGCCTAAGCCAACGCCGGTACCGGAGCCCATGAGTGTGTCACAGATGGAAGAGATGGAGTCTTCAAAGCCGGAGCAGTAAATTATCGGTGTGGAAGATGACATAAATTTAAGTGCGTACTGTCACATACAGTACAGAAAGAGGTTAATGATGGAAATGTTGCCGTTGATTATTGTTATTGCGCTGATTGCCATAATTCTGGGAATCCTGGTGTCCTGCTTAAAGATCGTTCCTCAGGCTCAGGCATATGTCATCGAGCGTCTGGGTGCTTATCAGGGTACCTGGTCCGTAGGCTTTCATGTGAGGATGCCTTTTTTGGATAAGGTGGCAAGAAAGGTCAATTTAAAGGAGCAGGTGGCTGATTTCCCGCCCCAGCCGGTTATCACCAAGGATAACGTTACCATGAGAATTGATACCGTGGTATTTTATCAGATCACGGATCCCAAGCTGTTTACCTACGGCGTTGAGAATCCTATGATGGCCATCGAAAACCTGACGGCTACCACCCTTCGTAATATCATCGGTGATCTGGAGCTGGATCAGACCCTGACCAGCCGCGAAACCATTAATACTAAGATGCGTGCGGCATTGGACATTGCCACCGATCCCTGGGGTATTAAGGTAAACCGTGTGGAATTGAAGAATATTATTCCTCCCGCGGAGATCCAGAACGCCATGGAGAAGCAGATGAAGGCAGAGCGTGAGAGACGTGAAGCCGTAACCAGAGCGGAAGGTGAGAAGAAGGCAAACGTGCTGGTAGCGGAAGGTGAAAAGGAGTCCGCAATCCTTCGCGCAGAGGCAGAGAAGCAGTCTGCAATCCTTAGAGCAGAAGCACAGAAGGAAAAGATGATCCGTGAGGCAGAAGGTGAGGCGGAAGCAATCCTGAAGGTGCAGCAGGCTCATGCCGACGGTATCAAGATGCTGAAGGAAGCAGGGGCAGATGAGGCAGTCCTGAAGATTAAGAGCCTGGAAGCCTTTGAAAAGGTGGCGGATGGCAAGGCAAATACCATTCTCCTGCCCTCCGAGCTGTCAGGCATAGCAAGTCTTGCGGCTACCTGGAAGGAAACCGGGAAGACGACGAAATAAAGCCGCTGGACAAAACTTTATATAGTGATTTTCCAAAATAAGCAAATACTTTCCGGCGGCTGGCGGCTGTTGGAAAGTATTTGCTTTGGATATGGAGGATGTGGAAAGGCATGGTTATGAATATGGATTTAAAAGGACGGGATTTTTTGAAGCTGCTGGATTTTACACCGGAGGAAATTATCTACCTGCTGGATGTGGCGGCAGACTTAAAAGAAAAAAAGAAAAAGGGCATTCCGGTGGATACCCTTAAGGGGAAAAATGTGGCTCTGATCTTTGAGAAGACAAGCACCCGTACCAGATGTGCTTTTGAGGTGGCGGCGCATGATCTGGGACTGGGGACGACTTATCTGGACCCGGAAGGATCCCAGATCGGCAAGAAGGAAAGCATTGCGGATACCGCCAGGGTATTGGCGGGAATGTTTGAGGGAATCGAATACCGGGGATACGGGCAGGAGATTGTAGAAGAGCTGGCAGAGTATTCAAAGGTTCCCGTATGGAACGGGTTGACCAATGAATTTCATCCTACACAGATGCTGGCGGACCTGTTGACCATTCGCGAACATTTCGGCCGCCTGAAGGGGATCAGGCTGACCTATATGGGGGATGCCCGCTACAATATGGGAAATTCGCTGATGGTTACATGTGCAAAGATGGGAATGCACTTTACGGCCTGCACCACCCGGAAGTATTTTCCGGATAAAATGCTGGTAGCAGTATGCAGGGAGATTGCGGAGAAGACCGGAGGAAGCATTACCTTGACGGAGGATGTGAGCGAAGGAACAAAGAATACAGATGTTATTTATACGGATGTGTGGGTTTCCATGGGCGAGCCGGATCAGGTGTGGGCAGAGCGGATCAAGGAGCTGTCTCCCTATCAGGTAAACGGAGCCGTGATGAAGAACGCAGGGGAAAATGCTGTGTTTATGCACTGTCTGCCTGCATTCCATGATTTAAAGACAAAGATCGGGGCACAGATGGGGGAGCGTTTCGGTATTACGGAGATGGAAGTGACCGACGAGGTATTCGAATCGAAGCAGTCTTTGGTGTTTGAAGAGGCGGAGAACCGCATGCACACCATCAAGGCCGTTATGTATGCTACGCTGGCGTGAACGGAACCGGTTGTCGGAGGAAATAGATATGATGTCGGAGAATGAAGTGCCGGAGGCAGAGAAACAGGAGTTTGGGCAAAGGGCTCTGGAAGCTGAAATTCACACCCGCTGGGCAGGAAAACACATATGTTATTTTAAGGAGCTGGACTCTACCAATATTCGGGCGAAGCAGGAGGCGGACAGCGGAGCCGTCGAGGGAACATTGATCGTGACAGATAAGCAGACCGCCGGACGGGGCAGGCGGGGAAGAAGCTGGAACAGTCCGGCCGGGGTTAATGTCTATTTTACGCTGATTTTAAAGCCAGTTTATGAGCCGGACAAGGCAGCCATGGTTACGCTGGTCATGGCCCTTGCCGTAGCCGAAGGAATTACCCTGACCTGTGGGCTGGATGCGGAAATCAAATGGCCCAATGACGTTGTAGTAAACGGAAAAAAGGTCTGCGGCATTTTAACGGAAATGAGTATGGAGCATGACCGGATCCGGCATGTGGTGGTCGGAGTGGGAGTCAATGCAGGGCTGCAGGAGTTTCCGCTGGAGATTGCGGCCACGGCCGCCAGCCTTGAGGCGGAATGCAAAAGGCCAGTGTCCAGAACGGCTCTGGTGGCGAATATTTTAGAGGCATTTGAAAAATACTATGAAGGTTTTCGCCGGGAGTTAAGTCTTTCCGGGATCCGGGGAAAATATAACGGGCGGTTGGTAAACCGTGACAGAGAGGTGCGGGTCCTTGATCCCAAGGGAGAATTTCAGGGCGTTGCGCGGGGAATTAACGAGGCCGGAGAGCTTTTGGTAGAGCATGACGACGGCAGCGTTACTGCGGTTTTTGCAGGAGAGGTATCAGTGAGAGGGATTTACGGTTATACGGTATGAAAGAAAAGAAAATTGTGCTCTGCGGAGCCAGCGCATATGAAAAGAAATATTATTTTAACGAGCAGTTTAACAGTATTCCGGAATCTGTAAAGGAAGAGCTGCATATTATCTGCGTTCTGTTTACGGAAGAGGTGGGCGGTGTGTTTACCATTGCCTTTGAAGAGGACGGAAATGTAATCCTGGAGACGGAGGCGGAAGAAAGCGATATTTATTATGACGAGGTGGGCAGCGGCCTGCTGGTGGGAGAGGTGCGAAGAAACAGACAGGAGCTTTTTGAGTCCCTGCAGTTATATTACAGGATATATATTTTAAAAGAAGATTTGACAAATATATTAAAAGAGGATTCAATAAATGATTCTTGTGATTGATGTAGGAAATACCAACATGACTTTGGGTGTGTATCAGGAGGAAGAGCTGAAGGCCACCTTTCGCATGATGACCAAGACGCCAAGGACATCGGACGAATACGGTGTGATGATTACACAGCTGTTGAAAAACAAAGGAATCGAGGCTGCAGAGCTGGAAGGCTCCATTGTGGCCAGTGTGGTGCCGGATGTGATGCACTCCCTTTTGGGAGCTTTGGTCCGGTATACGGGCACAAGACCTGTGAATGTAGGCCCAGGTATTAAGACGGGGATTCGTATTGTTACGGAGGAACCAAGGGCCATCGGCGCGGACCGGATTGTGGATGCGGTGGCAGCTTATGAGAAATATGGAGGTCCGGTACTTGTTTTGGACTTTGGAACGGCTACCACTTATGACTTGATTACGGAAAAGGGAGAGTTTGCCGCCGGTATTACCGCCCCCGGCATCCGCATCAGCTCCGAAGCCCTGTGGACCCAGGCGGCAAAGCTGCCAAACATTGAGATCAGAAAGCCCAGGTCCATTCTGGCCCAGGAGACGATCAGCAGTATGCAGGCGGGACTGGTTTATGGCCAGATTGGACAGACGGAATATATTATTCATAAGGTAAAGGAAGAGAGCGGGCTGCATAACCTGAAGGTGGTTGCCACCGGAGGTCTGGGCAGGCTGATTGCAGATGAGACGAAGGCCATTGACATTTATGACAGCTCCCTGACCTTAGATGGGCTGCGGATCATTTACGGGAAAAACCGTTGAGAAGTGATGCCCTCCGTTTTTATACTTGTTTTACCGGCATGTTGTGAGCTGTTTACAAAGGAGGCCTGCCGCATGAGTACAGCTTTGCGAAAATTGAAAATTGGGGACGTGACGCTGGATCATAATGTGATTTTGGCGCCCATGGCCGGGGTGACGGATCTGCCCTTTAGGCTGTTGTGCAGGGAGATGGGCGCAGGAATGGTATGTATGGAGATGGTCAGTGCCAAGGCGATCTATTATCATAACAGGAATACGGAAGAGCTTTTGACGACACATCCGCAGGAGCGTCCTGCTTCCCTGCAGCTTTTCGGCTCTGATCCAAAGATTCTCGGAGAAATGGCGGCATATATCGAAGAGCGCCCTTTTGACATTTTGGACTTTAATATGGGCTGCCCTGTTCCCAAGGTGGTAAACAACGGGGAGGGCTCGGCCCTGATGAAGGCTCCAAGGCTGGTGGAGAAGCTGCTGACGGCACTGGTGAAGGCAGTGAAAAAGCCTGTCACCGTAAAAATCCGCAAGGGCTTTGACGATAGCAGCATAAATGCGGTGGAAATTGCAAGGATTGCAGAGAGCTGCGGCGTTTCGGCCATAGCGGTACACGGGAGGACTAGATCTCAATATTACAGCGGCAGGGCGGATTGGGATATTATCCGGCAGGTGAAGGAGGCGGTGAAGATTCCTGTTATCGGAAACGGTGATGTTGACTGTCCGGAGGCGGCTAAGGCCATGCTGGAGTCCACTGGCTGCGACGGCATCATGATCGGGCGGGCAGCCCAGGGAAATCCCTGGATATTTCGGGAGACGGTGAGGTTTCTGGAGGACGGGACCTTTTTCCCCAGGCCGGATCGGGAAGAAAAGAAAGAAATGGTCCTGCGTCATGCGGTCCTGTTAAAAGAGATAAAGGGCGAGTATACCGCTGTGCGGGAGATGAGGAAGCACTTGGCCTGGTATACGGCCGGAATGCCTCATTCCGCCAGGTTTCGGGGCATGATAAATACAATAGAGACCATGGAAGGGCTGCTGGCCGGTGTGGATGAAATTTTTGGCTGACAGGGTTTTGATTCATAGTATGGAGGTTTGTGTCATATATTTAAGGCATGGACACCATTATATATTTTTTTCAAAAAAGAGATCCCATGCAGCGGGAGATTACATTAATGTATCAGGAGGACTACCTGCTTGCAAAGGTAGGAATCTGTGCGGACAGGCACAGCTGGTTTGGCAGTCCGCTGCCCTGCAAGCCGGAAGCAGATGAGTTTGCACCTGATTTGACTGAAAACGGAGAGTCTGCAGCAGAGATGCAGGGCAGCGAAGGGAGATTCCGGAGAGAGAATACGTCTGGCCTGAATCTGTTCATCAGATTTCGACGGCGCAGACAGATGCGGGAAAAGCAGCGGGAGCTCAGACGCTGCAGACAGGAATATATGCAGAAGCTTCAGGAATATGAAGAGCAGCGTCAGGAACTGGCAGACGGTATACAACATCTGAGAGAAGAAGTGTTTTCTGAGGTAGAGCAGGCCGGCGGCATGGGAGAGGTCAGAGGCGTTTATGAGGACAGCCTGCGCTTTTTGACGGAGGATGCGGGAGAAGCGGCTGCGTGCTGGCGGCAGATCTGGGATATTCCAGAATTTGGGGATTATCAAAAGATACGATGGGTCCGCCCTCTGTTGGAGGATGTCCGCCATTCCCATTTTATTTTGCTGGGCGCAGCAGACGGAATTCCCGAAATACTGGCACGGTTTGCCAGACAGATGAAAAGCCTGCAGTGGTATATTAAAGAGGAAGATATGAGCGAAGACGTACAGAGCTGGGTGGATGACTTTTATGAAGAATATGGTCTTGCACCGGCTCTGCGGGAGCTGGCAGGAGAAAATGCCTTCAAGCGGTTAAAGCTGAAATCCGAGGCGCCGGCCTGTGTGCTGGACTTTTCGAAAGAGTCAAAGCTGTTTGCCGGAAATTTGGCAGAAGGCAGTATTTGGCTGGATTTCTGCTCCGTGGACGAAAAAGCCCTGCGCATGACCAGACAGGCGCCGGGCGTCCGCTATGTGTCTCTGAAAAAGTATTGGGGAGAAAAAAATAAGTTAAAGCCGGTCTTTCCTGCCTGCCGTACCGTGAGCAGGTTCAGATTACAGGCTTGTCAAACGTATGTAACACCCAGAACGGATACGGATGCTGCGCCGTAAGTGGATTTGGTCTGCAGGCGCGGAGGGGTTTCAGACTGCAGGCGCGGAGGGGTTTCAGACTGTAGGCGTGAAGTGGATTCGGTCTGCAGTCGTGGAGTGGATTCAGACCGCAGTCGTGGAGGGAATTCAGATTTTCTTGACAGTGTGGGGAAAAGTGGTTATAATACCTTCGAATATAAGGCTTTTCACAAAAGCTGGAGTGGATAGGAAGGATGCACGAAATGCAGGAGAAGAAAAATATCTTAACGTATGAGGGACTCAGACAGTATGAAGATGAGCTTCATGAACTGAAGGTGATCAAGCGCCAGGAGGTGGCCCAGAAGATCAAGGAAGCAAGAGAACAGGGAGACCTGTCCGAGAATGCGGAATATGATGCGGCAAAGGATGAACAGAGGGATATTGAGGCCAGGATCGAGGAACTGGAAAAAATCCTGAAAAACGCAGAAGTAGTGGTCGAGGATGAGGTGGATCTGGATAAGATCAACATCGGCTGTAAGGTAAGGCTGCTGGATATTGAATACAGCGAAGAGCTGGAATATAAAATTGTCGGATCCACAGAGGCAAACAGCCTTAAAGGAAAGATCTCAAACGAAAGTCCTGTGGGCAAGGCTCTGATCGGCTGTAAGATCGGAGACACCGTGGAGGTGGAGACCGCCGCAGGCAATTTTGCATACAAGGTGTTGGAGATTCAGAGAAGCAATTAAGCAAAAATAACAGGTGATTTCAAAAGGCGGCCGGGAGCGGCAGTAAGATTTAGTCGCAGTTTTAGCTGCGACATGGAGGCTAGTGTAAAAGTGGCGGAAGTACAAAATGAAAAGGTACAGGAACAGGATTTGAATCAGCTGCTGCAGGTGCGCAGAGAAAAGCTCGCCGCACTGCAGGAGGCAGGCAAGGACCCCTTTCAAAACACGAAATATGATGTGACCCATCACAGCACGGAGATTAAGGAAAATTACGAGGCTCTGGAAGGAAAGACCGTCCGTATTGCAGGGCGGATTATGTCCAAACGCGTCATGGGAAAGGCGTCCTTCTGCAATGTTCAGGATTTGCCGGGCAATATTCAGTGCTATGTGGCCAGAGACAGCATCGGCGAGGAAGCTTATGCTGATTTTAAAAAGTATGATGTCGGTGACATCGTGGGAGTGGAAGGACATGTGTTTACCACCAAAACCGGGGAGATTTCCGTTCATGCGTCCACTGTGATTCTGCTTTCCAAAAGTCTGCAGATTCTGCCGGAAAAGTTTCACGGCCTGACGAATACGGATATACGCTATCGTCAAAGGTATACGGATTTGATCATGAATGGGGAAGTAAAGGATACCTTTGTGAAGCGCTCCAGAGTTATCAGTGCCATTCGCCGTTATTTGGAGGGAGAGGGCTTTCTGGAGGTGGAAACTCCCATGCTGGTCTCCAATGCCGGCGGCGCTGCGGCAAGACCCTTTGAAACGCATTATAATGCTTTGGACGAGGACGTGAAGCTGCGCATTTCTTTGGAGCTATATTTAAAGAGGCTGATCGTGGGCGGCCTGGAACGGGTTTATGAGATTGGCCGTGTATTTCGTAATGAAGGCCTGGACACCCGGCACAATCCGGAGTTTACCCTGATGGAGCTGTATCAGGCATATACCGATTACTATGGAATGATGGAGCTGACGGAAAACATGTTCCGCTATGTGGCGCAGGAGGTCTGCGGCACCACGCTGATTCCTTATGCAGAGGAAATGATAGATCTGGGCAGACCCTTTGAGAGGCTGACCATGGTGGATGCAGTGAAGAAGTATGCGGGAGTGGACTTTGATCAGATTCCGGACACTGAGGCTGCAAAAAAGATTGCAGATGAAAAGGGTGTGCATTATGAGGCCCGCCATGCAAAGGGCGATATACTGAACCTGTTTTTTGAAGAGTTTGTCGAAGAGCATCTGATTCAGCCTACCTTTGTGATGGACCATCCGGTAGAGGTTTCACCTCTTACCAAGAGAAAGCCTGACAAGCCGGATTATGTGGAGCGTTTTGAGCTGTTTATTTACGGACGTGAGATGTGCAACGCTTATTCGGAGCTGAATGATCCCATCGACCAGCGGGAGCGCTTCAAGGCTCAGGAGGCGGCATTGGCGGCGGGAGATGAAGAGGCCAACACCACGGACGAGGATTTTATGAATGCCCTGGAGATTGGTATGCCTCCCACCGGTGGCATTGGCTACGGCATTGACAGACTGGTGATGCTGCTGACCAACAGTCCGGCAATCAGGGATGTGCTGCTGTTCCCGACGATGAAAACGCTTGGCAAAGAAAACCAGTAAAATCAAGGGTTTGCGGTACTTGAACTTGTAAACTACAACAAATTTACAACAATTTTACAACGCATAATGAAGAATAATGAGCGTTAATGAATAGTTGTACTCATAAATCCAATTCAATATTTTGTACGATAAGGACATTTTTCTAAAAGAAAATTTTAGGGAAGTGTCCTTTTGTTATGGTCAAAAACAAAATAAGAAATGGAGGAAATGAACATGAGTAGTACAGCGTTAGGAGCAGAGAAAGCGATTATTTTTATCAGCGATGCACATGAAAAATTCTACTACGAAAAATTGAAAGAGGTCAGGTATCAGGACGTGTACCACAAAGCGCTTGTATATTGTCTTGGTATCAGTGATGACACAAGAAGGAACATTTACAGTATCTATGATTTTAAGACAGGCTGCGTGAAAACGGAGTGCCTGCATGAAGGCTGGCAGACCAGCGGGAGCGTGAGAGTGGTCAGGATGGCGTTTAACCTTTACTGCAACGGTACGCCGAGTGTCCTTGATTACGATGATGCGGAGGAACAGGTGGACGAGTGCAGACGGTACACAGTGGA
>CAJUIA010000013.1 GCA_910586485.1 uncultured Acetatifactor sp.
CCGATTACCCTTATCCTGCTCGATTAACGAGAGGAGGAAGGAATATGAGCGCGACAAAAAACTATGGATTCTATCTCGAAGGAGATGATACCGCCAAGTTCAAAGAGTGGCGGGAAAAACTAAACGGCCTGGTCAATTCCAATATGGAGATGATTGATGAGGTCTTGGCTGAAAAAGCAATCAAAAGTCAGTCATTCCAGGCTTCATTAACATCTTCCGATTGGGTTTGGACAGGTTCAAAGTATGTCTCCGCCGCCTTGGTTGTTGTCATCGCCGCTGCCCTTTGGCGTATCCTGATAGGCAACTGCATAGGAGGAAAAACGGTCTGTCTCTATGGTGATCGTATCCTCACTGTTATCCAAATCCGGCAGCTGCACCGCATTGCCGTCATGTACCCGGATGACCGCAAATGTCCTTGTCCTGCTGTCATCCCTGTTTTTTATCGCCTCCGGCACGTCAATGACAATTCTTATCGCCTCATCCGTCGTCTTTATCTCCCTGCGCGTGCCCTCACCTGCTCCCGATGTCAGCGAATAAAGTTCGATATTCAGATACTGTCCGACGGTAAAGCCGTTTAATGCCTGCTCTGTTTTCTCCTTATCCGAAGCACTTACGGTATTCTCGGCGTCCTGCACGTCAAGGACAATCTTTATGTTGGCTCCATCCTGTACCTGCTGCTTTTCCTCTTCCGTCAACAGCATATCCTTCAGCTGGTTCACAGGCGTAAGAAGCTGTGTGACAGGAGCCTTTTCATCTCTCTCTACCTCCGTATCAACGGTTCCGGCGTCTCCGCCCGGCTCTTCCTTACCTCCGGTGGCCGGAATCGTTTCCGTCCGCAGCTCCCTGCTGCACACCGGGCAGCAATAAGTCCTGATTCCGGTCTCCGTCTCCGTGGGCTCCTTCGTCACGGTTCCGCCATCCTCCGTATGTGCGCTTACTTCTGTATTCGCGCTGCAGCGGCTGCATGAGTGCCAATGGCTTTCTTCGTCAGATTTCCATGCTGTTTCGTAATCATGTCCGAGCGCGGCGATATTTCCCCATGAATCAAGGTCCGCAATCAGTGTTGTTCCCTCCGCATCCTCATAGCTCTTCCCGCAGCCCGCACAATGATAATATGCCTCCCTGCCCGCCGTGGTACAGTCAGGCTCTGCCTTCGACATGGGCGACAGGCTGCAGGTATGCGTTAATTGGGCAATCACACGGTCGATCTCCATATACTCCCTGCTGACGCCACATTCGATTCCTATTTCTACTCTGATATTTCCTGGCGCATCCTCGGTTGCCTCTGTTTTACTAAACCTATATACAATTACATCCACCTTTGTGATACCCGCACTACTTAATGCCGCATTTGCTATGTTTAGTATGCTTTCTTCATCGGTATCATTGGTCACCGTCATTCCGTCTAACACTTCCCGCACCACCGGCTTGGCTTTCCCTGCCCTGACATCCGACACGGCAAGCTCTGTCTCTTCGCTCGTTACGCTTCCTCCCGCATTTGTCACCACACACCGATACAGATACCCGTCCTGCGACTCCTCAGGAT
Organism: uncultured Acetatifactor sp.; assembly: GCA_910586485.1. Lineage (GTDB taxonomy): Bacteria > Bacillota > Clostridia > Lachnospirales > Lachnospiraceae > Acetatifactor. The sequence continues at coordinate 1,547 of CAJUIA010000013.1, forward strand.
ACGCGATGGTCGTTATAGCCCTGTTTTCCCCTGTAATATCCGCAAAACCTGCACCGTCATTTTTGTTTACCTGCCACTGATAGGTCAGATCATCTCCGCTCGCAGCGATAGTCAACCTGGTGTAAGTGTGCGTCGGACACGACAGGTTCTTAGAAGGCTGTTGCGTAATCACGGGCGGCTCCACATTCTTCGTCTATGAGGCATAGACAGTGGTCACATCCGTAATGGCGCTGTCAAAGTCAAATGCGTCGCTGCCGCCCTCCTGCGTCACCCAGCCTGCAAAGGTATAGCCTTCCCTGGTGGGCGCTGGAGGCGCGGTTACCTTGTTTGGAAAATATAGGTGATTAGTCGCTGACACATATTTTGTTGCATAGGTTTCCGAGCCATTCTTAAAGTAAACGGAAAAAAATTTTGGACTATAGGAGGACGAGGACAGGCCTTGTCCATTCAGCGCCTCCTGATATGCAAAAGGCGTTCCACCCAAATTCCATTGATAAGTTCCTGTGTTGGGAATCTCCACCGTACACGTAATCACATTACCTGTCATTGAAGGAACCGGTGTCCATTCTTCCTCTGTTGGAAGCAGCCTTTTCAGGGTAATAGCTCCCAAAACGGCAGGGTCGTTTCCCTCATATCCCTCTATCGTGATATTCAGCGTATACGACATCGTATCTGCTTCCAGCGCCAGCGCATCTGACGGGACTGCACCTGCGAGAAAAACTGCCGCAAACAGCAATGCAATTATTTTCCAAAGCAAATTTTTCTTTTTCTTTTTTCCTTTGTTCATGGCAATCCTTCCTCCTGTCACAAATTGTATCAAAAAAAGTATGTTATAATGCAATTATTATAACATACTTTATCATGCTTTTTTGCGGTATGGGCATGTCAATTTTGTCACAAATCATGCTAATTTTGCATGTTGGGGCATTTTTTATCTTTTTCCAGCCCCTTCTCTTTTGATCAACACTACGGCCACGTCATTCACGTTCGTGCCGGTAGGCCCCGTAAAAATCAGACCACTGCATTTCGCCAGGGCGTTATAGGAATCATTCTCCCCAAGGACCTCACATATGTCCACTCCCGCCCCATCCAGTACCGCCTTTGTGCCACCGTCACAATATCCTCCCGCCGCATCAGTAGGGCCGTCCGTGCCGTCACTGCCTACGCTGAAAACCGCCGTATTTTTAAGGCCAGCAATTCCCCTGGCGGCGCTTAAGGCCAGCTCCTGATTGCGGCCGCCCTTTCCTCTGCCGGTCAACCGCACCACCGTCTCACCGCCCGCTATAAACGCCAGGCTCGTTTTTGTATCCGCATGGCTTTTGGCAGCGGAGGCCAGAAAGGAGCCGGCCTCCCGCGCCTCACAGCACAGCCCGTCCGTCAAAAACACCGTTTCATAACCAAGACGCCAGCATTCCTCTGCTGCTGCCCGGCAAAGCTCTCTTACACTCCCGGCAACGGTTATTTCCACATTCTTTAGACTCTTCGGGGTCTCCCGCTCCATACATTCCCATGCTTCCCTGCTCAATTCCAATCCGTATTTGCGGATCACGGCCCTGGCATCCTCACAGGTACTGCTGTCCGCGCAGACAGGGCCGGAAGCAATCATATCCGGCTGATCCCCCAGCACGTCGCTGAGCAGGATGCCAAAGACCCGCGCCGGCTCACAGGCAGAAGCAAAGCGGCCTCCCTTCACCGCGGAAAGCCGCTTGCGCACGGTATTCATCTCCGTAATATCCGCCCCGCAGGCCAAAAGCTGTCCCGTAATGCGGACAAGCTCTGCTCCGCTGACCAAAGGCTTCTCAAACAGCGCGGAGCCGCCCCCTGACAGCAAAAATAATATGGTATCCTCTGGTTTTAAATCCTTTACCAGCTCCAGCGCCGCCTGTGTGGCCAGAAAAGAATTTTCATCCGGCAGCGGATGCCCCGCTTCAAAGCATTTGATCCCGGAAAGCTCTCCCTGCAGGTGGCCGTACTTTGTCACCAATACGCCGCCGCTGATTCTGCCCCCCAGCAGGGAAAGCGCCTCATTTGCCATCCGCCAGGCGGCTTTCCCTGCCGCCACCAGAAATAACCTGCCCTGCCCAAAGGTCCGGCTCTGCAGGGCACGGCGCACCGCCTCATCCGGCAGAACCCGCCTGATGGATGCCTGAATGATTTGCTCTGCATCTGCTCTTAATTTATCACGAGACTCATACATGGGCCCATACCGTCATTTCGCCCTCCCCCCGGTTATTCCAGGCATAATAGGGCACAAAGGTCATGGTTACCGGCTGTTCCTCACAGGCACTGCTGTTTCCGTCTCCGGCGGCATTGACATCCCTGTCTGCCGCATCCTGAGAACGCCCTGCAGAAGGATACCTGTATTCCCGGTATAGCTCATCGCCTTCCTCACTGTCCGCCAGCCGCTTTCCGGGCACTTTTAAGACCCTCATTTCATGTCCCAGTCCGTTAAAAGTCTCTACCCGGACTCCCGGCAGGCTGCCTGCCGTACTCTCTGCCATGCCGTCCTTTTTCTTAGGGCTTCCACCTGCCTCAAAGCCATATGCCTTCTCCAGGTCCACACGGAGCAGATGCAGATTCTTGCCATTGTCAATCTCTTCCATACAGTAGCAGATCGGGCCTCTGGTAAAAGCCACCTTCCCCATGTCTTCCCTGACCTTTGGATTGGCCGCCATACAGCGCACTTCCATGGGAAACTGAAGATAAATCTCGTCGCCGTCCTGCCATTCTCCCGTCAGGTACAGATAGCCCTTATCCAGCCGAAGGTCCATTCCCTGCTCCGGCTCGGTCTGCTGTGCCATACTTTGCAAAGCTCCCTTTACTACCCGGCAGTCAGAAAGGGTCATCCCGCTTCTACGAACCTCAACTTCCGCCGTCCTGCACCAGCCGGGCACACGAAAGGCAAACGTTCCCCGGACAGTTCCTTCCGTATGCAGAACCGCCTTTACCTCCCCGCTCCAGGGGAAGGCGCTTTCCAGCTTCATGTCCAGCTCTGTCCCGTTTAAGGTACAGCTGATCCTGCTGCCCGCGTATAGATGTGTGTACAACGTACTTTCACTCTGAGTATACACATAAGCCCCGAAGGAACTGACAATCCTTGCAATATTGGGCGGGCAGCAGGCACAGCCAAACCATTTCTGCCGAACCGGCTTCACATGATGCTTGCGCTCATCCCGTTTACAGGCCTCCGGCACAACCTCCAGCGGATTGACATAAAAGAAGCTTTTCCCGTCCAGAGCCATGCCCGCCAGCACCGTATTATAAAGGGCCTGCTCCATCACATCCCCATAGCGGTTGTCCGCCTGAATTTCCAGCATCCTTCTGGCAAAAAAGGCCAGTCCGATGGCCGCGCAGGTCTCGGAATAAGCGGTATCGTTGGGAAGATCATAGCCGAAGGAAAATGCCTCCCCCATGTGAGTGGCTCCGATTCCTCCGGTAATATACAGCTTTTCCCTGGTGATATTATTCCAGAGCCGTTCGCAGGCGGCAAACATGGTTTCATCCCCGGTGAGCCTGGCCACATCCGCCATGCCGCTGTAAAGATAAACGGCGCGGACCGCGTGGCCGGTGGCCTCCGACAGCTCCCGCACGGGAGCGTTTGCCTGATGATACCAGTGCCTGATTTCCGCCGGGTCCGGCATTTTGTAAGGCCTGCCCTCATGCTCTGCCCGCTCCTTCTCTTCCAGGTCAAAATAATAAGGTCTCGTCCCCCGCATGTCCAGAAAAAAGCGGCTAAGCTCCAGATACCTTTTTTCTCCCGTGACCTCGTAAAGCCTGGCCAGCGCCATCTCCGCAATCTCATGCCCCGGATAGCCCTTGCACTTTCCTTCTTCATAACCAAACTTCGTAAATATAAAATCCGCATAGCGCTCGGCCGCCTTCAGCAGCTTATCCTTGCCCGTAGCCTGCCAGTAGGCAATCGCTCCCTCCAGCAGATGCCCAAAACAGTACAGCTCGTGATGGTCCCGAAGATTTGTAAAAATCCGGTCCATGCCGTTAATAATATAATAAGTATCCAGATAGCCGTTGTCCGCCTGAGCTGCGCAGACAATGTCAATAGCTTCATCTGCAGTCTTTTCCAGCTCTGGGTCCGGATGATTGATCAGCGAATATCCCACTGCCTCAATCCACTTTGCAAAGTCACTGTCCTGAAATACAAATCCGTAAAATTTATCCGGGTCAGGATTTTTCGGATCCTCCGGCAGGGCTTCAAAACCCCGGTAAGTGTAAGCCGGTGCCACAAAATCCGCCCCACGCTCCCTTTTCTCCCGCATCAGGCGGCCCGCCACCTTATAATTACGCATACAATAGCTGGGCGCCGCATCCGGAACCCGGTCGTTTAAAGCTTCCCATTGATAGGGAATCACCTCTCTGCGCACCAGCTCCTGCTCCCTGCCCCAAAATTCGTCCGTAATCTGTACCTGCTTTAAATCCAAAGGACTGCTGAAATTCTCCTGCTTCATTCCCTACCTCCTGCCGACCTGTGTCCTGTATGTGCGGAAATTCCCTGATTCCCGCGTTCTTGTTCTGATTAAGATCATACCCCGGATTTGCAGAAAGGTCAACAAGGAAACAGGTGACAGCGGAACCGCTACCTTTAAAAACTGGTAAGTCCCACATTGGCAGGATCCTTTAATTTAAACTGCTCGTAAGGGACAACCACATCCAGCCCCCCGGAAGCATAGCAGGTCAGTTCATAAGCATCAAAATGAATGCCGATCCCTTCCGTGGTCAGGTAAAACCGCCCCTCGTCCAGAATGATCTTTTCCCATCCCTCGTCGTCCGTGCCCCATTCTGCCTTTGCCTCCACATAGGGCGCAATAATGGCGCAGATTTCCTCCGGCGAATTTTCCAGAATCTCCGGAAGCAGGACTCTTTGCCCCGATGACCGGCTGAATACATATTCCATGCTGCCATGCTGCCCATGAGCGGCGCCGTTCCAGTACTCATACCAGTAAGCACTCACACCAATATAGTTTTCATCCAGAAAGGTAACGGCCAGATTCAGCTCGTCCTCCACCACCGTCAGATCAGACCCAAACAGGTCATCCAAAGCCGTATCCCGCACCACATCCATCAATTCGATCATATACTCTTCCTCTGACCTGTATATTTCCTCCAGATATTCATTGATCCTGAGGGCAGCTTCCGACTTTCCCGTCAAATGTACCTTGGTCAGTGAAAAGCTTCCTGTCGCGCCTGTATTCTCCGCGGTAAAGGTGGAAGAAAAGGTTTCCTCCGTGGCCATATCTTTCAGGGGATTCTCATAATAGACATAGACCGGCTCTGACTGATCATAATAATGATAGGAATCATCCCTCTCATACGGAATCCTGCATATCACTCCGTCACCGTCCAGCAGCTTGTCATAATACAGATAGTCACCGTCCGAAAAAAGCACAGACAGGGTATCCCCGTATACAGAAGCTGCCAGTCTCGGATTCTGTACCCAATAGTCAATGGTATCCCTCTCCCCGTTCCAGTTAAGCCGCACGATACTGAAGCTGTTGTCTCCATAGTTCCGCTCGATATTATAAATTCCCTTATCATCCCAGAACGCCATGCTGTAACAGTCCAGCACGCCGATCTCTCTTGTCTCATCCAGATCATCCAGGCTTATGGCATGCCACTTATCTTCTTTTCTGTAAACCAGTTCCTCATTGGTCAAAGTAAGACAGCTCATAGACTCCGCATCCTGCAGGGATATCCTTTCCTTCTCGCCCGTCTCCAATATAATGCGGTACAAATTTTCGTCCTCATCACAGATAAAGGTATATCCGAAATTTCTTACACAATACACCAGATTCGGAAGATACCGATACCGGTAGCCTATATCGCGCGCTTCAGAAAAGCCCTCCGGTACCATGCCGTACAGTGTCTCTTCCTTCGTAATTTCTTCTACGCTTCCGTTCTTCTTCAGGCGAAAATACCGGTTTACATCACTGTCGGAAAACCGGGAGAGCAGATATAAAATGTCATCATGAATCTCCATATCGGTCAGGGAGCTTCCCCCTATATCATAGCCTTCCCCAATCTCAAAGTCCTCCACAAGCAGCTCCTGCCCGGAGCCGTCACACTCCATCCGCCAGAGATTTGCCCTCGCGCCGTCCAGATAACTGATATTTCTTTGTTCCACAAAATAAATCATTCCTTCATAAACACTGAAATACCCCTCCTGAGGAGAATCTGCCTCAAACAGCACCTCCGACTCCAGAGTTTCCGTATTCACCCGGCACAGCTGCCTGCTCCAATAGCCGTAAAGCCAGCCGTCCACCAGCTGGGTATTGTCTCCGGCGTCATCTTTAAAATAAGGAACGCTGCCAAAGCTGACAGGCTTCGGAGGCATCTGCGCTTCGGGGACCTGCTCTTCGGGGACCTGCTCTTCGGGCACCTGCTCTTCGGGGACCTGCTCTTCAGCTTCCTGTCCTTCGCTTTGCCGACTGTCTTCCTGATCCTGCTCCCTGCTTTCGCGTTTGTCCTCTTCTTTCTCTTTTCTGCGGCTTTCCGTCTCTATGCTGTCAGCCGGCTTTCTCTGTCCGTTCTGCCCTGCATGAGCTCCTGCATCTATATTTCCCCAGCCGCCCATCCAAAGCGTTAAAGCCATCCCGTACACCAGCACTCTGTCAAATATTCTTCCTGTCATCATCCGCATCCTCTCCCCTCGCAAAACAAACGGCTTCCACTCATGTTAATAACATGATACCCCCTTCAGGCATAATATTTGCATCATTTCTCCCGACACTATTGTCATTTACTATATCTTGTAGTATAATGTAAAAAGTTGCTACGAAATGTGGGAGAATATACCTGATGAATTTGTCTGATTTGACAAGAAACGCATACCTGCTGCGGGGCCCCCTGGCCCGGCGGGGATACATGCGCTGGTTTCATTCCTTCTCTGGAACATGTGCGGATACGGGTGAAGTCCGCACTTTTTTCGTGGAATTTCTGGTGATTAACCCCGGACTGGGCGGCGAACAGCCCATTCTCGGCCAGCACCCGTATTATAAAAAACGGGGTATGAAGCCTTCCTACGTCTGCGTAAAAGCAGGCGCCTTTCCCGACAGCGAAGGCGAAGGCGGCAGGCAGCTCAACGCCTATTATCCCGTTTCTTCCCTAAAGCCCACTGCCGTGCCTCTGGTGATGCAGGTAGAGGATTGCTTTTACAGTGAAGAACGCATACGAGGATATATAGATGTTACGGACGAAGAGGCAGGCCACCGTTCCTTTATGACCGATGCCGGCACCATGGAATGGGACCTGGAGGTGTACAAGGCCGTAGCATGCCACACCGGAATCCTGGCAAGCCCGCTGTTTCAGGCCTTAAATGCACTGGACAGCTACTGGCACGGCGAAGGAATCAAAAGCTTTTTCAGAGGTACGGTCATCCTTGACGGTATTCTCTATGATGTCAGCCCGGAAAAAAGCTTCGGCTACGCGGATAAGCACTGGGGACGAAATTTCAACCGCCCTCGTTTTCAGCTTGCCTGCGGCAGCCTCACCAGCGAACGTACCGGCAGAAAGCTACGTCACTCCTGCCTGGCCATAAACGGCTGCTGCCCCAGATTCCTGTTTCTTCCCTTACGGCGCAAGCTTCTGCTACAGCTCACCTATACCGGGGAGGACTTCTGCTTCGGCTTTAAGCCCTTCCTTCTGTCGCGCTGCAAATGGGAAACCAAGAAAACCAACAAGCGCTATATCTGGCATATCATCGCCAAAAACAGAACGGCTGTCATCAAAATATCAGGCAGCTGTACCAAAAAGCAAATGCTGCAAATGAAATATGAAAGCCCGGAAGGCCTGCTGTCGAAGCGACCTTTGATGGCCGGCGGCGCTGCTGTGGGCACAATACAGATTTTCCGCCGAAGCTCCGGGGGCCGGGTGCTTCTTGACACCCTGCAGATGGAACAGGGCTTTTGCGCATACCAGGGATAAACATTGCTCCCCTTGCAAGACTTCTACCTGTTTGCAGCTTGCAAGGGGAGCAATGTTTACTCGCAGGAATAAAGATTTAAAATTTCTTTCCTGATGCCGTTTAAAACATTTGTTATTTTTTCAGAAACGGAAAAAAACTCATAATCCTTCAAATCTCCAAAATTATAATTTTGAAAATTTTCATCCAGCGTCTTTGTATTTCGGCCGTTGATATTAATATAACCAAAGAAGTCGGATTTTAAAATATATACAGGCTTCTGCATGTAAGGATTCAACGGTGAAGCATCTAAAAATATTAAATATTCATTTTCAGGATACATCAGATTCAGCACATTCATAAATTGTATTTTATCATCTATTTCATAAAATCCAAAATATTGATAGACATATCCCTTTTGCTGCACGGAAGCATACTCCTCTCCTATTATTATTTTCTTAAAGATTATTTCCTGCCCTATGCTTCCTTCAGTTTGCCGTATATTACCCGTCGGTTCTACAACTGCAATTACAGACGCCTCTTCGACATCATATTTATTGCCATTTGTTTTAAAACTTGCCTCTGTCAAGCCATTCTCATCATCGCTGTTTGCTCCCAGCGCATAGGATAGCACCATTGTTTCCGTTCCTATATCCTCTACATGATCTATTTCTGCCAGACCACAGTTCGCAGCCTCCAGTTTAAATATAATTCCTGCTGTTATAGTCAAGAATAAAGTAACAAAGACAAACTTTTTAAGCATCTGCCCGCCTCCCTGCTTTACACATTTCCCAGTCTTACACATTTCCCTGCATCCACAGAGTAGATTTCTTCGCATAATTGTGTTATATCTTCACCAATATGGCTGGCCATCAAAATTACCGCGCCTCTTTGTGCTTCTTCCAAAATAATTTGACGAATGATCGCAGTCCCGCTCTGATCTATTGAGTTTGTCGGCTCATCCAGAAACAGAAAGTCCGGTTGTTCCATAATAGCCTGCGCAATCAACAGCCTCTGTCTCATCCCCAATGAGTATTTTTTTACCGGTAATTTATTGTTTGGGTCCAAGCCAACCCTTTGTATTGCATATTCTATTTCCGCCTCCGAAATATAGTTATTTAAAGAAGCAAGATATAAAAGGTTATCCCATCCCGTTAAATCCGGCCACATCCCTGAATTTTCTATGATTACGCCTAACTTTACCGCGCTGTGTTCCTTATGAATATCAATGCCATCTAAAAAGACAGTTCCCTTTGTCGGTCTTACAAGTCCACTCAGTGTTCGGAAAAGCATTGTTTTTCCGGAACCATTTTCTCCTGTAAAACCATATATCCTTCCTCCCTTCAAATTAAGGGAAACATCATGCAATACTTCTTTTTTATCAATTATTTTATACAGCTTCTCAGCAATTAAAGTATGCTGCATCCTTTTGCGCCTCCTTTTTCGAAAATATCCATATGCTCGATATACAAAAGCAAGCCGGCCGACACTGCCGCCATATAAAACAAACCGACAATAATTTTTACAAACATTAATTTCGGCGCGGTCAGCAATGCACTGTTAAAGCATAGCGGATTCAGCACCATGTTGTAATCGTTATCAAAGAAAAAAACAGCAATCATTTGCAGGACAACAAGCGCTAATATTACCACACTGATACTCATGGAGATTCCATGATTTATCGACATCCAATTCACGGACACACAAATAACCGTAAGCAGCGGAAATATCAGACCAAACATAGCCATCAGAGTCAACATTACCTTTTGATGAAACATCCAACCGGTAACAAGCCTTATCCCTACTGCAAGTTCAAACAGTAACAACATCAATGTATATACAGAAGATAAAATACAAAGAATACCAATTTTTTTGATCCCCCACTTTCTCCTGTCTTTAATCCGAGTAAACAGCAATACGCTGGTCTGCCCAAAAAAATTCGAAAAATAACTGCCAAACAATATTGCAAACAAAAATAAAAATCCCAGACTCTTCACTTCTAAAATCATGGTATGAACTTCTCCCCTGCTGACTCTTCCGAAAATACTATACCACAAAACATCCGACAGATTTTGTTCTCTGGGAGTATATAAAAAAATCTCCGAAAGAGAAGTCATAAACAGGAAGGGAATGATATATAAGGTTCTTTTCATTAAACTGGATAATCTCAGCAATTTATTGCAAACTCCTTATATCTTGATGAATTGCATGAATCGTCAGGCAGGTCATAGCTGCAAGTAAAAAAACGGAAATGACAGGCACAAAAAGCGGAACTAATCCTTTGCTGAACAAGGGAGAAAAATACGCAAAAATATTAACGTTACTATAAAGTCCTTGCGTTTCTACCGCCTTGGAAAAAGCCTGTGCATCAATTACTCTCAATAACTGTGTCAAAATAAAAAACGGAGCAAATAAAATAATCTTATTTTTTTTGATGTAAAAAGAAAGACTCATTATAAAACTACCTGCTAATCCCGAAAACAAAGAGAAAAGCAAAACATACATCAAGTTATAAACAAACGGACTAAATAAATATACCCGCAAAAACGGTATGGACGGATAAAGCGTACGATAATCAATATTTGTTCCCAATAGCCCACGATAAAAATTAGGCATTTGATATTCTCCGATCCACGTATTACCATTGTGCGGGAAAAAGCAGTTGCAAAGAATCAAATTTGTCAAAAAGGATACTGCTATTATAAATGCCGTACCGACAAATGCTGCAGTAAGCTTTGACACATAGTAATCTTTTTTGGATACCCTGGAAAAATAAACAGGCAAAAGCTGATTTTTATAATCGTCAATATAAGAAGTAGAAAACGGCAGTACTATCAAAAAGGGCCATAGTATGCAGAAGGTTGACCACCAGATATTTGCACCGGAAAAGCAAACCATCTGATTTGCATCCTTCATCAAAGAAAGGTCATGTCCCGCATTTTGTAGCAAAGCATACAAGAACGCCAGACATGAATACGAAAATGTAACGATAAAGGCTATTTTGTATTCTTTCCCTTTTCGCATAACTTTTATTTGAGTTTTTATTGATGACAGCATCAAAGCTTCCCCCTCAAATTTTGGATGAATGATGTCCAGCCTGCTCGTAACAAGCTTAAAGACATTTGTAACCCCATGTAATTATAATTCTATTAGGCGCTTTTGGTCAATAGCACTAACAAAAAACAGCAGTAAATTACATAGGAATTAACTTACAGACGGAATTGAGTGTTGACTTGCAAGCAGCAGTCATATGCTTTATAATCAAATATATAAAAATGTATTTGTACAGGAGTATGAAATCCATGCTTATCAGAGAGATGCTTTTAAAAGATATTCCGGCTGTTTTACCGCTTTATATTTCTTATTACAATGAACAGAACAAAAGCCAATGGAATGAAAACACAGCGGCAAAGCGGATTCATCAAGTATTGAGTATGGAAGATTCCTATAGTCTGATCGCAGAGGACGGAAATCGTGTGCTGGGTTTTGCAATGGGATACTTTAAACAGTACGACGATATAATCGGATACACACTTGAAGAAATAATCATCGCTTATAAGTTTCAAAACCAGGGAATTGGAAGTATTCTTTTGAGAGAGCTTGAACGGCAGGTAAAAGAAAAGGGAGCATCTTGTGTTGAGCTTCAGGCAGTAAATGATGATATGCACGAGCGATATTACGGAAAGGCTGGCTACCGGAATGCCAAAAACTTTGTGTTGAAGGTCAAATGGTTTGAATAAATCAACACGTTAATACATTCTCTTAGCCAGCCAGGTCTATTAAAGGGTTATTCCCCCATATAACGATATTCGTACTCGTAAATCCATTGGTAATCCAGGTATCCGCTGCTCATCGTCTCATCATAATTGCTCTCATACCCGTAATAAGCGGTTTCGCTGGCAACATTCCCCATGTCGTCATACTCGTAATCATATTTTTCCCAGAAATCAATCGTTTCATCGCTGTCATAGGTAATAGCCGATGCCAGCCAGAACTCGCCGGATTCCGTTTCGATGTAAGTATATTCCGTCTGCTGTAATACCTGATCCCCGTTATACGAGGTTATCTTTGAAATCTGCCCGTTCTGCAGGTACTCATATCCTGCCAGCAGGCTGTCATCCCAGCCGTACCGATAGACCGCCTTCAAATTTCCGTTCTCATCATACAGCTTTTGAATTTTAATTGTAGCATACTCATCATCTCCGGACCAGATGATCCATTCCACATCTCCCGCCTCGTTATACTCCAGCGAAGTCGTCTCATAATAACTGACATCCCCGTACAGGTCATACCATGTCTCGTCTTTCGGATTCCCGTTTTCATCATAAGTAGTTATGCAGGACAATAACCCGCTCTCGTACTGGATCTCTTTTTGCTTATTACCGGCCGCGTCATATTCTGTCTCATAACCGTCGTCCAGGCTTCCGTAAGAATAAGAGAAGGATTTTGTCACATTCCCCGCCTCGTCATACTCGATCTCCTGCACTACCCATATTCCGTCATATACAGTGACCTTTGCCATCTGCAGATTTTCCTTCAAATGGTTTCTCTGCTCCGTCAGGGAAGCATCCTTTGTCACACTGATGCCCTCCTCCAGCACTTCCAGGGCTCCGGTATAGTCGCCGGCCTCCTTGCAGTCCTCTGCCCACTGGGTATAGATACCCGGCTTTTTCTCCGTCAGGGCAGCTTCCCCCGTGGCTTCCGCCCCCTCGTCCAGCAGGCGCAGCGCCTCCTGATAATCACCCTGAGCAGAACTGTGATAAGCCCACTTTTCATATACCTCGGCCTTTCCTGCCTCCAGTGAAGCATCTCCGGTCTCGTCGGCTCCTTCCTCCAGCAGCTGCAGTGCCTGGTAATAAGATTCCTGATCTAAATATTGATCCGCTTCCCTTTGATAGCTGTCTGCCAGCAGCCTTCCCAGCTCGCTGTTCCCAGTAGCCTGCAAGCCCCTTTTCAAAATTTCCCGCGCCCTGACATAATTCAGGTTTCCCTCCGAAAGATACAAATTTGCCTCTGCCAGGTATACATCCGCAAGTCTGTTCGCCAATTCCTGCTCCCCGGTCTCTTCCGCACCCTTCTGCAGCAGCTCGCAGGCCCGGCCGTATTCTCCGTTGTCTACATAATAATCAGCCGCCTTTTTGTACACCTCCACCAGCTGACCCGTCAGCAGTTCCTCGGCCCCTTCTTCCCCGGAAGCCTCGCTGCGTCCCTTCGCCAAAATATCCAAGGCCGCCTGAAATTCCTCCTGCATCACGTAGATTTCCGCAGAATGAATATAAGCCTCCGTCAGCGTCTCGTCCAAATCCAGCGCTTCTTCATAATACGCAAGCGCATCCTCGTATTCTTCCTCACCAAAGCATTGCTGCGCCAGCTTCATATTCTTCTTAACCTTATAGCCGCTGCTGGTAAAATATAACCCACCGGCTACACCTCCTGCCGCGAGTACCAGCAGCAAAAGGACAACCAGCGCGATCACCGCCCCCTTATTCCCCTTCTGTTTCTCTTTCGGCGCTGTTTTCGGCTCGTCGGCCTTTGCCTGCTCCGGTACTGCTTCTGCCGCTTTTGCCTCGTCAGCTTTTGCCTGCTCTGGTACCGCTTCTGCCGCTTTCGGCTCGTCAGCTTTTACCTGCTCAACCTGCATAACCGGCGTGCCGCAGTTTTGACAAAACGCCGCTCCCTCTTTTAATTTTGTTCCACAGTTTCCACAAAACATCTTTCTACCTCATTTCTGCCCGACTTAAGCTTTCTAAATTTTTTATGACCGGCTTATTTATGGCTGCCCGCCCTGCCCCATAGCAGCAGACAGACAAGAGCCAGAATCAACGAATAACATGCCATCCCACCCAGATAAAAGGAAGCATGTATAGATTTCAAATAATAATAGGGAGGCAGCAGATACTGCAGCGCTCTCGGACCCTTTACATCCAAAAACACAGGACAGAAAACCAGCATCCCCGTCAGGAACAGCGGAATACAGCCGCCCAGCAGCTCCATGCGGCGGCACAAAAGCCGCAGCAGATTGCAAAACATCATCACACAGCAGGCAAACAAAACAGCGGTCGGTATTTCCCTTCTCCAGGTGGTAAAGACGCCGGCGGCCTTCAGCGCTGCCAGCATAACTGCCACGGCGTCAAATAAAAGCACCCCCTGCACGCCAAGTGCCCAGGAAACCTGCGCCTTAACCGGCAGACCGGAATACATCCCCCTGCACTCTTCCTGCATATAATACATGGCCCCTGCAAATCCGCACAGAACAAGCCAAAGGGCAAGAATCCCCCTGATCGGCGCCAGCAGATAGCTGCTGTCCTCTTCTGCCGGCACACCGTCCAGATATTCCATCCGAAACAGGTTCCCTTCCACCAGCGTACTGTTATAGGCCTGCTGCAGCTCTTCGTCCGTCACATCCGGCAGACCGCACTGCCTGCGCACAAAATCCGTATACATTTCATAGGAAAACGCCGGATACAGCTCTGCGCACAAAATCTGGCGCGTAAAAAGCATCCGCACGTCATCCTCCCGCTGCACCACCTCAACGGTATGACTTTTTCCTCCCATCCCCTGTGATGCCGCGGCCGAAAGGGCTTCCTTCATATTCTCCGGAAAAATCCACAGCGCATCTGCCCGAAAGCTCTCCACCGCCTTTCTGCCTTCTTCCTCCGAAGTACACAGCTCGTAGTATAATACGCCGTTGTTCTCCATCAGCCGGGAAGCTGCCTGCAGCGCCAGCTCGTCCTCCTGATTCGGCAGATACAGCAATATTCTGGCAACTCCGCTGTCCGCCCCGGCTCCCAGCCTAAAGCCCGTTACCAAAAGCGGCACCAGACACAAAATCACTAAAAAGCTGAAGGTCTTAAAAAGCCGCTTATTTATCAGCCAAAATCTAATCCCGATCCGTCTCATCCTTTATCGCCGCCCTTTCACGATTCTCAGATTCCTGATCAGAACAGACAATCCGAGAAACAGGAATAAATAAAGGAAAACTATGACACCTTTTCCCACAGATACCTGGCCAAGGATACCTTCTCTGACATATCCGAAGGCGGCTCCCACGGGAAGCAGCTGCCCCAGATTTTTCATGGCATCCGGGAAAAAATTTGCAGGATAAAAGACCCCTGCCAGATATGCCATGGAAATGCTGCTGATAAACTGCAGCAACAGACTGCCCACAATTCCCTTCACCAGCTCATACAGCAAAAACTGCATGGCCGACAGCATCAGTACCGTCGGCCAGACCGAAAGAAACAGGCTGCGCAGAGGCTCCGTACCCATTCCGCTCCATTCTTCTATTTCAAGCAGGCCGCTCTTCGTCACAATGCCCACCGCCGGAAATACAAGGGCAAAACAGATCAGATTCATACAGGCAAACGCTGCGTATTCCCCCAGCACCTGACCGGCTGCCCCAATTCCCCTGCTTTTCATCAGCTCCGGCAGTGCCCTGCTCCTTCGCACAAGCAGAGGGCTTCCGTAAATTCCCAAAAGCAGCAGGAAAAATACCAGCAGCGCTCCCAGATAATATCCCACCGCACCCAGACCGTCGGATATTCCCAGCTCTTCCAGGGTATAAAGCCCCGTCCTGTTCAGCACCAGATCAAACATCTGCAAATTCATGCGGTATGTGGCATCGGCTGTCTCTTCCCCTCTGCCATGCTCCCACATAATCTGCTGCATCCCGAAGATAGCACTCTGGGAACGGGTCACCAGCACGGATACGATATTTGCCAGCTCTTCCCCAAGTATGCTCTCCAGTCCTCTTTGGCCCTCGGATCCCAAATAGGTAATCTGCACGTCGTTCCTGCCATATACGATAGAATCAAGCAGATCCTCCGGCACCATAACACAGGAGGAAAGCTCTCCCCGCCGAAAGCTGCCCAAAGCCTCTTCCTCACTCATGGGCAGCAATTCCACCATAAAACGGGAATCATCCATGGCCTGCAATACGGAAATACCAAAGCCCAGATAATCATCCGACCAGTCACCCACCATGCCGATCCGAAACTTATGCTTTCCCTCTGAATTGGCAAAGCCGTTCAGAAGCAGCATCCCGCATACCCCCAGTACGCCAAGGGTAACGGCCACTGCGGCAAGCAGCATCGGCAGAAACCGCAGCATTCTTTTCATCTGTATTCCCAAATAGCTGCCTGCTCTTTTCATTGAAATCTTCACTTACCTCCGGCAACACTTTTTTGCGTCAGCTCAGGCACTTCGCCAGACGGTGTATGTCCCCGTCATATTCATAAGGCGTCAAAACGCCATTCTTCAACAAACAGCAGTTATCACACAGCTCCATATCCTGCATGTCGTGGGTGGTCATCAGCAAAATGCCGCCTTCTCTCTTATACTGATTAAAATACTGATAAATCCGCTCCTTACATGCCAGATCCAGCGCGGCAGAGGGCTCGTCCAAAAGCAGCACCTTCGGCTTTCCCACTACCACACTGCCAATGGAAAGTCTCTTTTTCATCCCGCCAGACAGCTTACGCACGGTTACCTTTAGAAATTCAGATATGCCCAACAGCTCCAATACACCGCCGTCCAGCTCCTTTTTCAAGACCCCTTTATCGTACCACAGACGCAGATTATCCCAGGCTGTCAGTTCCTCCACCAGCGTATCTCCCTGCGGTACATAGCCCACCACCCGGGCACGCAGACTGCCGTCATGAAACAGCTCTTTCCCCTGATACAGGAACGCACCGCCGTCCGCCCTGCGCACCCCGGCCAGGATGGAAAGCAATGTGGACTTTCCGCAGCCGTTGCCGCCCAATATGCCCACACAACTCCCCTCCCCTGCTTTCAGAGAAATATTTTCCAGCACCCTTTTCCTTCCGTAGGATTTTCGGATCCCAGCCAGTTCAATACTCATAACACTCATCCATACTCTTTTCGGCGTCTCCCCTATTGAATCTCATCACGGTAAAGCTCCGTACCATCCGCCGCAAAAACCGCACAGCGCACTGCGTCCAGCGAAATACCATATCCGGCCTCAAACATAGAAAGAAAATCACTTGACTCCAGCACCTCCAGGAAAGCGCCCGACATTGCCGCACATCCTGACTCTCCCAGCCCACTGAAAAACTCATCATCCGGCAGATGGTACTCAAAGACAAGAATATTCCCGTCAGCCGTCGTGTCGATGGTAATGCCCATCTCCGCAACACTTTCGTTCCACCCCGTAAGCTCGTTCTGCCAGTCCTCCGACTGCAGCACCGCCTCCAGCGAGCCTTCCTCCGCTGCCTGGCTGCCCGCACCGTAGGGCTCATCATACCCCTCCGGATCATACGGATTGGCCGGCACATCCCCCATTCCATAAAGACCTTCAAAGCCGTAATTTCCGTCGGTAAACAGCTCTATGCTTTCCAAAAGTTCTTCCCTTAAATCTTCCGGTACCCCGGCATCCTCCAGGCCTTTTAAGAATTTATCCCAGCTAAGCCCCTCCATCCAGGCTGCCAGATCTTCGTCTTCCTCGATCACAATAAGATTGGCGGCATCCGGAATATCCGTACTGGGTCCCTTCCCCACATTCGCCGAGGCGCTGAGGCTGATAATCTCTTCCTCATCGTATAAAAGCCCTATGGTAAACTTTCCTGAATTCTTTGACATCTGAGAATCCAGCTTTAACTCCATGTCCGCCAGCATGGTTGCATAAAGCGAGCCATATCCTGAAACCGAACCGGTTAAGAGCGTGCCCAGCATCTTTGACGGCATCAGGGTAAACGTACCGTTCAAATACCCCTGCTTTAACTGCTCCAGATCCAGCTCGGAAACGTTCATCTCCAACAGGGACGCACCGGCATACGCCAGCTCGTAGCTGCCCGTCAGCTTCTCTCCCGATTTCTTTCCGCTGCCCGTCAGTGCGATCCTGCTGCCGTCATCCGCCAACATCGAAATCTCACACCCGATATTTTTACCGCTTTCCGGCATCAGAAAACTGATTTCCGTGCGGGTGCCGTCAGATTCCACCGTTTCCAGCGTCCTGCCCACAATTCTGCCTTTGCCGCCTACATAAACCTTCATGATCAGCTCTCCGTCCGCACCTTTGAGCTCGTCCAGACTGTCCCGCATGTTTTCCAGCCAGTCCGTAAACTCTTCATAAGCCTCTTCGCCGCTTTGGGAAGCATACGGGGAATCATCCAGCTCTGCCATGGCGTCAGCCACGCTTACAATCATCTCTTTCAGGTCCTTGTCCTTAAGCATTTCCTTTGAGATTGAATCCAGCATATCCGCAAGGCACTTTCCGTCAAAGGTTATCTCCAGCTCCGTACACTTTTCGGAAACACCCCCCGACTTCAGCGTCTTCTGCTTCCTGCTCACATCATCCACACTGTCCAGCGCAAGCTTCATATATTTCTGCAGCAGCTTTTCCACCTCCGCTGTCTCCGGCATTGTTGACAGTATCTTCGCCTGACGCTCCTGCATTTCATGATACAGCTCCAGCGCCTCCGTCTCATAAAGCTCCGTGCCATATCCGTCCACTTTCATATACTTTTCATTCAACTCCGGCACCTGAAAATAAACAGTTCCCTCTATCACATCCATCAACATATTGACGGACAAAAGCTCGGATCTGTTCATGCCGAAGGATAACGCATAAGAGACCAGATTTTCCTTCCAGGAAAATCCCACTCCCATGTTCAGCTCTGACAGCCAGGAAATATCCACTCCCGACATATCCAGCATGCTCATGAAGCTTTTCCCGCCTTCGCCCAGTTCAACCGTAAACTCGGTATCCAAACTGGTTTCGTCCAGCCGCAAAGGATTTCCCACCAACATATCATAATATGCACTGTACTGCTCGGCCATCCGCTCTACCGTCTCCTGCTCTATCTGCCGATAATACTTCTCCGGTGAGGAAAAACTGCGGCTGAAAAAATTGGCGATCTTCCCGGCGTTGACAACGCATACTGCCACAAGAACCAGCAGCACACCGCCCAAAGCAAAAAACACAGCCTTCTTCCCGGATTTTTTACCGCCTTTTTTCCCGCGGACTGCCGGCTCATCAGGAATGGCAGGCGCCACCGGCGGCTCCTGCTTCACGGGAACCGACAATGCTATCGGCTGCTCCGGCTCCGGGGTAACTGCCGCCTGCCCGGATTCCGGAGTAACCGTCTCCTGCTCCGGCTTTTCTGGCTCTGCTTGCTCCTGCCCTAACGGCAATATGGGCGCTCCGCATCTGGAACAAAACTTTTCGGAATCCCCTACTGGATTCCCACACTGATCACAAAACATATCATCCCCTCCTGTTCTTAAGCTGAACGAACTGCTGTTGCTTACTCCTGCCTGTCCAAGCGCAGACCTGCTCAAACCATTTCCCGGCCTGCTTTGTACGCAAAAAGCCGCCCTGTGGAAAAGCTCATGGCTTTTCACAGAACGGCCCTCATCACTCTGCCATAAATATCAAAATTCCTCTGCGCGTATGCGTTCTGTAATCTTGACATAATTGTATTTCATAAAGAAATGTTTGTCAAGAAGATTGTAGGAAGTGGGTGCTCCCGCAACCGTTCAGATTCCCCGCAATCGAGCAACAGCTGGCTGTCACCGTCGAATTGTGGGAATCTGAACGGCTGCCCTCCGCCAGATCTGCCAGGGTAACATTGTCAATCACATTGTTCACCGCCTCATACAGCTTCCTCCAGACCTCCAGCGGCTCACAGGTATCACAGCGTTCGCATTCGGGTGCCCCCGCCTCCAGGCAGGCCACAGGCGCCAGGTCCCCCTCTGTCAGCCGCAGGATCATACCCACCGTATACTCCTTGGGGTCCCTGGCTATGCGGTATCCTCCCTGCGCGCCTCTGACGCTTTTCACATACCCTGCTCTGTTTAACACTGCCATGATCTGCTCCAGGTATTTTTCGGAAATGCCCTGTCTTCCGGCAATATCCTTCACCCGGATACATTCCCCGGTATTATTCCGCGCAAGATCCAGCATGATCCGCACCGCATATCTGCCCTTCGTAGAAATTTTCATATTTATACCCTTTTGCGTGCTTCAGCACGCATACCAATCAATATTTGAAAGTTTACTTTCAAACTTCCCTCCTTATTTAAAAGGAAGCACTCCGCCGTTATACGTGTTGTTGATGTACTCCCTGATCTCATCGGATTTCAGTATTTCCACCAAAGCTTTGATTTTTAATGAGTTTTCATTTCCCTCCTTGACCGCAATCACATTCACATAAGTGGTCGTTGCATCGGAATCCTCGCTCTCATACAGCAGGGCATTTTCTGATACGGTATATCCCGCCTCCATCGCATAATTACCATTCATAATCCCAAAGGTAACATCCTGAAGGGTTCTAGGAATCTGTGCCGCCTCAAGCTCCACAATCTCTATATTGTAAGGATTTTCCACAATATCCAGCTTGGTGGCGGTAAGTCCTGCGCCCTCCTTTAAGGTCAGGTAACCGTTATCCTGCAAAAGCAGCAGCGCTCTGGCCTCGTTGGTGGTATCATTGGGGACTGCAATGGACGCTCCCTGCATATCTGCCAGATCGGAAGACTTTCCGGGATACAGTCCAAAGGGCTCATAGTGAATGCTGCCCGCGTTCACCAGGTGGGTACCCTTTTCCGCATTAAACTGCTCCATATAGGGAACATGCTGGAAATAATTGGCATCAAAATCACCTGCCTCAACTACATTATTGGGCTGCACATAGTCCGAAAACACCTTGATCTCCAGCGTGTATCCCTTCGCCTCCAGCAAGGGCTTTGCCTGCTCCAAAATCTCGGCATGGGGCGTGGCGCTGGCCGCTATGGTAATGGTTTTGTCGTCACCGCTCTCCTTGCCGCAGCCTGTGAGCAGCACCGCTGCCAATACTGCAGCACTTAATAATGAAACTGCTTTCTTTTTCATAATACTTCCTCCTCGTTTTCTGTAATCTATACTTTTCGGCTTCCGACAGCTGTAAAGCAATGCCTTCCGCCGCCTAAGTATCACCTTGCAGGGCTGCCGGTCAGCCGCACCTTCACGGCTTCCTGCGTTTTATCCCTATCTCGTCCTTCTGTCCAGTTTTTGGGACAGCTTTGTCCCGGCATACTGCATGACCTGTACCAGCAGCACCAGCAAAATCACCGTCACCCACATAATATCACCCTGATAACGATAATAACCGTACTGGATGGCAATATCCCCCAGGCCTCCGCCTCCCAGAACGCCTGCCATGGCGGAATAGCCCAGCACCGTCCCCAATACAATCGTGGCGCCTACCACCAGGGACGTCCTGGCTTCCCCCAGCATTACCTTGACAATGATGGTGCCCAGCCCGGCCCCCATGCTTTGAGCCGCTTCAATTACACCCTGGTCCACCTCCAGCAGAGAGGATTCCACCATTCTGGCAATGAATGGAGCCGCCGCCAGCACAAGAGGAACAATGGTGGCAGTGGGTCCGTATGCTTTACCTGCAATGGCACGGGTAAGGGGATTCACTAAAATCAATAAAATCAAAAACGGTACGCTTCTCACTATGTTGACTACCGTGTCCAGAATTTTGTACACTACCCTGTTTGGTTTCAGCCCGCCTTTTGCCGTAACCACCAGGACAATGCCCATAGGCAGCCCCAGCACATAAGCCGCAAAGGTTGCCACAAGCGTCATATACAGTGTAATCAGTGTATTCTGCGCCAGCATCCATATCATCGCCTTATCCCACATAGGAATCCACCTCCTCTACCGTAAGCTTTCTCTCCCGCAGATAATGAATCATCCTGGCCCCGACGGCTTCATCCTCCGGCAGCTGCAGAATCATCTGGCCGTGAGCAATGCCCCCGATGTCCTTGGTGTCCGCCTGCAGAATATTCACCGGCGCCCTGCACTCCAGCACCATATTGGCAATGACAGGCTCAAAGGAAGAATTTTCCTTGAACACAATACGTATACATCGTTTTCCCCGCATCTCGCCGGCCTTAGGATTTACCATAAATACCAGCTTCTTCGCGGCTGCCGTCCGGGGGGAGGTAAACACCTCTTCCACCGTGCCATGCTCGGCCAGCTCACCATTGTCAATAATTGCCACATGAGAACAAATCTCCTGCACCACGCTCATTTCATGGGTAATGATAACAATGGTGATGCCGAAGTCCTGATTAATCTGCTGCAAAAGCTGCAAAATAGACTTTGTGGTAGTAGGGTCCAGAGCGCTGGTAGCCTCGTCACAGAGCAGGATTCTGGGATTGTTTGCCAATGCCCTGGCAATGGCTATCCGCTGCTTCTGTCCGCCGGAAAGCTGGGCAGGATAGCTCTTCGCCTTTTCCGACAAGCCCACAATCTCCAACAGCTCCATCGCCCGCTTTCTGGCCTCCGCTTTTTTTACTCCCACAATCTCCATGGGAAACCGCACGTTGTCCAGCACATTTCGCTGCATCAGCAGATTAAAATGCTGAAAGATCATGGCAATCTCCGTCCTGGTCTGCCGAAGCTCCTTTTCGGACATCCCGGAAAGGTCCCTGCCCTCTATGAAAACAGTGCCCGTGGTAGGACGCTCCAGAAAATTCAGGCAGCGCACCAGCGTGGATTTCCCGGCCCCGCTCATGCCGATTATGCCACAGATGTCCCCCCGCTCTATATCCAGGGTAATCCCCTTTAGAGCCTCCACTCCGCCGTCCTTACCTGCAAAGGTTTTTGTCACATTTTGTATCTGAATAATGGATTCCATGGTAATTTCCCCTCTAAGCCAGTATCATTTCACATCCGATGTCTGCTCCTGAAACATGGGTGTGGAAAGATACCGATCCCCGGAATCCGGAAGCAGCACCACTACCGTTTTCCCCTTGTTTTCCGCTCGTTTTGCAATCTGCACCGCCGCATGAAGGGCCGCCCCCGAAGTAATTCCCACCAGAAGCCCTTCCTTCTTTGCCATCAGCCTTCCTGCAAGAAAGGCTTCTTCCGTTGTCACGGTGACCACCTCGTCATAAACCTTCGTATTTAAAACGGCAGGAACAAATCCGGCGCCGATGCCCTGAAGCCCGTGAGGCCCCGGCTGCCCGCCGGAAAGCACGGGAGAATCCGCAGGTTCCACCGCAATTACCTGGATTTTGGGATTTCTGGCCTTTAAATAGGTGCCGATCCCCGTAATGGTTCCACCCGTACCCACGCCGGCCACAAATATGTCCACCCCGCCGTCCGTATCCTCCCAGATTTCCGGACCTGTTGCAGCAGCATGAGCTGCCGGATTTGCCGGATTGTCAAACTGGCCTAAAATAACTGCTCCGGGAATCTCCTTCTGCAGTTCATCCGCCTTTTCCATCGCGCCCTTCATTCCCTTTGCGCCTTCCGTCAGCACCAGCTCGGCGCCGTATGCTTTTAAAAGTACTCTACGCTCCTGACTCATGGTCTCCGGCAGGGTCAGAATCACCCGATACCCCCTTGACGCCGCCACACTGGCCAGCCCGATCCCGGTATTGCCTGAGGTGGGCTCGATAATAACGCCTCCCGGCTTTAACGTTCCTTTTTTCTCCGCGTCCCGGATCATGGAAAGGGCCACCCTGTCCTTAATGCTTCCGGCCGGATTAAACAGCTCCACCTTCGCTAACAGCACAGCCTCTGCAGCACCCATGCTCTCCGCGAAACGGCTGATCCGCACCAGCGGCGTATGCCCGATCAATTCTTCAACACCAGCATAAATTCTTCCCATACCTCGATCCCCCTTCATAACCTGCCAATTTAAATCCTATTATTCCGCTAGGATTATTATGAATTGCATAATATACTCACATTCTCCGTTTGTCAAGGATATTTTGCTATATTAGTTCAGCCATGCAGAAATGATTGTACAAATTGCCCGTGGGAGCTTGCTCACTAAGGGCAGCTTGCACAATCATTTCTATAGGGCGGACGCCCGACATGAAATAAGTTGCCGGCTGTTATATTAATTGTCGGTGAAAATGTATATTCCGGCAACTTATGAATGGCATGGCTGAACTGCAACATTTTGCTTCTCCCGAACAGTTGCAATTCACCGGAAAAAAGTGTTATAGTGTACCATATCGAAAATAAGGAGGCCCTGCCATGGAAAATAATATTTACCGGGTTCCCTGCATTTACAACAAAATCAAACATGACCCCGGCCGGAAGCCGCTTACCGTCTCCGTTCCCGGCTCCAAAAGCATCACAAACCGGGCGCTGCTTTTAGCCACCCTGGCAGAGGGAACATCCGTCCTTCGGGATGTGCTTTTCTCCGATGATTCCAGACACTTTTTAAAATGTATTCAGTCTCTGGGGTATGAAACTGCCGTGGACGAGATCCACAGGACCGTTACCGTAAAGGGAACGGGCGGACGCATACCCTTAAGGGAGGCAGCGCTTTATGTGGGAAGCGCAGGTACTGCCGCCCGCTTTCTCACAGCCTGGCTGGGAATTTCAGAGGGCATTTACCACATGGATGCCTCGGAGCAGATGCGAAAGCGCCCCATGACGCCTCTGCTGGCGGCCCTGACGGAATTGGGCTGTGAAATCGTCTATGAGGAAGAAGCAGAGCATTTCCCATTAACCCTTAAGGGACATGGCTTTTGCAAAGACCGGATTACCGTAAACATCGAAAAAAGCAGTCAGTTCTTAAGCGGTCTGCTCATTGCCGCCTGCCTGTCAAAAAAGGATTTTACTGTCATGACCGAAGGCTTTCACGGCAGGGCGTACATAGAGATGACCGTAAAAATGATGGGGCAGTTCGGCGTACAGGCCACGCCGTTGTATTACTGTACCGGTGATCGCGGAACGGCAGAAACCCATAACTGCTCCGGCTGCGTCAACAGCACCCTGCCCTACGCTTACCAAATTGCCACGGGGCAGCATTACCATGCCCTGGACTACCGGGTACAGCCTGACGTCTCCGCCGCCTGTTACTTTTATGCCCTGTGTCCCCTGCTGAATATTCCGGTACAGGTCCGGCACGTTCATACAGGTCCTGATTTCCTGCAGGGCGACACCGCCTTTCTGCATCTGCTGGAAAAAATGGGCTGCAGGCTGGAAACCGGACCGGAGGGCGATCTGCTGCTGCCGCCGGAGAACGGAGTATATCACGGTATCAGCGCGGACCTGTCCGCTTTTTCGGACCAGGCTATCACCCTGGCCGCTCTGGCTCCCTTTGCCGACAGCCCCACAACCATAAAGGGGATCGGGCATATCCGCTGTCAGGAAAGCGACCGGATCACGGCTATTGTCACCGAGCTTCATAAAATGGGCATCACCTGTCAGGAACAGGAAGACGGCATCACCGTTTATCCGGGAACGCCTGGCCCCTCCGCAGTGGAAACCTACGACGACCACCGCATGGCCATGGGCTTTTCCCTGATCGGACTCCGCAGCGAGGGCATCTGTATTCAAAATCCCGACTGCTGCCGCAAAACCTTTGAAAATTATTTCCAGGTACTGGACGGCGTAATTGCGGATTTGCAAAAGCTTTGAAGCTGTGGTACACTTAAATTCTATCAGAAACAAAATCATGACGGAAAGGCAGGCTTTTAACATGAGCAGGAAAAGAGCAGTGGTCTCCTTGGGGCATAACGCTCTGGGATATACTACGGAAGCACAATGGGACGCAGTAAAGGTGACAGCGCGGGCGCTGGCAGATCTGGTGGAGGCAGATTATCAGCTGACCATCACTCACAGCAACGGTCCCCAGGTCAGCATGATCCACAAAGCAATGACGGAGCTGCGCCGCATTTATATTGATTATACTCCCGTGCCTATGTGTGTCTGTTCCGCCATGAGTCAGGGGTATGTAGGCTATGATATTCAAAATGCTCTGCGTTCGGAGCTTTTGGGCAGGGGGATTGCCAAGCCGGTCAGTACCATTCTGACCCAGGTCACCGTAGATCCTTACGATGAAGCCTTTTACGAACCCACAAAGGTAATCGGCAGATATATGTCCGCAGAAGATGCGGAAACAGAAATTAAGAAGGGAAATTATGTGCAGGAGGACCCCGGCAGGGGATACCGAAGAGTTGTGGCCGCTCCCAAGCCTATTGATATTGTGGAAATCGAAGCCATCCGCACCCTGGCCGAGGCAGATCAGGTGGTCATTGCCTGCGGCGGAGGCGGTATTCCCGTCATCGAACAGCAGCACAATTTGAAAGGGGCTTCCGCCGTGATCGAAAAGGATGCCATTGCCTCCCGGCTGGCGGTGGAATTGTCCTGCGACGAGCTGATCATTCTTACGGACGTACCTTATGTATACCGGGATTTCGGCGCCGAAAATCCGGTGCCTCTCCCTTCCCTGACTGTCTCTCAGGCAAAGGAGCTGGCGGCCCAGGGACAATTCCAGGCAGGCACTATGCTGCCCAAAATAGAAGCCGCCGTAAACTATCTGGATACGGTCAAAAACGGCAGAGTTCTGATCACCTCTCTGGCGAAGGTGAGGGATGCCGTAAAAGGGAAGGCCGGCACCGTGATCACAAGGGGGGCTTAAAGAATCGCTAACGCGACAGTCCGAGAGCCGCCAGCAGGGCACCGATGATGATACAGAAGTCCGAAAGGTTAAACACAATATTCCTGAAGCGTTTCCATTTGACGCCGAAGCTGATATAATCCACCACATACTTTCGCTTCAGCCTGTCGTAGGTATTGCTGAAGGCTCCCCCAAGCAGCAGCGACAGGCCTGCGCGAAGCAGGTTATTTCCCCGATGGCCGAGACTGATCAAAAACACCACCGTCAGCACAGCCGTCAATACCAGCGAAATTACGGCTACCACAGACTGCCTTTTTTCTCCTGCATTTAAGACCATCCCTCGATTATGGTGCCTGCGCAGAAGCAGTCTGCCGCCCAAAAGCTCCCGCTCATTCTTTCCGCTGCCGGTGGCATTATCTCTTTTGACAAAAATATATTTTTCCACCCGATTCTTGATATATAAATCCCCAAAAAAGATTATTGACACAAGTGTCACAAATATAATTGCCGCCATTTTTCCGCCCTCCCTCTGTGGATTTCCTGTTGTCCATGCTGCTCCCTGTCAATCATAGTCCACGCTCACCAGACACAGGCCCTGTGCCGGTGCTGTAGGCCCCGCCTTCTGCCTGTCCGGAGCTTCCAGCGCTGCCTTCATCTGGTCCTCTGTCATGCGTCCGTACCCTATCTCCAGCAGCGTCCCCACCATGATGCGTACCATATTCTGCAGAAAACCCGTACCATGGATTGTAAAACGGAGATACCCGCCATCCCGATTGATCTCGATACGGTCCACGCACCTGACCGTGGATTTCTTCATCCTGGGGTTGACACAAAAGTTTCGGAAATCATGCTCCCCCTTTAACAGCTCTGCCGCCCGGCACATCAACTCCATATCCGGCCTTTCCTCCAGCCTGGTATAATATTTCCTGTCAAAAACAGGCTTCACCTCCCCGTCAAAGCAGGTATAACGATATGTTTTGCCTGTTGCATTATATCTGGCATGGAATCTGGGAGACGCCTCCCTTACCTCCCGCACGGCAATATCATCCGGCAGATACCGGTTCAGATAATCCCTGATCTGTTCCGCGGTAAGCTCCGTCTCCAGATTTGCGTTGGCAGTCATGCCCTCCGCATGAACACCGCCGTCCGTGCGACCGGCGCCTATGACCTCAACCTCCCGCCCGCACATCCGGGACAGTACATTTTCCAGCTTTCCCTGTATGGTCTCCTGCCCCGGCTGTCTCTGCCAGCCGTAATATCTGCTTCCGTCATATGCAATCAAAAACCTGTAATTTATCATAAATCTCCCTGTCCGTTCATGTTCTGCAGCGATTCTTGCTTAATTTAAAAAGTTATACTATCAAAAAACAAAAATATATTGTATACTTAAGGAAAGATATTCTAAATACTTTCTTAAATTCGGAGGATAATATCATGAGCAACGATCAATTTGAAAACCTTGGCTCTCAGGTAAAAGAACTTCGCATCCAGATGAAACTGACACAGGCAGAGGTGGCAAATGCCTTAAATGTTACCCCCGGCTATATCAGCAACGTGGAAAACAACCGGACAGCCATGTCCCTGCGCGTACTGATCTACTATGCGCGTCTGATGAACATTACCCTTGATTCCCTGGTCGGGAAAATCGCTCCTGACTACAAGCAGACGGCCCTGGATAATGAGCTGATGCGCCTCATATCCAAAATGGACGACAGCCAGAAAACCAAACTGATCAAGACCATCAAGCTTTGGAGAAAATAAGGCATTTAAAAGCTGTGTCCGCCGCTTCCTGAACTTCCCCCGCCACCTCCTGAGCTTCCCCCGCTGCCTCCGCTGCTGCTGTCCGAGCTTACGGGGTCGTAATCTTTGGTCTGCTTAAGAAGTGTGGCTTGGGGATTTGTCAGGGAATACCGGTGCACTATTCCCGCCAGCAGCTCATGCTCCTTTGGTGCGCGGCTTTTTGAAATCCGGCGCAGCAGGAAATAATTAAGCAGCAGGGAACATGCAAAGAATTTCTTTCTATCCACCGGCAGATCCGCATAAAAACCGCTTAAGAATGCGGGAGTAAACTCCTTCCTGTCCCTGATGTCATAAGGCACAAGAGCTCCTTAGGCACAAAAAATGCCTTCCCCAGCTTTCTTGCATAAGCTTTTTTGCAATCCTCTTTCGTCTTTTGAAAAGGAATAATAAATCTGGGGCGCCTCTCTTTGCCGATTCGGCCGGTGAGAATATTTGCCGATCCGCAATAGCTGCAAAATGACGTAACATCCGTATCCCCGCTGATCATCTCCCCTCCGCACTGGGGACAGCGAAACACATTTACCTCAAAGCAGTCTTCGTCCAGTGTGTCCGGCTCCTTTTGAACGGAATAGGGGTCAAGCCTGGATTCACAGTGGGCGCAAAACAACTGTTCAGATGAAATATCAAATTTCAGATTTCCGTTACAATTTGGACATTCGTACATAATCTTTTCCTTTTATCTACTCCCCGTCTCCATACTCTGCTGAATTTCCTTATTTTGATTGAAAGGCTGAAAACCATCCCTCCTGTCCGTCCGAAAGGGTGCAAGGGGTATGCCTTCGGCTCCGTAGACTGCCACATCAGCATAGTTGGTCCACAAATATCTTGCATAAGCAGGAAAGGGAAGCCCCGGAGCGGATACACGGATTTTGTCGCCACAGATTTTCACCTGAGCCGGTACATACTTTCCATCCTCTCCCGCCACTTCAAATCCCAAACCGGATGCAGGATAAGCATCTTTGTCATATCCCGGCCGTTTCACGTCCTCCGGCTCTTTTACGATAAAGCCGCCCTCTGCATGTTTAAAGTGCAGAATCAGCTCTCCTTCTCCGTATTCGGTGTACTCAAAAAGAGGGCCTGCAGCTCCCGGCACGTTTTCAAAGCCATAAACCAGCTTCAACGCCTGGCTGCACATTCTCTCACCTACTTCCCGTTTCCTCTTGGGGTGAATATCATTATACACGCCCTGATCAATGATGCAGGTCATGGCTGTATTCTTTATGGTATCACCGACTCTTGACTGAGCCTCCCTGATCAGGCACCAGTTCTTA
Organism: uncultured Acetatifactor sp.; assembly: GCA_910586485.1. GTDB lineage: Bacteria > Bacillota > Clostridia > Lachnospirales > Lachnospiraceae > Acetatifactor. Next base: position 30,904 of record CAJUIA010000013.1, read on the forward strand.
TAATCCGGATCCTGTTTGTATCGGTGCATGGGAAGCTGGGCAAAGATAAAGGGCAGGGAATCATCCCTCCAGTCCTCCCTCCATTGCTCGATCAGGCGGGTAAACAGCTTACGGTAAAGAGCGGGCAGATGATCGTCGCTCTCCCCCTGGTAATAGATAAATCCCTTCAGGGAATAAGGCATAATCCGCTTCAACATGCACTCATACAGCCCGCCCGGCCGAAAGGGATTGCTGCAGCCCATAGGGCCCGGCCATCTACACTCGCCTGCACGCTCCAGCACCTCGGACCACTCCATTTCCGGATCCTCCGCATAGCATTCCTGCGCCCTTCTATCAAATTCCGCCTGATATACGAGATATTCGTCATATTCCCTGCGCTGCTCTTCCTCCGTCTTTCCTGCCACCGCAGCCTCATAGGTATCCAAATATACTTTTAATTCCCGGTCTCCGGCAATGGCTTCTTTGGGCATCCAGGCAGACGCAGAGGTTCCGCCCCAGTTGCAGCCGATGATGCCCACCGGCACCTTCAGCATCTCCTGCAGCCCGGCGCCGAAAAAGTATCCCACCGCGGACCAGTATTTCGTTCCCTGATCTCCAAAACATTCCCAGCCCGTCTTTTCCTCAGAGCGGAAAAATTCCTCATCCATATAAGCCTTTTTCTGGGTATAGTAAAAGCGGATCATGGAATTGGCCGGACGGTTTAATACTTCTTTCTCCGTGCAGTTCTGCAGTTCAAATTCCATGTTGGACTGGCCGCCCGCAAGCCACACTTCTCCGATTGCAATATCCTGCCGCTTAATCTCTTCCTTCCCACAGGTAACACACATGGTATGATCAACACCAGCCTCAAGGGGCGACAATAAAATTTCGAATCGGCCCTTCCTCACAAATCCGCTGCCACGGCTCTCCTGCACTTCGCCGTCTCCCAGCTTTTTCCCACCGATTACTGCCTCCACCCGCTCCCCTTCCGGGCCGTTGCCAAACACTGCAATATTTCTGCCCCTCTGTAAAACGCTTTTGTCGCTGAAAACCGCCGCCAGCTTTAATTCCATGTAATCCTCTCCTTTCACATAAAAAGCAACCATAACATATATGGCTGCCTCAAAATACACTGATATTACTTCTGCACGTACTGAATTCCGCAGGCATTGCATGACGAATAATAGCCCCCGTCCTCTTCCCGCACAAAGAGCAGCTTACCACAGCAGCTGCATCTGCGAATCCGGATGCCTGTACCCTGACCTTCGAGAATCTCCCCTGAATACTCAGACCCACCCTTCCGGACAGACTGCTTCCCGGTCTCCGCATCGTCTAAAACCCCCTGAGTTTCCTCACGGAGCGCCGCTTTTTTCAACTCAGGCCTTTCAAATGCACCCTGAGCTTCACCGTGGTCTGACCCTTTCTTTGACTCCGGTTTTTCAAAAGTTTCTCCAGCTTCCTCATGGACTTCATCCCCTTCCGGTTCCGGCTGGCCCAGAGACTCCGGCAGCTCCCCAAAATCTTCTTCCAAACCAAACAGGGTAAGCTGCCCGTCATCGTCGAAATTATCAAATATTCCAATGTCCATATGTATGCCCCTCTGTATCATCGGATGGCCGCTCGACCATTTCCTTGAGCCAATTATACCGTATGCTGCCTCCCTCTGCAAGGGCTGTCCGGAATTTGGCGGCTGTGCGAAAGCGTGTCGTACCTCACGCGGATAACAGGCGGCAACCGACCGCTGTTCTCAATGCAGACTGTGCAAGACGTCGGTACTTTGCAAGCGTATTGTGCTTGCTTATGTACCGCTGCGTCGCGCCCCAAACGAAAGCGTGTCTGCATGAGGATGACGGTCGGTTGTCGCCGTCATCCCCTGCAGGTACACATCCAGTGCTGCTCAAGCCATTTTGCCACACTATCCTCATCATTCACGCCAATAACACCGGTGGCCCTTTTTTTCAATTCTTCATGAGCATTTTCCACAGCATAGCATTCGTCGGCTACCTCGAACATGTCTATATCGTTTTTTCCGTCGCCGAACGCAACCACCCTGTCGCATCCCAGCATGTTTTTCAGCCGGATCACCGCATTTGCCTTCGACGCCGCCCTGGGCATGATCTCCAGCCATTGCTCCTTGGAATAAATATCTCTTTGATACACACAATGATAAATATCTTTATATTTATCATAAAAAGGTTTCAGCTTTTCCGGCTCATCAATACAGGTAATATAAAAAACATCCCCTGCTTTCAATTCCTCCGTCGTGGAGACAACGTGCGTCCGAATATCACCCCTGCGGCTCTCCAGAAAAGAGATCGTACCCCGGTTGCCTTTTTCCGGTATCATGGAAAATTTTTCCGCCCCGTTAATATATGAGTAGACAATGGGATAAATCCCGTTGTCAAACAGCTCGTCCAGTACATTTTGTATCGTCCGGTCAAAATAACTGGCTGCCAGAATTTCTTCCGTAACATTATCCATAATAAACCCGCCGTTATAGACAATCAGCGGGATCCTGGCACACAGACCCTTTGTAACCTTTTTTGCCGTCACCAGGGATCTTGCTGTGGCATAGGAAAAAATCATACCTTTTTCTACCAGACTGTTTATCACATCATTTGTGTATTCCGACGTCCTTTCATTGCTTCTAAGGAGCGTACCATCCAGATCAGATACATAAAGACATTTCATAGAAAACCCCCTTATACTGTGTATTTCTGGCTGTATATTACTGTATTTAATATCGTATCAAAAAAAGCCCATTTTTGCAAGGCTTAATAGTGACAAGTAACTATTTGCCGCAGAGGGCGGCGTGACACTCAGTCACGCCGTCTTTCTGCGTCCATAGGTGGTTTGCGTAATTACAGGTTCGCTGATTTCCGGTACTTCCACTTCCTCCAGGAAGTTGAAAACGATTTTGACCTTCTGCGTCCGCTTGCCGCTGGACTTGTCCGGGGCATAGACGATGATCTGCTTGATGAACTCGTTCACGATGGTCGGTGTCAGCTCCGGGATGTCCACATACTTTTCCAGCAGGGCGAGGAACTGGTCAACATTGTCCTCCATTTCCTCACGGGTCGCAACCCAGTCCTCAAGACCGATGACCTCATTGTTAAGCGCCGCCTGCTCTGCCTCGTAGCCCTCCAGCATCTTCTGGTAACGCTCCTGGCTCAGATTGCCGAGTACCATGTCCTCATAGATACGGGTGATGAGCTTGTCAATATCCGCCAGACGCTTCTTTGCCTTTTCCAGCCGCCGCTTGTCCTCCCGGATGGACTTCTCCTGTTCCTCTCTCCGGCACATCAGCCAGTCCTCCTGGAAACCCTCCACATCGGCCCGGATATACTCCGTCACGGCCCGGATACGCTCCAGCACCACATCCCGCAGAACATCCTCCCGGATATAGTGCGCCGAACAGGTTCCCCGCCCGCTTTTGTACTTGGCGCAGACGTAGTGATCCTGTCTGCCCTCAAAGTTCTTACAGGTGGCGAAGTGGAGCTTGCTCCCGCAATCGGCGCAGACCACCAAACCGGAGAACAGTCCCTGCCGCTCCGCTTTGGTCATGCGGCGCTTGTGCTGGCGAAGCTCCTGCACCCTGTCCCACTGTTCTTTCGGCACAATGGCCTCCTGGGTATCCGGCAAGATAAACATATCCTCTAGGGCGTTGGGGATGCGCTTCTTGAGCTTGTAGGATTTGGAGTAGGTCTTGAAATTACAGGTGCAGCCGGTGTACTCCATCCGTTCCAGGATGTTGACCACGGACTGCTCAATCCAGTGGCAGGGGCGTTCCGGCAGGGGCTTTCCCTTCTGCTGGGCATAGAGGGCTTTGACCGTCAACACCTCGTCTGCCTCCAAGATACGGGCAATTCGGGACGGGCCTACTCCGGCAATGGTCAGGTCAAAAATACGCTTGACCACTGGTGCGGCGTCCTCGTCCAATATCCAGTGGTTTTTGTCCTGCGGGTCGGCGCGGTAGCCGTAGGGCGGACCGCCTAAGTGCTTGCCGCTGGTTCCCTTGGCTTTCATAACGGCACGAACCTTTTTGCTGGTATCTTTGGCGTAAAAATCGTTAAAAACATTGCGAATTACGGTAAAATCGTTATCTCCTTTGGCACTGTCCACCGCATCGTTGACGGCGATGAAGCGCACATCGTAGCTCGGAAAGACGATTTCCGTAAACCTGCCGACCTGCAAATAGTCTCTGCCAAATCTGCTCATGTCCTTAACGATCCAGGTGCCGACCAAGCCCTGCTCCACCAAGGCAAGCCCCTCCTGGACACCGGGGCGGTTGAAATTCGTCCCGGTGTACCCGTCATCTACCAGCACCTTGGTATTCGTGAAACCGTGGGAAGCGGCGTAGCTGCTGAGGATGCTTCTCTGATTTGCAATCGAGTTTGACTCCCCATCCACTAAATCCTCGTTGCTCAAACGGCAGTACAAAATCGTGATTTTCTGCTGATCCACGTTGTTGTCTCCTTTCTTCTGTGGGTCAGCTGACAGTACCGTAGTGCATGGCTCCATTGTAACATGATCCAACTGCTTTGTCGACATCAAACCACCCCCTTATCCGAAAAAATCAGGCGGCGCATCATGCTGGGAAGCGGTTCGTCCCCGGCGCACTCCGTCTCGATGACATACCGGGTGTTACCGATTTTGCGTGTTACCTTGCAGGAGAAGGGGTTTCTCAGTCCATGCTCCCTGTACCACTCCTCAACAAAATCGGCGGGCGCTTCAAACATTGGCTCATAGCAGGCGCACAGGTCGATGGGTTCGTACACATAGTTTTCAAAATTGTTCAATCAAGTACCTCCATAATTCGTAGTTTACTGGGTCTGGTCAGGCGTCCTTGCGGCGGACCCACTGGATATCGTAGCCCAGGGCGTCGGCAAGCTGGACGGCCTCTTTGTAGCGTAGGGATTCCCGCTGAAGCTTATTGGACAGGTTGGACACACTGTCCGACCAGCCGTACACATCGGAGAGTACGTCCACCACCTCCTGCATGGTCATCCCCTGGCGCACAATGTACGCCTTGATCTCGTTCCTCAAATTGGATTTCAAAACTTTTCCCTCACTTTCTCATAAATTTTGTTCTTTGTACCGCAAAGCCGTTTCACGGTATAATAAAAATTTTACGGGTTGCGATTTTCGCTCAGATTTGCTATCATGAAGCCTAGGTCATAGAGGCTACCTATTCACTTCACAGTTTTATGGGACACCCGCCGGAACCGTGGGAAAGACCGCTCATCCGCAAAGCGGGTACACGGTTTCGTAAATCACCAGCGGGCGTAACCTATTCACCGCTGAATGTCATTTTTCACGAAAATCACAAGGATTGAATTGTGCCCTGGTTTTCAAGGTCAGGGCAGCGCGGGTGCCTATAAAAAGATAAAAGCGAACTCAAAACTATCCGTACATCCGTACATCGGTACGGGGTCGGCCTCCCGTGTACGCCTGTACGCACGTACAGATAATTTCATTTCTTTTTTATAAGGCGGTCGGCTTTATCAAGACCTCGATTCCCACATAGCCCCGGCACCGCTTGCCGCTGCCGATATACACGTTGTTGGTGGCCTCCAGCTGGTATGCGTCGGCGTTCTGCGCGATGAAACCGGAAAAACTCTTGGGGGAAAGCGGGTTCTCGGCGTTGTCCTCGCACCAGACCTTATAGGCCGCGTAGAGGTCACGGGTAGCGGACTCGCTGTCCGCCTTGAACTGGACATAGCCATTAGAGGTCAGGAAATCCACGATGTTGTTGGCCTCCCTGACCACGACCGAGATGTTCTCCCTGGCCCGGTCGCTGATGGTGAAGCGGTAGTTGTTCACCAGCAGGCGGTGAAGCCCATCCAGACACCAGAGAAAAATTCCCTCTCGTTCCGCAATCAGCTTGTCCGAAAGAAACGGATCGTCCGCTCTCCCTGCCGGTTTGTCCTTTGTAGTCAGCACAATCTGGCGGCGAAAGAAGCCGTCAGACCGGTCATGGAGGGCGGTCAAGGCCCCGTTGCCGAAACAGAGGAACCGCACATAAAGCTGGCTCTGGTAGCTCTGAACGCCTTTGCGCTCCATATCCATCTTGCACTCCGAGGTCACGATGGATTTGATATAGTTGGTCTTGGGCAGGGCGCTCATGTCCATATCATCGTCCACCATCAGCAGCTTGCTCTCCAGGTCGGCGCGGCTGAACCGGTTGTTCTCCACCTTCTGGATGCTGGTGGTGTTCATGCTGTCCCCGAAGATGGAGCGCATCACCAGCCCGATCCGGCTCTTGCCCTCGCCGCCCTTGCCGATGAGCATGAGCATCTTCTGGCCCTTGGTGGTGGGGAGCAGGCAATAGCCCAGGTACTCCTGCAAGGTGGGGATGTCCTCCGGGTGGAGCAGCTCCGACAGAAAGCGCAGCCACTTCTCCGGCGGCGGCGCATCTGGGCGGTAGGCAACAGTCAGGCGGTTGTTGCAGTAGGCTTTCTCCGGCGAGAAGCGGCCATCCACAAACAGTGTGCCGTTGGCAACGTGGATACAGTCGTACTCCAACGCTATCGGTTCTGAGTACGCCGCCATCCGCAGGGCGTTCAGAAGCTCGTCCACCTTTCTGGCGATTTTGGTTTCCAGCCACGGGCTGATCTGCTCGTAGATTTTCTGCTTCAAGCTACTCTCGTCCGCTACCAGCCCGTCCACCGTGTAGAACCGCCCCCGGATGCAGCGCATGGGGTGTTCCCGAAGGAACGTCCGGCAGAACACCGGCTCCATGAGTTTGTAGTCCTCCGTCAGCCAGTCGGGAAAACCGGACTGCAATTCTTCATTTTCATTCAATCTCGAATACCTCCAATCTGTAAAAATCGGGCGGTCGCTACGCCCTTCTGCTGTGGTTATGAGCAAATTTGAAAAAACCGGGCTAATGGCATGACAGCCCCGTTTCAAAAAACATGACAGAGGGAATTTCGGTAGCGGCTTCCAAAATTCCCTCTGTCAGTGTAATAGCGATCACCTCTCCATGCCGTGCCTCGTTGTGAACTGCGCCGTCCTGCGCTCCGAATCCCGCTTGGCAGCTTCGGCCTTGCCCCGTTCCAGTTTGGCAAGAACGGACTCTCTGGCCTTCTCCTTAATCTGCCTGGTGGCGGCAGACCTGACCTCCGGCTTCCGCAAAACCGCCTGCACTCTGGCAAGCACCTTTTGAGCGGCTTTGTGAATCAGCGCTTGCGCCTTTCCCAGCACCTTACCAATCAGCCCTTTCTCCGCCGGGGAATAGTGGCTCTCCGGGGACAGACACCAATCTTTGTAATCGGAGACGATCTTCTCATCCTGCAACTGTGTCTCGGCGCGGACGGCATCGGTCACAAGCTCCACAGCCTTGTCGTAGGCGATTTCAGTCACCTCATCAATCAGGGCCTCGGCATCCTCCAGCCGGAGCGACACGGCCTCTAACGCCTGTGCCTTTTCTTCAATCGCCGTCTCCTGCTCTGTAATCAATTTCTTCTGCTTCTGAATAATATAGTCGTTCTTCATCAGGTAACTGCGCCCGCGGTTGCCGGGGTCAGGTTCTTCCTCCACCGCCAGACCATGTTGTTTGCAAATATCGAACAGAATGACCCGGCAGACCGAATCGAAAACCATCTTCCGGTTGTTGGTGCGCCCCGGCTTTTTCTCAGGGTCAGGCAGCTCAAATCCGAGGGCCTCCAGCGCCTTTTCCTGCTTCGGCTCCACCTCGCCATACCGGTTCACATAGTCGAAAACATGGCGTTCATGGATATGGGGCGTGGCCTCGTCCAGATGGAGCGCCCAGTCAATGACATGGATATGTTCACCGAAGCGGCGTTCAAGCTCCATCATAAATTCCCCGACAATTTCCAGAAGCACATCCGGGGAAACGGAGTCCTCCATCGTGCCGATCTGGTAGATGGTTTCCTCTGGGCAGAAGCGTTTGTCAGCCAGCAGATCATCCACGCTCCGGTCACGCTCAGAGTGGCGGCGTTTGGCGTTCCGCTCATGCTGGCCGTCAAGGTAATCCGAGTAGCGGTTCAGATAAAAGGCTCGCTCCACATCCGCGAAGGACACCTCAACCTCCTGCTGGGCCGGATAGGTCGCGCCCCGGAAACAGTCCCAATAGATGTTCTGAGAAATCCGCTCACCGTCAATGTGATCTGCGTGTTCGGTATCGAAGGTTCTGTCATTGTGCGTTGATTTGTAGACGCCGCTTTTTCCGGCTCTCCCGTTGTGCCGGGTCAGCCTTTTTGCCATTCTGCTCTCCTTCCTGTTTCTCGTTTTTGCTGTTCCGGGAGTGGCCAGGGGCGGCGAAGCCGCCGAATCTGAGTGCTTTGCGCCAGATAATAACCCAGTATGGATTGACGCAAGCATCAATCCTACTGGGCCAAGGGTTTCACCCTCTGGACACCTGAGCAGGCGCTGCCGCCCTGCACCCGGCCCAAAGGTTTCACCTCTGGACACTGACCAGACGCTCACCGCTCTGGACTTGGCGCAAAGGGCTTGCCGCCCTCTGCACTCCCGCCGCTCTCCCCGACTCAGTTCCTGCCCCTGTTCTCTCAGCGGCGTTTTGTTCTCCTTGGTACGCTCCATGCGATACTTCACCAGAGAACATATCCGTTTCGGACGGTCATTCTTTTTTCAAGCTGCAATGCTGTGTGACAGAAACATCGTAGCAGAAAAAATGCCACTCTCCCGTATATCCAAGAGGTAGGAAATCCGGGGCAAAAACCGGATATTTCCACGCTCTCGGAAATGTGGTAGAATGGCAGTAATATCAGGGGAGGGCGGCGCTATGTACTTGACTATACAGGAAAGATTGAAGGATTTGCGGGTGGAACGGGGGCTGACGCTGAAAGAGTTGGCGGAGCAAACGGGCCTGTCCTCGTCTGCGCTGGGCAGCTATGAGTCGGACGATACCAAGGACATCAGCCACTACGCCCTTATCAAGTTGGCGAAATTCTACGGTGTGACTGCTGACTATCTGCTGGGGTTGTCTGAAATGAAAAGTCACCCAAACGCTGATCTGGCGGACCTGCGTTTGAGTGACGGTATGATTGACGTGTTGAAAGAAGGGCGGGTGGATACTGCTCTGCTGGGGGAGTTGGTGACGCACCCGGATTTTATGAAGCTGCTGGCAGACATCAGCATCTATGTGAACGGCATCGCCGCCATGCAGATACATAATTTGAACGCCTGGGTTGAAGTAGCCCGCGCCAAAATCATTGAGGACTACCAGCCGGGAGAACAGGACATGGACGCGCTGTTGTCGGACGCCGTTCTTCTGCGGGAGAGGGACTACTTCACCAGCCGGGTCCATGAGGATATTGATGCAATTATGGAGGACATCCGGGAGGCCCACCGAGGCCGGAATGAGAGCGGACCGGAACACTCTGCCATTTCGGACTTAAAGCAGGACTTGGAGGATGTGGCAAACTTCAAGGGCAGCCGCGCCGAGGCGTGGCTGATGATGTACTGTAAGCAGACGCAGACCCCGTACAACAAGCTGTCCGAGGAAGAAAAACATTGGCTGATGAAGATTGCCCAAAAGTCAAAGCTGGCGAAAAGTCATGTTTCGCAGAGAGGGAAGAAACGGAAATAGAGATTTTTGCTCCGTAAATATGAACAGCTCTACGGTCCTGCACCCGCAGGCCGTAGAGCTGTTATTCGTCGGGGACGTACTCTGCTATGTCCTCCAGGCGGCAGTCCAGCGCCGAACACAATTTGTTCAGCGTCTTTGTTTCCATGTTGTCATTGGCCCGCAGACGCCGGACGGTCTTGCTGTCGATGCCGCACTTTTCCCGGAGCTGATAGGTGGAAACTCCCTTTTCTTTCATCACATCCCACAGCTTATCAAAAATAATCACGACCTCACCCTCCTGATTGACACCAACCAGTATGGGGGTTATAATCTCCATAGTTAAGGGGATATAACCCCCATATCAAAATAAAAATCAGGAGGCAGATTGCCATGATTGAACGGTATTGTGCGTTCACGGGTCATCGACCGAGGAAATTTCCGTGGGGCGATAACGAGACAGATGCCCGGTGCATTGCTCTGAAAAAAGCACTTGCCAAAGAAATCACCAAGCTGGTAGATGCCGGGTACACGGACTTCCTCTCTGGTATGGCAGAGGGGACGGATGCCTGGGCAGCTCTGGCGGTGCTGGCCTTGAAAAAAGAAAATCCCGCGCTGAAACTCCACTGTGTCCTGCCCTGCGAGGGACAGGCGGACGAGTGGTCGGCTTCGGCGCGGGAACGCTATTTTTCTATCCTGGAGCAAGCGGACGAGGTCGTGTATGTGAGCAGGGAGTACCATGACGGCTGTATGCTAAAACGGAACCGCTATCTGGTCGATCACGCCGCCTGTCTGCTGGCGGTTTACAACGGCGAGTGGCGGGGCGGAACGGCGATGACAGTACGGTATGCCCAGAAGCTGGGACGGGAAATTACTATTCTCAATCCAGTTGCTCCAGAAAGATTGGAATTGTAGCATATCTGTGATACCGAATGAAAACAGCTCCACGGTCTTGCTCTCATAAGCCCGTGGAGCTGTCATATTTCAGTCGAATCGGATACATAGAGTTGCAATTTATTTTGCAAAAATAACCTCCTCATTCATAATGCGAAGAGCCGCTTGCTCCAGCTTGTAGGCCTCATATCTCTTGGCGTTCGATTCTAATGCGAGAGAGTTGATTTGTTGCTGTACATCCTGATTACCCAACAGCGGGATAGGAATTTTCCGAATATGATCGTCATCAATTTCATCGACTACAGAGCCATATGTATAGCGGGTAATCAATGTGCGGCCATAGTCAGATGCCAAGAAAATATAAAGGTATCCAGCAACATCTTTATTGGCAGGCACAACACGGATTATATGCTGATTTGCTGTCCAGCCATCCCAGTGTTTTCCAACAAGCGCTACCTTTCCAATCGTACCACTACATGTTATGAGGGTCATATTTTCTTTCAACTCAAGTTGTTGTGCAATGCGGTTGCCATGATGGACATTGGAAAGATATTTCTTATTTGATGGGTCCAATTCTCCCAACTGTTTTCCACCTATAAAAATTCTACCATATCCTTCTTCTACATAGACACGCTTAAATCTGCCTGGTAGAATGACTGATCTACTTATCCGGCTGTCGCCTACGGTTGTTACTTCGGCGGCGTTCTCTTTGAGGTGGGCAACAATCGCATCTACCGCCGGAATGTGGTAGGAAGCATCAAGCCGCAAATTCACATTGCTTAGTTTTACATCGAATGTGCTCACAGGGGTCGATACTTTTTGAAATTCATGTATAGCTGGCAAGTGAAGTTCTGCCGTCAGAAGGCTTGTAGCTTTATCAATCATCTCATTAGACTCGTCCCGCAAAGCATAGGAACGTGCAATCAGATTATGGATACGCTGCCGCAACCCCACAGGCGCATTGGGAACCGGGATTTCTGCTAAGTGGTCCGGCTCAACATGAGTAATAACTGAACCATATCCATTTGTTTGCAAAATTAAACTGCCCACTTTTGATTTGAGATAGGTATAAACATATCCCAAGTCATATTCTTTTTTGAAGGTAACACGAATTACATCATCAGAAAAAACACACCCGGCCAAGGTTTTTGACACATATGAGATATTGCCTATTGTACCGCTGCGCGTCAGCAATAATGTGTTTTCCTTTAGGCGCAATTCATCCATATCGCAATCTGCCAACCGAGATATATGCTTTTCTGGAACAGGATAGAGATCAGTCATCTGTGAAGGAAGATAAAACCCCTCGCCATGTGGCTTATCACACCATATCCGCTTGAGTCGGCTTCGTTGCATCCAACCAGGATAATAGGCTGTTTCAATCAAACCACTGTCACCATAGAGGGTAACAGTTCCATATTTCCCCTTGTAAACGCTTTCCCGTGCTTGTTTTGCCTCCACATCAAATACACTGGCCTCCAACCGCTTTCCACGGGAAACCATATCAGAAAGGGAAACCGAGCACCACTTTACAGGGCTTTCCGAAATGTGGACTTCTGGTTCAGGTGTGGTATTCATTTTGCGGGCCAAATTACCTGCTACCATGCGATACCCTCCCTTCGCTTCCAGCCATCAAAGATTGCCGGTACATCAGTAGTCTGATCATCTGGAACTTTGCTCTTGCGTTCATGGGATACGGTACGGCCACCCTCCCCAGTCTCACCGAGAACCATGATTGTATCTGTTTCCGGGGCAAGGATTTCGTTACCCTCTACATCACGCTTAAATAGAGGATTGCCTCTTTTATCATGCCCTACTCTTTCGACCATTGCCATAAAGATATTATAGTCGGCCATTTGACCTGTAGCTGCTTCTCTGGCTTTTTGTTCCGCAGTTTTCTTTTGCAAAAACAGCACTGATGTCTGTGTGCCATTGCGGGGCTGAAAAGTATCTACATGAAGATCAATACTGGCAATAATTCTATGATTTTGAATCAGCCATTCTCGAATGTATCCAAGCCCTGGCGAGCCCAGGATGGAGTCCGGCAAAACAATTCCCATGCGCCCGCCTGGAACGAGAAGCTGTGTGCATCTCTCAATAAACAGAATTTCAGGCGGAACAGAAGACTGTAAGCGTTCTGTCATCCTCCAAGTGCCAGTTTTCTTGTCATTTTCCCAAATGTGAGCAAGTTCAAACTGTTCGAGGATGTTTTTATCTTTAATGGGGATTTTGCTACCGAATGGGGGATTTGTTACAATTACATCAAAAAACGCAATACCTTCATAGTTGCGAATCTCTGACTTCTTAATATGTAGTGCCTCCGCGAGCCGTGTTTTGAACTCATCTGTCCATTCATGTGGCGGCAGAAGGGAATTTGTTTGAAGAATATTTCCACTGCCATCATTGTTCATGACCATGTTCATCTTGGTTGCCTTGACTAAATCAGGATTAATATCAAAACCAAAGAAGCTGGTCGAAGCCATCTCAGAAATCCGATCTTGAAATACTTTTACGGTGTCGCTGTCCCAATCTTTTTTAGGGATTCCCATACTGGCAGAAAACTCTGCTTCAAGTTGGGCAATAACGTGTGTCATTGCCTGTACAAGAAAACCGCCAGTACCGCAGGAGCTGTCCAAAACCTTCTCGTCAATCTGCGGATTTATCATCTCCACGACCATCTTCATAACATTTCGGGGCGTAAAAAACTCGCCCCTGTCGCCGCGGAGATTTGCTCCTACAATTTCTTCATAGGCTTTCCCCTTAATGTCAATATTTGTGCTGAGCAGGCTGTACCGCTGCAATTCGCTGACGATATATGCCAAGCTGCGTGGTGTTAGCTTGATTTCATCATTTGCATCAAAAATCTTCCCATGACGTTTTTTTACACGCTGAAAAATTTGGGAGATGCGTTTCTGTACAGTCAATTGCCCATCAGGGTTTGAGCGTTCCTCAGACGTTGTAAAAAATTCCAGAGGTTTTGGTATATTTCGCTCGTCCTCAATCTTGCAAAAAATGACTTTTAGCAATTCGAAAAATGCAGGTTGTTTCTGCATACCATCATTCACATATATGTGATTATGACAGGTTTTGAACACAAACAGCAGGTTATCATCAGAGGCATTACGCAGATTTTTCCGGCTGGGTCTGTTTACTTCATCCAAATTGCCATCCGCCGAAGGAATATCGTTGTAATCCATAAAGCAGATATTTCCAGATTCGTCTGTGTACTTCCGAAATACAAATTTCTGAATGCTGTTTGTCCACATCCCCCACTCACAGTTCGGACATACGGACATATAGGATTGCAATTGCGCTATGCCATCCTTAGCGTTCCTAGCATCAACGGTTTCCTTTTTGCACTCAATAATAATTTTAATTGTGCCTTGTGTTTTCTCAGGAGCATCTTTGTCCCAAATTACAATATCCGCTCTTGGTTTTCTTGAACCGACCTGAAGAGTATATTCAATCTTAATCTGTGATGTGAGATATTTGTGCTCGTTCACAAGCCGCTTCTCTATTGTCTGACGAACGTACTCTTCGGGAGTGTCGTTTCTAAACTTGCTATCAATATAGTCGCAGATTTTCCCATCTGGAATGACGATCACTTTTGTATCAGCCATCATTGTTTCCTCCGTTCGTTTGGGACGGGTGGACATAGCGGATTATGTCTGTCAAATCACAGTGAAGCGCATGACAAATACGAGCTAAAACATCGAGGTCTGGTCTCTTAATATCGTTTTTGCAATATGCGTTCAGCTGTGTCCGTTGTAAATTTGCTTCTTCGGCCAATTTGTTTTTGCTGTAGTGCCTCTTCCGCAAATACTCAGCCAAAACAATATCAAAATGCCCATAATCAAGAGGTTCGCCCATTTCATAACCCCCTTTTTGTTAATTATAGCAGAAAAATTTGATATGTACAGCTGTAATTATATGCAGGGTCAGTTAATGAAAAATAGAAAAGTGCCAGCGCCGACAACAAAAAGTACGGCGCTGACACTTTCCAATTAGTCCAAAGACGAATAATCCGTCACATTCCTCAGATACTCCTCCGGGTCACCATTGAGGATCAGATCAGCATATCCAACCGGGTCATTGTAGACCAGATAATCCAATTCTGACCGCTGGTACATATTCTTGGCAACCTCATCCTCAACAGCGGTGCAGTCGATGGAGATCATGCTGCCATCAGCAAACTTCAACTCTACGCAGGCCGTATCAATGTTGAACTCGCAAGAAATGAGTTTATTCATAGGCTTATACCTCCATATTGTAAAAAATAGCCCATCTGAATCCCTGTTAGGAATCAGACGGGCTGTTGTATGCACCCCGAAACCGTCAGCTAACAGTGATAAGTGAATTTAGTTCCTTATCACTATAAAGGCAACCTGTGACTGCGTTTTTTTCAAACGCCCCGGCCTGAAAAGGAAACCTCCGTGCAAACTGTAAACACCAAGTTACAGTTGACACTCATCACGTTATATCTTATATTATTATTGTAGCTAGCATTTATCATTTATACAAGCGCCGTTTTAATAAATGATTCCGGAATCAAACATTTTACGCGTTACAAAAAAGAAGAATGAAAATGAAGAAGAGTATTGTACTAATTTTATCTGCTGTTATGTTGTTTGCCGCAATTCCTTTGCGCTCCCAGGCTGCACCAACAGCATGTCCTCTTTGCGGCAATCCTGATCTTTACGAAACACTAACGGAATGGGAATCCTTAAATGGTTATAGCCATCCTTACACTACCAGAGACGGAAAACCTGCTGGATGCACTGTGTACATTATGAAGGAATATTATTTCCGTTGCTGTTCTCAATGTACTTATGTCCAAAAGATTTATACAGGGGACAGTTACGAACGGCATTCAAAACCGCTTCATAACTGATCTTCCGGTAGGCAATAAGCCTACTTCCGGTCATACCAGTGAAATAGATTTATGGGGGATGTCGCATTGCTCCTAGGCATCCCCTATAAGTTATTTTATTTGTACAAAATGAGAGGATCGTATCATGAGGCGGAAACTGTTTTTACTTTTTATTGCATTGACCACTGTGCTGACAGGCTGTAGAGAATCTGGGAACGGCAGCTTACAAAGCAGCAGCACCGAAGGCACTGAGAGCAACGTACCGAGCGCCGAAATTCCGCAGACGCCGCCCAGACCCGAATTGGACTGGCGGACAGACACCTGGAATTTTGGCAGCCTCTCGGTGACAAATCATGCCCTTTACCTTCAGGACTTTATGCAGGATGCGTCACCCTGCCCTGCCGGTTATGAAATCATCTCCAGCTCCTTTTCATATCAGGCTGATGCCTTCTACCGGCTGGATCTGCTGGAACAAAGATATATATCAGAAGAGGGGCCGGAAATAAAAAGGGAATATTTTCTAAGCTGTTATGACGGCGGGGCAATGGAAATATGGCATAAAACGTTACCCGTTCCGAAGCTGGAGGAATACGATAAGGCAGAAGTATCCTATGCCAAAATGGATGTGGTCAGCGATAACGAACTGGTTCTGTTTTTCAGCATATATGACGGGGAAGGTATGGTTACTGCCTATCCTGCCGTACACATGGACCTGGACGGAAATCAGCTGTCCGTCACGGATCTGCTTCCGGCCATGAAGGAAAGCGGCCTTGAGATCCTGCCGCTGTTTAACTACAAAAGTGTCTGCGCCGACCGGCAGGGATGCTATTATCTCCTGCCGGATTCTGCCCTGACCGGGCTGGAGCCAGGCAGAATTCTGGTGCTGGACGCCCAGGGAACCCAGACAGCCTTCCTGGGCTCCGCAGAAAATGATTCTTCTGTCAATGTCGCCATAGATTCCGACGGGAGCGCCGTGGTTATGAAAGACCCTGACGGAAATGCTCTGTTCCGTATTTATAATTACGGTCGGCAGGAAATGTGCCTGATCGGCTACCGTCCAGAAACCGGAGAAAAGCTATATGCACAGATACAGGCGGAGCCTATGGCTCCCATGGCCCTGGGGGCCGACGGCTATCTGTACTACAGTACAGGTGCCGGAAATCTGTACCGCTGGGATCTCTACACGGGAGACAGAGAGTTCTGTGTCAATTATCAGAGTCTTGGACTGGAAAATTCCTTCGGCCTGCTGCTGGGTGAAGGCAAGGGCGGGCAGCTGTCCTTTTTAGACTGCGGCCTGGGCGTCAGCGCCAGACTGTATCAGCTGGGTACGGATCCGGGAATGGCCAAAAGTGCAATCCGCATAGTAAGCCTCACAAGGGATACCTGCCAATACATTTCCGAATGTGCCCTTGACTACTCCGCAGAACGCCCGGATTATATCATCAGCCTGGAAAAGCCGGGCCTGGAGGGCCTGCGGTACAACGCCGCGATGCAGGCGGTCAGTGATTATCGGACCAGAGCGCTGGCGGACCTGACAGCGGGCAAAGGTGCAGATATGTATTATGTAACGGCCAGCGATATGGAGATGCTGTATGAGAAGGGTGTACTGGCGGACCTGTCCGATGTCCTGCCGCAGGAATATTTAGATGCCCTCTTTCCCGGCTTTTTAGAATGCGGAGTCATCGACGGAAAGCAGATAGGACTTCCTCCCGAAGGCTATGTCACCATAGTGATGGCGGACAATTCCCTCTGGCCCGGTGAGAGCTGGAGCTGGGATGAAGCCATGGCAGTCAAAGAAGCAAATCCTCAGCGGGAGCAGCTGATGGTTATGCTTGGCAACGGCTCGCCCGCCCGGCTCTATGGCGCAGGCAAAGAGGTCATGCTGCAGGAAATATATCTGCCTTACCTGACGGAAACTCCCTTCCTGAACGTGGATGCCGGAACCTGTGATTTTAACAACCCCCGGTTTATCAGGCTGCTGGAAATGCTGAATGGCACCCCGTGCTTTTATTCGTCAATGGCGGATATACCACAGGAACCGTCTGCTGTAGCCTTTATGGCAGATGTCACAAATTTTCCTGCTTTTTCACGTATTATGAGCGCATCCGGTGAAAATTATCATCCGGTTGGATACCCTGCGGAAAAGGACGGAGGAAGCTATTGGTCCTGCGATTATTATCTGGTAGTGAATAAGAATACTGCATACATGGAGCAGATCAAAGAATATCTGATCTCCCTGTATGATTATGAGCGACAGCGTGACAAAATTCATTATGCAGTCCGAAACGATCTGATGCCGGAGCTGTTAAAGGAAGACGTGTACTCATCCCCGCCCAGACTCGTGTACGGGTGGTCTGTCTGGACCCCTGTTGAATTAAAGCCAGACGGAACCGCCTGGGACCAGGAATATCTGGAGCTGCTGAACACGGCCAGACCCTATCGGCATGTGGACACCGCCATAAAAAGCATCATCCTGGAAGAGGCCGGGGCTTATTTTTCCGGAGATCAGGACGCAGAAACCGTAGCTGCTCAGATCCAGAATCGGGTACAGCTATATCTGGATGAACGGAAATAAGCGTTAAGAAGCTGGTTCAGCCTTCCAGCGCCTCATACACTCTTAACAGCTCCCCCACGCTCCATGCCTGGGCAAAGCAGCCCTTGGAGGAAACCGGGCGCTCCCCGTCGTAAATCTCCGGCAGCTGACCGATACACCCCTCCCGCAGAGCCGCCGTTATACTTTCCAGCTGTGTTTTAACGTGAGCCTTTGCCGCTGCCGAATAATCATTTACCTTCAAATACGCAAGGTAATAACCGCCCAGAGGATAGGTCCAGACCGTCCCCTGATGATAAGCCAGATCCCTTTTTACCTGCTCGCCCCCGTAAAAGGGCTGAAACTCCGGGTCCGCCGGGTCAAGGGTTCTTAAGCCTAACGGCGTATACAGCTTTCGGAACACGGTTTCCACCACCTGCTTTTCCTGCTCTCTGTCCAACAGTGAAAAAGGAAGGGATACTGCCCAGATCTGATTACAGCGAATCTGGGTATCCGGACACACGGCCTTCCCTGCCTCCCCGGACAGTACATCCTTCAGGCATCCTTCCTCTTCATTCCAGAATTTTTCCCGGAAGCTCTTCCCTGTCAGCTCTGCCATAGCCCTGTAATCCGTACCGTTCTCTGTAACCTCACCCTTAAGCCTGCCTTGAAAAAAGTCCATGATACATAAAACATTATACCAATAAGCATTGATCTCCACTGGCTTGCCGTGACGGGGTGTCGGCAGAATATCCCCGATCCGGACGTCCATCCAAGTCACCTGGTCGTACCCTTCTCCTGCACGGATCAGCCCGTCCTCTTCCATGGCGATATTGAAATCCGTTCCCCTTTGATACCAGTCCACGATTTCCTGCATCACCGTCCAGGCTCCGGTTACGAAGGCCTTGTCCTTTGTTCGCATGTAGTATTCATACACCGCAATAATGAACAAAAGCGCCGCATCCACCGTATTATACCAGGGCTCCTGTTTTCCCTCAGGAAACAGATTCGGCATCAGTCCCTTTTTAGAATACATCATAAAAGTCCGCAGAATACTTTCCGCCACATCATAGCGTTTTGTGGAAAGACAGCATCCGGGCAGGGAAATCATAGTATCCCTTCCCCAATCCTCAAAAAAAGGATAGCCTGCCAGTATGGTTCGATTGTCCGTGGAAGCACGGTAGGAAATAAACTGATCCGCCGCCGCAGCCAGGGTTCCAGCCGTCTCATCCTGAAATCCTGCCCTTTTCCGCAGACCGGCCCTGTATTCCGTTAAGCCTTCCGCCATCCGCAGGACTCCACCCGTGCCGCTTTTCAAGCTCCAGCTCTCGGACACAGGCGCCGCGCCGTATATGATTTCGCCCATAAGCCTTTCCCCCGGCTGAACTTCAAATACAATACTATGGTTTTCCGCTGTACAGCCGGTTTCTCCCCTGCCGTCGCAGACATCGTATGCGTAATACAGATCCGTCCGAAAGCCTAAGGGAAGCTCTGACAAGCCTCCGTTTGTCTCCAGATAAAGGCTTCGCCCGCCGGAACGTATAACAGCCCGGCTGCATCCAAGCGCCGTCTGCCCGGCCGGCTCTGCTTTTTCAAGCTTTTCAAGCCCAAACTCCTGCGCTTCTGAAAGCCGTTCCCCCTTGGGCACAAATTCCATCTGCGGGATCACCTGAAACGCTGCGGCCTTTCCTGAACGATTTATGATCTCATAAGAAATGCCCACCGTGTTCTCGTTTACGGCCAGCACCACTGTCTTAATAATCTCCACGCCCTCCGCCTCATAGCGCCAGACCGGGTAATCCTCAAAAGTAAAACCGGACAAAAAGTAAAATCCCGTCTCTCCGGCAGCGTGATCCACAAAATCCTGAGTGGAAATGTGAATCCTGTCCTCCCCCAAAATCAAAATCTCTTCCAGCCTGTGTATCATATTATAACGATGATTGGGCGCCTCCGCCGCAATGCAGCTCATAAGCAGGGCATGGTCGCTTCTGGTACAGGAACCGGCCATGGTAAGGGAGGAAAATCCTCCCAGACCGTTCGTCATCAGATAACAGTTTTCTTCTCCCCGCTCCATTGTCTTAAAATCCTGTCTGCCATAAATAAATTTCACTGTCAGCCCTCCCTGTATTGTCATACTGCCGGGCCAGGCCTTCCTGCCACCCCGGAAAATCTTTTTACCTTATCTACTTGGGATGGTATCACAGAATCATCCCCCACGTCAACGAAGCGATTGCCGTTTCGAAACTACTGTAAATTTATTTTCGTTGTATTTTACTGAATTTTCTGGTACAATAGGTTAAATGCTTCCGCCGTGAATCGAAAGGAGTTTCGTTACTTTATGGCTACGATCAACGACATTGCCGCAAAACTGGGTGTATCCAAAAGCACAGTGTCCAAGGGCTTGAACAATGCCACGGACATCAGTGATGAAATGCGCAAAAAAATTCTTGAGACCGCAGTAGAGCTGGGATACCACAATAAGCGCCTGCTGTGCCGGGAAAAAAAGCTTTGCATTATTGTGGAAAACATGGATTACCTGACACCGGATCAATTTGGCTACGACATCATCCTGGGCTTCCGGCAGATGGCAGAGCCCGATGGCTGGACCGTGAATATCGTGCCCGTTGACAAGGACTTTCAACGTCAGATTCCTTACGGCGTGTTCATGATACAGAATGGTTATCTGGGCGCTTTTATTCTGGGCTTTTCCCTGATTGATCCCTGGATGACGGAGCTTGCCACCAGCAAAATCCCCGCCGTCCTCTATGACAATCAGATTGAGCACAATCCCAGAATCGCTTCGGTGGGATGCGACAGCCAGGAGGGCTTCGACCAGGCGGTAAAGCATCTTCTCGATCTGGGACACAAGAAAATAGGACTTTTGTCCGGGCCCCTGGAATCTTACATCTTAAAGGCAAGATACAACGCTTACATAAACGCTTTGTCCAAGTACAACCTGGAGATCAACGAAGAGTATATCGGCTTGGGCTACTACGTCTGTGACTCCACCAAAGAGCATGTGCAGCGCATGTATGACCTTGGCGTGACAGCCATCATCTTCTCCCACGACATCCGCGCCATATCCGCGATCACGGAATGTATGAACCGCAGAATCCATATTCCGGAGGATTTAAGCATCATCGGCTTTGACGACCTGCCCATGACGGCATTTACGGATCCTCCTCTGACCACAATACGTCAGGACCGCATTGCCCTGGGCAAGGCCGGCTGGTACGCCATGTCCTGCCTGCTGAATAACCTGCCCATCAGCTCTGTCATGCTGCGGGCTCCGCTGATCGTCAGAAGCTCTACGGGACCTGTACGAAGGCAGGCATGAGCAAAATCACATCCGTTCTGCCATATCCGTTTTCTATTGTATGGCCAGGATATACAATTTCACTAATAAAATAATTTACATAGTTACCGGCTATTTAGTACTATAATACATTACAGCCTCATAGGGGCGCAGCATTTCCGGGCAGCGCTCCTTTTTGCTGTCCGAATAATTGGACAGTAAAAGCTTCATGCCCTGCTGCTTCCCGGCATTGCAGACCTCCCGACATTCTGCCGGCCATTCTGGACGACCACCGAAAAAGTTGCAGACTATCAGCAGCCTCTCCGACTCATTTTCCCTGATATAGGCAAAAACTTGCGGATGCTCTCTGCAAAGCAGCGTAAACCTGCCGTCTGCAAAAACAGAGTACCTTTTTCTGAACGCAATCAGCTGTCTGTAAAAGCTCCAGACGGAGGTTTCCCGCGTCATCTGCTCCGCCGCGTTGATCTCCTGATAATTGGGATTCACCTTAATCCATGGCGTTCCCCCTGTAAAGCCTGCGTTCTCACTGTCGTCCCACTGCATAGGCGTGCGGGCATTGTCGCGGCTCTTTGCATAGATACTCTCCATCACAGATTCCTGTGAATATCCGGCTTCCAGCCGCTCCCTGTACAAATTAACGGTCTCAATATCCCGGTAATCCTCCGGCGCGAAACGCACATTTGTCATCCCCAGCTCTTCCCCCTGATAGATAAAGGGCGTGCCCTGCATTCCATGCAGAAGAAGGGCCAGCATCTTTGCGCTTTCCTCCCGATAAATCCCATCGTTTCCCCAGCGGGATACAATCCGGGGCAGATCATGATTGTTCCAAAAAAGACTGTTCCAGCCGCACCCGTAAAGCTCCGTCTGCCATTTCTCCATGACCTCCTTCAGCTTTAAAAAGGGCAGGGGCGCCAGATCCCACTTTTCCTTTCCTGGAATCTGATCCAGACAGATATGCTCAAACTGAAACACCATGGAGAACTCGCTGCCGTCCGGGGCGCTGTACAGCTTTGCCCGTTCCACATCCGCCCCCCAGGCCTCTCCCACCGTAAGATAATGCCCCCGCTGAAAGGTCTCCCGGCTTAACTCCCTGATAAATTCATGGAGTCTGGGGCCGTTGCAGGTCACCTTCAGCTCCGGATCCTTGGCAATCTGGTCAATCACATCCAGCCGAAAGCCTGCCACCCCCTGATCCAGCCACCAGTTGATCATGTCATAAATTTCCCTGCGCACTTTAGGGTTTTCCCAGTTTAAGTCCGGCTGCTTCACGGAAAACTGATGGAAATAATACTGCCCAAGCTCCGGCACCCACTGCCACGCAGGACCTCCGAAGACGGAGCGCATATCGTTGGGATACTCACCTTCCACGCCGTCCCGCCAGACATAATAATCATGATATGGATTCTCCCTGCTCTTCACCGCCTCTTGAAACCACCTGTGCTCGTCCGAGCTGTGGTTTAACACCAGATCCATGAGAATGCCGATCCCATGCTTTCCCGCCTCCGCAAACAGCTGCTCCATATCCTCCAGGGTGCCAAACATGGGATCAATGTTCTGATAGTCGGAAATGTCATAGCCGTTATCATCCTGCGGCGACTTGCAGACCGGAGAAAGCCAGATGCAGTCGATCCCCAGCTTTTCCAGATACGACAGCCTGCCGATCAGCCCCTGTATATCCCCGATACCGTCGCCGTTGCTGTCCTGAAAGCTGCGGGGGTAGACCTGATAGATCACCGCCTTTTTCCACCAATCCTGTTCCCGTGTGATTAACATGTTATTGCTCCTTTTCAAGGTTTTGTCTATTGTTCCCCTCGTCTATTCAGAAACAGATGTTCCTGATTCATCAAGCCATTGCCGCAATTTTTCCTGCAACAGTTTTTTATCCGGCAGATACAATTTGTATTCCCGTGCATAGATGTTCGCATCTTTGGGAAGCGTAAGTTCTACCAGCGCCTCATCGCTTTGCTTACACATGAGAATGCCAATCGTCGGATTTTCACCCTCCACGATTTCATAACGGTCATAATAGTTCACATACATCTGCATCTGGCCAAGGTCCTGATGCGTCAGCTCATCCACCTTGAAGTCGATCAAAACATAGCAGCGCAGAAAACGATTATATAGAACCAGGTCACAATAAAAATTTTTATCGTTAAAAATAAACCTGCGCTGCCTTTTTTCAAAAAGGAAGCCTTTTCCCATTTCCAACAGAAAATCCTGCATCTTGTTCAGCACGGCAAATTCCAGATCGCTCTCATGGTAGCTGCTTTTGTCGTCCAGTCCTGCAAATTCCAGTACATACGGCGATTTCAGTATATCAGCCGGACGATACGGCGTAGTGCCTTTTCTGGACATTGCCATAACAGCGTCCTTATCCTTGCTCAGCGCCAGCCTTTCATATAAACTGGAGTGATATTGGCGTTTCAGGGTCTGCACATTCCAGGCTTCACTGATGGCCGCCTGTTCGTAAAAGCTGCGTTCTTCAGAATTTTCGATTGTCATAAGCACCTGATAATGTGTCCAGCTCAACTGAAACGGAAAGCTTTGGCGGTCAATGCTCAATTGTCCAATTGGCGATTGAACAATTCCATTCTCCTGCAACAGCCTCAATTGTCCAATTGATGATTGGATAATCTTCTCGTCGCGGTCACGGTACACCAGATAAAACTTTCTCATCCCTGACAAATTTGTTCTGGAAAATCCTCGTCCGTATTCTTCTGTCAGATAGCCGGAAAGTGAATCCAAAATTTTAGCGCCATATTTTGCCCGATCAGCTCCCTGTTGTTCTTCCTCAACCATATATTTCCCCAGCAGAAAACTGGTATATACAGTTATGGAATTTACCAGGACACCCATAGTTCCTCTGGCGTTATCAATAAGGAGCTTTGATTTTTCAAATAAATCCGCAAACTCTGCCATTCTTCTCACTCCTGATAAACGATCTTCGCAATGCGCAAGACTAATCCTGTATGCCTCAGACGCAAGGCGAACTTGATTCCCATCCTCTTCAAGCCTTGCCATGAGCAAATCTTCTTTTACTCTCTTTGCCCTTCCCCAAAATGCTCTGACTGCTCATCTGGAAGAAGCTCCATAATATCATCAAATGTACAGCCAAGCACTTTGCAGATACTTACCAGCGTGTTAGTATTTACATTTTCGCCCTGGTTCAGCTTGTTGACCGTATATGTGCTGATATTCGCGGCCGCAGCAAGGTCTTTCTTTTTCATATCTCTATCAATCAGGAGTTTCCATAGTTTTTTATAGCTTACGCTCATATCATTCGCCTCCCATCGAATAAGCGGACATACACTACTTTACATTGTACATACTCAGCGGCAAAAAAGCAATATGGAAATTGAGCGAAAGCACAATTCTTTATATTCAAACCATAATTGTTATTGAAAATGCATCATTTTCTTGAGGGATAGAGCGAATAATTATAGAGCGTAAGTCTTTGGCAGGCAGAGCATTTGTTCCTACAAAGAATCAAGTCGGAAACTTACATTCTCATCAAACTTTTCCCATAGCAAATTTTCTCCCACGGAGTTATACTATACATGACGATGTACCTTCCGTCCCATCCCGGACAAATTTGGGCAAGCCCGAACAGGACTTTTACTATGCCACTAGGGTATAATGGATTCACACTTGGGAGGACTTGAAGCAATGTCACTGCATCTGATCCAACAGGCAATCAACTACATGGAAGAACATCTCTATGAAGACATCAGTTATCTGGATGTTGCAAAAAGCGTGCATATGTCCGGTTACAATTTTCACCGGACCTTCAGCTTTGTTACGGGAATGAGCGCCAACGAATATATCCGGAAACGGCGTCTGACCCTGGCAGCCCAGGAGCTGCAGTCAACCGGTCTGTCGGTAATGGATGCCGCCTATAAATACGGTTATGAGTCTCCGGAAAGCTTTTCCAAGGCATTTACCCGCTTCCACGGCTCAACCCCGAAGCAGGCCAGACAAAAAGGTGCAAGGCTGCATTTATTCAATCCCCTTGTGATCAAAATTATTATGGAGGGCGGTAGTATTATGGATTACAGAATGGAGCATCAGGAAGAACAGCGGTTTCTTGCATTGGTAAAAGCTTTTCCCAATGAGATCATCAATGACGACAACGACCACAGCATTCCCGATTTCTGGGATGAATGCTGGAGCAAAAATCTGATCGAGCCTATGAAGCAGCTGCGCAGGGAAGGGAAAAGAGATTTATATGGCCTGTGCAGCCCCACAAAAGGCGGCGCAACTCATTTTGATTACGGAATCGGTATTTTGCTGGACGAGGATACCGATACGAAAGCGCTGGCACAGTTTACGGATAACGGTTATTCCATCTGGAAGACAACCCCCGCGGACTACGCCGTATTTCAATGCCTGGGGCCTGATGGTGACTGTCTGGGCGAAACCTGGAGTCGATTTTACAAGGAGTTTTCTCCCCAGACCGGTTATGTACAGACAGAAGAAGCGGATTATGAAATCTACTTTGAAAAGGGAGAACCAGGGGTATTCTGCGAGCTGTGGATTCCCGTCGAGCGGAGGGATATGTTGCAAAACGCTAAAGAATAGCCGCTGCTCACAGACATAAAAATCACGACAGCTTTGTTCAACTCACGAAATGAACGAATACATCAGTATTATACTAGGAGAATAAAACATGTACGACAATTATATCTTCGATCTATACGGCACACTGGTTGACATACACACCAATGAGAGTAAGGCCTCTCTGTGGAAATACATGGCAGGCTATATGGCCCTGCAGGGCGCTTCCTATACCGGCCCGGAGCTGAAAAAACGCTACCGGGCGCTGATCGACGCTCAGCGTCTGGAACGGTATGACAAGTGCAGGACACAGTCTCTTAAGCTGATGCCGGATGAGATTGAGGTGGATTTGTCGCAGGTTTTTTCATGCCTGTACAGCGAAAAGGGTATCACTCCGTCTCCGCAGATGCTTGCAGACTGGGCCCTGATGTATCGCACCCTTTCCTTGCAGCACCTCCGCCTCTTTGAAGGAGCGGAGGCGCTGTTAAGCGGGCTGCGGCGCCTGGGG
This sequence comes from uncultured Acetatifactor sp., assembly GCA_910586485.1. Lineage (GTDB taxonomy): Bacteria > Bacillota > Clostridia > Lachnospirales > Lachnospiraceae > Acetatifactor. The sequence goes on from CAJUIA010000013.1 coordinate 57,105, forward strand.
AAAAGGGTTTACCTTCTCTCCAATGCCCAGCGCCTGTTCACGGAGCCCGAATTGCGGCATCTGGGGATCTACGATCTGTTTGACGATGTGCTGATTTCCTCGGACTTCGGCTTTATGAAGCCCTCCCCGCGGTTTTACGGGGCATTGTTAAAAAAGCATCAGCTTGACCCTAAAGCTTGCGTGATGATCGGAAACGACTGGCAGGCCGACGCCTGGGGCGCTTACAACTGCGGTCTTGCCAGTATGTATGTCCATACTGCTCAGTCCCCTGAGGTCACCGGCCAGCTTCCTCCGGGCTGCAGACGCTTAAATACGGTTTTGGATGCGCTTTCATCCTAACCATTTATCCTTGGAATAAACTTTGCCAATCCACCTTGTTATATAGAACTCTGATTATGTATACTACATCATTTTGCATATTATAATAATAGAAAATATTGTAGTTATCAAAGCGTGTCATTCGCAGACCAACGCCTCTTAAAAGTTCGTCGTCCACCAGAGAATGAGCTGTTGGATATTCACTCAGATTTTCAGCGGCACTTAATATGCCTTCAGATATTCTTTGAGCTGCTTGAGAATTGCAGAGGTCAATGGAGATATAGTATTCTATGTCCAGCAAATCATATTCTGCCGCTTCAGTAAATACTACACTAGCCATGTTCTTCCCGCCTCTTTTTCAATTTTTCTCTTACTTCGTCGATTGTACTGGTTCTGCCATCCTGCATTGCCTTATAGCCTTCCCCAATCAGACGATAAAATTCCAACTTTGCAGTATCAGTTGGTTCAATTACTTGCTGTGCATTTATTGCTGACATACCCATCACACCCTTCTTTCACTATAAATATAACATATTTCTACGTCCTCAACAATCACTTATTGCTCAAATATATTTTTATCTATATTATACACTGCGAAACCATAAAACACTCATCAAACCGCTTATGCAAAAATGAAGTAATTGTTATCATATCCATTTCTTTTTCATCCTAACCCCAGCCAGTTCTTCAGCGGGTTGACTTCCTGCGCCCGCTTTAGAATGTCATCCCTGTTTTCTCTCACATAGCGAAACAGCTTTGTAATCTCTTCCTCGCTAAAGCCCTTTCTCTTGTCCAGGACGCCGTCCGGCACGATAAATTCCGCATATTCTTCTCCCCGCATAAAGCTGATGCGGGCAAATTTCCGCCCTTCCTTGGTCAATATACCCGAAATAAAGGTTTCCACGTCTTTCATTTCGCACTCCCTTCTTTTATGATAACGGGTTTTGCCTTCCCTTTCCTCTCCCCGCGGACCGCCCGGACAATTAAGTTCTATTTTCAATATCCGTTCTCTTAATAGCAGCTGCAAGCCAGACCGCAGCAGCAAATACAATAGCGCCTCTTACGCATTCTGCAGTTAATAACATATTCGCATTCATCGCAGCAATTTTGGTTTCAAAATCAAAAAGAAAATGCAGCAGAATGACCGGCATAATGTTTTTCGATATAAGCTCTATTTCGATTGCCAGCCAGCCAAAAAGGAATGCGTTGAGTATGATCAGAAAAATCTGCCAGCCATCTTTTGTAGTGAAAGCATTTGCAATATGCCCTATCCCGAAAATAGCTGTAGAGAACAAGATGACTCCTTTTGTCGAAAATGCCGCTCTTAGATATTTGGGAATGATACCCCGAAAATATACCTCTTCCGCTATGCCAACCGCCAAATATAAAAACAGATTGCCAAATACATAAGGAATGGATTTAAAATAAAAGCCTTGAATTGCAGCAGGAATCAAAATGGCAAATAAAGGCAGAAAATGATATGCTTTTTTACTGCCCCTAATATCATATTTTCCAAAACCAATTTCTTCCCATTTCCACTTGCCTCTTAAAACAAAAATCAAGGGAATAATGAGAGAGAGCACCATAAACAAGCCTTGAAAAAATAACGTTTCCGTCGTTCCAAGAGATAAAATAACCGATAGCGCACCCGAAAAAACAGGAAAGAGCAAAATGCAAATCCCCCACAACAAAGACTTATACAGAGCAAATATTTTTTCTTTATTCATTCCGCATTTCCTCACAATACCATTTTTAGATCAGCACGCCTCTGTTTTCAAAATGCCATACAAGTGATTATATTATAAGCTTTGAAAACGCAAAGTCAAGCTGTACGTAAACAAGAGTTTCCAGAAAAAAGAAAATATGCTATAATATTATTATAGTGCCAAAGACGTACAGGAGAAGGACAATGTATCAAGTTTTAATTGCAGATGATGAATCCATTATCAGAGAGGGGATCAAGCAGCTGCTGGACTGGGGCTCTCTGGGATATACAGTAACCGGGGAAGCGGCGGGAGGTGAGCAGGCTCTTCAAAAACTTCTTGCCAAGAGTCCGGAGGTAGCTCTCATGGACATTAATATGCCTGGCCTTACGGGCCTTGAAGTCATACGCCGCGCCAGGGAATCCGGCTATGAAGGAGTCTTTATCATCTTAAGCGGTTATTCCGATTTTAAGTATGCCCAGGAAGCCATGCGCTACGGTGTCCAATATTATCTGACAAAGCCCATCGACGAGGATGAGCTTTCCGATATTCTCCGCTGTATCAGAGAGCAGCTGGACAGGGAGCAGGACAGCGCCGACACCGCTAAGCACTATCAGCAAAAGGCACGGGACGCCATCCTGCGTGAAATCCTGTTGGGGAAAATGCCGGTATCGGACAGGAGCTTTTCCGAGCTTCATGCGGACATGTATCAGGTAGTGATCAGTCAGCCCTATGAAAATACCCCCCCCAAAACCTCCTCCGTCCAATTTGCGGATCTTTTGCGCCTGGCTAATCAGGATAATATCTTTTTTGACAAAGTAATTGTGGAATATAATGACGTATTCCTGCTGAAGGGTTCCTATGCCGTAGAAAAGTTCAATATTCTGCTGCAGCAATATGATCAGGACAGGGCGCCTCAGAAAGGCTCGCCGCTGGATTCCTTTTTTCTTGCCTACGGCAAATGCGTCCACACGGAAGAAGAAATCCCCCAATCCTACCGTCAGGCCCATGAGCTGCTGAATCGTCGCTTCTTTTGCGATCAGGCCCAGCATACCATAGGTTACGATGCACTCCCTGACCTGCAGGATCAGGCTGCCATTATCAACGGAGAGCTGCTGGAGGAATATTCCTCCGCTCTCCTTAAGCTTATTCAGTCCTTTAACCGGAATATGTTAGCGGAAGCCTTAAGCGCACTGCAGCAAAGGCTGTACAACGCCTCGGATTCCATCGACGACATCAAGCTTTTCCTGGCAGGTCTGTACCTGAATATCAGAGAAAACATGATCCATCTGTATAGTAAATTTTCCACTGCCTTCGGGGGAAATACAGATGCCATCAAATTTATCAATTCCAGATATTATCTCTATGAGATCATTTTGTTCCTGTCGGAGCAGTTTGAGGCCATGATGTCCGCCATCGGCAATTCTTCAAGAGACAGCGTTCTGGATGACATACTGCATTACATTAACCATAATTATGCCGGCAATATTACATTGGAAAACATTGCGCCTCTGTTCGGTTACAACAGTTCCTATCTGGGGCGGATTTTCAGCAAAAAAGTGGGAGAAAACTTCAACTCCTATGTTGATCACATCCGCATCGAGCATTCCAAGGAGCTGTTGCTGCAGGATGATGATAAGGTATATTCCATCGCGGAAAAGGTAGGCTACCGCAATCCGGACTATTTTCATATTAAATTCAAAAAATATGTGGGTATGAGTCCCGCGGAATATAGAAAGCGCAACCGTCTCTGACATGGCTGCGCTTCTTTTCTCTTACTCTTTCTGCCTTATTCGTTTTCCAATTCCATGCTTTTCCTAAACTCTGCCTCTTCTTGAATCAGCTTTGTCATCAGCTCTTCCGCTTCGTACAGACCTGCCTCCACCAGCTCGTTTTGCAGCTTCTCCCACTGTTCGTCAAATCTTTCCGGTGCACAAACAATGCAGTCGATCAGCCCCGGCCAGGCTGCCGCGTCCAGAGCATCCAGCAGCTTCTTTGCCTCGGCAGGCAGCACCTTTGCCCAAATCGGCGAATAGTACTTTTTCTCAAACTCTTCCCTGCCCGGAAAAATATCAATCAGCATTTCCACATTCCATGCCTGAAGGGCCTCCCGCTGAATCCTGTTATACCCGGAAATAATCAGCTCTCTGGAATTGGTGGTATAATGATTTCCCGTAGAGTCCAGGGCTGTGTTCCCATAGCTGGGGAAAGGGTAACTGTGGCGTCCCACACCGGTTTCTTCCGCATAATTGGCATTGGTAGCCGCCTGCTCTATCTCCTCCGGCGTGCGGTATCGAAGGCCGTCTTCATCGTAAAAATAATTGACATTCTCAATTCCCCAGTTCAGCATCACCTGAGCTTCCTCCGTACACATCCAGTCCAGAAACTGCACTGCCCGCACCGGATCCTTGCAGGAAACGCTGATGCCCACGCCCCAGCCCACGCCCAAATTATGCTCCCGCAGCATCTCACAGGTCACGGACTCGTCAATGGTTACCGGCAGGCCTGCGTAAGTCCGCTCATACATCCCCCTGGCCTTTAAAGAGCTTTCCGGTGTGGCAATATCCCAGTCCGCGTCCAGCAGTCCCAGCACCCTTCCCGATGCAATCTTGCTGAGATAGTCCTCATGGGTCTGCGTGGCAAACTCAGGGTCCAGTATCCCCTCCCAGTACATTTGATTCAGCCACTGGAAATACTCCTTCTGGCCTTCTGCCGCATGCTTGTAATAAACCCTGTTATCCTCATCCACAATCCACTGACCGTCATCCGTCGTGCCGTTTGCAATATATCCTGCCGGATCCGAAAGCGTGGTATACCAATGCCAGTCCGTACAGGAAATGGAGATGCCAATCGTCTTCTGCCCGTTGATATACGGGTACTGCTCCATGTAGCTGCGGATCATTTCCGTATATTCCTCCAGGGTGCGGGGAATGGCATACTCATTCTCCTTCAGCACTGCCCATTGCAGCTGTGCCGACCCGGCCGTGGTAAGCACCTCGTCCCCCACCTTGTTGCTGCACAGCTGATAGATGGAATCATCCTCCTTGCTGTACCGCAGATAATCATATTCCTCGCCATACAAGGCTTTAATGTGCGGCCCGTACTCTTCGATCAGCTCCTGCATATCAATCAAGGCACCGTTCTCAATGAGAATGTTGCTGTCACCCTTGGCAAAGATCAAATCCGGGTACTCCTTTGTGGCCACCATCAGCATAATATCATTTTTCTGCCTGCCGGTAGGGTATTCCGTCTTCAGGGTAACACCAGTTGCTTCCGTAATTCTTCTGGCCACCGGGTCCGTCCAGGGGTCTTCCTGACCGTCGGCATTATAAAAGGTAAAGGTGACAGGCTCCCGAATGCCGCTCTGGTCCTTTTGATCAGAAACCTTTATGCTGCAGCCACAGAGCCCTGCCGCCAGGCCGAGTATACTTAAAAATATGCCTGATAAAAACCGGCGTCTTCGCGCTTTCCTGTAAAGCATAACTACCTCCATGCCACAAACAGGTATCATTCTGCCACATACTCAAAGGTTACGGAGATCGTCTCCACATTTCCCAGCGTCTCCGCATCCAAAAGACAGGGCGTCAGTTCCTTTCCGTTGTCGTTCAGGACTCTGGCTTCATCCGGCACCTTACTCACCCAGGAATTATACAAATTCACACGAGTACATTTCCCGTCGTCACTAGCCGTATATGCCTGCCCTTTCATCTCATAAGGCTCGCCGTTGATTAAAATCTCCTTGATCTCCACGTAATAGCCGGGGAAAAGGGTCTCGCCGTTGGCAATGGCCACTGCGCTGAATACCACGCTGTTGGCATATCCGCCGGACGTGCCGGTAAAGTCCAAAGCCACCGTATAGGTTCCTTCTCCCGTGATTTCCACATCCGTGGCCTCAACGCCTGCGGTCTTGTCGTCGGGAGCATATACATCCCCCACGCTGTACATGGTATTCCAGTCGCTACTGTTATACATGATCCATGCCATGGCTGCATCATCCGCCACCCCTGCGCCCTCGGTGGCGTTTTCATAATCCGCATCCATCTCCTTCTTTGCCTGCGCAATTATATCTTCTTTGGATTTGCCTGACTGAATCTCCAGACTGTGCTTGGTGTAAAGTCTGCCCATCCCCATATCAATGATGGAACAGCTCTGACGATCATACAGGTTACTGCAGTCCCAAAGCACAGGACAATAACCGTAAAGGTCACAGTTATTTAAAAAGTTCTGCGTGTAATCCGCTGCATTTTCCTTCAATCCACTGGTTTCCAGAAGCACGCCATACTCGCCGATCACAACGCCGTATCCCTGATCGGTAAATTTCGTCATCAATGCCAGGGTATCATTCATCGCCTGATAATCCTGCTTTGTTCCCCAGGTGGAAAGACTGGCATTGATACAGTATCCGCTGGGATCATAATAGTGCACCGAAACCAGCAGCTTATCCTTTGCGGTATCCACAGGCATCTTATACTTATTGTCACAGGTATTTTTGATGTCCGTGCCAAAGCCTGCAATCAACAGAAAACGACCTTCATTGTTTCCTCCCGAAGCACGAACGGTATCTACAAAGGCCTGATTGATCTCGTTCGTCACCGTGTAGCATTCATCGTCCGAAAGCGTTCCGGAATCCTCCGCAATATCCGTATCATTTAAGCGGAAGCCCAGTTCCTCGTTTCCCGATTCAAAAATCACATAGTCGGAATAATCCCGAAACCGCTCCGCAATCTGGGTCCACATGGATTTGTAAAGCTCCATGGCCTGCTTTCTGGTGTCTTCCGAGGCGGAACCGAACATTCCCCACCAGCCTCCGTCCCAGTGGTCATTGATAATCACATACATTCCGGCATTACGGGCATAGCCTGCGATCTCCTCCACCCGGTCCAGATAGGCGCTGTTGATCGTATAATCGCCGGATTCAAAAGCCATCATATTTGTCCAGGCCACGGGAAGGCGCAGGGTATCAAAGCCCGCCGCCTTCATACCGTCCAACATCTCCTGTGTAGTCACGGACTGTCCCCAAAAGGTCTCATACCGGGTGGCTTCCGCCTCTGTTCCCAGATCATTTCTGCCGTATGCCTCCATGGTGTTGCCCAGGTTAATACCGTTACCCATAAGCTCGACCACCTCAAGAGCCGTCAGATCCTGGCGGAGCGTACCGTCATCGGCACATCCAAAGGTCCCGCCGGTCTTATTTCCGTCATCCTGCTTTGCATCCGTAGTGCCGTTTTCCGATCCGGCGTCGCTGCCTTCCAGTCCCGTACTGCCGTTTCCGGTACTCTCCGTATTGCTGCCCTCAGTACTTCCCGCCCCGTCGCCGCAGGCGGTAAGCCCCAGCGCCGCCGCCGTGATCAGTGCCGCCAGCCCGGCCAGCTTTCTTTTCTTCTTCCAATTCATTGATTTTTTCATGTTTCCTCTCATTCCGCCGCGCAAGCAGCATCTAAATCTTTTCGCCTTTCATGCTTTATTGTCCGACTCCTTCTCGATCAGCCGAAACAGGCGGATGGCAAAAGCGCATACGGTATAAATCAATATTGCCGGGCCCACGAACAGACCGATCAGCATCAGTGTAGTATTCCAAAGAAAAAGCACGATCTCCAGCGCCAAAATAAAAACCATCATCAACGTCCGCAGAAAATATTTGACAGATATATCATAAGAATTTTTCAGCGTTTTCACAAAGGTATTTTCGTATCTGGCCATCAACGGGTACGCATACAGCAATCCCATGATAAAGACCACTGCGGCGATCATCCCCATAATCAGAAAACCTACAGACTCCGTGGCATTCCAGAACTGAAAATCCAGATATACCGCATAAGCAGCCACCAGGGTCAAAAGCCCCAGCGGAATCCCCTTTTTTAAGTTTTCCCGAAAAGCCTTAAAGAAAGACCTGGCAATATACCCTTCCGTATCCTCCGCCATCTTCAGGGCCACGGAGCAGGCCGCCACCGTGGATGCTCCTGCCGTCACCACCGGGATACAGCAAAGCAGCCAGAAAAAATTCAGCTGTACTATATCCCAAAGCTTCGAGATAAATTTGTAAAAAGGACTGTCAACACTGAAAAATTTCATACTTTTTCTTTTCCATCCGTTCCGCCGCCCAAAGCGGCATTTATCCTGTCTTCATTTGCCCTGCTTGACATGTTCGCCCTGTTTTGCTTTATACCTGTAAGAGGCTGCCCGTTTCCGAACAGCCCCTTTTTAAGATTTTTACTTCAACGCATCCTCCGCAGCCTTTTTCAGCGCTGCTTCATTTCTTGACCACTCAACGCATTCCTGATAATAATAATCATTGGCATCTGCTATCATCTTCTGCACGATCTCGTTAAACTCCGCATCGGTCTTGGCGTATATTGCCTTCCAGGAGCCGTCCACAATACACTTTTTGGTCTGATCCCACTTTGTCTGGAATTCGTCGCCCTTTTTAGCCGCCACATAAGCAGATGCAGGCGCTACTGTATAGCTGCCTTTCTCAAAATATTCATCCGCCGTCATGCAGCCGGTAAAGTCCCGCCAATCCTGCTCGATCTCATATTCCGCATCGGTCAGATTGCTGGCCCAGAATTTATAATTGTATCTCTCACCGTTTGAATCAGGGTTGATGGCATCCAGTGTCCAGGTTACATTGTTAATCTGAATCATGCCGTCATGGAAGGTACCCTTGTAGCCTGCCTCTTCCATGGAGGTTTCCTGATCCGCATTACACTTCTTGCCCAGCTCGGTAAAGTAAGTGTTGCCGTTCTCGTCATAATCCCAGCACACGCCCTGAGGACCATATTCCATATTCATTCTTCCCTCAGGTGTGCAAAGATAATTGATAATCTCCATGCACAGCTCCGGCTCTGCCGTCTTTGCGCCGATTGCCCAGATCCGATTGCCGCCCAGCGTACTCATGCCGTAGACAATGGGCGTAGCGTCCTGCGGCTTTAACGCCAGCATCATCTTGCCCTGTTCCTTATGGGCATCCGAATTATACAGATCTCTTCCCGCATAATTAAAGATAGAGAAGAAGGTGCCGCCTGCCCTGGTCTTTTCCTGTACATAGTCATAGGTACAGGTCATGGAGTCAGGATCCAGCAGGTCATTCTGGTACAGGTCATTATAAAACTTTAACGCCTCAATGTACGGGCCGTCCGGATCCAGGCAGTCATAAAAGGTACCTGTCTTGGGATCATAAAGTCCCATCTCAAATTCGTCATAACCATAAAATGCCGTAGCAGTAGACTTGGGATACATCGCCATGGTGCCGTCCCAATCCGGCCACATCACCAGCGCATAGGTAGGCTTCCCGTTATCGTCGGTAGGGCAGATTTCCTTCATCTTTTTAAACAGCTCCACCAGGTCAGAATAGCCCTTCACCTCCGGATAGCCAAGCTGCTTATACAGATCCCAGCGTATATCCCATGTGTACATAAAGGACTGGTGATCTTCCGCGCTGCTGGCTACCGCATGGCCAAAGCCATAAGTAGTCCCTCCCGAAATATCCGCATTACGCTGCAGGGCATTCTGCATATGCTCATAAATATAAGGCCCGTATTCCTGTACCAGATTATCCTCGTTCCAGTCGAAGAGCAGTCCGGCATTCACGGCATTTAAATAGGGATCGCCGTCACTGCCGAATACCACGATGTCACCTAAGTCCCCTGCCTCCATACGGGTCTGATAAGCACCCTGCAGATCGGGGACAATATTCAGGATCACATTGAACTTATCCAGCAGAATGTCTGCCGACCATCCTGACTGCTCCCCGGAATAATTGGCCAGCTGACTGAACACAGTGATGGTAACAGGATCCCCGCCCTTGCTTCCACCTGAATTTCCGCAGCCCGTAAGAAGCCCTGCCGTCATGGCGGCACAAAGACTTAACGCCACAAGCTTATTTTTCTTTTTCATCTCATTTCCTCCTTGTCTTTCTTATAACTCTTAAATATTTACCACCGTCACACACGTCCCATCGAACCTGGGAAGAATTGCCGACAGGCAATTCTTCGAGGCGAAACTTAGATTTTCTTAGTCAGCGTCCCAGGAGGGGGTGCCTGCACACCCTCCTGCTGGCTTAGAAAATCTTTTCGCCTTACCCTTTTACCGCCCCCAGCATGATTCCTTTCTCGAAGTACCTCTGCATGAAGGGATATACCAGCAGAATCGGGATTACCGTCACCATGGAAATGGTATACTTAATAATCTTGGTATCCATAACCGACGAGGTCAGAGTTCCTACCGCACCGCCTGTACTCATGATCTGACCGATGTTGGAGCTGGTATTTAAGTAAACATACAGCCGATGCTGTAAGGTATAGAACTGGGGCGCATTCTGCATGAGAATCAGGGAATCCGTAAAGGAATTCCAGTGTCCCACCGCACCGAAGATGGCAATGGTTGCCAAAATGGGCTTGCTTAAGGGCCAGATAATCTTGCGGAATACGGTTAAAAAGCCTGCCCCGTCAATCAGCGCGCTTTCCTCCAGTTCATTGGGAATCGACTCAATATAGGTCTTCACCAATATAATATTATAAGGCGCCACAATACCGGGAATGATATAAGCCGCAAAGTGATTGGTCAGTCCCAGCATGGACATATTTAAGAACCAGGGAATCGTACCTGCATTAAAATACATGGTTATGATCAGAAAGCGATACCAAAACTTTCTGTGCCACATTTCCTGCTTGGTCACCAGATACCCCACCAGAGCGGAGGCCGCCACCATCAGCGCCGTGCCCAGAATCGTTCTGGCGATAGAGACCACAAACGCGTTTCCCAGATCGGACAGACTGAACATGGCAATATAGTTCCGAAGGTGCAGCCCATGGGGAATCAACGCGATCTGCCCCGTTTTTACCATGGCATTATCAGAAATGGTATTGATAAACAGGTAATAAAAGGGAAACAGGCAGCTTAAAGTAAACACGGTAAAAAACAGGTAGTTTAAAATATTAAAGGTAATATTCCCCGGTGTGAGCTTCCATTTTTTCTTATGTGTTTTTTCATATGCCTTTTCGGCCTTAGCGTCAAGCTTCTCCTGCACTGTCTTAGCCATTGTCTCACACCTCCCTTACACAATGCTTTCGCCGCGGACCGACTTGGAAACACGGTTTGCAGCAAACAGCAATACCACGCTGACAACGGATTTCACCATACCGATTACTGTGGACAGCGGAATGTTTCCGTTCTGGATACCCAGATTATACACATAGAGGTCCAGCACCTCAATGGTATCAATATTCACTTTATTACGGAATACATAATACTGATCCATTCCGTTGCTTAAGATATTGGCAATGGACATCAGCAGCATCACACAATAGGTAGGGATCAGGCCCGGCAGAGTCACATGCCACATTCTGGCGAAACGTCCTGCGCCATCCACCGTAGCAGCTTCATAAAGCTGCTGGTCGATGCCGGAGATGCCGGCTATGTAGATGATGGCACTCCAGCCGATCCCCTTCCAGATTCCCCAGGCAAGCATCTTCAGCCAGATATGTGACTCGCTCATCAAATAGTTGGAGCCTACCGCGCCTTCCGCCAAAATTCCCATCTGAGAAGCCAGGGTATTGACAAAACCGTCTGTGGAGAACAACGCAAAAGCAATGGCGTATACTAAAACCCAGCTGATGAAGTTAGGAATGGTGGTAAAGGTCTGCACAAAGCGGCGGAACCTGATATTCTTAATCTCGTTTAAGAAAATGGCAAAGGCCATGGCGCACCAGCTGGTGGCGATTCCCAGACCACTCATGGCCAATGTGTTCCGGAGTACCCGGACCACGTCCGCCCTTGTAGCCGCACTCTGGAACAGGGAAGTGAACCATTTAAAGCCCACGAAATTATCCATGGACAAGGTGCCGCCTGCGGAGTAGTCAAAGAAAGCATAGCGCCAGCCCCAAAGCGGCAGATAGCTGAACACGAAGCACAGTGCCGCAAATGGCAGAAAGATCAAAAAGAGCTTATACTTGGATTCCATCTCATACTTGCTGTCCTGAGCCGGCTTGGGCAGCATGAGCTGAATTGCTGCGGACGTCAGCAGAATCACCGCCGTCAAAACCAGATATACGATAAAGCCTCCCGGAAATCTGGGCCCTACCCTGTCTGTGTTTTCTGCACCCTGAATCAGAATATAGGACACATAGATCAGCACCAGCCCTAAAACCTGGACCCCGGCACCAACCAGCGAAAACAAATTTCCCAGCCTCTTGAACTTCAGATTTCCCAGAGACATACATCCTCCGGCACTTGCGGCTGCAATTCCCAGCAGAGTAATCAGGGACGCCGCAAACAGCAGGATCATAACTCCCTCGTTCAGCCAGCCTCTGGAAAACGCTCTTTCCATCTCACCCGTCAGACTGCCGTAGGAAGTGCCGGATGTGAACAGGGAAAGATTCTTGTTGATCATATTACAGATTCTTGACGGGCTTGCCGCGGGGAAAAAGATAAGCGCCGCCGCCAGAAGAGTTGCAATTCGCTGAACAATATAAATCCTGTCAGCGCTTTTTTCCTTTCCGGATTTTTCCTCTCTCATGACACCCTCCATTTTAAACGCGGCAGACATACCCGCGCAGGATATGTCTGCCACGCTCTCATTCCTTATTTACCGCTCTTTTTCTTCTTTGTTACAACTACGGCTGCTACTGCAATCACGGCAACCACTGCCACAACAATAATTACAATAACAACAGGGGACATGCCGCCCTCTGACCCGGTATTATCTGCCGGTGCCTCCGTAGGTGCAGGTGCTGCTTCGGAGGGTGCCTCAGGTGTTGCCTCCGGCTCGTTTACAGCCGCAGATGTATTATCATATGCAAAGCCGGACACGGTAAAGGTAATCTTCATAGCCGTGGGGGGAACCTGATAATATCCGATTTCCTTCACGTCGTCATTCCATATATTCTGGATCAGCATATTGATATAGCTTAAGGAATCAGGGCTCACAATGGGAGCAATGGTTACATCCCTGCCGTCGATTTCCAGCTTCATATCGGAAATGGTAATCTCTCCGGTATTGGGAATATCGGTAGAAAGGAAAATCAGGTTAAAGTACTCCTGAGAAGCGAAATCTCCGCTCAGATCCATGCCGTCTACGGACACAGTATATGTACCGTTGCCTGCAATCACCGCATCGGTAAAGGTGCCGGGCTTTACGATAGCATTATTTTCGCTGTCCCAGCCGGTAATCTGGTTGAAGACATCGCTGTCCCGCCCGTAGGTTGCATCGTCAAAGGCGTTGCGGAAAGAAAAGGTAGGTGTCTGTAATCCGAAGTATGCGTGATACTCACCGTTTAAGTCCAGTGCAGGCAGCTCAGGCTCGGTTTCCTCGCCTGCTGCAGCCGCGTTTCCTACTCCCGCTACCGTAAAGGTAACTTCAAGAGTTGTAACACCTGTGCGGGCCTCTGCGTCAATCAGCTTTGCCGTCGCATCCATCACTGCGCCCTCTGCCACACGATGGTCAATATGCTTGTCATCGCCGGCCGTTGCAGTATCATCAGGATTGTTGTACTCATTGTACAGATTTACACGGGTGTTCACACCGCCGCCGTCCGCAGAACAGGTATAGCTGGGACCCTGCAGCGTTACCTCTTCACCGTTGATCTTAATGCTGTCCACGGTGATGGTGTAAGCGGTGCCTAAAAGCAGCTCGCCGTTTGCAACCTCAAGGGCATTAAATTCGCCCATGTCAACTGCTTCTGCCGCGGTCATGGAAACGGTATAGGTGCCATCGCCGGTGATCTCCGCGTCAACATACTCTGCTTCAAAAGCGCTCCAATCGCTCTTATTAATGCTCAGGTGAGCAACCGCAGGACCTTCCACATCCGCTGCGGGAGCTGATGCGCCTCCCTCTGCTGCTGCCGTGCCAAAGCCGGATACGGTGAAAGCAACTTCCAGTGTTGAAATCCCTGTCCGGGCTTCCTTGTCAATCAGCGTTGCCGTCGCGTCCATTACGCTGCCCTCTGCCACACGCTGATCAATGTGCTTGTCGTCGCCGGCCGTTGCAGTCTCGTCAGGAGTGTTATACTCATTGTACAGATTTACGCGGGTGTTCACACCGGCGCCGTCTGCGGAGCAGGTATAGCTGGGGCCCTGCAGCGTTACTTCTTCGCCGTTGATCTTAATGCTGTCCACGGTGATCACACTGCCCGTTCCCATAACGGCCTCACCGTTTACCACCTCCAGGGCGTTAAACTCGCCCATGTCCACCGGCTCTGCCGCGGTCATTGAGACCGTATAAGAACCGTCTCCGGTGATCTTTACATTGGTGTACTCCGCTTCAAAGTCACTCCAATCGCTTTTGTTAATGTTGAGGTAAGCCGTACCGTCTTCCAGCGCCGAGGTATCCTGTCCTGCCTGTACGGGCATGGCAGAAAGTCCTGAAATTGCAAGCGCGAAAGCAAATGCGGAAGCCAACATTTTTTTGAACTTTTTCATTGCTTTTCCTCCTGTTTTTTTGCTTCATAAAAAGAAGCGTTTTTCTTTACAGGAAAAGTTTAAATTATTTATTTGTTAATAAAAACCTTATAAATTTTACATATTTACTTTAAAAATTCGACACCGGCAAAAATATGTACAAAAAAGCAGGCTTAAAATCAGCCTGCTTTTGATTATTTTTTATATTTCTTAGGTTAAAATCGGTAATTTAATCGTCACAATAGTACCTTTTCCGGCCTCGCTCTCTATGGTAACGCCATAGCTCTCGCCGTATTTCAGCCGGATTCTCTGATTCACATTGCAGATGCCAATGTGCGTCCTGTCCAGAGTCTCGAAGTCATTCAACATATGCCTGACCTCTTTCAGCCTCGCTTCCTCCATACCACAGCCGTTATCCTCCACCGTGATCCAGAGATGGCTTCTTTCCTCCGCCCGGATGCGGATCATACCGTCGTTCTCCTTTGCCTCCAGTCCGTGAACATATGCGTTTTCCACAAAGGGCTGAATCAGCAGCGGCATGATTTTCAGCTCCTCCGTTCCGGTCTGCTCCTTCACCACAATTTCATAATGGATCCTGTCATGGAAACGGTAATCCTGTATTTTCAAATAATACTCCACCAGCTGTAATTCCGATTTCAGGGATTGCAGACTGTCCGTAGCCTGAATGTTCCTGCGCATGAGCTTTGCCAGCATCTTTGCCAGCTCTTCAATCTCGGACTGGCCCCTGACCCTTGCCTGCATACGGATGGTCTCCAGTGTATTATACAGAAAATGGGGATTGATCTGGCTGGCCAGCATCTTAAACTCCACCTCCTTCTGTCTGGTGTTCAGCTGTTCCTTTTGTACCTGCTCCTGTACCACCCTGTCCATCAGCCCCTGTATATCCAGGATCATGGAGTTTAAGTCCCTCTGCAGCTCGGCAATCTCATCCTTGCCCTCCGGGGCAGCAGCAATTTGGAAGTCTCCGGCCGCTGCTCTGTGCATCTCATCCTTGAACACATTTACCCTCGCGCTGAAGGTATTGGAAAAAATCAGGATCAGCCCCAGCGCCACGGCAATGCACATGAACATGGGAATCAGATTGCCCAGCGCCGTAGCCGCCGCCAGCTCGGCGATCTCCTTATAAGGCCTTAAGCTGACGATCGTATAAAACTCTTCACAATAGGGAGGATGTATTTTAACAAAAGCCATAAGATAATCCTCCCCCTGGTAAGTCACCCTGTCGGAAAAAGAGTCCCCGTCATTCTCGACAAGAAGCTCCAGAAGCTCTCCATAATCCGCTTCCTTTTCGTTGCTGTGAAGCACGGTGGCATTGTTGTAGACAAACAGCGTCAGGTCTTCCCGTTCGGTGACGGGAAGCTCGGTACGCTTGTTCTGCATCTCGATCACCGCTACTCCCATCCGCTCCATTTCCTCCGTATAGAGTACCCGTGAAAGCTTCAGGCACATTTTCCCGGTTATGGTATCCTCGTCGTAGGACCAGTACGGCCCGCCCTCCCGCCTTACGGTTTCCGTATATCCCGGATCCTTCTTTACCTCCGCATCCGCATAGGCAAAGTATTCATTGTTGGGCAGTGTGGAATTATACGTATAAACCGTGATGCTTGCTATTTCCTGGTGATAATACTCCAGATAATTGTCAATGACGTCATAGCTCCGGTAATCCTCAAGCACCTCTTCATAGCTTCCATACTCGGTAGAGACAATCGTCACAATACTCGCCTCGAAGTACAGCCGCTTTGAAATATCCTCTATCACGCCAATGCTTTCGCTGACGGAATCCGCGATTCTGAAGAGCTCGTCTCTTAACGCCTCTTTCTCCTGCTCGATCATCACGCTGCGGACTGACATATACATGTACACATCAGCCAGCAGCAGAGGAAGCACGCCCCCAACCAAATAGAGCAAAAACATCCTCTCCCGCAGGCGTATATTTGCGAAGAATCTTTTCAATCTACTCATAAACTACTACCCAACCGTCATTCATAGACGGGCAGATCCCGGCCGGCACGAATCATCACCGGAATAATATCCAGAGGTGCAGGCACAATAATCCTCCTGCCGCCCTCATAGACCTTTTTGGTATAAGCATCCGTCCATTCCGCACCTGCAGGCAGATAGATTTCACGTTCCAGCGCCCCCGCCTCCATCACGGGAGAAACAAGCAGGTCCGGCCCGAACATATAAGAATCCTCCACGCTCCAGCAGGCCTTGTCCTCCGGAAAATCATAAAACAGCGGCCGCATTACCGGCGCGCCGCTTTCGCTGGCCGCTCTCATGCAGTCCCGGATATAAGGGCGCAGCCTCTCCCGGACAAACAGATATTTTGTCAGAATCTGATAATTATCCTCGCCAAAGCTCCAGACCTCATTGTCCTGACCGCTGGTCAGCTGACGCACACCGTTTCGAAATTCCTGTTCCCTCTCATGCCAGGGAGAACGCTCTCCGTGCATACGGAACACGGGGCAGAAGGCTCCCCATGCAAACCAACGGACCAACAGCTCCCGAAAACCGGGGTCCTGTATATCACCTCCCAGGAAGCCGCCGATGTCCGAGGTCCACCAGGGAATCCCGGCCATACTCATGGAAAGTCCAGCCTGAAGCTGTTCCCGCATGGAGCGGAAGGAGGAATATATATCCCCCGACCAGGTAAGCACGCCGTACTTCTGGCTGCCTGCCCAGGCACAGCGCACCAGACTTAAAATCTCCTTCTCCCCTTCTGCCTTCAGGCCCTCGTAAAAGCCTTTTGCATAGCCCACAGGATAAATATTGGAGCATTGCAGGGCAGGCCCTGCATAATAGCGGTAATTGTCAAAGTCATAGGGTCCGTATTCCGGTTCCGCCTCGTCCAGCCAGAAGCAGCGAATCCCCTTTTGATAATAGTTTTCCCGGCACCGCTCCCAGACATACCTTTGAGCACCAGGATGGGTTGCGTCATAAAATACCGTGTTGCCCATCCAGGTCATGTGATTTTGATTCCCCCGGTCGGCATTTACCAGGTAGCCCTGTTCCGCCATCCTGCCAAAGTTCTCGCTGCGCTCGTCAACGGTGGGCCAGACGGAAACCACCGTCTCGATACCAAGCTTCTTAAGCTCCTTTACCATCCCCTCCGGGTCAGGCCAGTCCAGGGGCTCGAACTTAAAGTCTCCCTGCATGGTCCAGTGGAAAAAGTCAATGACAATGGCATCCATGGGCAGGCCCCGCCGCTTATGCTCCCTGGCAACCGCCAGCAATTCCTCCTGGGTGCGGTAGCGCAGCTTGCACTGCCAGTAGCCCAGGCCGTACTCCGGCATCATGGGCGTGCGTCCCGTTGCCAGAGAATACTGAGCCTCTATCTCTGCCGGCGTATCCCCCGCCGTAATCAAGTAATCCAGCTTCTTGGTGCGCTTTGCATACCACTCGGTCTTATTGGTGCCAAAGGCCGCCGTGCCGATGGCCGGATTGTTCCAGAAGAAGCCATAGCCCCTGCTGGATACATAAAAGGGCACGCTGGCCTGGCTGTTGCGATGGGCAAGCTCCAGGACGGCTCCCTTTTTATTCATATGCTTTTCCTGATACTGCCCCATGCCAAAAATCATTTCATCGTCAAAGGCCTCAAACCGGGCCGTCAGTTCAAAATCCGTACCGCCCTGCACGGGCTTTAATTCCCTGCCGTCCACTCGAAGCGGCACGCAATAACGGTTGATCCGGTTCCGGTTGCGCCAGTATTCCTCCGTCAGCAGCTCTCCCTTTTGATTATAAAAGGAAAGCCAGCCCTCATGAGAAACCTTCACCGTGATCTTACCGTTCACCAGCCGGGCCTGTGTTCCGGTCTGGTGGTATTTTTTCCACTTTTCCCCCTGATACCAAGGGTCCGTCACATCCACGGTTTCAAAGGTAATCTCCGGTGTCACCGCTTCCGTCTGCTCCGTCAGTGCCCAGTCATTTCCGTCCATCACAGGCTGCGCCGTCATCCTCACACGGACGGAATTCCGGCCCCAGGGCTCCACCCAGACCTGCGTCTTTCCCTCTGCAATAATAAGCTTATTTCCCTCCTGATACATGTGCATACCCTTACCTCCTTTTCATGACTGGCCGTTTCAAACCGTGAAGAATGCCCGTCTTTGGCATTCTTCGGTGCGCAACTTAGATTTTCTTAGTCAGCGTACTATGCTGACTTAGAAAATCTTTGCACACTTCGCCGTATTTTACGCCGTTTGATCCCGTAGCCAGATAAAACCTGCCAAAGCTCCGGCAGTCCCCGTCAATACTGTTGATCTCGCCAAACATCTGCCTGTCCGTGTTCAGACGTTCAAAGCTTTTCCCCTCATCCAAGGTGCGGTAAAAGCCGTATTTTCCTTCCACAATGCCATTAAAATAAACAGCCTTGGGGTCTCTGTAATAATCTCCGCCAGGCGCTCCCAGCCCCAGACCCATGCGATATACCGTGATGCCGGGGGCGGTAAGGCGGGACAATGTGACATTGTTGTCATTAAGATATTCCAGCTTCCAGAGCCCTTCCTTTCCCACCGCCAGGTAAAATACGCCGCTCTTTCCCGTTTCGCCCCGAATCTCCGTCTTATTGGCACAGTCGATCAGGCCGAAATCAATCTTCGGAAACGCTGCCGGAAGCTCCTGCTCCCTGTAGGTTTGTCCGCCGTCCTGGCTGACGTAAATCTCCGATTCCCCGCCGAAGCCGTAAAACAAGTTACTGACTGTCCTGTCGGAAAAAACCTTTATCTTCCCCTCTTCCTTTAACCGGCCGCATTTATCATAGACCTGACAGCAGGAAAAGCTTTTTCCGCCGTCGTGGCTGGCGATCAGCCGGCGAAGGGGAAGCTCAATTCCTTCTGCTACAGACCAGACAATATTCATCCCGTCCGGAGACATGGCTGCCCATCCGGAATTCACATTGGGCCGCTCAATATCATGCAGTGCCTGGTCCAGATCCGCCGTCAGGCCAAAGGGCATGGGCAGACGCTCAAAGGTCCTGCCCTGATCACGGGAAAGAATCAGGCCTCCTAAGGTCTTTCCCGTCCAGTTGCCTCTGGGCGTTACGATCAGCAGATTGGGATCCTCGTCGGAAAAGTCCGCATTGATGCAGGTGATATAGCGGTTTCCTTCCGCGTCCGCAAAGGAATTGCCGCAGGGCGTATCCGGGTCTTCAAAGGCAAAGCCCCCCAGATCCCCCAGAATGTCTATCACCTGTACAGGTCCCTTCGGCATACCGTACACATTTAAATGCACCGTCTCTTCGATGCCGTCACACCAATCCGTAAAGCGGCAGGTCTCTGCCTTCAGATTTCGGGTGCGGAATACCCCCGTGCCGGAGTTAAACCAGGCTTCATTGTCATCAAAGGGATTGATCTTCATATCGCTGAGCCAGTGAATCAGGGAGTGCCCCCCGTTG
The DNA here is from genome assembly GCA_910586485.1 of uncultured Acetatifactor sp. Classification (GTDB taxonomy): domain Bacteria; phylum Bacillota; class Clostridia; order Lachnospirales; family Lachnospiraceae; genus Acetatifactor. The sequence goes on from CAJUIA010000013.1 coordinate 76,929, forward strand.
CATTCCGAACGCATGTAGGGCGCCCGGAAGGATATTTCTCCCTCGGAAAGATCATACAGCACCTGCCGCCAGGTATTTCCGTAATCCATGGATAAAAATACGCTGTCTCCGTCGTCCTTGACAATGGTAGTGGCCGCGATCATGCCCGGAGTCTGCCGGGACACGCTGATTCCGGAAAACCCGTAATCCAGCAGGTCTCCCCGCCTGATTTTCTCCTGGCCGATGCCCTTTACCACCGAGGCGCTGCCGGGAGTGATGTCTTCCATGGGACCAAACCGCAGATCACCCCCGGAAGCCGGCAGCATCGGATACCGTACCACATGCCCGTCAATGGTATCCCCGGAATCGCAGCTGTAACCGTTCTCTGTCACATAGGAACGTCTTCCCGTGGAAGCAAAGGTTACATAGAGATAAGAGGCATCCATGCACCAGCGCTGGGCCACCGGACCGTTCAGTCTGCATCCTTCCATCACATGACTCTCCGGCTGCTCCATCTCTTCAAAGCTCTCGCCGCCGTTATAGGATATATACAGGCTGTGTCCCCGCATGGGAGCAGCGGCCACTGCCGCATTGAATGCCGCATTCGCCTGCCGGCTGCCGGCCCCTGCGGCCCCACTCCCTGCCATACCGGTCACCCCTGCGCTCCCCACCAGCAGGCACCCGCCCACCTGCGCCACAAAGGTAAGGTAATTTTCCGACATTCCTGTCAACTTTTCCCAGTTCTTCCCACGATCCTCACTTTTCCACAGCCCCTCCTGTTGAGAAGCATAATAAAGAGTGTCCCCGTTTACGCAAAGCCGCTCGCCCGTACCCCTTCCGTTTAAGTTCCCGTGAATCATCACTGGCAGCTTTTCGTAAACAAAGCTCTCCCCATAATTTTCCGAAACCGCCAGTACCCCCGATGCAGGAGCGTTGACCCCGCAGGCAATGAACAGGCTGCCCGGCTTTTCCTCGTCTATGGCCAGCGCAATGGGAAAGGTCTCGCTTAAATCCTCCATGGTCACATGGGGAATCAGACTGATCCAGCACTGCTTACCCGCGTCAAAGCGGTATGTGCCGCCGATGTCCGTTCTGGCATACAGCACATCCCGTTCCCGCTGGGAATAAACAAAGCCTGTCACATAACCGCCCCCCGGAATGGGCAGATTACGATATTGATATGGTATCTGCTTCATGGCGCCCTCCTTATAAATGATAATATACTCCCGCAAACGGGACAACAGTATGTCCTGTTCTTTCATGAAAACTATTTGTATTTTATCATCTAACATTTGTTTTGTTAATCCGTTTTTATATTTTTCGCGAAAGCGTGTCCGCCATACTTAAAAAGGCATACCACCGTTTTGGTGATACGCCTCTTAACATTTCGCCGTCTCCGCTTATGTCTGTAACGCAGGCCGCCGGCCCCTTAGAGCATGCTCATCCCTTGACCGCCCCTGCCGTCATGCCGTTGACCATGAACTTCACCAGACAGAAATAAAGGATGACAATGGGCACTGCGATGAACACCGCCCCTGCCGCAAAACGGGCAAACTCCGTGTCTCCCAGGCTCATCAGCCCCACAGCCACGGTATAGAGGTCCTTTTCCTTCAGCAGCAGCTTGGGCAGAATATAGTCGCTCCAGGGAAAGGTAAAGCTGGTCAGTGCCGTATAAACGATAATAGGCATGGAAATCGGCAGGTTGATCCGCGTAAACACCTGAAAGTTCGTGGCCCCGTCAATCCTGGCCGCTTCGTCAATGGAAGCAGGAATGGTATCAAAGAATCCCTTCTGGGTCAGATAACCCATGGGCGCATTGGCGCTGTAAATCAGGATCAGCCCCCACATATTGTTAATCAGTCCGAACTGAGTCATAATGATATACACTGCGATCATGCCCATAAAGGAAGGGAACATTCCCAGAAGCAGAGTGGTCTTCATCATGGTCTTTCTGGCTCCGAACTGAAAGCGGGACATGGTATAAGCCGTCAGGATCGTCAGGAAAGTGCCCACCAGACAGCTCATCACCGCAATAAACAAGGTATTGCGGAACCACCGGGGATAATTGTACATGGCGGTATCCGTGAACAATGTCTTAAAGGTATCCAGGCTGTACGCACTGGGGAAAAATCCCTCAAAGGAGTAGATGGAGCCCGACTTGCTGAAGGACGCCAAGATCAGCCACAGGCAGGGAAAGAAAAAGATAAAGCATACGGCAATCAATATAATGTAAGTGACACATGTGTCGGCTATTTTTGAAGCTTTCATGATTCCTCTCATTCCGCCGCGCAAGCGGCATCTAAATCCAAGATTGAAAATTTCAATTTTCAATCTTGCCCTCCAATCGGACCTTTAGCGGAACGTATCCTCTTCCTTATATGAGGCGCTTCTGGTATAGATCACCAGCGAAATCAGGGAGGTGATCAGGAAAATCACCAGGCTGATGGCGGCGCCGATATTATAATAGTTATTGCTGATAGACAGGTTATAGAGCCAGTTGATCAGCAGATCCGTGTCGCTGGCCAGAAAATATCCGTCTATATACAGCCCGCCCCTTAAGAAATAAAATACGCCGAAGTTGTTGAAATTACCGATAAACTGCCCCAGCAGCACCGGAGTGGTGGAAAACAATACAAAAGGCAGGGTAATCCGCCGAAACTGCTGCCAGGGGGTGGCCCCGTCGATCCTGGCCGCCTCCATCAGCGTCATGTCCCGGTTGGACAGAATCCCGGTGGCCAGCAGCATAATAGAGGGAATGCTGACCCAGGCGTTGACGCCTAACCCGATCAGCCTGGCAATCCATTTCGCGTCGATGTCCAAAAAGCCCACGGCCCTGTGGCCTGCCCCCGTAATCAGCTGGTTAATGGGACCGCCGTAGGAAAACATAAACTTAAAGCCTAACAGCGTAATAAAGCCCGGAACCGCATAGGCAAGAATGGGAAAAGACCTCCAGAATACCTTCCCTTTAACGCAGTCCTTGTTCAACAGAAGCGCCAGCCCTAAGCCCGCAAAGTAATTCAGGGCCGTAGAACAGACCGCCCAGAGCAGATTCCAGCCTAAAATTCTGCCAAAGGTAGGCGCAAACTGAGACAGGGTGGTAATCTGCACAAAATTATCCAGTCCCACCCAGTCTACCAGCTTGGGCGGCACGATGCTCCCGCCGTAATTGGTAAATGCGATGGCGATCATAAAAATAATCGGAAGAATGTTAAAGACACAGACCCCCAGAATCGGCAGGAATAAAACGGTCTTGTAAAATTTCCTATCCAAAAGCTGCTTTGCATCCTCCCGGAATGTGGCAGGCCTGCCGCCCCTTTCCAGGAGCTTCTGGGTCTCACGGGCATCCCGTATATTGGACACATGGACCGCCGCCAGAAGCAAAAGGGCAATCACCGCAAGGATTCCCATCAACAGCATAACCACGGAGTTATCTCCCTCGATTCCCAGCCAGGTGTCCGCTTCTCTGGTGCCGAGGGTAAAAAGCCCCGCCAGATCTGCCCCTCCCCGATAGACAAAATAGGCAATTCCCAGAGCCAGGACTGCCAGGTACAGCAGTCCCTTTCCCACCTGACCGTACATGAGCTGTCCAAGGCCCATCAGGCACATGCTGGCTTTCACCTTACTATTGGGCATATCTTTGCCAGACCTTTCTTTATATGGTTTACAAGGATCCGGCATCCTTTTAGCTGGCATTTTATTATTTTTATTTTCCATACATTTCATGCCTTTCTGAATCTGTCCGTTTGTTCCTGCCGGCCTGGCCGCCGATCTTGATGGTACCCTGTCAGTTCGTTCCTGCCAGCGTATGCACCGCGTCATAGATCTGAACGTCCACGGAAGCCAGTCCGTTCTTTATATCCTCCAGTGACTTATACTTTTTCTCCGCCTCCGGCCGGAATGCGTCCTTTGCCAGATCCTCAAAGAATGTCTGCCCAGGGGTCCAGATCTGCTCCACCGCCCGGATAGAGGGCATGACCACAATATTTCCTGCGTCCAGGTTATGGTACATAATCTCCGACACGCCGCCTACAACGTCAGCCACATCGCTTCTGGCCGGCACAATCCCCAGCATTTCGTGCCGGCGGAGTACCATCTCATAGCCTGCCGCAAACTCTACAAAGGCCAGACAGGCATTGGGCGCCTTTGTATAAGCGCTGATGGCGTAGCCGTTGACACCGCCCATAGCCTTTAAAGGAATCAGCTCCGGATTCTCTTCCGTCAGGTCGCCGCTTGCCGGAAGCCTGGGCACCTCCGTGATGACAAGGTTTTCTTCTGCCAGCGCCGCGGCCTCTTCCTCGCTCATTCCCTGTGCCTGATAAGCCAGCCGCAGCTCCTTTAAAAACAGGGTATAAACATCCGGGGTGGTCATGGTGGCAAAATAAGATCCGTCCGCCAGCTTACTGTAGGCGCTCACTGTAATCGAATCGTCAATACAGCCCTCGTTCATCAGTGCCGCCTGCTGTAACAGCACATTGGCACCGATCTCCGCGTTACCGGCGGAAAAGCCCAGATCATCTGCATTGGTATTGTTATCTCCAAATACATAGCCGCCGTAGGAAAAAAGGAATCCGGAAGAAAAATACACGTCGTAGAGAGAACGCATATAACCATAATGGCCGTCGTCCTTTTCCACAAGCTCCTTGGAATATTTGTACATATCGTTCCAGTTTTCCACCATGTCCGGCACCTGATTTCCGTTTTTATCCCAGGTGGTCTCCCAGTCTTTTGGCAAAAGATCCTTACGGTAATACAGCATGGAGGACTGCACGTTTACCGGCACCCCCATGTAATATTGCGTACCGTTTACCGTGGCCTTGTATGCGTTCCAGGCATTTTCCGTGATCTTGGAAAAACACTCCAGACTTTCTACGGGAATGGGATAAATGTGCTTTCCCTCCACATACTTCATCAGCACGTCATTTGCCTGATAAAGTACATCCGGACCATATCCATAAGGGCCGTCATCTGCCAGGTTGCTGTACTGGTCCATATTGGCGTCTACCGCCACGATCCCGTAATCCGCATACTTTTCGTTAAAGGCATCAATCAGCTCCTGGAAATATCCCTGTTCAATGGCTGTATCATTCTCCAGAACACGAATGGTCACATTTTTCTCCAGCTCACCGCTGAAAATATTACTTAAATCTACGCCGCCGGGATTTGCTCCCGCATCTTGGCCGCTCCCGGTCTGTCCCGTACCTTCTCCCGACTGTCCTGTACCCTGTTGTCCTGTACCCTGCCCGTTCCCGCCGCAGCCGCAAAGCATTCCCAAACTCAAAATACCCGATAAAACCAACGCTGTTATTTTCTTTTTCAACCTTCCTTACCTCCCGTCCGCCTTTTGCGGAGAATCACATAGCCCTCGGCCTCCAGGCAGCCTTCCGCAAAACCGTTTCCGGCCGCTGCTCCGCCCCCGGCCTCCACTGCCCTTGCCTCCTTCGTCCGGTTACAGTACAAAATCAGCTCTTCTTCCTCCAAAAAACGCTCCAGCACGAACAGCCCGTTCTTACTATACACCCGGATGCCGCCTGTCTGCACTGCCTTTTCCTTCCTGAGCGCCAGCAGGGCCTTTATCTTTTCCATGCAGTCCCTGTCCCAATGGCTTTCGTCCCAATCGAAGCAGCGCCGGTTATCCGGATCGTATCCGCCCTCTAACAGGATTTCCGTGCCATAATAGAGACAGGGCGCCCCCACAAACATCACCATCACTGCCAGCGCCGAAAGCAGCTTATTCCTGTCACATCCCACCTGGGTATAAAAGCGATCCGTATCATGGGAATCCAGCAGATTCATCATCATCCGGTTCACCTGGTCCGTATTGCGCATCAAAAGACCGTTCAGCTTCCAGGCAAACTGCTCCGCATCAAAGGTGCCAAAGGCATAATAATCCAGGCAGGCCTTGGTAAAGGCATAATTCATGATACTGTCATACTGGTCACCTCCCAGGAAGGGATTGGCGTCATGCCAGTTTTCTCCGATAATGGCGCAGTCCGGCTTCACCGCCTTCACCCGCCTGCGGAACAAACGCCAGAAATCGTGAGACACCTCGTCCGACACATCCAGCCGCCACCCGTCTATATCATACTTTTCAATCCAGGATACCGCAATACCTGTCAGGAACTCCTGCACCTTAAGGTTGGAGGTGTTAAACTTGGGCATATAATCACAAAAGGCAAAGACCTCGTAATTGAGAGGCTCCTTTTCCGGCTTCTCGCCGCGAATGATAAACCAGTCAAAATAAGGCGATTCCTTCCCCCGTTTTACCACGTCCTGAAATTGTGCCAGCTTCTCGCTGCAATGATTAAACACTGCGTCCAACACCACCCGGATTCCCCGGCTGTGAGCCTCCTGCACAAGCCTGCCAAAATCCTCATTGGTTCCGAAACAGCGGTCTATGACGCCGTAATCGGAAATGTCATACTTGTGATTGGAAATGGATTGAAAAACCGGCGTGAGATACAGGGCATTCACTCCCAGTCCTTTGATATAATCCAGATTTTTGGTAATGCCGGGAATGTCCCCCCCTGCAAAGCTCTTGGGATGAGGCTTCTCGCCCCACTCCATATTGACATACGTGTCGTTTTTCTCTTCTATTCCCCGACAGAAGCGCTCTGCAAATATCTCGTAAAATACCGCACTGCTCATCCAGGGGATTTCCCTGTGCAGATCTGCAGCATTGATGTAGGGAAGCTGAAAAAAATTAAAATATGCCAATGAAAAGTCATAAGTCCCACTCAGGCCGTCCTCTGAATAATACTGCTCCCTTCCCTGTATCCGCAGCCTGAAAATGTAGCTGAGCCTTACATCCTCCAGTGCAAGCTTCACCTCATACCAGGCGAACAGCCTGTCTTCATACTTCCGCTCCATTTTTGCGCTAAGCTGGCGCATCTGGATGACATACTTGCTTTCATATATCACCCACACCTCATCCACCGGATCCCTTTTGTCTACCCGGATCCGCAGGACCACCTCCTTCTCCGAAGCCGGAAAACAGTATCGGGAATCCGGTATATGTAAAATCGCCTGTTCGTTCATAACAATCCTCCATGCCGCCTCCGGCGGCAGTGCCGCTGATGGCGGCGCAAACCAATCCATGGAACTTTACATTGACAAAAAAGCACCCACAGTATATAAATAAGCTATGAGCAAAAAATATACCATTCGAGATATTGCCAGACAGGCCGGTGTCTCTGTAGCCACCGTATCCTACGTGATCAACCACCGGGATGACCAGCGCATCAGCGATGAAACCAAAAAGAAGGTATGGCAGATCGTTAATCTGCTGGACTACAGACCCAACTCCTCCGCAAAATCTCTCGCCACCAGTAAAACCTATAATATTGCCCTTATCCTGCGCCGGGAGGAATCCCTTTTCAAGCGGTCCGAGCAGCTTGCCGTAGCGGATACCTTAGCCTCGGTACTGCAGTCTCACGGTTACCATCTTCTGCTGCAGAGCGAAGAGAGTATTACCAGAATCGACTATGCCGACGCGATCCTCTGCTATGATACCGATACAGAGTTTTTTAACCGCGTGGGCGATAACAATATGATTCCCCTGATTGCCATCGACAGTCTCACTCCCCTGCAGATCTTTTTCCAGGTATGCACGGACTATACGGGGCTGAAGGCCAGGGCCGAGGCCCGGTTTGGCAGCGAGGACTATCGTTATCTCTGCCTTGCTCCCAATAACGCCGAGCTTGGCCGGCTGATCCGGGCCACCTTTCCTGCCGTGATTTTCGTACCGGAAGACGTGGCAGGCCTTACGGCCGGAGCACTTTCAGGAAATATTCTCTACAGTCAGCAGTCCCTGGCCTCACTTGCAGGCCCCGGCGGCTTTTGTGCCTCCTACAGCCTGCAGGAAAAGATGGAGCAGGTCTTTGCCTGTTTTGAACTGGCCGCTAACCGCGTCCCTGATTGTGAACATAATCTATTTGTCTGACACCATGGGGTATCCATGGATACCCCATATCCTGCTCGATTTACTTTGCCTCGAATCCAACTGTCAGCTTCGTGGAAGCCGGGTCATAGGTAAAGGTATAAGTGCCCGCAGCCTTTGTCACGATATTCATGCTTTCCGTGCCGTCCACGAAAGCAAGGGATTCCTCATCCGTGATGTTGCTGTAACGGACATACTCGTTTCCTACAGAGGAAGCTCCGTCCGCAGTAGTCACTAAGGTTGTGAGCAGGAATTCATCCCCTTCCTCCAGCTCGATTACCAGTGTATGAATCCCGTTTTCCTCCGTAAACCGATAAGCATCGTCATATTTATCCTGCCATTCGGTAACCTTGGCTCCTTTAATGTAATAGACGGTGGTCAGCTCGCCCATCTGCGCCTGAATCTCCCCGTTATAAGTAAAGGTGATCTTGTCATAGGGATTGGAGTTATAATTTTCCTTTGTCTCTTCGGTATAATAGCTGTTTGCCGTATCATATACGTCGGCGCCGGGATAAGTGGTCAGCGTAAAGGTATAATTTCCGTCCCTCTGGCACTTAATATTTGCCTTTTTCGTACTGTCGGAAAGACCGCCCGACACGCTGAAGCATTCCACGCCGTCCGCCTCTGTAGTCTCCAGATAGCCGCCGCCCCGCTGATTGCACCAGGAGGTATCTATTGCAAACTGGAACTCGTCGCCCTCGCAGAGATCAACGGTAATCGTATAAACATTCTCTCCCTCTGTCTTTGTCATATAATGCTCGTCATTAATGACCTTTCCCCAGCTGGAGACTGCCAGCAGCGGACTCTTGCCGCTTCCTAAGATGGCAAAGGTTCTGGTGTCTTCCTTATTTTCCATAAATCCCGCAAACACCGAGGTATCCTCTGTAATCGGCTGGGAAAAATCAAACCCATGCCCCATGGACGGCGTTGCAAACCAGCCCATGAATACCTGGCCCTCCTTTTCGGGGGTATACTCCGTGGGAGAAGCCCCGTCAGCCACCTCTTCCTCGGACAGCACCGTGGTTCCGTCCGCATCATAAAAGGTCACCTTGTGAGATGCTGCCTTGGAATCGTTCCCGTCCTGTCCGGAGCTGTCCTGACTGACCTCCGGAGTGCTGCTCTGATCCGTTCCGGCGCCGCTGCTGCCCTCTTTTCCGTCATTCCCGCAGGCTGCCAACGAGAAAACCATCGCTGCTGCCAATACCATGCTTAACACTTTTTTCTTCATACTTAACCTCCCTGTAATTTTGAATTACCGTTCACTTAACCAGTTAAGTAAACGAGTAAAAAAATATAGCCTTTGCGCTTGCTTAACCAGTTAAGCTAATTATAATCAACACACCTTAAAATGTCAACTTTCGTAATCAACAAAAGCGCTCCCCCATATTTAGTGATATTAGACAAAATCATATTTTTTATCCTAACTCCAAATTGCCATCATCAGTGTCCCGGCCACCATCATCAAAAGCCCGATGAAAGCCTTTCTGCTCAAACGTTCTTTGAAAACAATATAAGAGAAAATAACCGTCACGATAATGCTCAGCTTGTCAATCGGGACCACGACGCTGACAATACCGTTTTGAATCGCATAATAGTAACACAGCCAGGAAGCCCCGGTTGCAATCCCGGAAAGCGATATGAAGGCAAGCTCTTTCCTGTCAACCTGTCTGGCCTGTGCCTGCTTGCCCTTCATAAATACAACCAGCCACGCCATCAATAATACAACAACGGTGCGGATGGCAGTTCCCAGATTGGATTCCACCCCGTCAATTCCGATTTTGGCAAGGATTGATGTGAGAGCCGCAAACAGAGCCGACAAAGCGGCATAAACAATCCATTTCCCACTGCTTTTCCTTTGTTCCTCCGGCTTCTTCTCGATCATGAAGTAAATCCCTGCTGCAAGAATTGCCGTTCCGATGAGCTTTACCGCCAGGTTTTCCGTTTCCCCCAGTAGAACAATGGCAAACAATATGGAAAGAATCGTGCTTGACTTATCCACCGGAACCACCTTGTTGACATCACCCATGGAAAGGGCCCTGAAATAACAGATCCATGAGGCGCCTGTGGCCATGCCGGAAAGGATCAGAAACAGCAGTGATTTAGGCGTTATTGTCGATATGGTCCCCGCCGAGCCGACGATCAGCACCATGATCCATGAAAACAGCAGAATAACGATTGTCCGTATTGCCGTAGCTACGTCCGAATCCGTTTTCTTAATTCCGCACTTTGCAAGAATCGACGTCAGCCCTGCAAAAAAAGCAGATAGTATAGCCATAATCAGCCACATAAAAATCCCCCCTTTTCTTCCTTCAGCTAAATCCATTGTACCACATATCATCATCAATTATAACACTCTTATCCTTGCTTTCTATAAAGTCTGCCATAAGACTCCAAGCCTGTACATTAGCACGAAAATATGCTATCTTTTTTATATGAAAAAGACCGAATGTGCATCATACTCACAAGGGAGGCTCACGGCATGAGTCCGAAAATAAAAACCAAAAACCTTGCAACCATATACGCCATCCTGGCAGCAGCCTTGTATGCGATCAATATTCCCTTATCCAAGCTGCTCCTGAAACATACTGCCCCCACCATGACGGCAGCCTTCCTCTACCTGGGAGCAGGTATGGGACTGTTCATCTGGGGCGGCATGGAAAAGCTCATAAAGCCAGGTAAAAAAACGGAACGCCTGACGAAAAAGGAGCTGCCCTATACCGTTGCCATGGTGGTGCTGGATATAATCGCGCCCATATTACTGATGTTTGGTATTACCAGAACTAACTCGGCCAACGCTTCCCTGCTGAATAATTTTGAGATTGTGGCCACTTCCCTGATTGCGCTTGTGATATTTAAAGAGACAATTTCCCGCAGGCTGTGGCTGGCAATCCTGATGGTCACAGCAGCCAGCGTTATCTTGAGCTTTGAGGGTAAGGAAGCCTTTACATTAAACGAGGGCTCCCTTTTTGTGCTGGGCGCCTGTATCTGCTGGGGCTTTGAAAACAACTGTACCAAAAGGATCAGCCATAAAAGCTCCACGGAAATTGTGGTAATCAAGGGGTGCTTTTCAGGCCTGGGCAGCTTATGTATCGCTCTGCTGCTGCATGAACGCCTGCCCGAAATGATTTGGATGCTGGCAATCCTTGGGCTGGGCTTTGTGGCATATGGCTTAAGCATTAAGTTTTACATTATGGCACAGCAGCATCTGGGCGCCGCCAAGACCAGCGCCTTTTATTCCGTAGCACCGTTTCTGGGCGTGGCCTTTGGCATGATCCTGTTAAAGGAGCAGCCGGGAATACAATTCTATCTGGCAATGGCTGTCATGGCGGCAGCTACGGTTATCATGATCAGGGATAACAGCGCTTCTACGGAATAGCGCGGAAAAAGCAGCAAGCCTTTTCAGACCTGCTGCTTTTTAAGGTTTACCATTCGGTTTGAGCCGTCAAACCAGAAATCAGTAATTATTGCTTTGCTTTCACCGGGATATAATAGTCCATCTGCTCGTATCCCATGATTTTTTGCGCAAGCGGCGATGTGATCACATTTCCCAGCTCAGGCCGTAATGTATCACGTTCAAACCCATTTTCACTCAGGAAACCGTCCACCTCAAGATTCATACGATCCTTATCTGTTTTTTGATCTATGTCCGTTGCTACAGCATAAAGGCCGCCCTGAAAATCTATTATTTCCAATTCCGCCGGAACCGTCATTCCTTCTTCATACAGATACAGCCAGACAAATCCGTCTTCTTCCCAATACAGGAAATCCTTCGGAAAAAGGCTGCGCTTTTGCGAGGAAAACCATTCCTCAAAAAGCAGAAATTTCCCTTCTCCAAACATACCTTTGCCCGATGAAACCATCTTGCAGGGGGGCATTTCATAAATTCTTACACTTTGCATTTCACTTCCTCCGCATCATTTTTCTCAAGTTACATTTTGCTGTGATCACGTTTTTAATATACCTCAGCAGCAATGCAAAAAATGAACTTTTTTTATCATTCTGCAAGGATAATTATTTTTTCAAAGGCATATAAAATTCAAAAAGACAATACTCGCCGTCAAATTCATCCATATCTATTTTCTCCAGATGTATCTCTGCAGGCGGGTCTTCCGTATTGCAGTATCTGCCTATGGCGGCATACATCTCATGTGCGGTTTCCTGTGAAATCTCTCTGTAATGATGCCTGCCAATGTAATGAAATTTCACGCAGGAATATCCCCCAAAAGAATCCTTCTTCATACCCTTCGGAATTTGATCCGTAGGATTACATTCCACCGCCGTCATGTACTTTGAGTAAGAATATCCTGCTCCAAGATGATGGGTCAGACCATAAAATACATGATTGTTTGCAACGCCATGAATGGCCTGCCTTTGATGATCCCAGAAATCCAACGCAACCTTCGGGCAGAGCCACATGGAATCATGATACGGGATGTCATGCTCTGCTCCGATCAGTGAAATTTCAGGAAACATGACAAATTCAGGGCCGAATAGTAAGCCGCTGCCGCACACATATCCGTAATCCAAAATGGGCGGAGTAACATTTAGAATAGGGTGGGGCCTGCGGTAGTTTCCGGGAGTAATACCAAATTCTTCCTTAAATGCACGGGAAAAAGACTGCTCATACTCGTAGCCGCAAAGCATGGCAATTTCCAATATGCTTTTACTGCGGTCAAGTAAAATCGGTAAACTGTCTGTAAGCCTTCTCTTTCGAATGTAATCGGCTACGGAAATACCGTACGCAAATGTGAACAGCCTGTGCAGATGTGAGGCGGAATACCCTGCAGACCTGGCTGCTTCATCCATATCAATTTTTCGTTCCAGATTTTCTTCAATATATTGAAATAACGACTTAAACATACAAGGGGTACACTCTCCATGCTGCGAATACCTGAAAATTTTGACTGATCAGTTACTTTAGTATAACACTTCATTTCTAAAAATAAAATCAATTTATTTATGTACAACCAACCCGGCCTTTGATATAATCTTCCCATGCCCTCCTGTTATAATATTCCAACCCTGTGCAATTAAAAACGAAACGGAGCAGAGCTTTGATGAAGAAAAAAAGTACATTTTTGAAAATCATAAAATGGATTGCGTTATCCTTCCTTCTGTTGGCAGCAGTATTCTTTTTGGTCAGAGCAATCGGAAAGGCAATCTACAGCCGGACTCCTGACGGCGGTATTAATAAATCCATGTATATTGACGTCAACGGTACAAAGCAGTGGATCAATATTTATGGGGAGAATCTGGACAATCCGGTCCTGCTTTACTTACACGGCGGACCCGGCTCGGCAACCAGTACTATTGATTACGCGTATACAAGAAAATGGGCAGATGTATATACTGTGGTAACATGGGACCAGCGTAATTGCGGGAAAAGCTATGACGCAGAGCAGAACGATATTGTATTGACGCGGGAATTATTTATGACAGACGGAAAAGAGGTTACAGAGTTTATTCTGGATTACCTTGCCAAAGATAAGCTGACAATTCTCGGACACTCTTGGGGCTCGATTTACGGAGCAAACCTGGTGCTTGAATATCCGGAATATTATGAATGCTTTATCGGGACCGGACAGCTTGTGGATTACCTGGAAAACGAAGAAGCGTTCCGCCAGGAGGCGCTGCTATGGGCTAAGGACGATCAGGAAACTTTAGCGTTAATCAATCAGCTGACTCCCGATCATGTTACGATGGAACACATTACTGCCAGAAATGCCATCATGCAAAAATACGGCTATGACATGATGGCGAATGGTTCCGATTACAATTTCATTACAACAATTATATTTAATCCCAATTACTCCCTTATGGATTGGCTGGATTATTTGCAGGGAGATATGGGCGTCTATTTGGACTTTTTTGCTTCCGAGGAATTTGCTTCCTTCTCCTTAAAGGGCAGAACGGATTATCAGGTGCCCTTTATAAACATAAACGGCGATAAGGATTATCAAACAAACTACAGGTTAGCACAGGAATATTTTGAGCAGGTAAATGCGCCGTATAAACAAATGTACATCATGGAAAATATGACCCATGGCTTATTGGAATCAGATTCCGAGGGATTTTCCGAGATCCTCCATCAAATTGCAGAAACACCAAAAACGCGATAAGTACTAACGGACATCCTCAGCAGCCTTCAATGTCACCTGCACGGACAACAGTCTCTCTTTCAGCTCCCCACGGATGGTGCCCCCCATAGCCTCCGTGAACTGCCTGCACAGGTAAAGCCCGATGCCGCTCCCCCGGCTTCTTGACTTGTCCTGGGTATAGAAGCGGTCAAAGATATGCGCAGTATCAACGTAAGCGCTTACGGGATTGGATACTGTCAGCATCACCAAGTCTGCTTCCCGGCAGATTTGAAAGAAAATGTCTCCTTCCGTATACTTCACCCCGTTTGAAATCAGATTCTGGATCACCCGATTCAGCATTACCGGATCCGCCAAAACCATCATCGGCCTCCCCTGATCCTCAAAATGAGGTACAATCCCCTTTTCTTCAAAAACAGGATAGCCGGCAAGAATCTGCTCGCAAAGAATTCCCGCCGCATCCACTGTCTTCGGCTTTGGCGTACAGCCCTCCGCGTCAAGCACGGACAGCTCAAAAAAGTCGTTAATCAGTGTATTGCAATAACGGGACCGCTCCAGGCAGATCTGCAAAAGCTCCCGGATTTTCGGGTCCTTACATTCCTGCTCCGCCATCTGTAAATAGCCGATTACCGAGGTCAGCGGCGTCTTCATATCATGAGATATGTCCGCGATGGAGGATTTTAACGCTGCGGAGGCCGCATTGCTTTTGATAATCGTCTGCCGGATCTGTTCCAGCAGCCTGTTGATCTTGAGCGCAACCGCCTCCACATCATCATCTACAAACGCAACCGTCACCAGCCGGGCCAGCCCGTCGTCCAGCTGTCCCAGAATGGATTTCAGCTGTTTTTTCACCCTTATATGCTTTACCGCCAGGATCACGACAGCGGCAGAAAGGATTAAAATTATGATGTATTCCACCGCTGTCTGCCCTCCTATTTTATTTCTGCTTTCCGAAATACAAATACAGCGATTGTCAGAAATACCGACAGGGTAACTATCGCACTTACCGCCGTGGCAGCCAAAGTTCTCAGATCACTGTCCTGTGCAAAACAAAAGCAGGACAAAGTAAATAATTTCGTGCTGAAGAAATTCCGCAGAATATTACAGCACAAGGCCGCATAGAGAGCAGACAATGCAATCGCCTCCGCCATCTTTTTTACCAGAAAGGAAATCAACATCACTCCCCCTATGACTGCCGCCAGCTGCAGCAGTACCGTCAGCAGCCACAGCAGATTTCCAAGGCGGAACAGACTGGTATCAAATCCAATCGCCCTACAAAATCCAATCAATGCGGAGACAATATATGTTATATGAAGCAGGAGCGAAAAAGCGCCTGCCGCCAGCATTCTGGAGAGCAGAATATGGGTGCGGCTGTACCCCAGCTTGATTTCATTGCCTATGTTGCGGTTGGAAAAATCTCTCCCGATAAACAGCGCCGCAATAATAGCAATCAGGAACACAAAAGAGGTATCGCTGACCGTGGCAGAAAAAGCGCCTGACATATGATCCGGCATAGCAATCTCTCTATTACCGATCCGGGTATCCCCATAAATATACCCCACCCCAAACATAAAAAGCACCCCAACATATCCGATCCAAAATCTCTTTAATTTATAAAACTCTACCTTTAACAGATTCGTCATTCTCTTTAACCTCCTGCCGCAGCTATAGCAGCGGCTTATATTCCTGATGTAACGGCAAAGAAATAATCCTCCAGGCTCCTGCCCTGTACAGCCAGCTCCCCTACCGCAATATGATGCTCTGTCAACGCCCTTGAAATCCGCTGTGGCTCTTCCGTAAACGCGTAAACATGCACAGTCCGATCATCCATCACCTTATAGTTCAGGACATGCAGCTCCTTTTCCAGCACGGTCACGCACTCCGGCAGATCATCCGTGGAAATCCTCACATAATTTTCGCATTTCGCCGCCAGCTGCTCATGAGAAAGACACTCCAGAATCTTCCCCCTGTGAATAATGATATAATCCGTTGCCAGCAGATAAGGCTCCTTTAAAATGTGACTGGAGATCAGCATGGTAATACCCTGCTCTTCGTTCAGCTTCTGCAAGAGCTCCCGCAGTGCAGATATATTTTTAGGGTCCAGCCCGTTGACAGGCTCGTCCAGAATCAGCATCTCCGGATTCCCCACCAGCGCCATTGCAATGCCCAGCCGCTGCCTCATTCCCATGGAAAGCTTTTTCACCGTCCTTGTCCGCACGTCTGACAGATCCAGCAGCTTCAGCAGCTCGTCACATATCGACTTGTCAGGGTTTCCCACCAGAATTCGCTGCAGCTCCAGATTGCGCCATACCGAAAAATCAGGGTACAAGGCCGGTTCCTCAATGGTGCTGCCAATGCGCCTCCGCAGGGCACGCATTTCCGCCTGTCCTTCCTTTGGCGGAAAGTATAATCACAGGTGTCATATCCGCCCTGCGCAGCTCTTTGATGATTTCCTCACCGGGTTTCTCCGGCAGCATCAGATCCAGCAAAATCAGGCTGTAGCTTCCCTGCCTGCCCAGAGCCAGGCCTTCCGCGCCGTTATCCGCGCTGTCTACAGTATAGCCGCTCTTTTCCAGAACGCTTCGCAGCAGCCCGTTGATCGTCCTGTCATCCTCGATTATTAAAATCCTGCTCATACCTTCTCTCCATGATTCCGCTCCGTGGAATCTCAAATCTGGATGAAGAGTGCCGCATTTCAGGCATTCTTCAGTGTGAAATTTAAACTTTCCAAGGCAGCTTCGCTGCGACTCGCAATCCCAAGGTCAACAAGCTGGCCGATACGCCGCAATTATATCCAGAATGTGATCCCGGTTAATATTTCCGCCCAAAACACTCCCGTCCGGTTTAAAGCTGACGGTATGCAGATCCGCAGGATCCTCATCATAAGGATTTACATATTCTGCGCCGTCCTCAAAATATTCACCAAGATACTTCCTGGCATTCCCCGCCGGAAAAATGACATTTCCGTCACTTGTCAAAATGTTAATCTCTGCAAAGGCCCCCAGGATTTCTCTGGTCCGTATATTGTAGGGATTATCATGCTCCCTGCTCACAAGATATGCCGGATTCATCTTCACGGGAATTCCTTCCTTTATCACACGCTCCCCGAAGTACAACACCGTTTCCAAAGGTATGGTTTCCTGATGGAAGGCGTCTGCGGACAGCAGAATTTGATTGACTCCGCTTTCGGCCAGACTGTGGACCACCTCCCGGATCCGCTCCTGATCCCGGCTGAAAAACCCATTGGTAATCAGCTGCCTTTTCGGTATCCCGCACTCCCTTGCCGCCTCATGAATTTTGCACACCTCTTCCGAGTACAGCAGGGGCTCGCCGCCAAAGGTCATCAGAGACTGAATCTGATAAACCCCGCATAGATCCCGCACTGCCCGCGCCCCGGCCTCCCCGTCAATATGTACTCCGTCGGAAACATGCTCTCCCTCGGAGCAGTGCTTACAGCGGCCGGTGCAGGCCATTGTTACCACGAACTCTATGCGGTTTAAATTTTTTAAATACTTGTTCATAACGCTTTTATCCCCTATGATGATATAAACATTCCATATTCCTTTGGTACATTTAAAACATTGTTCGTTGTATTGACCAGCAAAATATCTTTTATTTCCTGCTTAGACACACGCTTTAATGACACCATACCGGAAAGTGAGTAAATATATTCCACCATATCGTCTATATTGGTCACTGCCAGGGAATCCGTATATTCTCGCTTTTCGACCGTCGAAAAAAACTGACTCAAAATCTCATATCCGTTTTGCAGCGTAAAATTCTTATTGATGTTATTTTCAACGCCATATGCAAAAAGAATTTTTGAAAGATATTCTACAATTCCATGCTCGCCATATGTGGCACAGTAAAAATGCCCCTCTCTCTTTAAAACCCGCCGCACTTCTGCCAACCCCTTCTCCAGATCAGGGACATGATACAGCATCATATTTGCAATGACAACGTCAAAGGTCTCGTCCGCATACGGTATCTCCTGAATATCTATCACCCTGTATTCCATATGATCAAAACTGCCTGTATTTTCTTTGGCTGCCATTAACATTCCTTCCGAAAAATCAGAAAGTACTATTTGGGAGCAGCAGCCAATCAAAGACTCCCTGTTTTTCCACATATCTCCGTTTCCACAGCCCAACTCTAATACCCTGTCCCCTTTCTCGATTTCATAATTTGAAACGATCCAGTTTCCAAAGCCCATCTTATTCGTTGAATATTTATCATGAATTGAGATTCTCGTATTTAAATTATTTGCAGTAGCATACTGCTGCTTTACAACGGTTGTATCATTGATTTTGCTCATAATTTCCTCCATTCCGAAGCGTTCTATGCTGAGGAACGCGAGCAGAATCTCAAATTCTGCTATGCGATCAAGGAGTTTGTGACACTTCTGCACAAACTCCCGCTTGAAAAATCAGCACATCAGTGTGATTTTTCAATCTTCACCTCGTCAAATCCTGTACCCACTTATATTTCCGAAACCGCACCAATACCCAGGGAATCTTCCCCACCTCGTCTAAGCAGGTACACCCGTAAACCAGTACCGGCGGCCAGTGCAGGACAAAGGCCCCCACAAGCGCAAGAGGAATTGCAATCATCCACATACAGACAATCAGGCTGTACATATCGAATAAAGTATCCCCGCCCCCATCCAGCACGCCGTTGATTACAACGGTATTGATACAGCGTCCGATCATATATACAGCCATCACCGCCATCATTCCCAGAAGACATTCCCTTGCCTGAGCCGTCAGCACTACCATCCTCGTTATAAGCGGCGTCGCCGCAAGCACAAGAACAGCAGACAAAAGGCCAATGAGATAGGAAATATTTTTGAGCTTAATTCCGTAAGCCTTTCCACGGTCAAGACGTCCCGCGCCAAGCTCATTCCCTACCATAATACCTGCCGCACTGCCAATGCCGTTGCACATACAGCAGATCAAATCCCTTACCACTGCCGCTACGGAATTGGCCGCCGCGGCATCGGTGCCCATATGCCCCATAATCGCCGTATACGAGGTAAACCCAATTCCCCAGCACAAACAGCCGCCCATAAGCGGCAGACACTGCTTTGCAAAATCAGCCTTAAGCTGTCCGGGCAGCTTTAAAAATCGTTCAAAAGCCGGACGGATATACGATCCTTTTGATGATACAAAAATACATAAGGCAAGCTCGACAATTCGGGACAGGGTAGTGGCCAGCGCGGCGCCTCCGGCCTGCATCTTCGGCATACCGAACAGTCCGAAAATAAAGATGGCATTTAATCCGATATTTAAAAGCACAGCACAGGTGCTGATCAGCGCGCAGGGCTTTACATGATCCGACACCTTCATAATTGTCAAATAACATTGAGAGATACCCGTAAGCAGATAGGACCAGCCTGCAATGCGCAGATAGGCACTGCCAATGGCAATCAGCGCGGCATCCGGCGTAAAAATGTGCATGAGCAGCTCCGGTGCCAGCTCACATGCAAGGAAGAAGAGAACCGACACGATTCCGCCGAAACGAAGTATCATATTGAAAATATTCTCTAGCGTATATTTGTCGCCCTTTCCCCAATATTGGGCACCAAGAATGGCCCCGGCCCCTGTAATGGCTCCAAGGATCATATTCTGGATAAACTGAATCTGTGTTGCAAGGGAAACGGCAGTCATCTCGTCCTGCGCAACCTTTCCCAGCATCAGTGCATCCCCCGCCGCTACCGCCGCAAGCATCAGGCTCTGAAAGGCAATGGGCAGGGCCAGCCTCGTCAGTGTTTTATAAAATTCCTTATGATTGAGGATCCCATCCTCTTTCTTCTGCATTGTCTCTGAAGCCACCCGTCAATTATTCCTTCACCACCAGACCGCATTCCGGCCAGCCCTTTCATAACTGTCCTCCACTAAATGGCAATCCACCAGCATACGCCATACCTGTCAATAACCGTGGCGCAGCATTTGCTCCAGGGAAGCTCATGAATTGTTTCAAGAACTACGCCTCCATCACTCAACACATCAAATGCACGCTGAACACGCTCTTCACTTCCCATTTCAAAAACATTAAAAGTCATTGTTTCCCATTTCATTTTGTGAATAAATTCCACGTCACAGGGATTTTGTGCTTCACTGATTGCCAGAAAGCCTTCGCCATCAACCGATAATTCACAATGCTCATATTCCGTCCCCGCGGCATTCTTCATTTCCAGAGTTATTTCCGCACCAAACGCCTTACAGTATATCTGCGCTGCCTCTATACTGTTTTTTACATAAACCTGCGTGTAATTTTTCATAATATACTGCTCCTTTGCTATATCCTGTCAGATACCTCTATACTGTCATGATTCATCATCCTATTATATTTGAGCTTGTGCCTCAGTTCTTCCATTATTCATGCTTGCGTACATGCCTGCGCCGCCAGATCCAGCGCCAGCAAGAAGCATTTCTCCTGTGTGTCCCACTCACGTTCAGTTCCCAGCAGGTCATTGTGCCATTCTTCCTCTTGCAGACAGTCGCTGGCAAATAAAAATGCCTTCAGCGATAAACCGTGGTACTCACATACAGCCTGCAATCCGGCAAGCTCCATCTCCACGGCAATACATCCTTCTTTTCTCAGCTTTTCGGCTTTTCCCGATGTTTCACGATACACGGCATCGGTAGTCCAGGTGCGCCCCGTCACATAAGCTGCCTTCTTCTCTTCCATAAAAGCCGCAACCCTCTTCCAATTTTTCAACTCAATATACTCGGATGCAGCTATATAATGATAGGACAATCCCTCGTCTCGATACGCCCAGGTCGGTATCATCAGCTTTCCGTCTGTCAGCTGACTGTTCAAAGTCCCGCAGGAGCCAAACACCACATACTCCCTGCATCCCGTCAGGCAAAGAGCTTCTTCCAGACAGGCCGCTGCCGCCGGAGCAGAAACCAGAGACATATAAAACGCAATCTTTTTCCCTTTCCATTCCGTCAAATAAATCGGGTGGTTTCCGTTGCTGCATCCGATTTCCGCTGCCTGCTCACATTTCAAATGCTTCAATGCCCATTCAATTACTTTGAACGAAAAAGTAATCACGCACACATCACATATTTTATCATTTTTTCCGTAAAATGCTTCCGGTGTCAATAAAGGTTCTGTTTTCAGATCTAATGTCTCATGTATCATTTTTCCCTCCCTTTTACCATAACTCACCCGCCTCAACACCCTTCATTCAAATACCTGTTGAGGCAATTTTGAATGCTCCCGTCTTATGGTTTTAGCGTCCAACAACTGGCCTTATTTCACATCGCTGCTTAAGTCAATTCTGTCAATTCCCAAAATATTGCGGGAAGACAGATACATAAAACTGCCTTCTATCCAGGTGCAGCCCGACAGCTTTAAGGGTGTATTCATTACCTTTACCTTTTCCAAAGTGTCTTTTTCCCAAAAGGCGATTTCCGAGCAGGGGTAAGAGACCGTTATCAGCATATCTTCGAACATTCCCGCGCAGAAAAACATTTTTTTATGTACATTTCTGGCCAAGATCTCAACTTCAAAGTTCTGCAGACTGATTTTAAAAAGCTTTCCGTCATGGCCTGCGGCATATAAGGTTTCTCCGTCAATATACAGATCACCGATATTTTTCTTTCCTAAAACAAGCTGCTTTATAACCGAAAGATTCTTTTTGTCCAATAACAGCAATTTCCCCTCTACCGTTCCGCATACCAGAAAGGAACCATATGTTTTGACACTCCACATACTGCTTTCGGAAACAATAAACTCCTTTTTCTGATACGACTGCCTGTCCAGAGTAATCACCTTTCCGTTTCGGATAGAACAGTAAATCGTATCGTCGTCAACTGTAATCCCGCATATATCAGAACTCAAATCATTGCCTAACTGCCATTTCCCAAGCAGCTCATAATCCCTTTGGTTTATACAATATAGTGTACAAAAATCATATACAAAGATCTGTTCCCCATCTGCAGCCAGTTTTCGCGATAAACCCTCCTTGTCAAAAACCGTCTTTTGCAGGATCATCTTCCCGGAGCATTTGTCAATTTTCATCAGCCTTGTCCCGCACATGCAGTCAATGCACTGCTCCCCAATATGGAAACCTGTTACAATTCCGCCCGTTTCTGCTATATGCTCCATGCCTTTACCCTTTCATACTTTCAAACATGTCGGCACAGCCAACACAAACAATGCACTGATTATAACAAAAAAGAAGAAATCTATCAATTAGTTTTAAATGCGTTATGTTATATAGTATAAATATACATCATCCAGATTGACCGCCTTCTCCGGCTGCGCGTTTGCGGGTGCGTCTTCATTGATTACCTTTAGTGACAGGCCTTTCTCACTTTTCCTGAGATTGCTGATCAGATACCTCGCCTGCATATCCGGCAGCTCCGCTTCCGCAATCTCTACATTCCATACATATCCCCGCACCTTTTCGATCAGCCTGCCCGGCGTTTCGATTTCTATCACATTCCCTGCCTTCAGAAGCACAATTTCCTTTGCAATCGCCTCAATATCAGAAACAATATGCGTGGCCAGCAGCACGATCCGGTTTGTTGCAATCTGACTGATATAATTTCGAATATGAATCCTTTCCTGGGGATCGACTCCTGCCGTAGGCTCATTCAATATCAAAAGCGCCGGATCATTTAAAAGCGCCTGCGCCAGCAGCAGGCGCTGCTTCATGCCGCCCGAAAATCCGCCAATCCTTTTATTCCGCGCCGATTCCAGATTAAAAATCTGCAAAAGCTCCTGGGACCTGCTCTTCGCCGTTCTTCGATCCAGCCCTTTCAAATGCGCCATATACATCAAAAAAGCGCACGCCGTAAAATCCTCGTAATACCCCTGCTGCTGCGGCATATAGCCTAAAACCTTTCTGTATTCCCTGCCGCCCTTGAGAATTTCCCGCCCGTTCCAAAGGATCTGCCCCTCCTGCCTTGCAATATTGCCCGTAATCAAATTGATAAGCGTACTCTTCCCCGCCCCGTTTGGCCCCAGAATCCCATAGACTCCGGGGGTAAACGTAAAGCTTACATGATTTAAGGCTTTGACATCGCCAAAGCTTTTAGTCAGATTTTCTACTTTTAATTCCATTCTTTAATCCCTTTTTGCATATGAATGTTTCCAGCAGCTTGCACACGCCAATACACACCGTCGTAAAAATCAGATATTTCAACAGATACCTTGCAAGGAAATACTGCCATATGGTACAGTGTATGCGGATATGAGACAATGTCAAAATACTCTGTACCGGGGCGGCCAGTCCCTTAAGCCCATACACAGCCGCCACGGAAATGTTCTCAAATAAAAGCACTGTAAAACAGACCACTAATGTAATGAACATCATAACACGGAGCTTAATACGATACAGGTCATTTTCACGATGGCTGCTGCGGATCATACATACCATGCCGCTGCCGCTTTCGGCGATATACATCCCGATGCAGTTCCACAAAATTACAAGCAGCAGTCCCAAATTCAGCATTGCATCATCACTTTTCAGCAGATGCTCGTAGCTGTATAAATTCACATACCAGACGGCAATGCCGGATTCCTGCGATATGCTTTTCAGGCTTTCCGTCTGCTCCTGAATCTGTTTTAAGAACAGGCGCTCCTGGGAAAAAGAATCGTACCACATGCCCAGCAGAAACCTTGCCTCCCCATCGGCTGCTTCCGCGTACCGTTTCCCATATTCGTCATCTATCCGGGCAAGCTTTTCTGTCAACCGGTCGATCTCCCTTTGGGAATCCTCCCCCGGTTCTCCAAGATAATGCTCCATGAACGCATAGTAAAGCTCCTGCTGGGTAGAGCGCTTGATCTGCGTGAAATCCGCCCGGTAACAAATCAAGACTGCCAGCAACAATATGGCAATCAGCCCTTTCTGACTGATCAAAACCTTATAACCCTCCAGCCCTGTGAGGGAACGCTTTTCCAAAAAACACCCCCGAAGGCTTTCCAGCTTTACCCTAACCGCCTCCATCGCCTGGTGAAGCCGGCTTACCTTGGAGCTGCAGGGGTAACGCCGGCAGCAGATCAATATCCCTGCCCCCGCTCCAAGCAGGTATACTGCCGCCAATGCTGCCAGGATCGCGGCGTTCCGGTTGACCGCATACTCCAAAATATTCAGATTCTGATACCTTGTAAAATAATCATTCTCCGCGGTCTGATACCATATATTACAATATTTCAGCAGCTTCCAGACATTGCTGCCGTCTATTTTTACATACAAAAAATATTCCGCCGCGATAAAGCCGCCGGAAATACCGACTGCCAGTACCGTATGGTCAAAAACCAAAGCGGCAGACCATACCAGCACCATAATCACATACAATATCACCGTCCGATAAAGCAGATAGAGGACAAGTGCCTGCCACACCGCAAGCTTTATGGGAAAATTTGCAAGACCGGCAAATGTCTGTGCTGGACAGAAAAGAAACGTCAGCGGATTTTCATGAAACAGCAGCGTTCCCTCCAGCAAAATGCCTGCCTGAAATAAAAATGTAACGGCAAACGCCCAGATCAAAAGTGCCCCCAGCTTTTCTAACGCCAGCCGCAGTCTTCCGTACTCTGCAGGAAACGTAATGCTCCGGACTCTTTTTTTCCCGGTCTCGCTTAATTCCAGGGCGATTGCCAGCCCGCACAGACATGCACACAGCCCCCCCAGCCGAAACGCAAAAAATTCCGTTACCGTCCGTCCCTTTACATAGGTCAGCTCTATCTCCTGCAGCGATGCAAACGCTTCCCTCGTCAGTGCCACATTTCTTTTTGAAAAGCTGTTCTCCTTTGAAAAAATACTGATCCCGTCCATGGCATCAGCCTGCTCCATGATCGCCTGTATTTTCGCCCGGTAGGTATCAATGTGCTGCAGCTCCTGCTCTCTCAGGTAAGCCTCGTATGTCTGACCATATTGCTCTATCCGCTTACGGTCATTTTTCTCACAATCCTGCCAAAAGACAAACAGCTCCATAAATAAAAGCAGAAGCAGAAACGCAGACAGCCTTCTGTTTACAAGAATCTTCTTCCATTCCATATATTCATCCGCATATTGTTTTAACCAATCATCCCGTAGCTAGTGTGCTGTTAGTTCGATTATGAGCGTGTCAGTACACTAGTTCTCCTTTAGTTCCTCCCACTGCTGCTCCCCAACAGGGCGATTCAAATCCAGAAAGCACAGGCTGGTATTCTCATTCCAGCATTCTCCAAACAGCATATCCGAAGTGCCGCCAAAATACCACCCCAGCCTTAACACATTAGGAACCGTGGCAATTTCCTTCCCCTCGTAATCATAAAGGAACAGCGTGCCGTCTCCCCATTGATCACAAATAATGATATAGTCCCCGGTAAGGGTGATTGTGGGAACATCCATGGACCGGTCCGTCAGGTGTTCCGTAGTCTGATCCTCCATGGAATAGCGGCAGAGGCCTTCCGAATCGCAGTAATACACAAACTCATCGCGCACGGTAAACGTTCCATGATACCCCTCCATTATCAGGCTGCACTGTCCGGCTGCCGGATCATATCGGTACGCTGCAGTCCTGCCATTCTCCGGATCGTCTTTCCAATAGCTCAGCACTTGTATAAACAGAGAGCCGCCATTGCTTTTGATCCGATTAATATACACTGCAGACGCATGGCTGTCCCCCTCCAGCAAAACCTCCGGCGCCCCCCCGTCTATGGGCATCCGCTCCAGCCTCTGGACCTTTTGAAGCGCATCCGCAAAATACACATATCCGCCTGCAATCACTACCTCCGGCGTTTTCCATTCGCCCGTAGCGGCATAGTCCGTCCGGTAAAGCTTTGCACTGATTTCCCACTCGCCGGAGCCATCCGCCCTGATGCGGAAAAGGGAGACATAAGCATCCTCGCTGAGACCTACAGCATAAAGATCCCCCTCATAATACTGAAGATATTGCTTATTTACTCCGCCCCCGTCTCTGTTATTCTCCCGGAAATAAGCGTTACACTCCTCGTCCTCATGCGTGCAGTCCGGCCTGCTGCACAAGGGCACTACCCGCCTGGATTCCCTGTCCAGAAACATCAGCCGGGGATACAGCCAGCCCGGATTAATACGTTCCCAAAAATAATACCCTTTTTCCGATTCCGCCACAAACTGATAAGCAAAGTCAGCTTCCACCGCCTCGGATTCCACGGGCGCGGCTGCGTCCTTCGGAGCTTCACTGTCTGCCTTTCCACAGGCTGACAGCAGGAATAATCCTGCTGTCAGCACACAGAAAAGCTTTCTGCCGCCTGTTAAATGAATCCCTTTTCTCATTTTTGCTTTCCCCCTAGTTTACGTATACCCTTGCCGATGATGCCCTCGAAACGTCATCCACATAGCCTGTCGCATAGCCGTTCTCATATTGACATCCACTCGGACTGGGTCTTGAGACATATACAGAGATAAAATTGCCAAACTGGTGAGCGCTGGCCTCGCCCATCTGCAATTTTCCATCTGCTTTTCTTTCCAGATAATATACGGTCACCTTAAGGTGATGTCCTGGCTCATCATACATGAAGCTTCCCCAGGCATTTGTCGCAGTGATGCCCACATCAATACTGCTTGAGGCTGCATGACACAAGCTTATGCTGCTTCCGAAAACGCTCACTGCCAAAACCATTCCCAGTACCATTTTCTTGATTTTACCCATAGTCGTCCTCCTTTTTTCAGATTCATTTGCAAGCGGCATCTAGTGCCGCATTTTAGAAATATCATGTATTGCCGTAATTGTCAAGTGCAATGCTTGTTTTTAACTTTCTAAAGCGAACAGACTTCTCCCTTCGCCGGAAGAATGCTGGCCCTGTCCCCTACAATCTCACGGACAATGCACAATTCCACCTGCTGCCTGTGCTTCAAATGAGTGATCAAATCTTCAAACCCCTTATATCCGTGAGCCTTTCCGTAAGGCGAGTTCACCAGATATTCCATCATGACCGGATACCACATCTGATTTCCCGCCTGGTCGGAACGCTCCTTCTGAATGATCCGTATGTTTTCCTCGATTTTATCACTGTACAAATACAGCAGTCTAAAATTCTCCTTCCGCATTACGGCATAAAGCCTCCTGTAAAACTCCAAGATTTCTTCGTCATCAAGCTGATGAAACAGGATCAGATCCTCCACAATATTCTGCATAAAAGCACACTCAAACAGATAGCCGCTGTCCTGAAACTGCCTGTACCTTTCAAAGACAATTTTTTCCAGCTCCTGCAGGGTTTTCCGGCCATTATAGATTTCATACCGCTCTAAATCCTTATGAAATCCGGGTATGTCCGTAAGTATCTTTGTGTAGGTCACAATATAATGATCTCCCTCCCGGTAGGTACACGCCTCCATCTCGCTGCGAAGGGGCGCATACCTTTCAAGCGCCGCAGTATACTCTTCTTCGTTCATCCATGTACACCAGGCCAGCTCCACCGGCGAATATTCTCCCTCCCGGCATACCCGGTACTCCGGCCTTTGACCGGCAATCTTCTGCAGCAGGGTGGATTTCCCCATCCCCTGCAGTCCTTCGATAAATATGTTTTCTCTCATAAAAGCTCCACCGTCCCCGTCGCAATTTTTTCTCTGAACCTGACGTCATGCTCTACAAACAGCATCGTCGGTTCATACTCCAGAATCAACTTTTCAAGCTGCATTCTGGAAAATACATCCACATAGTTCAGCGGCTCATCCCATACATACAGGTGAGCCGGAACGAGCAGGCTTGCCGCAATCAGCACCTTCTTTTTCTGCCCCTCGGAATATTCCTCCATGCCCTTCAAAAACTGCCCCCGCTCCAGATCAAGCTGCCTGAGTATAGCGCAAAACAGGCTCTCATCCAGCTCCCTCCCTTTACAGAATTCGGAAATACTGCCCCGGAGCGTGGAGGTATCCTGATTCACAAAGGAAACGGTCAGACCGGAGGCAGTCTCGCAGACTCCGGTTTCCCGAACCGGCAGAGCAGCCTCTATTATCCCCGCCCTATGCAGAATCATTTTCAGCAGCGTTGACTTGCCGCACCCGTTGCTGCCGTGGAGAGCGATCCGCTGGCCCCGGCTGATTTCAAAGGTAAGCCCTGTAAAAAGCGGCCCCTTCGCCCCCGCATATTCCAACGCATACTCCCTGACATTCACGAGGGTTTCCCTGTGATGCCTAAGGGGCATCATCTTCAGATCCGCCGGCCGCTCCAGATCTGCCAGCAGGCCCTCCTTCTCTTCAATCTCCCGGCGGATGCGTTTCTCCATCTGCCTGACCCGGCTCTGCATCTTTTTCGTCTTAGCGCCGATGAAGGCTCTGGCGTTTTTACATCTGTCATGCTCTACTATAGGGTCAAAGCCAATCTTTGTCACTTCGTTTTTGTCAGCCCAGGCGGCGGTACGCGCCGCTGCCTGCTTTAGTTTTCCGATTTCCTTCAAATGCTTTTCGTTCTCTGCCTGCTCAAACTGATCCCTGCGCTGTTTGTTTTCCTGCCATGTAGAAAAATTGCCGCTCTGTAGCTCGATGGACTGCCGATTCAGCACCAGCACATGATCCACACAGAAATCCAGCAGGTCTCTGTCATGAGACACCAGAATAAACCCCTTCTTGGATGCCAGATAATGCTTAACGATTTCTCTGGAAGCATGATCCAGATGATTGGTAGGCTCATCAATCAGCAGAAACTCATTTTCTGCCGAAAACAGCACTGCCAGAAGTATCTTGGTCTGTTCTCCGGGACTTAAAGCGCCAAATGGTCTGTACAGAATTTCCGCCGTCCGGCCCAGCTGTTCCAGCTCACGGATCACACGCCAGTCTTCGCACCCCGGCTTTAATTCCTCCATAAACTCCGCCGCCGGCTGCAGCATCTGTTCCCCGCTGACAGTATAAGGAAAATAATCAAATCTCTCCCCGGCGCTGATCGCTCCCTGATACGGATACATCCCCTGCAGCAGCTTAAGAAACGTGGTCTTGCCTTTACCGTTACGCCCCAGCAGCCCCAGCCTCCAATCCGTGTCAATCGAAAAGGACACGTCCTCAAAAATATTATCAATGCTCCCTTCATAGCCAAAAGTCAGATGGCTTACATTGATCTGTGCCATATTAATAACCATACCTTTCCGTAATCCTGCGAATTTGGGCCGCAGGCACAATATTTGCAAGGTGAACAAGTTCACCTGTGAAAAATTTATTTTTCACACTTTCCCCCTTCCATAAAATAAAGGAACCGTTTGCTGCCAAACAGTTCCCCTACATTCTCCAAACCTCTATTGCAGATGGCACAGACTGATCACAATGCCTGCCCTGATATTCACCGGAATTTTCCCAAAAATTGCCGCACAAAAAAGAGAGGTTATGAGAACATAATCCACTTTTGGCAACATGACGTAAACAGCACAGGAATACCCTGAAACTGTTTCTGATCTTCATGCAATCAAAAGTAAATTATATTCTCATCCTTTCACCCCTCTCCTTAAGCTATAGTTATTTTAGCACGCTGCCTCCGCTTTGTCAAACACTAACCTACGCCGAAACTCCGTAAATCTGTACCAAACTCCGAAAATTTCGAAACCGGGAGTTTGACACTTCCTTTTAAACCTCATAACACACAAATCATGTATTTAAG
>CAJUIA010000014.1 GCA_910586485.1 uncultured Acetatifactor sp.
CCGGTAACGGCTTTGAGGGTATTTTTATGAGGTTAGGGTGTCAAACATCCGAGACCGTCCACACTCCTGAAATCCGGTATGCCGCTTTCGGTAGAAACGCCGGCACCGCCAAAAAAGACAATATTGTCATATTTTTGAACAATGCTTTTTAATTCGTTAATTACGTCTTTGCAATCTTCCATAACCCGCCTCCCAGATGGTCATTCGGCCTTTTTTGATTTCATTATACCACATTTTTAAAATAATTTGGAAAAAGTCAGAAAAACTTAAGAAAACGCGGCCTTAAGTCTATTGAGACATGAACATGGTTTGTGGTAAAATGACTCTATGATGAAAAAAGCAAAAGATAAACTAATTCCATTTCATAAAAGTAAAAGAGTTATTTACCTGGAGGAACGCGGGAAAGGGAGAAAGCATATGCCTGTCGGGACTTTTGTTTTTTGCGCTCTGGGGATGCTTTGCATTTTGTATTGCATTGCCATCGCCCTGAACGGATTCGGAACGAGATTCTTTTTGATCTGGGGAGCAATCGGTGTTTTCTTTCTCTTGATTGGCATTATATTGAGCCGCAGGAGCTTTGTGGACTCGCTGCCGAAATGGTTAAAAATAATAGTAGCGGCCGGATTTTGCGCGGGGCTGCTCCTGTTTGCTGTAGTGGAGGGCCTGATCCTGTCACGCTTTGGCGGGAATGCCGGGCCGGGGGCGGATTATTGTATCGTGCTGGGGGCCCAGTGGAAGGCAGGCGGTCCCAGCGAGGTACTGCGCAGAAGGCTGGACAGGGCGGTGGAGTACCTGAATGAAAACCCGAACACGCTGGTAATTGTCTCCGGCGGACAGGGAAATGATGAAATTATGACGGAGGCGGCGGGAATGCGGCAGTACCTGATAGATGCAGGCATCGCCGAGGCGAGAATCCTGACGGAGGACAGGTCTACCAACACTCGCGAAAATCTTGCCTTCAGCGCGGAGCTTTTTGACAGCCGGAACAGCAGGACGGTAATTGTGACCAATAACTTTCACGTATTTCGGGCGGTAAAGATTGCCGAAAAACAGGGCTATCAGGCGGAAGGGCTGGCAGCCGGTTCTGTTGTCTGGATGCTGCCCAACAATTTGCTGCGGGAGTTTTTGGGGGTATTGAAGGATTTTCTGGTCGGAAATATGTAACGGGTCAGGGCTGCGCAGATTTGAAAATGCGGCGCCGAATTGCTGCGTTAAGATGTTGAGATGAAAGAAAGACAGAGGCTGATATGGAAATTAATGTGGGAGATATATTGAAATTAAAAAAGCAGCATCCCTGCGGAAGCAGAGAGTGGGAAGTGCTGCGGACAGGCGCGGATTTCAGGATCAAGTGCAGGGGCTGCGGCCATCAGGTTATGATAGCGCGGAGGCTGTTGGAAAAGAGTATTAAGGAAATTATATAAGTTTAGGCTAAAGTATTTTCCTGCTCTGCCGATAACTATTATAGAAATCAGCAAGAGGAGGAAACCCCGATGCGTATAGAAGCATATACTCAGGTACAGCAGGTTTATCAGAGCAAGAAGGTAAACCAGGCACAGAAGACAAGCAGCACCTCTCATATGGATCAGGTGCAGATCAGCAGTTTCGGGAAAGAGATTCAGACGGCTAAGGCAGCGCTGGCAGGCAGTCCTGATGTCAGAGAAGAGCTGACGGCTCCGATTAAGGCTCAGGTACAGAACGGAACATACAGCGTAGACAATGCGGCTTTTGCAGAGAAGCTGATCAAAAAGTATGAGGAAATGAGGTAGGAAGTCCCGTGGCCAGTTTAATGGAGAACCTGATTGAGGTACTTGAACAGGAGAGCAAGGAATACGAGGGACTTCTGAGCCTGTCTCAGAAAAAAACGCCGATTATCGTGAGCGGTGATCTGGCGGAATTACAAAAAATCACGGATGATGAACAGGAATCGGTAGGCAGGATCAACCATCTGGAAAAGAAGCGGGTTGGTGTCACTGCGGATATCGCCAATGTGTTAAACAAGGATGTTGCAAATTTAAAGCTTGCAAATCTGATCGAGATGATGGCGGCCAGACCGGCGGAGCAGCAGAAGCTGGCAGCAGCCCACGACAGACTGCAGCGCGCAGTGCGTGAATTGCGACGGACCAATGAACAAAACAGAGAGCTGTTGGCAAATGCGCTGGAAATGGTGGAGTTTGAGATGAGTCTGCTACAGGCCTCCAATGCGGCGCCGGAGACGGCAAACTATACCAGAAACGCATATAATGCAGGAGATACCATGGGTGTCGCCAGCGGAAAATTTGATGCCAAGCAGTAACAGAGGTGATATTTATGCCATTAATGGGTAATTTATATGTTGGAGCATCCGGATTACAGAACAGTCAAAATGCGCTGAATACAACAGCGCATAATCTTTCTAATATAGACACTGTGGGTTATACAAGGCAACAGGTACAGCTGTCGGCAAAAAGCTATGTTACGCTTGCCGTGAACCCAAGGGCTGTGAATAATAAGCAGACGGGTCTGGGTGTCGAATATTCCAGAGTAAAACATATCAGAGATTATTTTTTGGATAAAACATACCGCAAGGAGTCAGGACGCAGTATGTTTTATGAAGTGTCCACCGAAGTATTTGAAGAGGTGGAAAGTCAGCTGGGCGAGATGAACGGCGAAGCTTTTCAGACTACGATTGCAGATTTCTGGACATCCATACAGGAGCTGGCGAAGGATCCGGCAAGCTCTGTGACCCAGGGGCTGCTGGTACAGAAGGCTTCTGAGCTTGTGGAGCGTGCGTCCGCAGTATACGAGGGGCTTGCTTCTTATCAGGACAATCTGAACACGCAGATCAGAAATCAGGTAGAGAAGATCAACAGGTATGGAAAACAGATTGTGGAGCTGAATGAAAGAATCCGGGCGATTGAGGCAGGCGGAATCGAACAGGCTAACGATCTGCGGGATGCCAGAGATCAGCTGCTGGATGAGCTGGCCGAGATGACCAGTATGTCTTTTAAAGAGGATTTGTACGGAGCCGTTTCCGTTCAGATAGAGGGCGTGGATTTTGTAAAGGGCGACAGCTGTTATGAGATCGCGCTGGATGTGGATCCATCCACCGGCTTTTATACACCCTTCTGGCCGCTGAATGCCAGCTACCGCATTTTAGATGACGGCACCAGGGAATATAATATTGACGGCGCAGAGGTCTTTGATTTGGACAGGGAGATTTCTTCCGATCTTAACACGGATATTGGCGGACTGAAGTCCATGCTTCTTGCCAGAGGCGATCACCGTGCAAACTATACGGATATGGATGTAAATATCTGCACGCAGAGCAAGCTGGATGCGCTGAAGCTGGAAGACGAGGATGAGTATTTCGAAAAATGCGAAAGCAACGGAATGAAATACTACAATAATGAAATATCCCAGTCCATCCTGATGAATGTTCAGGCGGAGTTTGATCAGCTGATTCATAATATTGTGACAAAGGTAAACGGCATTCTTGCGGATGCGGCAGGCGCCCAGACCGTGGGCGGCAGCCAGAGCGGAGTATCCTATACCCCGGCGGCAGGCACGGATGCAGTGGAGGCTACGCGTACGGTAACGGGGATCACGCTGCCGGAGGGTGCGCTTCCGGCAGGCACAAAGTTCTGGATTGACGAACCGGGCGGTTATTTAAGAGCGAAGGACGGCAGCCCTATTCAGATGTTTGAAAAGATTACCACGGCGGGCTATCGCAAGCAGAGCGGAACGGTAACCTACGATTATACCTATACGGATGCAAACGGCAATCAGCAGACCGAAACCAAAACGGAGAATGTTGACTTCTGGCTTTATGAGGAAGAGGCCGGACCGGGAACGGATTCTTTGTATACCATCAGCAATCTGCGGATTAATCAGGATTTGATGCAGGAGCCTGCTCAGCTGGGCTTCAGGCTTGCGGACGGCTCGGAAGACATTAAGACGGCGGAGGCTTTGAAGGATGCTTTCACGGAGGAGGTTTATACACTGAATCCGAATGTAAAGAAAACCACCACCTTTGTGGATTATTACACGGATCTGGTTACCCAGATCGGAAATTCCGGCAAGGTTTCCCGCAGTATTTATACGAATCAGGAAAGTACGGTGGAGGCCGTTGAAAGCGCAAGACAGCAGGTGGTGGGCGTGTCCTCGGATGAAGAATTGTCCAATATGATTAAGTTTCAGAATGCGTATAACGCGGCCAGCCGGTATATCAATGTGGTCAGCGAAATGCTGGAGCATATCATTAATACATTGGGTATGTAAAGTGTGAAGGAAATCACTAAGCTCGAAAGAACCTCGCTAAGTGATTTCACGCTCTGCAAGCAGAGCTTCTTCACACTGAAGAATGCCAAGGGCGGGCATTCTTCTCATAAATTGTTTGTGCCGTTGGCGGCATGTTTGAAAGTGTGAAAATATAGGAGAGATAAACAATGCCTTCACAATTTTTCGGATTAAATATTGCATATACGGGTCTGCTGGCCAATAACGCGGCAATGAATACCACCGCCAACAATATTGCCAACGTGCAGACGGAAGGCTACAGCAGGCAGAAGGTAACACAGCAGGCCGCAAATGCGCTGAGAGTTTTTCAGACATACGGATGCGCCGGTGCAGGTGTGGAGACACTGGCCATTGAGCGTGTGCGGGATGAATTTTATGACGGAAGGTACTGGGACAATAATGCCAAGGTGGGCGAGTACGGTCAAAAAGAGTACTATATGCAGCAGATCGAGAACTACTTTGACGATAACGGAAAAAATGCAGGTTTTAAGACGGTTTTTGACCAGTTTATGATTACGGGAATGCAGGAGCTTTTAAAGAATCCTGACGATCCGACGACAAAGACGCAGTTTATGGGCTATGCGGCGGCGCTTACTGAGTACTTTAACGGCGTGGCAGGTAATTTGGAAAAGCTGCAGAAGGACGTGAACCAGGAGATTAAGCTGAAGGTGGATGAGATCAATTCCCTGGCGGGAGAGATCGCCAATCTGAACAAGCAGATTAATACCATCGAGCTTTCAGGGACTAAGGCTAATGAGCTGCGGGACAGAAGGACGCTGCTGCTGGATCAGCTTTCCGAGATCGTGGATGTGGATGTGCAGGAAATCCCGATCAAGGATACCAATAATCCCGACAGAGTTACAGGGGCAAACCGCTGCATTATCAGAATTGCGGGCGGTCAGACCCTGGTGGACGGCAGCGAGTACAACGGGCTTGAGTGCGTTGCCAGACAGAAGCATGAAAAGGTAAACCAGACGGACATCGACGGCCTGTATGATGTTTACTGGGAGGACGGACAGAAATTCAGTCTCTATAATGCCGCTATGGGCGGGGCCCTTAAGGGTCTTGTGGAATTGCGTGACGGTAATAACGGAGAAAACTTTACCGGTACGGTAACGGAGACGGGAACCGACAAAGACGGAAACGACACCGTGACGATCCAGGTGGGTAAGTCTTATCTCCAGGACCTGAATAAGAGTAATCTGTCCAATTACGGCGGTATCATCAATTTAGGCAACCAGGAATTTTACTATGATTCCTGGAGCTACAGTATAGAGTTTGATGAAAACGGAAAAGAGGTGTACAGCTATACCTTTACTCTTTCCGGTGAGGATAAGAATCCCCGCAGAGTGACCAATGACAGGGAAGGTAAGCCGGCTTCCATCGGCGCCAGCATAAATTATCAGGGCATTCCCTATTATATGAGTCAGATGAACGAATGGGTGAGAACCTTTGCCCAGAAGTTTAACGATATAGTGACCTCAGGCTATGATTCAAATAATGAGCCGGGCATCAAGATGTTTACCGGAGATTTGGCTACGGATGATGCGCAGTATGAATTGCCTGACGGGAGCAGATATGATCTCTATCTGCAGGGCTATAAGCTTTTGCAGGAGGCTTATGCACAGGCGCCTGAAACCATGGTGCTGGAAGCGGCGGCAAAGTCTGTTTACGAAGCGGCTCTCCAGAGTCAGGCTTTTCAGGATGATTTGACGGCAGCGAAAAATACAAAGCTGGCCGCAAAAACAGAGGCAAAGCTGAAGGAAAAGATTGATCTGGCAATGTCGGCTCCGGCAATTCAGACCGAGATTAAGACCAGGGCGGAAGCGCTCAGAGCGACAGATGCGACTCTCAGCCAGGCGGACGCAGAGAAGAAGGCCAGAGAGGCAATCGAAGATGAATTTAGAAACGGCACCGGGACGCCCCCGAAGACGAAGGTGGAGCTGACACAGGCCGAAGCAGATCAGATTCAAGAGGCGGCGGACAGGGAAGCAAAAGCCGAGGTAGAAGCCAAGTATAAGGCAGATGCGCTTGCTCAGGCGGAAAAGGATCTCAAGGATAAAGGTGAGTGGGATGCTGCCGTTGAGAAGGCCAAGGAAGAGATCATCAAGGGAACCGATGAAGGAAAGGCTGCCCTGGATCAGGTAAAAGCAGAGATTGCAAAAAAGAACGGCATTTCTGTGAAGGCTCTGGATATGGTAGATGAGCTGGTGAAAGCAAGAAGGGACGAGATCAGGGCGGAAAGATTTCCTGCAGGTACGGTGCCTACTCCGGCTGATGAGGAAACGATGCTGGAGGATGCCTTTAAGACGGTGAAATTTACCGTCAGCGTGGGAGATGATAGCTATTATCAGCTGACCGCCATGAATTTTGGCATCCTGGCGGCTATGGAGCTGGATCCCAGTCGTCTTGCCAACAGATATGACAAGGGCGACGGCGTAGAGCAGAATGATCTGTTAAACGACTTAAAAGACCTGGCTACCGACAAGGAGAAAATGAGCTTCAGAGGATGCAGTGCATCCGAGTTCCTGCAGTGTGTGCTTTCCGATGTGGCTTTAAACGCCCAGCGGGCGAACACTTTCAGCCAGAGCTTTAAAGACATAGCAGGCACCATTGATATGCAGAGAATGTCCATTTCCGGCGTAGATGAGGACGAAGAGGCGGTTGATCTTGTAAAATATCAGAACGGCTACAATCTGGCCTCCAAAATGATTCAGACATTGACGGAGATTTATGACAGGCTGATTTTGGAGACTGGCGTTTAAAAAGGAGATTTATATGCGAATTACGAATAAGATCATGCAGAAAAACAACTTATCCAATATCAATACCAACAAGATATATCAGGATAAGCTGAGTACCCAGATGTCTACCCAGAAGAAGATCAACAGACCCTCCGATGATCCGGTGGTGGCGATTCGTGCTTTGCGTCTGCGCAGCAGTGTTACGGAGATTACGCAGTATTACAGCAAGAATATTCCCGATGCGGAAAGCTGGCTCAACGTAACGGAGGATGCTTTAAAAAATCTGTCCGCTATTATCACCAATATGATTACCCTCTGTACCAAGGGCGCCAACGGCCCTTTAAAGACGGAGGACCGGCAGATTATTTTAGAACAGCTGAAGGCCCTGGGGGAGGAAGTGTATGCTACCGGCGACGCGGACTATGCGGGCAGATATGTATTTACCGGATACCGCACGGACACTCCCTTAAGCTTTGACAAGGAAGAAAACATAAAGTACCAGATCACCGAGCAGCTGAAGAACAACGTGATTGACAGCGTGACCAAGGTGAATACCGGGAAGCTTGGGGATCTCAACTCTGCGAATTTTAATTCCGCAGATATGAAAGATATAATAGAGGATGACATCACGGACGTCGAGGTACACCGTATTCGGCTGGCCTATGATGATTGCTCCGCGGACGGCAGCGTGAAGGTAAACTTTCAGGTGCCGAAGCAGGCGACGAATGACGACGGCTCCCTGAAGTTTGAAACCAATCCGGACGGCAGCCAGAAGCTGGACAGCGATGGGAATCCGATTCCTGTATATGAAAAGGATGCTGACGGCAAGATTCTTTATGACACGGTGACATGGCCCAATTCGGAGGTTACCATAAAGACCATGCACCCTTATGACGATCCGGATCCCTATAATTATATTGCCGATGACGCCCACAAGGGTGAGGTAGTATTTGTTCCCGAGACAGGCGAGCTTCTTTTGGGGGATGAGCGTTATCAGGAGCTGATGAAGATCAAGGATGACGATACGACCCTGGCAGACGAGGCTGAAATCAGAGTCACCTATGAGAAGCAGCACTGGCAGAAGGGTGATCTTCGGCCGGAGCATTATTTCTACTGCAAATCCAATCCGGGAGATGCGGAGAAGGAGATTGTATACAATCAGACTTATCTGTCCGTAGATGCGGAGCGTCAGGATATTGAATATGATGTGGGATATAATCAGACTATCAGGGTCAATTCCACTGCGGATCAGTGCTTCAAGCACGGAATCGGCAGAGAGGTGGACGATCTGCTGACCTCTATTCAGGATGTACTGGACCTGGAAGCCCAGCAGGCAAGTCTGGAAAAAATGATGGAATCCTTAGAGGACGGCACCACGGATAAAAAGATTATGAAGAATCAGCTGGATGCCGTCAATAAGGCGCTGACCCTGGCAAAGAAGAAGGAGCAGAAGCTGTTTGAGGAAGGCATTACTGCTTTTCAGGGGCATTTGGACGACGCCAGCCTCTGCATTACCGAATGCGGCACCAGGAGCAGCAAGCTTGCGCTGATTAAGAACCGCAGCCAGAATCAGAAGACTACCTTTGAAACCTTAAAGAGCGAAAACGAGGATATTGACATAACGGAGGTTGCAATACAGTTAAACAGCGCAGAGCTGACCTATGAGGCCGCGTTGATGGCTACCGGTAAGGTCAGCCAGACTACACTGCTGAACTATATATAAAAACAGTTCACGCGTCGGACGACGGACAACAAATTTCGTGCTTGCATGAAAATTTGTGTCCGATGGCCGACGAAAGGAGCGCCATGATTATGAATAAAAGGCAAGTCGCGAATGCGACGACGGATGCGAAGCAGCCGCTTTTATGAATGGCGCGTCGTGAACGGCGTTATGTGTAAGACGCATTGGATGACGGGGAAGCCGGGGCTGATTTAAGCCAAATGGAAAAATAGTGAGGAAAGGTACAGGTGCCACAATGAAGGTGACAACAAAGATTTTTGGTGAGATCGAGATTGAGGACGATAAGATCATAGTCTTTGAGAACGGAATCATCGGATTCCCGGAACTAAAGAAATTTGCGCTGATTCATGATGGAGAGCAGGGAAATGACAATGCAGGCATTCGTTTTCTGCAGTCTTTGGATGAGCCGGCGTTTGCCATGCCGGTGATGGATCCATTGCTTGTGAAGCCGGATTATGATCCGGAGGTAAATGATGAACTGCTTGCGGCGGCAGGAAACGTAAATGCTGACAATATTCTTGTGCTGGTTACGGTGACTATCCCTAAGGATCTGACACAGATGAGCGTGAATCTGCAGGGGCCTTTCGTTATCAATGTGGAGGAGCATAAGGCATGTCAGGTGATCGTTGAAAACGGGGACTGCCCTGTAAAGTTCCCGATCTATGACATTCTGCAGGCCAGAAAGGCGGGTGAATAAGATGCTGGCGTTATCCAGAAAGAAAAATGAAGCGTTAATTATCAACAACAACATCGAGGTCACCATCCTTGAGGTCAAGGGTGATCAAGTCAAGATAGGCATTTCCGCTCCCAAGGAGGTGCCCATATATCGTAAGGAAGTATATATACAGATTCAGAATGCAAATAAGGATGCAGTCAGCGTGGAAGGCATGGAAGCGTTGAAAAACCTGCTGGGCTGAGAAGAGTTTTAAAGTTTTTCGCTGTTATCCTGTTAATTTTTTGTTCACTTTTTCCGATAAAGGAATTAGATACTGAGGAAACAGATTTCACAAGGAGGTGGGTAACATGGGAATTGAACCAATTTCAAGTATGATGACAGTACAGGCACAGGGAAGTGTAGTACAGAGAACTCAGGCGCCTGTGCAGACGGAAAGACCGGAGAATGCAGACAGCAGTGTGCAGGTGGCGGAACAGGTGGACCGGACCACGAGTGTGGTCGAGAATACCAAGGAAAAAGGGCAGGCTGAAAACGGAGAGCAGCAGGGAAAGGGTCAGCAGCCGACCAACGAGCAGATTCGTAAGGCTGTGGAGCAGCTGAATAAGAAGATCGGAAATTCAGAGGCTATTTTCGGCATTCATGAGGCGACCAACCGCGTCACCATAAAGATCGTAGACAAGGATACCAAGGAGGTTATCAAGGAGCTTCCGCCCGAAAAGACTTTGGATATGATCGCCAAGGTCTGGGATATGGCGGGTATTCTGGTAGACGAGAAGCGGTAAATAAATCGGGAGGACAATGCGATGGCAATGAGATTGAGCGGACTGATGTCCGGTATGGATACGGAGAGTATCGTACAGCAGCTGGTAGAGGCCAGAAGCAAAAAGGTAACTACAGTAAAGAACAGCCAAACCAAGCTGGGCTGGAAGCAGGAGATTTGGAAGGGCTTAAATTCCAAGTTAAAGACGCTGCAGTCCAAGCTGCAGGACCTGCGTTTCAGCAGCGGCTATACTAAAAAAGTGACAAAAACCTCAAACGAAAACGCCGTCAGCGTGATTACGGGTGACAACGCGGTGAACGGCGTGCAGGAGCTGGAAATTAAGCAGATGGCTAAGACTGCGTATATGACCGGCGGCGTGGTTGAACTGAAGGAGGGTACAACCGGCGCTGCTGTCAGCAATGATACCATTATGGGTAACCTGATGGACTTTGACGAGGGAGAGGTTAAGTGCCTGAAGGTAGAGGTTGGCTCAGGTGATAGTGCAAAAACCACCGGAATCGAGCTGACTCGCACCACCACGATCTCCGACGTGCTGACACAGCTGAAAAATGCGGGAGTGAACGCTAACTTTGATGCCACACAGAAGAGATTCTACATCAGCGGTAAGGAATCCGGGGAAGCCGGAAATTTTGAGATTAAGGGCGCAAGGAAGATTGTGACCGAAGAAACCGTGAATGTAAACGGGGTGGATCAGATTGTCAGCCGGGTGGAATATGCGGACGGACCGGATAATGGGGTTCTGGATATTCTTGGGCTGTCTGTAGGTAAAGAAACGGATGGGGATACTACTACAGATAAGGGCGGAAAGGCCACCATGATCAAAGGCCAGAACGCAAGGATTACCTTGAACGGTGTGGAGTATACAAATACGCATAATACTTTTGAGATCAACGGTTTGACCATTACTGCACACGGAGCGGCAAACGGTGAGAAAATTACGCTTACTACTCAGCAGGATACCGATGGTATTTATGATAAAATTAAGGATTTTCTGAAAACATATAATGAAGTCATTAACGAGCTGGATAAGCTGTACAACGCAGATGCTGCTAAGGGGTATGAGCCGCTTTCCGATGAAGAAAAGAGCAGCATGTCCGATACGGAAGCCGAGAAATATGAGCAGAAGATCAAGGATTCTCTGCTGCGCAGAGACAGCAATGTAAGTCAGATCAGCTCTGCGTTGAAAAAGATTATGATGTCCAGCTATACCATCAATGGAAAGAACTTGTCACTTGCCAATTTTGGCATAGAGACACTGGATTATTTTTCGGCGCCTGACAATGAAAGAAATGCGTATCATATCTATGGTGATAAGGATGACACTAATTTCGCGGATAAGACAGATAAGCTGAAGGCCATGATTGCTTCAGATCCGGATACGGTTGTTTCTTTCTTCTCGCAGCTGACGCAGAATCTTTATACCGAGATGAATAAGCAGTCTAAGGCTGTTGAGGGCTACAGGAGCTTCGGAAGCTTCTACGACGATAAGAAGATGAAGAGCGACTATGACGATTATAAGTCCAAGATCAAGGATGAAGAGAAAAAGCTGGCGGATTATGAGGATAAGTGGTATGCTAAATTTGCGGCTATGGAGACGGCAATGGCAAAGATGCAGCAGAACGCCAGCGCGGTAACGGCTCTGCTTGGCGGCGGACAATAATCAGTAAAATACCATCTACAGAAAGGCAGGATAGGGCTATGGCATTACCCAGTGCATACGCGCAATATAACAACAGCAAGATTTTGACTGCTTCTCCCGCGGAGCTTACCCTGATGCTTTACGAAGGGGCCATCAAATTTTGTAATATTGCCATTGTTGCGGTGGAGCAGAAGGATATTGAGAAGGCTCATAACAATATTATTAAAACGGAGCGCATCATTGATTACTTCCGCCAGACGCTGGATATGAAATATCCGGTGGCACAGGATTTCGAAAGAGTTTACACCTATCTTGCTCAAAGGCTTACTCAGGCTAATATCAAGAAGGATAAGGAAATCCTGGAAGAGGTGAATCAGCATCTCCGTGATATGCGTGATACCTGGAAGCAGGTGATGGAGATGAATAAACAGTAAAGGCGGGAAGCAATGACGGAAAATTATCTGAAGGTACTGGAAGAGAGCCTGGAGAAAAAGCTGCAGATCTTGCAGCAGCTGCAGGAGTACAGTGCAAAACAGCAGAAGATTTTTCAGGCCCCGGCGGTGGAACTGGAAAAATTTGATGAGTATGTTGACAAAAAGGATCAACTGATTGAAGAGCTTACGGTGCTGGACAATGGTTTTGAGGTCTTGTATCAGAATGTTTCACAGGAGCTGGAGGGCAATCGAGAGAAATATGCGGCGCAGATTGGCCGGCTTCAGGAGCTGGTGACCAGGGTGACGGAGGAAAGTGTAGCGATTCAGGCGCAGGAAGCCCGGAATAAAAAGCTGGTGGAGGATTATTTCCGCAGGGAGCGCGCCAATCTGGCTCAGAGCCGGAAAACTTCCAAGGCGGCTTTTGATTATTATAAGAGTATGAGCAACGCCAATGTGGCGCAGCCTCAGTTTTTGGATAATAAGCAGTAGATCAATTAAAACGTAAAAGAAACCGATGAATTCGCGGCTGAAACCTTTGGCGGCGAAGCATCGGTTTTTCTTTTTTTAAAAAAATTCTCATTTTTTTAATTTTTGCTCTAAAGTTATGAAAAATGGTGTCGATATATTTACCAGACAGGCAGTCACAAGAGACTGCATCAGGATTCAAAGGATTGAACCGAAAATAACAGTGGAAGATAGCAGCAGGGACGCTGATTCAAATTCAAGGAGGAAAATATCATGATCGTACAACACAATTTGACAGCGATGAATTCTAACAGGATGTTGGGCATTACCAGTAAGAAGCAGGCGAAGTCCACCGAGAAGTTATCTTCCGGATATAAGATTAACCGTGCAGCCGATGATGCAGCAGGTTTGGCAATTTCCGAAAAAATGAGAAAGCAGATCAGAGGCCTGGCACAGGCTTCTGCCAACGCACAGGACGGTATTTCTGCAGTGCAGACTGCTGAGGGCGCATTGACCGAAGTACATGACATGCTTCAGAGAATGAATGAGCTGGCAGTAAAGTCCGCAAACGGAACCAACTCCGAGG
Source organism: uncultured Acetatifactor sp. (assembly GCA_910586485.1). Taxonomy (GTDB): domain Bacteria; phylum Bacillota; class Clostridia; order Lachnospirales; family Lachnospiraceae; genus Acetatifactor. The sequence continues at coordinate 13,342 of CAJUIA010000014.1, forward strand.
CTGACCGTGATGCGATCCAGCAGGAAATTGATCAGCTGACCACAGAGATTGATCGTGTGGCGGAAACCACTAAATTTAATGAGACATATCTGCTCAAGGGAGACAAGTCTGCGGCAAAGGGGAGTTCTTGGTCTTATCTGAATTTCCAGAATGCTGCTACAGGTGCGGCAACCTTCCAGCCGGATGCTGTCAGCGGTATGTCCCTGACCTTTAAGGCAGAGACTACAACAGCAGAGAATATGGATGACATGAACGCTTTGATTAAGGCAATGAGAGACTCCGGCATCAGCCTGACAGGCATTGCAGCGATCAAGCCGGATGGCACTGCAGATAATAAGAAGTATGCGCTGAGCTTAAATGGTGAGGCTGGGCAGAAGTTTACGGTTACTACAACTTCAGCCGGAACAAGTAAGTATGAATTTACTATATATAACAATAAGGGTGTGACTTTGGGTACCTTTGAGGCAAGCGGCTACAATAAGACCGCAAGCGCCAGCACAGAGTACACTGATACGATCAACTTTAATGCTACAAAAGTTACCGGGGCGTCAACAACCGGAGCTTCAGCTATGTATTATGATAAGGATGGAAACCGGATCGCTGCTAATGAGCTGGAAGATTATTTCACTACGGCTTATACGGGGAAATCTTCTGTTACAGGTACGATCAGTGCCATCGCGGATGCCTCTAAGGTGTATGATGCAGTCGGTAACTTGACTACGTTGAATGCGAAAGAGGTTATCAGTGTCCGCGATAAGACCGGCGGGCTTGCAGTCGCACTGCATGTGGGCGCTGATGCTACCACCAACAACCAGATCACGCTGAATCTGGATACGATGACGGCTAAGGGGTTAGGAGTTAACGGCCTGAAAATGGATGGCGTGGACAGTAGCAATGCCACAGCGGCTATTGAGAAAATTAAGGCAGCCATAACAAAGGTTTCTGCTCAGCGTGCAGATTTGGGAGCAATCCAGAACCGATTAGAGCATACGATCAGTAATTTGGATAATATTGTGGAGAATACCACCAGTGCAGAATCTGCTATCCGTGATACGGATATGGCTTCCGAGATGGTAAAGTATTCCAACGGTAATATCCTTGCACAGGCGGGTCAGTCCATGCTGGCACAGGCTAATCAGGCTAATCAGGGTGTACTGTCTCTGCTTGGTTAAGATGAATACTTGATTATATATTAGATTATATTAGTCACCCGGACTTAGTTGCCGGGTGATTTTTTTAAATTTTTATATTTTGGACTAAAGTCTGCAAAAAATGATCCGATATACATATCAGGTAAGGAGTATCCCATCTTACGCGCCGCCTTCTTCGAAAGGATCGCACCCTTGAGAGAGGGAGGGACAGGGCAGTGGAAGCAAAGGGAAGTGCGAACCCGGAACGGATATTGCCGCAAAAAATTAAGCCGCAGGGAAGCGGTAATTTTATTCAAGGAGGAATAAATATGGTAGTACAACACAATCTCACAGCTATGAATTCCAACAGAATGCTTGGCTTGACATCTGCAGCACAGGCAAAATCCACTGAGAAGCTTTCATCCGGTTACAAGATCAACCGTGCGGCTGACGATGCAGCAGGTCTGGCTATTTCCGAGAAGATGAGAAAGCAGATCAGAGGTCTGACCCAGGCTTCCGCTAACGCACAGGACGGTATTTCCGCAGTGCAGACCGCTGAAGGAGCTCTGACAGAAGTACACGACATGCTCCAGAGAATGAACGAGCTGGCAGTAAAGTCTGCAAACGGCACGAATTCCGATTCTGACCGTACAGCAATCCAGCAGGAGATCGACCAGCTGACCACTGAGATCGACCGTGTGGCAGAGACCACCAAGTTCAACGAGACCTATCTGTTGAAGGGTGATAAGAGTGTGGCAAAGGGAACCTCTTATTCCTATAAGACTTTCTCTGCATCCAGCAAGCAGACCGGTGCGGCTACCTTCCAGAAGGATACCGTAAGCGGCATGTCTCTGACCTTCTCCGCAGAGGCGGCTTCCGTTGAGAACATGGATGATCTGAATGCTCTGATCAAGGCAGTAAGGGATTCCGGTGTCAGCGTGACCGGCATTTCAACAATGAAGGCAGACGGCACTCTGGACAGCACAAAGTATACCCTTGCCCTGAACGGCGAGGCTGGCCAGAAGTTTACTGTTACCACAACTTCTGCAGGAACAGCTACAGGAGCAAGCAACAAGTACGAGTTCACCGTGTACAACACCAAGGGTGTTACGCTGGCTAAGTTCCAGATCAGCGGCTATACCAAGACGGCATCTGCAAATACTGAGTATAGCGACACCATCAACTTTAACGCTACAAAGGTTACCGGCGCGGTGACAACGGCAGCTTCTACCGCATACTATGACAAGGACGGCAACAAGATTTCTGCAAATGATCTGGACAATTACTTTACCACGGCTTACACCGGGAAAGCATCTGTTACAGGTAAAATCAATGCTATTGCTGATGCACCCAAGGTATATGATGCGGTTGGTAATGCGACCACATTGAATAAGGATGAGGTCACCAGCATTAGAGATAAGACTGGTGCCTTGACCGTGGCCCTGCATGTAGGTGCAGATGCGACCAGCAACAACCAGATCAACTTGAATCTGGATGCTATGACAGCGAAGGGCTTGGGTGTGCATGGCCTGCAGATGGATGGAACTGACAGCAGTAAGGCTCTGGATGCCATCGAGAAGATTAAGGCTGCTATCACCAAGGTATCCGCACAGCGTTCCGAGCTGGGCGCAGTCCAGAACCGTCTGGAGCACACTATCAACAACTTGGATAATGTTGTAGAGAACACCACCAGTGCAGAGTCCGCTATCCGCGATACGGATATGGCTTCCGAGATGGTGAAGTACTCGAACCAGAATATCCTTGCACAGGCAGGTCAGTCCATGCTGGCACAGGCAAATCAGTCCAACCAGGGCGTTCTTTCCCTTCTTGGCTAAGGCTGGTTAGAGTTCGAAAGGTTTTAAAAAGCAGTACGAAAGGCTGCCCGGCCCTGTGGCTGGGCAGCTTTTTTGAAGAAATCAGTTAAAAGGAAAGGAATCCGATACTATGAGCAAAGAAAAAATTTTACTGTCTATATCCATGCTGGTCTCCGGAAGAGAGGAAATGCGTAAGAGCTTGAATTCGCTGCATTACTTTAAGGAGGCTTTTCCCTGTGAGATCATCCTGGTGGATACCGGCTGTAATCCTGAGCAACGCGCCTTGGCGGAGCGCTATGCGGATAAGATCATTGACTTTGCCTGGTGCGGCGATTTCGCAGCAGCCCGCAATGCAGGTCTGAAGGAGGCTCGGGGAGAGTGGTTCATGTATCTGGACGACGACGAATGGTTTGAGAATCCTCAGGAGATTGTAGCCTTTTTTACCTCCAATGAACATACAAAATATAATTGTGCCTCCTATGCAGTGCGGAATTACTTTAATTTTGAAGGGACTATGTATGATGACTCTTATCCCTCCAGGATGTGCAGGCTTGAGCCGGGAACCAGATTCATAGGAAAGATCCATGAATTCATCAGTACCTTTAAGGCACCGAAGAAGGTATTTTCCGATTTCGTTCATCACTACGGTTATGTCTACAAGGATGATGCGGAGAAGCAGAAGCATACGGAGCGCAATATCAAGCCCCTTTTGGAGATGGCGGAGCAGTATCCCATGGATCCCAGATGGAGCGGTCAGCTGGCTCAGGAATATCATACCATTGGAAAATATGAGGAAGCCTTTGAGACCAGCAGAAAATGGCTGGAAGAGGACAGAAAGAAATATACTGAATCAGTGAATTCGCCTATCTTTATAGGGTGTCTGTATGCCTTTGCACTGATTTCCCTGGATGGCTTGAAGTGGTACGAGAAAGAGGAAGAGTGGCTGGAAAAAGCGTTGGCAGAGCCCGTGGTCAAGCTGGCTTTCATGGAGCCTACGGTGGCATTTTTCCATCTGGTGGGAGCCAGAGTATACGGCAAGCAGAAAAAGGACGAGCAATGCCGGGAGCACATGAGAAAATACATGGACAGCTACAGGCGGCTGAAGGATGACAGACAGGCGCTGGAGCAGGGGGCAGATCTGATTGTCGCCTCGGTTTTCCAGAAGAATCTGCTCTATGGCACTGTCCTGTCGGCTATAGGATCCTTGATCCGGGTCGAGGATTACGGGCTGGCGGAGGAGGCTTTTTATGCGTTGGAATGGGAGGATAAAAAGCTGCTGAACCAGTATGAGACAGAACGGGATATTGTGGACGCAGCATGCAGTGTTGCGTTCCATCCCCTGTGGGCAAGGATCTTGCAGACGCTGGTGGCCAGAGAGGAAGGCATGAAGGAAATGCTGGTAGCATTTCTGGATGTGGAGGTGACCTATAAACGGTACTGTCAGGAGGAAAAGCTTTCCCGTCTGCGTTATCTTGTATCCTGCCTGGACTTTGACCACAGCTATATCCTTTGTTCGAAAATCTTGTGGGCAGAGCAAGATCCGGAGAGCAGCGATCAGGAAGAGCGGAGACGGCAGGTTACGGAGAAGCTTCGTCAATTATTTGAAAAGTATCCCCACGAGCTTTTGGAGATCAGGACAGAGGTGTGGAATGTACCGGAGAAGATGGGTCTTCTGCCCCTTGTTGACAGTCTGGTGAGAAACACAGACTATCTTGTCTGGAAGCATGACGTGGAAATTTGGTGCAGTGAGGCGGACTTGGCGAATATCAGCGGCTGGGATGTGCGGATCGCAGGATGGAGACAGGCGCCGGATATTAGGTATGACTTTTTTGGAATTAAGTGTCTGGAAGGATACCTGCGTCATTATAAGGATACCGGACTGAAATTTCTGGACCTGGAAGTGCTGCTTTGGAAGTATGCGGACAGCGTGATCGAATTTTATCAACCTTATTACAGGGAGGCGGTATTTGAACAGATACCGGAAGCGTTGCCGGAGGACATCCAGTTGGCCCTGCGATTGAAGAGACTGCAGGAATACAGGGAACAGGGAAACGACTTAAAGGCACTGGAGGCTGTCAGAAAATGTCTGGGAGTTTACCCTGCGCTGGGAGAGATCGTTGCAGATTACGCCGGAATGCTGCGGGATGATGTGAGGCGGCGGGATCAGGAGGCAGAGACGGCCAGGATGGATCTGGAAAAGATTGCTGCATCTTTGAAAAATATGGCAAAACATCGTTTGGAGCAGGGGGAGCTGCAGGCAGCGAAAGAAATCCTGGATCAGGTGTGCCAATGCGTTCCGCAGGATCAGGAAGCGAAAGCGCTTCTGAAGCAGGCAGAAAAGGATTTAAAAGAAAATTCGAAAGAAAATTCTCCGTAAGGCTAAAGTCCGGGCGGAATTTTCCGATATATTTAACAGGTAAGGCAAGTAAGGGCTTTACAGAGCCGCCGTTTTCGGAGGGATCGCACACCCAAAGTGCGGAGGGACCGGGCAGTGGATGTGACAGGAAGTGCGAGCCTTGAACTGACATTGCCATTGAAAACTATTATGGCCGCAGGGAAGCGGCAAAACATATTCAAGGAGGAATAGACTATGGTAGTACAACACAATCTTACAGCAATGAACTCTAACAGAATGCTGGGCCTGACAAGCAGTGCGCAGGCAAAGTCCACTGAGAAGCTCTCATCCGGTTACAAGATCAACCGTGCGGCAGACGATGCAGCAGGTCTGGCTATTTCCGAGAAGATGAGGAAGCAGATCAGAGGCCTGACCCAGGCTTCCGCTAACGCACAGGACGGTATTTCCGCAGTGCAGACCGCAGAAGGTGCGCTGACAGAAGTGCATGACATGCTCCAGAGAATGAACGAGCTGGCAGTAAAGTCCGCAAACGGCACGAACTCTGATTCTGACCGTACAGCAATCCAGCAGGAGATTGACCAGCTGACCACCGAGATCGACCGTGTGGCAGAGACCACCAAGTTCAACGAGACCTATCTGTTGAAGGGTGACAAGAGCGTAGCAAAGGGGACCTCTTATTCTTACAAGACTTTCTCTGCATCAAGCGCACAGGCTGGTGCGGCAGCCTTCCAGAAGGATACCGTAAGCGGCATGTCCCTGACCTTCTCCGCGGAGACGGCTTCTGTCGAGAACATGGATGATCTGAATGCCCTGATCAAGGCAATAAGGGATTCTGGCGTCAGCGTAACCGGTATTTCTGCTATGAAGGCAGACGGTACGGTAGACGATAAGAAATATACCCTTGCTTTGAACGGCGAGGCTGGCCAGAAATTTACTGTTACCACAACTTCCGCAGGAAAGAGTCAGTATGAATTTACTGTGTACAACACCAAGGGCGTTACGCTGGCTAAGTTCCAGGTGAGCGGTTATGCGAAGACTGCATCTGCAAACACTGAGTATAGCGACACTGTCAACTTCAACGCTACAAAGGTTACCGGCGCGGTGACAACGGCAGCTTCTACCGCATACTATGACAAGGACGGCAACAAGATTTCTGCAAATGATCTGGACAATTACTTTACCACGGCTTACACCGGGAAAGCATCTGTTACAGGTAAAATCAATGCTATTGCTGATGCACCCAAGGTATATGATGCGGTTGGTAATGCGACCACATTGAATAAGGATGAGGTCACCAGCATTAGAGATAAGACTGGTGCCTTGACCGTGGCCCTGCATGTAGGTGCAGATGCGACCAGCAACAACCAGATCAACTTGAATCTGGATGCTATGACAGCGAAGGGCTTGGGTGTGCATGGCCTGCAGATGGATGGAACTGACAGCAGTAAGGCTCTGGATGCCATCGAGAAGATTAAGGCTGCTATCACCAAGGTATCCGCACAGCGTTCCGAGCTGGGCGCAGTCCAGAACCGTCTGGAGCACACTATCAACAACTTGGATAATGTTGTAGAGAACACCACCAGTGCAGAGTCCGCTATCCGCGATACGGATATGGCTTCCGAGATGGTGAAGTACTCGAACCAGAATATCCTTGCACAGGCAGGTCAGTCTATGCTGGCACAGGCAAACCAGTCCAACCAGGGCGTTCTTTCCCTTCTTGGCTAAGGCAATTTAAGAGTTCAAAAGTTCCAAAGGTAGTAAAAAAGCTGCCCGGCTGTGTGGCCGGGCAGCTTTTTGTAAAGGAGAAATCAGGAATGAAGATTGCATTATGTAATGGGGGGCTGGGCAATCAGACCTTTCAATATATCTTTTCCCGTTTCGTGGAGCTTGAGGGCGGGGAGCCCTGCTATCTGGACAATGCTGCATTCTGTGTAAAAAATCCCTCACACAACGGTTTTGAGATTTTGAAGGTGTTTCCTCATGCCAGACCCAAGCTTCTAAGTCAACGTTTTACAGAAGATGTGTGGCAGTATATGGTAGGGCAGGGAAGGATTCCCCAGCAACTGCGGGATGCAGGAGAAGACTATGCTATGGTGGCGGAAACCGGAGATTTTCAATTTGACGGGAACGTGATATTTACTCCAACAAATCAATTTGCACCGTGGATTGCTCATGCGAAGGGAAATATTTATTATCATGGCTATTGGATCAACAGAGAGTGGTTGAAAGACAGACATTGGGAAACACTGAGAAAGGAGCTTCAGTTTGCACCTCTTACAGATGATCGGAACAAGCGCTATGAGGCGGAGATCGAGCGGAGCAATTCGGTGGCATTGCATGTCAGGAGAGGAGATTTTTTGACATACGGCTGGGCAGCATCGACAGAGAGTTATCGGCTGGCGGTTGAAATGCTGCGGAATAAAATTACAGAGGCACATTTCTTCATTTTTTCTGATGATCTGGCCTGGTGCAGGGAAAATTTGGGGGAATTGGGACTGAAAGCCGAAGAAGTGACCTTTGTGGAAGGGAATACAGGTATGAATAATTATCTTGATATGCAGCTGATGTCCTACTGCAAGAGCATGGCATTGGTATCTTCATCCTGTTTTTCTTATCTTGCGGCGCTGCTGAATCGAAACGAGGTCATATCAATATATAACACGACGAATCGTCAGATTTAGGGGAAATGCGATTACTTTAGAGGTGGCTGATATGGAGGATGAGGTACGGATCCAACAGGAATTTGATGCATTGAAGCAATACCTGGAGCAGCACGGGGAGGATGATGAGTTCTGGCTTAGGAAAGCGGCGCTACTGGTAGAGATCGGAGAATTCGAAGAGGCCAGGGAAATATTGGGGAGGCTGGTAAAGCAAGCGTCGGAATTAGCAGATGCCTGGTATTTGCTGGGGCGGTGCTATCTTCAAAGGAACAATCTGGAACGAGGTCTGCTGGCCTTTGCCAGGGCAGCCAGACTTTTAGACAAGACATCGGAAGACTACAGGGAGCTTGTAGAGAGTGTGCTGCAAATGGAGGGTATGCCGGAAGGCGGGGCAGATTTCTTCAGGACGTTGCTTTCCTGTGGGCGTCATACCTTTATCTTTGTGGTTCCGATGGAATTTCAGCGAGTGATGATGCAGCGTTATCAAAACATGGCCATTGCTTTGAATGATCTGGGACAGGAGGTTATCTTTGTGAATTCCCGGTATCAGGGTATGGCGATTCCTGAGGATATGGGCGAACAGGAGCTGCTGGAGCGGATGCTGCAGGAGAGAAAACAGGATGATGAGATCATTCTGTATCATCTGTGTGCGCATAATAAGGCACAGGATATTTTATTAAGATTTCTGGGAGAGAGTTATCCTAATGCCGTTTTCTTTGTGGCAGTGCCGGACTATTGTGGGACGCTCCTGAGCTTATGTGAGTCCCACACTGTTATTTGCGATATAGCGGATGATAATTCTGATTTTGAAAGTGCGTTCTGGACTTCGGAAGGAAGGTATCAGTGTGAACAGGTCGTTGCAGGAAGTAGCTTTGCAGTGACGGTAAGCAGTGCTGCTCTATTTTGCAGAGAGTATCTTCTGGAACATATTTCCGGCACTTATCTCATACCAAACGGTGTGGATCAGGAGGAAATGTTTTCGGATCAGGAAGAAGAACCGGAAGATATTTCCGGCATTCCGCATCCAAGGATTGGCTATGTGGGCGCTGTTTATCAACGGTTTGACCGGGAGCTCCTTTACCGTCTTGCGAAAGAGAGGCCTGACTGGTCTTTTGTAGTGGTGGGACCGGTGGAAGATGAATGGATTACAGAGAAGTATTCGAACATCTACCTGTTGGGCGGACGGCCCCATTGGATGCTGGCAAAATACTATAAAAGCTTTGACGCAGCGCTGATCCCTTATAAAGATAATGCGAAAATGAGCCTGTCCTGCGACCCGGTAAAGCTATATGAGCATATATGCTGTAACTTGCCTACAGTTACCAGTTATTTGCCTGATACCTATCTTGGAAAGCCTCTCACATGGCATGGTAATACGGCAGATACCGTGCAGATGGAGTTGGAGCGTATTCTGTCAGAAAAGCCGGAGCTTACAAGGCTTCAGCGATCGGACTTTCTGTTTCAGAATTCCTGGCTGGCGCGGTGCGTAATGCTGATCCGCATTGCGGAAAAGAGAGAGGCTGAAACGGATCGGCCGGAGTATACACTGAGACGATTACAGCAGAAGTTTGAAGAGCACAGAGCGGAGCACCTTAACATGGAGCGGCTGTACGCTTTGAGTCATGTAAGGGACAGTTTTGCGATCTTTGAGCAGTGTTATGCACAGATCGTCAAGGGTCAGGAAATCTCCTTTGACAGGGATATGCAGGAGCGTCTGCTGGAAATAAAGGCAGGCAGGAATTCGAACAGTTTCTGCGTAAAATATTGTCAGGTTAATGAAAAACGGAAGAGAAGCTGATATATATTTTGGCATTTTATGAGGGAGTGAACTATGGGGAATATAGATATGATGGAACAGGATAAGATATATGGCATACTGGATATCCTTCAGACAATGCAGGATGCGGTAAAGCAGATGTTACCGGCATATATGTCAGGTAATATGTGGGAATTTGAAGCTCTGGGGAGGGATATTTCCGATGCGCTTACCGCAGTGCAGGGCGTTGCGGCGCAGGAGAACGGAGATGATGCCTGCAGTCGTCTGAGCAAGGCGTGTATCTGTGCGGCGGAGTCTCTTAAGGGTATCCGGCAGCTTGTGCAGCGTGATCCGGAGGAAGCAGCATGGAAGCTGGAGTGTGAGCTGCTTATGATTCTGGAGAATATGGCGTTGGAGTTTTACTATTGGGAACTGGTGTGCGGCCATCCGGAGAGGATGGAGGAGTTCCGCCGGCAAATCATGAGAACAGGATATTTTTACAGACTGGAACAGCCTGCGGAGGAGCGGGAATACACCTGTGATCTGTCTTTATGGGTAGTAGCATACAACCATCTGGATGTTACAAAAAGCTGTGTACAGAATGTTCTGCGGAACCTGCCCAGCGGCATTACTTATGAACTGATTCTCTATAATCATGGTTCGGATGACGGCACCAGAGAGTTTTTTGAGAGTATAGAGGGAGCGCATGTGGTCAATGCGGCCATCAATCATGCGTTTAATCCCATGGCAAACCGGGCTATGAAGGGAAAATACAGTCTGTATATCAGCAACGATGTCTTTATAGGGGAAAATGCCATTGACAATATGTACCGGGCGTTCATGGAACATGACGATTATGGCTGGATCGTCCCTTCTACTCCTAATGTCAGTAATTTGCAGACTATCTATGTCAATTATAATGATGTGGAAGGTTTTCTGGCTTTTGTACATCGCAATAATATTTATGATGAAAGGCGGCATGAGGTGCGGACAAGACTCTGCAATCCGCTCTATATGCTGCGGACAGATGATTATTGCCGATTTCAGTTGGAATTTTATGAGCAAATGTACGGCGTGAAAAACGTCTCTTCTTTTCCAGACGACAAGATATCACTTTGGATGCGGCGGCATGGATACAAAAATATATTGGCAAAGGATGCTTACTGTCATCATGTGGGCTCCGTAACCCACAGGCATGATTTTGATTCTGAGAAAAGGCAGATTGAATTCTACAATGCGGGAAGGAAGAAGTTCCAGGAGGATTTCGGAGTGGATCCATGGGGAACAGGTGCCTATTACAGTCCTGAGCTTTTCAATGTGTGGCAGCTGCCCCGAATAGAACAGGCTTCCGTGTTAGGGATCAACTGTGGACTTGGAAGCAACTCCCTGAAGGTAAGGGAGCTCTTGAAGGAAATGGGAGCAAAAGTGGGCGTATTGTATAACGCTGTACAGGAAGAATGTTGGTTACAGGATTTGAAAGGTATATCCGATGTGGCTTTTGTGTTTGAGGAACTCAGGGAAATCGGGGAAAAGACAGGCAGAGCGGGATTTGATTTTATCGTGTTGGAGGGTTCGCTGAGGGGGTGTACATCGAAAGATTATCTCGTCGAACTGGACAAGGCGGGAATCGGATATAGAGAGATAGCCTTTCTGGATGAAAAAGGAAATTGGCATATAGTAAGGGGAAATAACGGATGACGGAAAACGTGAAAAAGATTTTGATCACCGGTTCCACCGGATTTGTAGGCAGGAATGTAAAAGAATATCTGGAAAAGAATCCGATATACAAGGTATATGCTCCCGTCAGCAGAGAACTGGACTGTTTAGATGAGACGGCAGTGCAAAAATATCTGGAAGAGAATCGGTTTGATTATGTGCTTCATTTTGCGGTATATGGGGACGGGATAGATAAGAGTAAAGACGGTACAAAGATGCTGGAATATAATCTGCGAATGTTCCTGAATTTCTGGAAATGCAGCAGTCTTTACGGAAAAATGTACTACAGTGGCTCCGGTGCGGAGTATGACAAGCGCTATGATATTGTAAGCGCAAAGGAGGGGGAAATCGGGCGGACGATTCCTGCGGATCAATACGGTCTGATGAAATATACCGTTGGGCAGATGATAGAAGCCAGTGAGAACATTTACAATTTCAGGCTGTTTGGCATATTTGGGAAGTATGAGTATTATCCTGTGAGGTTCATATCAAATATCTGTTGTAAGGCAATCAAAGGACTGCCTTTTTCCATGCGGCAGAATGTATATTTTGATTATCTGTGGGTGGACGATTTTTGCAGGATGCTGGAATTTTTTCTGTCTCATGAACCAAAATACCATACCTACAATATGGTAGCGGGAGATAAGATCAGCCTGCGGGAGATATGTGATATTGTCAATCAAATCTCCACCAGGGAAATGCCGGTCTATATATGCCGGGAGGGGCTGGGTAGAGAATATACGGCGTCTAACGAGAGGTTTCTGGAAGAATGTCCGGATTTCACTTACACAGCAAAGGAGACCGCAGTCCGGGAGTTGTATGACTGGTACAGGGAACGGGAGGATTTGATAGATATTTATCAGATGCTTTATTGACAGTAAGAACAATTTTAGCGGAGGATGGACAAGTGCAGAAAAGAGTAGCGGATATTGTGGTGGATACCTTGATTGAAAATGGGGTTACGCAGGCGTTTTCGGTGGTTGGCGGCGGTGCAATGCATCTTAACAATGCATTTGCATTAAAGCAGAAGGTTATAAAGACTTTGTATAACCATCATGAGCAGGCATCGGCAATGGCCGCTGAGGCGTATGCCAGATTGACCGGAAATATTGCCGTAGTGTGTGTCACAAGCGGCCCAGGGGGTCTGAATACGCTGAACGGAGTGCAGGGCGCATGGGTTGACAGTCTTCCCATGATCATTATAGCAGGGCATCCAAGGTATGACACCACTGTAAATGCAAGCGGGCTAGATGTAAGAAGTATTGGCGTTCAGGAAAATGATATCATTCCGCAGGTAAGCAACATTACAAAATATGCAAAGATGATTTTAGACCCGCTTTCTGTAAAAAGGGAGGTCAGGAAAGCACTTGAGACAGCAATGGATGGGCGGCGGGGGCCCGTATGGCTTTCCATCCCATTAGATGTTCAGGGCAAGCTGGTAGAAGAGTCTGAACTATATAACTGTGAAACATTTATATCACCTGTTCCTGAACTGTCGGCTGATGATATCAAAGAACTGGCTGACAGGATGTCAGAAAGCAAAAGGCCCTGCATACTTACCGGTTCGGCTGTCAGGACCAGCAATTCCGAAAAAGAATACCGTGATTTTTTAAAACTGGTCGATGTTCCAATCGTAGGAGGATTTGGCGCACCGGATAACAATTATACAGGCGAACCCAATTATTATGGTATGTCGGGGTCTTTGGGACCGAGATGCGGTAATTTTATTATTCAAAATTCTGATTTTATTCTTGTGCTGGGAAACAGCCTGTCTACAAATCAAACAGGATTTAATGTGGAAGCGTTTGCCGCTGACGCCGATCTGTATATGGTAGATGCACAGCCGGATGAGAGTAAAAAGACAGGTTTAAACGTTAAAAAATGTATTTATGGCGATCTGAAAGATTTCTTCAGAAAATATACTGCATACGGAAGGCATATAAAGGCTTCGGATCAATGGAAAAGCTATTGCGATTATCTCTATGAGAAATTACCGCGTTTCGAAGTGCTTGATTATGTTGAAAAAAGAAAGGATGCCCTGGTGCATCCCGCGGCTTTCTGGAAACAATTTCTGGAACGGGTAGAGGACGATGCAGTTTTTGCACTTGGAAACAGCAGCAGTATTCATGAATTGCTGAAAGAAGGTGTAATGAGCGAACGTCAGAGGGTTATTGTCAACTATCACAGCGGTTCCATGGGAATAGACCTGCCCTTTGCCATAGGCGCGGCGGCAGCGAATGAACATCATCCGATATATTGCATTACAGGGGACGGCTGTTTTATGATGAACCTGCAGGAATTGCAGACGATAAAATATAATAAAATGGGTGTTAAAATAGTAGTGTTCAATAATAACGGCTATGACAACATCAGAATGACCTGCCGTAACTATTTTGATGGTCTTGGAAACGGCTGTGATCCGGAAAGCGGAATCAGTATGCCTGATTTTCGAAAAGTAGCAGAGGCCTTTGGATATGAATACAACAGGGTATCGACGACGGATGAATTAAGCGGCGGAATAGAGTGGCTCATCAGCAGAAAAGATATGTGTCTGCTGGAAATAATTGAAAAAAGGGATAAAGAGAGGGCGCCTGTGGTAAAGTCTGTTATGGATTCGAACGGAGTATTTACCACGCCGGCTATTCATATTATGAGTCCACTGTTATCGGACGAGCAGCTGAAGGCGTACACAAAATTCTGCTGAAACGGAGGCGCATTAAAAGGACATTATGAAAAGAGTTCTGTTTCGTTATGACGCGTACGAGGAACTGGGGATGGGGCACGCATTCAGGTGTATTGAGCTTATTAAGCAGTTAAAAAATGTTGAATGCATCGTGGCGCTGTCAAAAAAAACCACTTTATCCTTTGAACAGTTAATAAAAAATAATATCCCTTTTTTTATCTTCGACCAGTGCGTTGAACTGTATGATTATGTACGTGGGAATTCCGTAGATGTGGTGGTAAATGATATACTTGATACGGAAAAAGAATATATTTTAAAACTGCAGGAAATGAATTGCAGAGTGATCAATTTAGAAGATAACGGGGAAGGTTCACGTTATGCCGACGCGGTGATAAATGAACTTTATGAAGGAGAAACGGCTTTGGAGCATGTTTATAACGGAAAAGATTATTATTGTCTTCCGGAGAACATGCAGGAGGTATCCAAAAATGAATATAGAGAATCAGCAGAAAATATAATTATTTTATTCGGTAATACGGACCCGGCGCATCTGACTGAAAAAAGCATTACAGCCATAGCCGATATTGGATGTCTGCAGAAAATCAAGGTGACAGTGGTAATGGGAGCCGGAAATGAAAGAATGGCGGCAATTAATGCTTTGGTTGATGACAGCCGACAGGATATAAGTGTTGTTAAGGGCGGAGACATTAGCACAATCTTAAGGCTTGCTGATCTGGCGATATGTTCGCAGGGAAGGACAATGTATGAATTGGCACATCATGCGGTTCCGAGTATTATTCTTGCAGAAAACGAACGTGAAACACTTCATACGTTTGCTCAACTGAAAAACGGATTTTTGAACCTTGGACTTGGCTCAGAAGTATCAGGAGAATGTATTGCAGGAGCTGTTACAATTTTGTGTGAGTCATCAAATGTCAGAAAGTCATTGTATGATTCCATGGCCGATTTGCACTTGGAGAAGGGAATAGACAGGGTAAGAAAAATAATAATGGGAGATTAAGGATGAAGAAAATGAATTATTTTGAGAAGCTGGCAGCTCAAGGTTATTATATAATAGCAGAAATAGGTGTAAATTATTATGATATAGCCGAAAAGGAGAACATGAGCTTGGTTGATGCGGCAAAGCTTATGATCGCAGAGGCAAAAAACGCAGGCGCAGATGCTGTTAAATTCCAGACGTATACTGCAAGGGGGCTTGCAGCCAAAGACTCCCCCTCATATTGGGATACCAGTGAGGTGCCTCTTACATCTCAGTATGAATTTTTTAAGCTGTACGAGAAAATGGGAAGAGATGACTATGAGGTATTGAGCAGATTCGCAGAGGAAACAGGCATAGACTTTTTGTCTACGCCCTTTGACTTTGACGCAGCTGATTATTTGGAATCCATGATGAGTTTATATAAGATTTCTTCGTCTGATCTTACAAACCATCCGTTTGTCAGGTATATTTCCCGGAAGAATATGCCGGTCATTTTGTCTGTGGGAGCGGCGAATGCGAGGGAAATTGACGAGACGGTATCTTTGATTCATGAAAATAACGAAAAACAGCTTACGCTTCTTCATTGTGTATTGGAATATCCGACGCCCTATGAACACGCAAACCTTAAGAGAATATCCGCGCTGTCCCGAAAATATCCGGAATGTATCATCGGTTATTCGGATCATACAAAGCCGGATGAGTGCATGGATGTGATAAAGTCAGCCTACTTGATGGGCGCAAAAGTGATTGAAAAACATTTTACCTTGGATAAAACCATTAAGGGTAAGAATGACCATTTTCATTCCATGGATCCCGCCGATCTGCGAAAAATAAAGTCGGGTCTTGAATTTATTAAAAGTATTATGGGAAAAGAAGAAATCAATTGCCTTGAGACAGAAGAAACAGCCAGGAGAAACGCAAGGCGGTCCATCGTAGCAGAGAGGAATATAAGCAAGGGAGAGATCATTGCCGAGGACATGCTGACATTTAAAAGGCCTGGTACAGGGATAGCTCCGTATGACCTGGCAAAAATAATAGGAAAAGCAGCGAAATGTGACATTGGAGAAGATACTATCCTGCAGTACGAAATGATTGAGTAAAAGGCGATAACTTATGATATATTTTGTGACCGGAGCCTATGGGTGGCTTGGAAAGCGTTTTGCCGATGCACTGACTGACAGGGGTAAAGCGGTAAGTATTTTTTCGGGAGATCTGACACAGGAAGAGGAGGTCAGGCAAAGCATACCAGACGATGAGTTTGTTATCGTGAATTATGCAGGCAATAAGGGAAATGATGCTGAACGATCTATTCGAAACAATATTATCGTAACAGCTCAGCTTGCGCGTGCTGCTCAAAGAAAAAACTGTAAATGCTTTATTCATATTTCCAGCATAGCATCTGTCGGATCGACAGATAAGCCGATCAGTTCCGAAACAGAATGTCATCCTGATGACAATTACGGAAGGTCTAAAGAGATATGTGAATTGATCATCAAGAGGTTTGTGAGCGACTATGTAATCGTCAGGCCCACAAATATTGTTGATGGCAACAGGGTCGGAATATTGCAAAAGGTATATCAGGCAATCAGAGATGACCAGACGTTTGATGTATGGAAAGAAAGTTTGGATTCATTGCGCGATTATATTTCTGTTCAGGATGTCACAGACGCTGTTGTCAATCTGGCCCTGGCTTTGGAGCAAGGAAAGAATTTTGCCTCCGGAACAGTAAATCTTTGCAGCGGATATTCCTATAGTATGGGCGACATTATCACAATGGTTGAGAGGCAAACGGGGTGCAGGATAAAGGCAAATGTACTGTCGAACCCGAATTTTCATCCGTATGATCTGATTGTGGACGCCGGAGATACACGTAAGCTGCTGGGAAGAGATCCGGAATCTCTGGCAGACATAGTAAGCAAAATAAATTTATGATATGCTGATGTATAATATATCAGAAAGAGGAAGCATATATGGGGAAAAAGGTTTTAGTTACAGGTGCGGATGGATTTATCGGAAGCCATTTGACAGAACTGCTTTTGGAGAGAGGATATGAGGTAAAGGCGTTTACCTTTTACAATTCTTTCAATACATGGGGCTGGCTGGATACGTTGACGCAGGATAAGCTGGCGCAAATTGATATATTCAGCGGTGATATCAGGGATCCAAACGGGGTACGGGAGGCTGTGAAGGGGGTGGATGTGGTGTTCCATCTGGCAGCTTTGATTGCGATACCTTTTAGCTATCACTCGCCGGATTCCTATGTAGATACCAATATCAAGGGCACATTGAATGTATTACAGGCGGCGCGGGAATTGGGAACAGAAAGGATCTTGGTAACGTCTACGTCTGAGGTATACGGAACGGCGCAGTATGTTCCAATCGACGAGAAGCATCCTTTCCAAGGACAGTCGCCCTATTCCGCGACTAAAATCGGAGCGGATAGATTGGCCGAGAGCTTCTACAGAAGCTTTCAACTCCCAATAACTATAGTGAGACCGTTCAATACATATGGGCCAAGACAGTCGGCAAGGGCGGTGATACCTACAATCATCACGCAGCTTCTCGCCGGCAAAGAAGAGATAAAGCTGGGTTCATTGACTCCGACTAGGGATTTTAATTATGTGAAGGATACAGCGGCAGGATTTGTGGCAATCGCAGAATCGGACGGGACGGTCGGAGAGGAGATCAATATAGCCACCCAAAAGGAAATATCCATTGGCGAACTGGCACAGGAGATTATAGGACAGATCAATCCGCAGGCAAGGATCGTGTGTGACGAGCGAAGGCTGCGGCCGGAAAAAAGCGAAGTAAACCGTTTATTGGGTTCCAACGAGAAGATAAAGAAATTGACAGACTGGCAGCCGGAGTATACCTTTGCACAGGGGATAGAGGAAACAATCGGCTGGATCAGAGGGAATATGGGCTTGTATAAGGCAGATATTTATAATATCTGAAGACTACTAAATTGGGAGCATATATACATGGATAGAAAAAAGATCAACAACGGAAGAGATGAAAAGGGGAGAAACAGATTAAGCGATATAGTTCCGTTAAAAGAGCCCTTTAATATTCAGATCGAGCCGACTGGACTATGCAATTTTCGCTGCGAATATTGTGTCCATTCCGTCGGACTGAATGGGGGGGGGAATGGAATGGAATGGGGGGTTTTTGAAAAAATTATAGATGACCTCAGGCAGTTGGCAGATTGCTATAAGATAATCAATCTTATTGGATATGGGGAACCTCTTATATATAAAAATATATCAAAAATGGTGGCAGAAATATCAAAAGCCCAAATTACTGACAGAATTGAGATAACAACGAATGCGTCCTTACTGACACCTCAGAAATCGGAGGAATTGGTAAAGGCCGGCCTGACCAGACTGATTGTTTCGCTGCAGGGTCTGAGCGCTGACAAATATAAAAAAATATGTGGTTATACAATTGATTTTAATCAGTTCCTGAATAATATTAAGTACTTTTATTCCAACCGCGGGGCATGCCGCCTTCATCTTAAAATCGCGGATACGGCGCTTGACGAAGGCGATGAGCAGAAATTCTATGAGCTGTTTGGAAACATCTGCGATGATTTGTATATTGAGCGCATTATTCCTGCGTACAAGGATGTGGATTATGAAGATAAACTGAAAGAAAAGCGTAATATTACAAGATACGGATATGAATATAAAGAGGCAATAGTATGTCATCAGCCGTTTTATCAAATGTTTATAAAAGCAAATGGTGATGTGGCGCCCTGCTGCATGTATCCATCCCCGATGATACTGGGCAATGTTCAAGAACAGTCGCTTAAAGATATCTGGAATGGGCATAAGCTTAGAGATTTTCAAATCATGCAGCTGATGAAAAAACGAAAATGTAATGCAATCTGCAGAGATTGTGTTTATCCGGAAGAACTGCAGCATCCCTTGGATAATATGGACGACGCTGCTGAAATCGTATTAAAGAGATTATGAAACAACAGGAGCATTATTTATGAGATATGCAAATATTAAAAGCCTGCCGGATGCGAATACTGCCGATGGAAAGAAAAGGATCAATATAGGGGACTATATTCAGCTCATTGCTATAGATAATATTTATAAGGAGATGGGGATAGACAGATCTGAGATATACTATATTGATTGGGATGAAATAGATACATATGTTGGAGAATATCTTATTTTGCCGATCAATTACTTTATGACTGATATGTTTTGCTGCAAGGAAGGCAGAATCAAATTTTCCAGGTATATTATTCCAGTCTTTATCGGAGTGTGTCTTTACCGCAATGGATTTACCTTGTCTGAATACAATATAGAGTATCTGAAAAAATATTCGCCGGTAGGATGCAGGGACTATGGAACATATCGCAGACTGCAAGGCTATGACATTCCAGCATATCTTGCGGGATGTGTGACTATGACCCTTCCGCAGCGTGAGCAGGATAAAGCGAGGGAGGCAGACAAAGTATATTTTGTAGATACACCGGAGTATTTAAGGGATTATGTACCTGAGGAATATTTTCAAAAAGGTGTGTTTACACATCATAGAATTGATATTGATGAAAATGCTGATGCACAGTATGTAATGGAATATGTACTGAAGCAATATGAGGAGTACAGGAAATACGCCCGTTTGGTCATAACAAGCAGGCTGCATTGTGCAGTACCGTGTATGGCAATGGGGATACCTGTGATCTTAGCTGCTGAATACAAAGGGATCACGTTTGACTGGATCAATCAGTTTATTCCGATGTATCTTCCTGAAAATGCAGATGAGATAGAATGGAACCCCAGGGCGGCAGATATTGAGAAAGCAAAAGATCTTATAAAAAGCACTGCAATTCGAAGAATACAGGAAGCGTATGATAAGAATTATTATTTGGAGCTGGAAGATGTTTATGCAAAATGGAAAGTCGATATTGACGTATATACAGGGAGTCAATCTCTGGACAAGGATAAGATTAGGAAAAAAATTGATAATACATGGAATGATAACGAGGACATAGAGTATGCACTCTGGGGAATATCGGAAAGCGCAGAAGACGTATATGAATATATTTCCGAAAAATATAAGAAAGCCCGACTTGTGGCAGTATATGACACCTATAGAGAGGTGGTCTTTCATGGTCTGAAGAGTGTTAAGCCGCAGGAAGGTATAGATTCAGACAGTCATATTTTTATAATTGTTATTTCGACTAATGCTTCTGTGGCGGCAAAAGAATTCTTTGATCGAATCGACCGTCCGACGAACAGCTACATATTGTTAGCGGATGTTTTCATGACGGATGGATCGAGAGAAAATGCGGGGAATGTTTAAGGAAGGTGAAGACTGAACATGGTAGGAGAAAAACATAATGCACGGCAAAGACTGCTAGATGTCGTACCGTTAAAACAACCGTTTGTAGTAATGATCGATCCATGTGGAGCATGCAATTTTAAATGTTCCTTTTGCCCCTGTAATATAAGCGACGTCAATGCAGAACAGCGCCATAGTGTGATGAAAATAGAACTGTTTGAAAAGATCGTCAATGATCTAAGGCAATTTCCTGGAAAAATAAAGGCAATAGACATGTACGGTTTAGGGGAACCATTGTTGAATAAAAAATTACCTGAGATGATCAAAATGATAAAAAAGGCGGATGTATGTGAGAAGGTTCGCATTTCCACAAATGCTTCCCTGCTGGATAATGAAATGGGACAAGCACTTTGTGAGGCTGGTCTGGATTATATGAAAGTCTCGTTAGAAGCACTTGACGACGCGGGGTATAAGGAAGTGTGCGGGGTGAATGTTAAATATAATGATATAGTTGATAAAATAAAAAGATTTTATGAAAATAATAGCAGGGGCAGGACAGAGGTGGGCGTAAAGATAATATCGTCCGCCATCAAAAAGGAGGAAGACAGACAACGTTTTATAGAGACATTTACTCCGATTTCGGATTATGTTTTCATAGAAACCGTGAAACCTATCTGGGCCGGGTTTGAGAAAATGGCTCTTCCAGAGTGGGGGGGCAGGAGAAAGATTACCGTTCCGAACACACCAAAGGATATACGATATGCAGTTATCCGTTGACAAATATGATTATACATGCAAACGGAGATATAGGAGTTTGCTGTTTTGACTGGAAGCATATGACATCTTATGCCAATGTCAAGACAACAAGTCTGGTAGAAGCCTGGAACTCGAAAGAACCCAGGGAGTTTCAGGTCAAGCACCTGCAGCACAGGAGAAATGAAATTCCTTTTTGCAGTGAATGCGGACAAAAGGGCTATGATAATGTGGATGCGGATGCGGAGGAAATTATTAAGAAATTAGTGTAAGCAGGTGAGATATGGGATTTTGTTTTCATAAAGATGCGAAGTTGGTTGTTTATGGCGCATCGGAGATGGCTCGCATTTGGACAGAGAACATTCTGAAAAAAGGGTTTGACGTGTGTGCTTTTTTGGACAGAAATGCGAAAAATATAGGACAGATAATGGGTATTCCTGTTTTTACCTTAGAGGAATGGGAAAACACATCGGATGCCCTTGTTGTCATAATGCTTACAAACGCTGTACAGCATCAGGAAATTGCAAGGCGTTTATATCAAAAAGGCGTGAACCAGGTTATTTTTTTCCCCGTGAGTACGAACGGACTGAATATAAAAAATGTATCCAAATTGCGGAAGGTTTATAACCAATGCATCAGACAGTCGTTTGACCTGGAAATATCAGGTATTCCCTTTTTCGGAGAGCTGTTGGATGAGAGGGATAAATCTGAGGCTGTCATATATCAGTACTCAAAAGAAGTAGTGCTGTGGTGTCCGGCGGAGCTGTGCTACTCGATCAAAGAAATGGAGCGAGATGCAATATGGTATAGTGAATGCACGGAAGATAAAAGACGATTGCGAATGAAATACCTCTCCGACAAAAACATATATAATTTATTTCCCTATTGGGAACTGCTTGATTTTTGTTATGGGGAGACAGAGGAATGTCCGTTGTATTTAAAGATATATGGGAAATCGGCTCAGAATAAGAAAGATATATATGACGATGGAAGATTATTGGCCGACAGAAGCAGATTAGTACAACTATATGAAGAAGAGATAAGTAAACACGGGGGAATTTCCTTTTTTGAAGAATCGCCTGCAGACGCAGTCATGGGAGAAAAAGGAAAGGTGATTATCAGGGATGGCTGGCACAGGAGTGTCTTTCTGGTCAGAAGAGGGTATAAGTGGATTCCTGTAAGAATAACTGTGGACGAATATGAAAGATTTTTCAACAATGCGTCG
The DNA here is from genome assembly GCA_910586485.1 of uncultured Acetatifactor sp. Lineage (GTDB taxonomy): Bacteria > Bacillota > Clostridia > Lachnospirales > Lachnospiraceae > Acetatifactor. The sequence goes on from CAJUIA010000014.1 coordinate 35,733, forward strand.
GCGGTAGAATTATACCGCCGGCTGAAAGAGAATAAGACAGAGTGTCTGGAATATCCGATAGAACATCCGGTATTTTACGGATATCCGGTACAACGGCAAAATCTGAGGGATATCTGGCATAGTATGGCAAACGATATTGAAAAGAATGATCAGATGATTCGAGTCGTAGTCGATCTTAGCATGTCGCACGCGTATTTTTCAAGATTATTTATAAGGGAAGGTGCGAATGCCGCATACTTTTTTTCAGACGAGAAGGATTTCCTGACGGTGGAAATCAACAGATTATTTGATCTGGAAGGGTTATATGATATTCGTGAAGAGGAAGAATCGACCGATATTACTGGTGGGGGCGCATTGGTGATCATCAAAGCGGATCAGCTGGACAGACATAGAGAATATGTAAATAAAATACGGGAGAAGTCCGATGTTACAGTTTATGTGTACGATGTAATCATGCGTATGACCACAGTCTTGCATCATATTTTTGAAAAGAGGGAAATTAAGCTTTTAAAAAAATACGTGGTTGAGGGCGAAATGAACGGTTTGTTTGTCATACGCTGAGGGAAGGAGACATGCAAAATGAATCCGAATGCTGACCTGACATACAAAATAGCGGAAAAGAAGGTTCTGATTTATGGAGCAGGTGATAAAGGGCGTAGAGTATTAGACGTTCTAACCAGTGAAAACGTATCGGTGGAAGCCTTTATTGATAAAAGGGCGCAGGCCTACGAGGGCTTTCGCGGATTGCCGGTCCGTTCCTGGGAGTCCCTGTTTGATCTTGAGAAAAAGGACGAATATATAGTCATTGTTACGGTCAAGAATGCATATGCGCATAATGAGATCGCGATACAGCTCAGGAAAATCGGTTTTAATAATCTGATCTTTATGCCGCTTTATGTTTTGAAGGGCGGCAAAGACAATGAGGTCCTGAATACGATTATGCGCGCTAATACTGATCTGACAGATGAGTACAGGCTTACTTCCGAAGAAATACCCTCGTTGGAGCATGTGGATTTATCCATGCTTCCCCGACAAAATGCTGTTCTGGAAGTATTTCAGGGAAAGGTGAAGACATATATTCCGGCGGAGCTGCTTCATATGCCGCCGGCATTTCAAAATATATGGTGTGCTGACGAAGCCTTATTAAGCCATAATATATTCATATCCTATCATGCAGTCTATATGTATGAGGAATTTGTCCGAGGGTGTATTGATGAAAAGGCAGAGGGCCTGGGGGCATATCTCACGGAGGCGGAGGCGACGTCGAGAAGGAACGGTATGCCTGTGGACCAGGGGTGGAAAGACAATTTCATCAGCGGGAAGTTGATGGCGTTTCAAAGCATGAGAAACCAGCTGGCACTGCATCCGGAGTTTTTCCGGGAAAACTGCGCGGAGGTCACCTTTGGGGCGCCGGCTCATTTCCGGGTGGAGGGCACGGGAAAAAACAGGATCTCTTTTCTGCTCGCCCAGGGGTATCGGTATGTTCCGGTCACCATGAGCCGGGAAGATTATGACAGCTATTGGAACGAAGAGGCGCTGAGGGAGGTGCGGGACATAATGGGAGGAACACGGCCCGATTTTCCCATTAGTCATCCGGCCTTTTTTGAGCAATATTCCGGCGCAGAGGATTTCCTGCAGTTATGGCTCGTACCGGTTGCAAGAAAAATACTGGAGATCCTGAGAACCCGTTTTGCAGGAAAGCATGTGTCGGAAATTGTCTGCCGGGACAGGTCTGATGACTGGGGAAATACTTCCAGATTTCTTTCCTTGTTGGGATTTCGGGTGGAAAGACAGGATGATCTGCCGATCACGGAAGCGCTTGACCGGCTGTTCTATGTTTCGCCTGAGTCATGGACGCGCGCGGGGAACAACATTGATATTTTTTTATACTCTGACCGTTCAGAAAAAGGAGAGGACAGTGTGGATAAAGTGCGGGAGGAGATACTGACGGAAGCATCCGTGTGTTTTATACAGTGCTGGAACGGGAGAGAGGACATTTTGCAGGCGTTATGCCGACAGGGGTATTCGGTAAGCAGCAGGTTATTTTCAACATACTGGCAGGAGAGGCCGGTGACAGGGTATTGCCTGGAGAAAAAATGAGATAAAGAGGTGTGGATGTGTTATTTGGTAATCAGAAGATACAGGATAAAATAGTAGCGGACGCAAAGCATTTTGCTGAGACGAGTGGCCGAAAGCTTATATACGGCGCTATGTGCGGCTCCATATCAAAGGGAATACAGATGCGGGACAGCGATTATGACTCCCGTTTTCTGTATATCGAGCAGGATTTTCCTGATGCGGTGCATGTGCCCAAGTATACGGCTGAGACGGAGATCATAAGGCGGTATTATACGGATGGGATACAGGTTCCCTATGAGTGGATCCCCTGCTGGGAAATGACGTCCTTTATCCAGTATCTGAAGGAGCCTTATATTGAAGGGAAATTGTCCTGCGGCCTGTATAACACCGTGGGTTGGACCTTGCAGTCTCCATACGCGTGGGATCCATATGGCCTGCAGAATAAACTGATGCCTCTGGTGAACTCCATTTTTGAAAGACAATATGCCATTGGTTATTACTTAGAGCAGATAGACAGATATTGGGACGGAGAGATGCATGAATACATCGTAAAGGAGTACATTTATGCTGTTTACGCTGCGCTGCAGATAAGGTGGGTGCTGGAAAGGAATTCATTTCCGCCGGTGTACTTTCGCACGCTGGCTGCCGTGGGAGAGGAGGGGCTGCAGCAGGAAATAGAGCGGCTGTTTTTGAAAATGCTGGAGCCGAATCATCGTCAAAGGACTGAGGAAGAACTGAAGCGGAGAAATCTGAAAGAGAAATCAAGGTCGATGCCCATAGAGGAGATAGAGAGGTTTATTTCTCAAATGCGGAGGAAAGGCATGGAAGAGTGTGAGAAGGGCCTGTCTGTCAGCCTGGAGAAAAAGGAGCAGGTGATCCGGGAAATATACCGGTTGATTAAATATGCCGTACTGGAGGAACAGCAGGTGGACGGCGTCAACGATTTTGACAATGCTGCCATAGAACAGAAGGATTACGCGGAATGCTGGTATGAGCTCTGGAATGGGAGAGAATACGGGAGCCGCCCGTTGGAAAGAACCTATGTTATTCGGTCTAATTCCCGTATTGACAGCAGGAGAATGCGGCTCAGGCTTCACAATGCGGGGGACAGAGACGTGAAGATAGCGGGCATGTGCATAGGAAACAAAGATGTGCGCAGAGCGGTCACATTGGACGGCAGCACTTCGTTTATGCTGAAGGCCGGGCAGGAAGTCTGCTCTGATGTCATAGATATATGGCTGTACTGCTGCGACTTTGAACTCCGGGTGGAATATGAGGAACAGGAAGGCGCAGGGAATTACCGGAACTGTGTGGAATGTATTGAGTCGTGGAAGTATGAGAGGTAAGGAAATAGATATCATTGTAAAACCGGACGAAGCTACTATGATTTTATTTGCGATTGTTAAGTGAAACTGCGGCTGTGGTACAGAAGCAGACGTATTTGGAAAGCGGGAAGACAGAGGAATAAATATGCAGAAGAATTATATTGTCAACGAACAGATAACAGTAAGAGCTGCTATTGAAAAAATGATGAAGGAACGGATCAAGGCGGTTATTGTGGTTGATGAGGCAAATATTGTATCCGGGCTGTTCTCAAATGGCGATATGAGAAATTTTTTCCTGGGAGGAGGATCGCTTTCCGCAAATATTTGCGAGGCTATGAACCGAAATCCGCGACTGTTTTATTCGGAGGATGAAGTATATGAAGAAAGACAGACTTGCTTCCGTGTAATATACCCGATTATTGACAGTGCGAAGAGAGTTATTAAGGTTTTGGATTTTGAGAACATCAATCAAAACGGGAAGGTGAATGATTCGCTGGTGGGTGTTCCCTTGGTGATCATGGCGGGTGGAAAAGGGACAAGATTATATCCCTATACGAAGATTTTGCCTAAACCATTGATTCCTATCGGTGATGTTACGATTACAGAGAGGATCATTCAATCTTTTCAAAGATACGGCTGCAGAGAAGTCATTATGATCCTGAAACACAAGGCAAATATGATAAAGGCATATATGGCGGAGCTGGAAAAGGATTATAAAATAGAATTTGCAGAAGAAGAAGAGTTTCTTGGGACTGCGGGAGGACTAAAGCTGATCAGAGATAAGATAAATACGTCCTTTTTTCTGTCTAACTGTGATATTTTAACAGATGCGGATTTGGAATGTATCTATAAAACTCATATAATGAAAAAAAATAAGATCACTTTTGTCTGCGCGATGAAGGACATGACAATTCCATATGGGGTGGTAGAAACGAGGGAAGACGGAACAATCACACAGATAAAGGAAAAACCGGGCTTTTCCTTTTTGGTGAATACCGGCTTGTATGTGCTTGAGCCGGATGTCATAGATGAGGTGGAAAACGGAGAAGTCATAGATTTGCCGGATCTGGCCAAGCGTTATCTTGAACGGGGAGAAAAGGTAGGCGTTTTTCCTATATCGGAGAAGGAATGGATGGATATGGGGCAGTTTAATGAGATGGAAAAAATGATAAAGAATATAGGACTTTGACATAAAATGAGTTACCATATTTGTCATGTTCAGGAGAATACGGCTGTGAAAAGGGTATTGGAAGAAAGGGATCTTAAGAATGTATGAAGATATAATAAAAAAGATCAATGAGCAGAACTGGATAGAGGCTGCGCGGGAGTTATCTGCAATATTATCAGAAAATACACTGGATGAGCAGCTTGCCATACTGGCAGCGACTGTATTAACTGCAAATGGCAATATTGAATCTGCGCGGAAAGTGATTACAGAAGGTCTGAAGCTGAATAGTGCAAATCATGAGTTGTGGCTTGTTTTGGGACAGACATATGAAGCGATCAATATCAATCAGGCATACCTGTGCTATGAAAATGCTTTATTTTACTGCAATAATAGTGAGGATGAGGAAGTAATCAACAGCTTTTTGGATAATGCAAGAAGTAGCAGTGATTTTTGCGTGAATAAAAGTGCAATCGTGGTGCTGTCTTATAATACACTTCAGTATACAAAAGAATGTATTGAAAGCATTCGCGCTACCTGTCCTCAAAGCGCATATGAGCTGATCGTGATCGATAATGCTTCCGGCGATGGCAGTGTTCAATGGTTAAAGGAGCAGCAGGACACTATTTTGCAATGCAATGAGGAAAATGTGGGTTTTCCAGCAGGGTGTAATCAGGGCATAAGCCTTGCACAGAAGGACAGTGATATTTTCCTGCTGAATAATGATACCGTTCTGCCCCCAAATGCGTTGTTTTGGCTGAGGATGGGACTGTATGAGAATGATGATATAGGCGCTGCAGGTTCGGTATCAAATTATGTGTCAAATTTCCAACAGGTGCAGTGGAATTGCCGGACGAGAGATGATTTTTTGAACGCAGCAGCGAAAAATAACCTCCCCATGGCAAGACCATACGAGAGAAGAGCATATCTTGTAGGTTTTGCGATGCTTATTCGACGAGAGGCATTGAAGAAAACAGGATATTTTGATGAAATATTTACACCCGGCACCTATGAAGATGAGGATATGGGTTTTAGGCTTTGTGAAAAAGGATACGATGTTATTTTGTGCTTAAACAGTTTTATTTATCATTATGGATCGGGCGGTGGATCTAATACGCAGAAATGGAATGATCTATATGCAAGGAATGCGGCAAAGCTGGCAGACAAATGGGGATTTGATCCAAATAAATATGTGGTAGTCTGGCAGGATGCTGTAGACAGTATCTCTGCTGATGAAAAGTCGCCGTTGAAGGCGCTGGAAGTGGGCTGCGGTTTAGGCCTGACACTAATGTCATTAAAGGATCGGTTTCCTGATGCAGAAGTATACGGGATAGAAGAAAACAGCAACCTCTGGCCATTGATACCGAAGTATCTTGATGTACACCATTGCGACCCGGAAGCAGGAAGGCTTCCCTGGCGGAAGGGATATTTTGATCTGATTTTTATAAGTGATGTTTTGGATAACAGTTTTGATCAGGTTAACTTGGTACATAAGTATGCGGAATATTTGAATAAAGGCGGTATGTTGATTACTTCCCGGGGGATTCTGAAAAAGAGTGATGTGATATCTGCGGAGGCAAATAAGAAAAAAGCGCCCGGTATTGCAATGTGCATGTTTACTCATAATCATCCGGAAACAGTGGCGCAGGTGCTTGCGGCAACCTGTTTGAATTATTACCTTCATGGAGTTGATGTCTATTATTATGATTCCAGTGAAGACGATGCGACGGAGAAATTGGTGCGGGAATGGATCAACAGAGGCTATACGAACTTATATTATGTGAGTGTTAAGGGATTACTGCTGCCGGATAAGTGGATTGCTGTTTCCAGGGGAGAAGGGCTGGTTAAACGCTATGACTATATATGGCCTTCAAAGGATAGGACAGTATGGCCCAAAGAAACATTGGATGCTATAGGAGAACATATTGTGGAGGGCCCGGATATTTTGTATCTGGAGGTGCGGGGGAATGCTTCGGAGCCGGAGAAAAGTGTATATGGGAACGGCATTATGCTATATCAGAAGCACAGCTTGGGTCTGACGTCAATAGATACTTCCATATACAGATATGATTCTGTTTTCGCGGACACAGCGGAGTATCAAAACGCGTATGAGAAGGCAGCTGGTTTTACACATTTTTATCTTATTTTGAAGAAGCTGGCTGAAATGGAGAAGCCTAAGTGTTGTATTTTACAAGGCAAAAGAATCACTTTATATGATGTCAAAACAGAATCTATGTGGACGGACCAATCTTTTTATATATGGAAGGATCGCTGGATCAATGTAAATGAACAACTTCCAAAGTGCTATGCGCCGTACAGAGAATAGGTGATAAAGTATGTTGCAAGTCAGCCCTGGCTGCTCGGAGGTATTGAAAGGCTGAAGGAATTAAAGGCTGCGGGAGCATTGACTGTGGAGAAGCTTGACGAGATAGAAAAAGATTGGGAGAGTGTGTCAGATATTCCATTTGAAGAAGTGAGAAGAATTGCGCAAGGGTAACAGGAGCGTATAGTGAAGAGGGTGTTGTTGCGGTTATTTGACAGGATATTTCAGTTAGGGTTATGTGCCGGATGCAAATGCTCTTTTTTATTCGGGCGATCCTCAAGTTGTATGGCAGTAGAACGTATGTACAGAGACAAGGTGGAATCTATACTAGTGTGAAAGACGATGCTTATTTGATGTATGTTGATTATTATGAGAATTATTCTTCGTATCCTACGGTGATCGAGGAATTTTTGGACGCGTTTATGCTGGATGCTGATAAGAGACTGATCCTTTTTATCCAGAATGATATTAAGGATGTACGTGTTGATGAAATGGCTGTTCTAAGATTAAAGGACCTTGTGCAGGAAGTGAATGAATCTCAGGATATAAAGTGTCGATTGGAAGTAGTTATTGGCAATAAGCAGGAAGCAGTTTCCTGTTTGCTGGAGGCATCTCATTTTATTATGGCACGGACATATGACACTGTTTATACGACTTGTCCGGCAGATCGCTTTGGTATAGAGCTTATATCCGGCGTTGATACAAATGTTGTGTTTACTACAAGTGGGTACAATATGGTTCGAGAGTAAGGGCATTCTTAGTATTTTAATGTGGACGAAAAGCCAGTGAAAGCAGGAAGGACAATACGATGAGGAATAAATATACATTGAAGGTATTTCCTGCCAGATTGTGGAGAGAGGTTTACCGGGTGATTGAAATATCCGGTGAACACTCTCTGGATAATCTGTGTAGCGTGATTTTAAAGGCGTTTGAATTTGTGGACGAGCATCTGTATGAGTTCTGCATGGATAACAGGATGTACAGTGAGTACTGTTATCAGTCGGATCCGGAAGACGGAGAGCCTTCCACAAGAACAAAGCTTGATAAAATAGGACTGAAAACAAAGCAAAAATTCTCACTCCACTACGATTTTGGAGATGACTGGATGTTTACGATCACAGTTCAAAACATTACGGAAGTATCGAAAAAAACTGCGCCGGTCGTGATCAAAGGAAAGGGTTTCAAACAGCAGTATCCTGAATGGGATGATGGGGAAGATGATTTCGAATAATGGCTGAAGCAGGGAAGATTGTAATCAGGGACAGAAAGCTTGCTAATGGCCTGTTAGAAATATTAATGACGAAAAGCAAATCTCTGCATATCATTTTATAGGCATAAACTTAATAAACTGATTTTATGTAAATATCATTTGATTTATGATGAGTTTATGTTATAATTACGATAGTTGAATCTAGGAGATGTGAGAATGACGGTCAGAAAGCAAGATACGGAAGAGCAGTTTATTAAAAAGAATCGGCTTATTACAATCTATGAAAAGGCAAAAGCTGTAGATCCTGAATTATGGGATACCTTGAAAAAGATCAGGGAGCATTATAAAGAATACTCAAAACATTGTGACGCTATTGCGAAGCAAACAGTGCTGGAAATTCTGGGGGACAAAGGAGCGGATAGCATCCATTCAGTTCGGTTTAGAATTAAGAACGTTGATAGCTTGCTATCCAAAATAGTTAAAAAGAAAGCATATTTATCAAAAGAAATTCAAGAGGATTATGAGATTGAAAAATATCGTGCATTAGATGACAAGAATTATTTTAAGATTATCACGGATATAAGTGGTATCAGGATTTTGATTCGATACCGTGAACAGTGGGAAACAGTGCACGATTGGCTTTGGGGGAAATATTATCAGGGAGATGAGTATTATTTAAGGGATTTTGTTGCTGACTATAAGAGCAATGTGGGAAAATCTTTTATTGTGGAAAGACCCAAAGTTTATTATCGAAATGATGGGGATCGTATATTTTACGAGCAAATGGGGAAGGATACTTTTGATTTAAAAAAATCGGATGAAGGTTATAATAGCATACATTATCTCATAAATGTTGATGGGAAATATATCGAAATTCAAATGCGAACGATACTGGATGAAGCATGGAGCGAGTGTACCCACGATATTATTTATAAAAATAATAATAGGGATCAGAAAGCCGAATTACAATATTTGTCGCAATGTTTGTCACAACAAACGATTGCGGCAGAAACTATTACTAATCTGATGTATGAAAAAGTAAATAAAAAAGGCACTATCTTTGGAAAAAAAGTTAAACGCCAAAATCAAACTAAAAAATCTCCGCGGACAGCTGCGGTGTCTATGAGTACAGTAGAAAGGCGAATGCATTTGCTGGAAGAGCAGTCATTAACCCAGCCATTTGATGGAAACTTGGATTCAATACTATAATTTTGAGGTGGAAAAATGACCATAAGTGAAAAAAGTGCCAAAAATTTTATTACATTATTAGAAAGAGGCGTCATCCGAAAAAGTATTTTGCCTAATACATCAGAAAATTATAGCCTGGAGCAGGAAAAAAGAGACCTGTATCATTACAAAAAGTTTTTACAGTCTTTTGCATATGATGATATTTTGGAATGTGAGGTAAAAGCGTATTATGGAGACTGAGACAAAAAGCTTAAATTACAGCGACATTATATCTGCATTTGGAAAAGATAAGATCGAGCAGAGATACAGTACTTTACACGAGTATTTATTGACATTTATAAAAAGACAAAAGTATGAAGGAAAAGTCAGAATTGCTGAAAGTGTATTAAACCAGGCGGTCGTTGATTATTTCGCAGATATACATAGATTAAAAAATTTTCATCATATCGAGGCAATCAATTTCCTGAAAATTCATGCTTATACGGCATACTGGATTTTAAGAAGGAAGCCACTGCAAATAATTGAGGATGATTCTCAGGATGTGGAGCTTGCCTTTGTTAATGAAAGATTTGTATCGTCATATTTATTGCAATATTTGCGTGGTGATTATGAGACCGTTATAATTGCGGCTTCAGAACGGGTAACATATTTTGAGTTTGTTAAAAATCTGGAATATTATTTACGCTATAGAGTAGTTACACCTCAAATGTTGGAAACTATGCTTGAGGCGTATCAGGCAGGCATATCTTTCCAGAAATCAATTACAGATTAAAATTTCTGTAGGCATGTCATCGCCTAATTAGTGTTTGTTGATTAAGCCTTGGAAGCCCAAATTATTAATGGTGGAGGAAGTCTGTTTTATCATACAGATTTCCTCGTTTTGTTTTGAATATAGATTGCTAAACATATGATACCTATGTTAGAATCAAAGCAGGACAAAAACGCAGGGAGGGCGTAAGCTGCTATGAAGGTAGTGATTTTGGCAGGAGGCCGGCAAAGTACACTCAGCAACAATGGAGAGGGGATTCCCAAGCCCATGGTGGAATTGGGAGGAAGACCTTTGCTTTGGCATATCATGAAGCATTTCTCAAAATATGGTCTGAAGGAATTTATTGTCTGCGGCGGTTATCGGGTGGACAGAATCAAGGATTATTTTAATGATTTTTATATTTTTGAATCAGATATTACGGTGGATTTAGGCAAAAATACCATAGAAGTCCATGAGAAGAGAACAGAGGACTGGAAGGTGACGGTGGTGGATACGGGGCTGGAATCATCGCCTGGGCAGCGTATTCGTGCTGTATCACATTATTTGTGCGACAGGGACGATAAGGATGAAGATTTTCTGGTGACTTATGGTGACTGTCTCTCGGATGTGAATGCGGATGTTTTATTGGCGGCGCATAAAAAAAGCGGGAAGCCGGTAACGCTGGTGATGGCAAAGCCTCAGGGGCGTAAGCAGCTTTTAACCATAGATGAAAGCGGTTTGCTGGATTATGAGAAGACAAGCCCTATGGTTGCGCAGGCGGCATGGGTAAATGCGGACTGTTTTGTGATGAAAAAAGAAGCGCTGAAGTATCTGCAGGGGGACTGCGATTTGGAGACGCAGGTATTTCGCGGGTTATCCGGCGCAGGGCAGGTGGCGGCTTATCGGCACGAAGGTTATTGGATTACCGTGGAAACTCTGCGTGATCTGGTGGGAGCCGAGAGACTGTGGGATGAAGGCTGTGCGCCCTGGATTATATAAAACAGACAGAAAGGTATGGCGAGGTCATGAAGGTAGTAATCTTAGCCGGAGGAAAGGGAACCAGAATCAGTGAAGAATCCAGGACAAAGCCGAAGCCTATGGTGGAGATTGGTGGAAAACCTATTATTTGGCATATCATGAAGCTGTATTCTTACTATGGCTTTCATGAGTTTATCATTTGCTGCGGCTATTTGGGGCAGGTGATAAAGGAGTATTTTGTTCATTATTATATGTATGAGGCAGACAGCACCTTCTGCCTGGATTCCAGCAAGACGGTTTTTCATGAAGCGGCGGCAGAGCCCTGGCGGGTGACGCTGGCAAATACGGGGCTGAATACGCTGACGGCAGGGCGCATTCTGAAGGTCAGGGATTATATCGGCAATGAGCCGTTTCTTCTGACCTATGGGGACGGGGTGTCAGATGTGGATATACCGAAACTGATAGAATTTCATAAACAACAGGGACGCATTGCAACGATTACCACGGTACAGCCATTAGGAAGATTTGGAGGCGTGCAGATCGAGCCGGAGAGTAATCAGATATTACGGTTTAAGGAGAAGGCAAGAGAGGATCAGGCTTGGGTGAACGCAGGATTTATGGTAATGGAGCCGGAGGTGTTTGCGTATCTGGGAGATGGAAGCGAAATGCTGGAGGGTAAGCCCTTTGAACGGCTGGCGGCAGCAGGGCGGATGAGCGCATACAGGCATCAGGGGTTTTGGTCGCCCATGGATAATATGCGGGATAAGGCATATCTGGAAGAGCTTTGGGAGAGCGGAGAGGCACCCTGGAGGAAATGGCAGTAAGGTCCGGGAAGGAGAAGAAAATCAAAAATGAGTGAACGTCAGGAGCGGGAAGCGCTTTTAAAACAGCTCAGGGAATATTGTGAAAAATATCATAAACCGGGAGCGTACCATCCGGGAGACAGAATCCCTTATGCAGGGAGAGTGTACGATGCGGAGGAAATGGTAAATCTGGTGGATTCTGCCCTGGATTTCTGGCTGACCTCTGGAAGGTATACAGAACAATTTGAGAGGGAATTTGCCGCATTTTTAGGTGTTAAATTCTGCGCCCTGGTGAATTCCGGCTCATCGGCCAATCTGCTGGCATTTACGGCCTTGACGTCTCCACTGCTGGGAGAGCGCAGGGTCAGGCCGGGGGATGAGGTGATTACGGTGGCGGCAGGCTTTCCCACTACGGTAACGCCGATCATACAGTATGGTGCGGTGCCGGTATTTGTAGATATTACGATTCCGCAATACAACATAGACGTGACGATGCTGGAGGCGGCACTGTCCGAAAAGACGAAGGCGGTAATGCTTGCCCACACGCTGGGAAATCCTTTTGATCTGGAGGCGGTGAGCAGGTTTTGCAGGCAGCATGGCTTATGGCTGGTGGAGGACAACTGCGATGCTCTGGGCAGCAGGTACTGCCTAGAGGGAGAATGGCGCTTTACAGGGACCGTAGGTGACATCGGCACCTCCAGCTTTTATCCCCCTCATCATATGACTATGGGAGAAGGCGGAGCCGTATATACTAATGATCCGCTGTTGAATAAAATCATCCGTTCCCTGCGGGACTGGGGCAGGGACTGCGTATGCGCTTCCGGTCAGGACAATCTGTGCGGTCATCGGTTTGACAGGCAGTATGGTGAGCTGCCGGCCGGGTACGATCATAAATATGTGTATTCTCATTTTGGCTATAACCTTAAGGCCACGGACATGCAGGCGGCCATAGGCTGCGCGCAGTTAGGGAAGCTTACGGGCTTTATTCAGGCAAGAAGGAAGCATTTTGAGTATTTGAGTAAGCGTCTGCAGGCGGCGGAGGAATACCTGATTCTGCCGGAGGCCTGCTGGAATTCCGAGCCCAGCTGGTTTGGATTTATGATTACATGCAGGGAAGGGGTCAGCAAGAATCGGATTGTGCAGCATTTGGAGAAAAACGGAATACAGACCAGAATGCTTTTTGCCGGGAATCTGTTGCGGCAGCCCTGCTTTGACGAAATGCGGAAGACGGGGGCAGGGTATCGAAGGGCGGGAGAGCTTAAAGTCACGGACAGAGTGATGGCGGATACCTTTTGGATTGGCGTGTATCCCGGCATGACGGAGGAAATGCTGGATACGATGGCAGATAAAATATTGGAGGCATTGGAGCTGTAAAATGAGGGAGAATTCTTTTTACCGGGGAAAGAAGGTACTGGTGACGGGACACACCGGCTTTAAGGGCACATGGATGTGCGCCGTTTTGCTGGAGCTGGGCGCGGAGGTGACAGGATATGCGTTGATGCCGCCCACTGCACCAAGCCTGTTTGAGCTTACCGGCATGGGTAAAAGGATCCGCTCCGTGGAGGGAGACGTCAGGGACCTGGTCCGCCTGAAAGGGGTATTTGATGAGGTCAGGCCGGAAATCGTGATCCACATGGCGGCGCAGCCCATTGTAAGGGAATCCTATAAAAATCCGGTATATACCTATGATGTGAATGTAATGGGCACCGTGAATGTGCTGGAGTGCGTGCGGACGTGCGATTCCGTGAGGTCCTTTCTGAATGTGACCACGGATAAGGTCTATAAAAACAGGGAATGGGCCTGGGGTTACCGGGAGAATGAAGAGCTGAACGGCTTTGATCCTTATTCAAACAGCAAGTCCTGTTCGGAGCTGGTAACGGAGAGCTATCGAAATTCCTTTTTTGCGGATGGGCGTAATGCAGTCAGTACGGCCAGAGCGGGCAATGTGATCGGAGGCGGAGACTTTGCTGCGGATCGGATTATTCCGGACTGTGTGCGCGCCATTGAGGCCGGAGGCTGTGTAACGCTGCGGAATCCTCAGTCCGTTCGGCCCTACCAGCATGTATTGGAGCCGGTGTGGGCATATCTTAAGATAACAGAGAGGCAGTATGAGGACCCGTCTCTGGCAGGGGCCTATAATGTAGGTCCTGAGGAAAGCTCCTGCATCACCACGCAGGAGCTGGTGGAGACCTTCTGTGAATATTGGAATCGGGAGAAGGGAGAAGGTTTGCAGGCTCTGCGCTGGAAATGTGAGCCGAATGGAGGTCCTCATGAGGCTTGCTATTTAAAGCTGGACTGTAGCAGGATCCGAAGCCGCCTGGGGTGGAGGCCCATGTGGACGCATCGGGAGATGCTGGAAAAGACGGCGGAATGGACCAGGGGGTATCTTGCAGGGGAGGATACGGCAGAGATTATGAGGCGCCAGATCGCGGAATATATAATGAAAACCGGCTGAATTTTCCACAAAACCTCTTGAAATCCCTCAATAATTATGATAACATATAAATTCGTGATGAATGAATTCCTTGCTCGCACATCAGATGCGGGCCAGAGACCAAAAGGAGGTAACAGGATGAACAAGTATGAATTAGCCGTAGTTGTGTCCGCTAATATCGAAGATGAAGCAAGAGCGCAAGTTGTTGACAAGTGCAAGGCTCTGATCGAGAGATTCGGCGGCGTTATTGCGGAAGTGGACGATTGGGGCAAGAAGAGACTTGCCTATGAGGTTCAGAAGATGAAAGAGGGTTTCTATTACTTCATCAAATTCGATGCTGAAAGCACTGCGCCCGCTGAAATTGAGAGCCGTGTCAGAATTATGGACAACGTCATCAGATACTTGATTGTACGACAGGACGAGGCTTAATTAGAAAGCGAGAAGAGTAGATCATGAACAAAGTAATTCTTATGGGACGTTTAACAAGAGACCCTGAGGTAAGATATTCCCAGGGGGCAAGCCAGACCGCAGTAGCGCGTTTTTCCGTGGCAGTAGACAGAAGGTTTAAGCGGGACGGGGAACCTGACGCGGACTTCTTTAACTGCACCTGCTTTGGCAAGCAGGCAGAGTTCGTGGAGAGATACCTGCACAAGGGAACAAAAATTGTCTTAAGTGGCAGGGTCCAGAATGACAATTACACCAATAAGGAAGGACAGATGGTTTACAGTGTCCGGATTATGGTGGACGAGATTGAATTTGCCGAGAGCAAAAATGCTTCCGGCGGAGACGGGGGCTACAATAACAGTTACAACAACGGCGGTTTTGCAGGCGGCGGAAACGCGCCGGCGGCTTCCGGAGCAGGTGACGGCTTTATGAACATCCCGGACGGCATTGACGAGGAGTTACCGTTTAACTAAGTTTGAGTGAGACAGGAGGCAGACAAAATGGCTTATAATAAAGCAGAGAAACCCGATGCACCGGTAAGGAAAAAGGGTGGGATGCACAGAAGAAAGAAGGTATGTGTATTCTGCGGAAAGGATAATGTAATTGATTACAAGGATGCGAATAAGCTGAAGAGATACGTATCCGAGAGAGGCAAGATCCTTCCCCGCCGTATTACCGGCAACTGTGCAAAGCATCAGAGAGCGCTGACCGTAGCGATTAAGAGAGCACGTCATATTGCGCTGATGCCCTACGTTCAGGATTAAAAAGGATCATCAGACAATCAAACAGACCCAAAAGGCCGATCATTCCGGATGTATGCCCGGAGTGACCGGCCTTTTTAAACCTGCGCTGGCGTTCACGACTTGACTGCTCCTGTGGATTGCCGGCTGACAGCTTCGGCATCTACAATTTACGGCTGCGTTCTGGCCGCTCCGGTGGAGCCCCGGAGAATCAATGAGGGTTCGATCAGCTGCAGGGGAGGAAGAGCGGCTGAGCTGTAAACCCCTTCAACGGTGGCAATGAGCTTTTCGGCATAATTGTCATAGTTGTAATCAATGCTGGTGAGCTTTGGGGTTACCAGGCTGCAAAGGTGCGTGTTGTCATATCCCACCACGGAAATGTCCTCAGGGACGCGTAAGCCGTGTTCCTGAATACAGTTCATGGCGCCTATGGCGGCGGAATCATTAATACCGATGATGGCAGTAGGCATATGCTCTAAGGAAAGCATCTTTTTTGTCTGGTTGTAACCGGTTTCATAATCGTAATTGCCAAAGTTTTCATAATATTCAGGGCGGCAGGGGATCTGGTATTTTGCCAGGATCTGCTTATAACGCTTCCTTTTTTCGTAGGAGGAGGCAACGCTGTCCAAGCCGCCTGCAAGGGCAATGTCCCTGTGCCCCAGAGCAATTAAATGCTCCATGACCAGATCCATGGTTTTGATGGCGTCGATGCGCACCTGATAGCAGGAGGTGCCGTCCAGCTTGCCGGTGAGGATTACAGGAATGGAGTTGCAGACCTGATTGACCTTTTCCACAAAGGCCTCGTTGGAATGCAGGTCATCGGACCGGCCGCCCACCAATATGATAGCGTCCACCCGCTGCTCTTCCATCAGGATCAGTTGCTGCTCTTCGATGGCCTGTTCCCCCAATGAGTTTTCCAGTAAAAGGGAGTAGCCCTTTGCGCGCGCTGCCTGCTCACATGCCACAAATAGCTTTGCATAATAGGGATTGCGGACATCGGCCATAATGATGCCGATCACCTTTCGGCGGGTTTCCGAAAGGCTTCTGGCCAGAGCATTGGGGCGGAAGTTATACTTGGCGATGACGGCCTGGACCGCTTCCCATTTGTCGGACTTGACCCTGGCATTATTTGTCAGCACCCTGGATACGGTAGCGGGCGAGACTCCTGCTTCCTTGGCAATATCATAAATTGTAATCTTTTTCCCTTCGAGGGCTCGTAAATCTTCCATGACGTACTCAATTCCTTATCTCATTTGCGAAAGCGCTTTCAAATTTGATGGTTATCAAGGTACAAGCGCTTTCCTATGTATATAGACCTATTATATACCAAATGTGGGCGTTTGTCACTAGTGTCCTGTCTGTATTGTAAAAGACTGTATGTAAAACCGGTTTCTTGAATTTTCGGTATTTTTGCGGCCTGAAACGCATAAATAAATATATGCACAAAAATCATGGGGCATAATTTGTTCAAAATGACAAAATAGACAACACAAACAAAAATATAGGAAAAAAGTATTGACAAAATGCCTATGCAAATTTATCATATAGTCATGAAACCGATTTCAAAAAGGAGGAGAAGGATGAAAAAGAAAGTTGTAGCATTGATGATGAGTGCGGTTATGGCTTTTTCTCTGGCAGCCTGTGGAGACAATAATGCGCAGACAAGCGGCAGCGGCAGCACCGAGCCAAATGGGGGGGGTACCTCGGAGCAGCAGTCCAGTGAGAGCACACCGGAAAGCACACCCACACCGGAAAGCTCGGAGAGTCAGCCGGAGGTTCCCGCAGAGCCCACGGTAATCCGTTACGGTACCCACTGGGTGAACGGGCTTGATCCCAATCATGTGGATGACGTGAGCGGGGAATACACCATGGCGGAGGCGGAGAGACAGGCAGCACTGGCGGCGCTGGATGCAGTCAAAAGCGAGCTGAATGTAGAATTTGAGTTTGTACAGTTCCCTAACGATACCAGGACGGATTTGATGACCAGTGTGCTGGCCGGGGATCCGATCTGTGATATTGCCGTGCTGTGGGGCGGTTCCGAGGCTACTGTGCTGGCCCAGAATATTTTACAGAAGCTGGATGATTATGTGGGCCTGTTTGCGGACGAAGAGGCGGCCTGGCTTTTGGATGAGGAACTGTTTGGACATTATTACCTGCTGGATAATGATATGGACTTCGTGCCGTACTTCCCCCTGGTGGTGAATTTGACCATGCTGGACAAAGTGGATTCCTTAAAGGATGCGGACGGCAAGACCATTTATCCTATGGATTTATATCTGGAGGGCAACTGGACCTGGAGCACCTTTGAGGATTATCTGACCAAGGTGGATGCTTATTACAGCAGCGTAGCGGCGCCTGCGGATGCAGCTCACTATGACACGGTTCAGGCCTATGAGACGGACTTCCGTTATGCGGCGCTGGCGGCAATGTATGCCAACGGCAGCGGTATCTACAGAGACGGCGCCATTGCGGCGGATTCCGATGCTTCCATCGAAGCGGTACAGTTTATCGAGAAGCTGCGGAATGCAGAGCTTTTGACGGACTGCGGACTTTATGATGACGGCTTTGTACCCCGCTGGTGTGAAGGCGGAGACGACTTCGGACGGGGCGCTACCGTATTCACGGATGCTCCTAACTGGCGGATCGGCGATTATGCTTCTCAGTGCGGTGACCGTGGAGAGAGCATTGCCATCATTCCTTGGCCCAGAGCGGACCGTCTGGCAGCCGACAGCGAGGACTACAGCCAGGTGCTGAATATGGGCGACAGCGTTGGTATCTTAAAGGGCAGCAAGGTAGATACGGAGCTGGCACTGAAGGCTTATATTCTTTATTGGAACACCTACTGGAAGACTCTGGGCGGCGTAGATTCCGTAACGGAATACAAGAACACGGCAGCAGCGGAGCGTCTGGCAGGCTACGGCGTTGACCTTTACGATGAAAACTTCGGCGATGATGCGCTGGCCTGCTTCCAGGCAGTTGCTAACAATCTGGCAGGAAACCCTGCAGGTCTGCTGGGCATCTGGGAGAATAATGACGCTTCCTTCGCTACGCTGCTGGGTAAGTCCCTGACGGGCGTGGACGGTACGTCCTCCTATGATGTGACCATTAAGGCAAATAAGGATGCCATGAATAATCTGATGAGTGATATTGCCAACAACCTGGCATCCGATTCCATTCATGACAACCAGAAGCCAGCCATTACCAAGGAGACGGTAGCAGTTCCCGTGGGAACGAAGTATGAGGATATTGACTGGACACAGTACTTTACCGCAGAGGATTCCGTGGACGGCGTGCTTGATCCCGCAAGCGCAACCTTTGAGGATATGACGGGCGGCAATTTCCAGGAGCATCTGGATACGGTTGGTACGTATGAGGGCGATGAATCCGTGAAGATCCATATCAGCGATTCTTCGGGAAATGAAGAAACCTCACGGTTTAAGGTTGTGGTATATAATCCTGACAACAAGGAGGCTCCCGTGATTACTCCTGTGGCTGAGCTTCCTACAGTGAAGGTGGATACGGACGCTTCCACCATTGACTGGAAGACTTATGTGGACACGGCAGTGGACGCAGACGGCATCGACGTGAAGGACAGCATTACCGCAGATCTGTCCGAGCTGGATACCACTACGGCAGGCACTTACAATGTAGTAGTCACCGTAACGGACTATGCAGGTAATACAGGCAGCGCGACGCTGGAGGTTACCGTGACGGCTGAATAAGCTTAAAATTAGAATGATGTACAAAAAGGGCGGCGGGCGATGGCCCTACCCGCCCTTTTTGATTAAGATCTCCAAGCAGGAATTGGAAGTGAGAGGGCATCCTATGAAACGGAAACGGAAAATAAGCGGTAAATTAGCAGGGGCACTGGCAGCGATGGCAGTGATCATCGCTGTGCTGGTGATTCTGGGAGTCCAGTCAGGGGCCCGGAATGGGGCGAATGCCGTTCCGAAGCAGGTAACGGCTTCATATGAAGAAAGCTACGGGCAGTATCTGGAAGCAAACGGCTATGAGGGAAAGCTGTCCGACAGCGAAGTGACGGTGGACATGGAAAAGTTTACGCTGTCGGCAGATATGGAAGCGAATATCGGGGAGCAGGGTATCCTGACGGAGGACAGCGGAACCATTACCTGGGAATTTCAGGTGGCGGAAACCGGTTTTTACAATATCGAGCTGGGTTATATTGCTCTGCCCGGAACCACCTCCGACATTCAGAGGAAGGTATACATAGACGGAGAGATTCCTTATGAAGCGCTGTCACAGATCGTGATCAAGCGGTGGTGGCAGGATCAGGAGATTCGTGAAAAAAATAAAAATGAGATTCGTCCGGAGGCGGATGAAGTTTACTGTGAAACCAAATGGTTTATAGAGGATTATCAGCGAAGGAACAACGGCGCCCTGACGGTATATCTGGAAAAGGGAAAGCACACCATCGGCTTTGAGGTAATCAAGGAGCCCCTGGAGTATACTTCCATTACCTTTAAGGCCGCAGAGCAGCCTTTCGCATATGCACAGCGGATAGATGAGCTGAAAGGAAAATATTCTGTCTACGGTGGAGAGACCTTCATTTATCAGGCAGAACGGCAGACGGAGGGGACGCAGGGAATCATCAAAAGCTCATCCTCCATCAATATTCAGAAAAATTATTCGGACAGCGAGCTGCAGCCCTTTCACCCTTATTATATCGTTTATAATACCATCGGCGCGGAAAACTGGGCCCAGCCGGGGGATTCCATTACCTGGCAGGTGGAAGTAAGGGAAGAAGGACTGTATGAGCTTACCTTCAAGGGACGTCAGAATCTGAACCGCGGTGTCACCAGCTACCGCAGGCTGTATGTGAACGGGAGCGTCCCATATGCGGAAATGCAGGCCATCGGCTTTGACTATCAGGGCGGCATGAACAATTATACCGTTGCGGACGAAGCAGGGAATCCCTATTTGTTTCATCTGCAGGCAGGCGTGAATACCATCACCCTGGAAAATGTCATGGGGCCCATGGGCAGTATCATTACCCAGGTGGAGGAAAGCATGGCTGTTTTAAACAGCGCTTACCTGGACGTGGTTCAGCTCACCGGGCAGGTCCCCAACCGCTTTATTGACTATGAGATTGTCAAGAAGCTGCCGGATTTCGCAGAGACCATGCAGGAGCAGAGCGATCTTCTCTATTCTGTGATTGAGGAAATCGTGGCCATTACCGGTGAAAAGGGAGAAAATACGGCCATGCTGGAAAAGATGGCCATGGAGGCTTCCTGGCTGGCGGAGGATCCGGAGAGTGTCATCATGGAGCTGGGACAGTTTAAGAATAATGTTTCCGCTCTCGGCACCTGGCTTGTAAATGTGGCTTCCATGCCATTGGAGCTGGATTATCTGGCCCTCAGCGCCGAGAATGCAAAGCTGCCCAAGGCCAGTGACTCTTTCTTTGCAGGGCTGGGCAACGGGACGGTCCGCTTTTTCTCTACCTTTTTCATCAAAAACAGCCAGATTACGGAGGGCAGCTCCGGAAACGGCTCCGGGTCCATCAAGGTGTGGCTTGCCTCCTACGGGCGGGAGCAGGCGCAGATGATCCAGAATATGATCGAAGAGGAATTTACGCCGAATACGGATATTTCCGTAAATTTGCAGCTGATTCCCGTGGACGTGGTGCTGCGGGCAGCCCTGGCGGGGAACGGGCCGGATGTGGTGATCGGCCTGGGCCAGGGTACCCTGCAGGATTTTGCCATGCGAAATGCGGTGCAGGAGCTTTCGGGCCTGGAGGGCTATGAAGAAGCCACGGAGAGATTTTATGACAGCTCTCTGGAAGCGTCGGCTTTTCAGGGAGGCCATTACGGGATCCCCGAACAGACTACCTTCATGATGCTTTTTACCAGGGATGATATTCTTGGCGAGCTGGGACTGGAGGTGCCCGATACCTGGCAGGAGCTTCGGGAGATGATTCCTGAGCTGCAAAAGAGCAATTACAATATTTACATACCTAATGTACAGCAGACGGAGGCCACCACAAACAGCGGAAGCATTGCCTACAATATGAACCTGTATCTTGGCATGGTCATGCAGAACGGCGGCGATCCTTATCTGGGGCTGGAAGCGGATTACGGGATTGAAAGCGGGCTGGCCAGTGATGCGGCCATGATTGCCTTTAAGGACTATACGGATTTCTTTACCGGCTACGGACTGGATGTGCAGGTTGATTTCAGTAACCGTTTCCGGACAGGTGAAATTCCGGTGGGCATCACCAACTATACGACATTTAACCAGCTGGAGATTTTTGCTCCGGAGATCAAGGGGCTTTGGAGCTTCCATCCCATTCCCGGCGTCCTGCAGGAGGATGGAAGTATAGACAGGTCCTTTGCAGTGGATACCACGCAGTCCGTGATCATGGCGAAAAACAGGGACCTGGATTCCTGCTGGGAATTCCTGAAATGGTGGACATCTACGGATACACAGCTGCAGTTTGCAAATTCCCTGGAGGCCCTTATGGGAACATCTGCCAGATATGCGGCGGCAGATCCGGAGGTGTTAAAGCAGCTGCCCTGGAGCAATGCGGAATTAAGCAGTCTATTGGCGCAGTTTGAGCAGACTGTGGGCATTGAGGCAGTTCCCGGAAATTATATGACCACCCGCATGGTGCAGTATTCCTTTAATGATGTAGTGAGCGACCACGCCAATCCCAGGGAGACCCTGTATCTGAACATTAAGGACATTAACCAGGAGCTCACCAGAAAGCGGGAAGAGCTGCATCTGTCGGTGAAGGAATAGGGGGAGGAAGACATGAAGAAAAATAAGAGCAAATTTTCCGATACCTGGAGAAAGCATAAGTATAAATATATGATGATTGCTCCCTTCGGACTGATCTTTGTCATTTTTACACTGCTGCCGGTGCTGGTTTCCATTGTTTTCAGCTTTACCTCCTTTAACATGGTGGAAGCCCCTGAGTTCGTAGGCTGGAGCAATTATCTGGATCTGATTGTGTATGACTCCGTGTTCCTGACGGCAATTAAGAATACGCTGTTCTTTGCCATTATCACAGGACCGGTCAGCTATATTATGTGTTTCCTGTTTGCCTGGATGGTAAACGATCTGCCCAGGATTCCCAGGGCGATTATGACGTTGGTGTTTTATGCGCCCTCCATCTCCGGCAACGCTTATCTGGTGTGGAAGCTGCTGTTTTCTTCCGATTCCTACGGCTGGGTGAACGCATGGCTGATGAAGCTGGGCATCACCCAGGAGGCGGTCCAGTGGCTGGTGACCAAGGAATATATCATGCCCATCCTGATCGTGGTACAGCTGTGGCTGAGCCTGGGCGTCAGCTTCCTGACCTTTATTGCCGGCTTTCAGAATCTGGATAAATCCCTGTTGGAGGCGGGAGCGGTGGAGGGTGTAAAAAACCGCTGGCAGGAGCTTTGGTACATTATTCTGCCTTCCATGAAGCCGCAGCTGATGTTCGGCGCGGTGATGCAGATTACCAGCTCTCTGTCCGTATCTCAGCTGTCCATCGACCTGGTGGGATTCCCTTCTGTGGGTTATGCAGGCCATACGATCCTGACGCATCTGCATGACTTCGGCAATATCCGTTATGAGCTGGGATATGCCTGTACCATTGCAGTGATTCTGTTCCTGATCATGATGTTCTGCAACATTGTTGTGCAGAAGCTGTTGCGGAAATTAGGATAGGGGGAATTAATTATGAAACTATTCAAATTTATCAGCCATAAATTAAAGCAGCGGAAGCTGAAAAGAAGGAACAGGAGCCTGGGGGGCGATATTGTCCTGTTTGTGGTTTTGGGACTGTTCGGCCTGTTCAGTCTGTTCCCGCTGGTATACACCATTGTCAGTGCTTTTAAGCCCTTATCGGAGATTTTCATTTTCCCTCCGAAGCTGACGGTGGAAAATCCCACGCTGGATAACTTCTTTGATCTGGGAACGATTATCGAGGACTTTACGGTGCCCCTTTCCAGATACCTGTTTAACACGCTGGTGATCACGGGAGTGGGAACCTTCGGCACGGTGTTTTTAGGCTCCATGGCGGCATACCCGTTAGCAAAATACGAATTTCCGGGCTCAAAGTTTATGAGTAATCTGATTGTGTATGCCCTGATGTTCAGCACCTCGGTAACAGCCATTCCCAACTACCTGATTATGAGCGGACTGCGCATGATTGATACCTACTGGGCGGTGATTCTGCCGGCGGTAGGAGGAACCCTGGGGCTGTACCTGATGAAGAACTTCATGGTCCAGGTGCCGGATGACATGCTGGAGGCGGCCAAGATTGACGGTGCCTCCGAATTCGGAATTTACTTCAAGGTGGTGATGCCTTTGTGTAAGCCGGCATGGATTACCCTGGTGATTCTTTCCTTCCAGCAGATGTGGGGGACCACGGGCGGCGTATTCATTTATTCCGAAGAGCTCAAGCCCTTAAGCTATGTGCTTTCTCAGCTGGCAAGCGGAGGTATTTCCAGAACGGGGGTGACCTCGGCGGTTTCCCTGATCATGATCATTGTACCGATCACAGTGTTCGTAGTTTCTCAGAGCAATGTCATCGAGACTATGGCCACGTCCGGTATCAAAGGATAGGAGGGGGCAGCATGAAGAAAGGGAACTTCACGAAGAAAGGGAACTTCATGAAGAAAAAGAACTTCATGAAAAGGAGAAGTTTAAAATGCCTGGGAGCAGTTCTGGCGGCAGTGATGCTGCTTCCCATGACGGCTCAGGCATCTGCTGCCGACGGCAGCAGTGTTGTATATGAGGGCTATACCTATGGTTATTACGGAGACGCAAAGGAAAGCCCGGCGGCTTTTGTGCTGGAGAGGACGGTCACGGCGGAAAACTTAAACGGTACCAAGCTGTCCAGCATAGATGATGTGGATACCAGTAAGGACGGCAGAATTTTTGTGATCGACTCGCTGGAAAGCCGCCTGAATATTCTGGACAGTGAGGGAAATTATCTGCATTCCGTGAAGCTCCTGCGCAACAGCGAGGGAAAGATTGCGCTGGACGAAGGCGGCAATCAAATCATGCTGACAAATCCCGAAGGGGTTTGGATTCATGAACAGGAGCAGGAGATTTATATTGCGGATACGGGAGCGCAGCGAATCATTGTGCTGAATCTGGAGGATTACAGCTTAAAGCGGATCATCGGCCGGCCGGATAACCTGTCGGGAGACACGCAGTTTAAGCCCTCCAAGATTACGGTGGATCTTGCAAACCGGATTTATGTGGTGGTACAGTCCAGCTATGAGGGCATCCTGGAACTGACGGCAGAAGGCGATTTCAGCGGATATTACGGCGTGAATGTACCCATGTACAGCTTTATGGATTATTTCTGGAAGTCTCTTTCCAGCGATGAGCAGAAGGCTCAGATGTCCAAGACCTATGCGCCTTCCTTTAATAATATCACCCTGGATGGCGAAGGCTTTGTGATGGCGGTGACCTATGACAGCTCTGCGCAGGATTACGTGTTCCGTCTGAATTCAAAGGGTGAGAACGTGCTGAGAGAGCAGGAAAACATGAATGTGGTCGGCGACATCTGGTCCATGCACTCCGAT
The DNA here is from genome assembly GCA_910586485.1 of uncultured Acetatifactor sp. Taxonomy (GTDB): domain Bacteria; phylum Bacillota; class Clostridia; order Lachnospirales; family Lachnospiraceae; genus Acetatifactor. Next base: position 60,712 of record CAJUIA010000014.1, read on the forward strand.
GATTTGGGCAGCCAGTTTGTGGACATTGCGGTTACGGACTATGGCACTTATGCGCTGTTGGACAAGAACAAAGGACGTGTTTTTCTGTATGATTTTGACGGACAGATACTCAATGTTTTTGGCAGCATGGGAAACCTGAAGGGAGAATACAAAAGTCCGGTTTCCATCGCCTGGCTGGGCGATAAGCTGGTGACGGCAGACAAGACGTTGAAATGCCTTTATATTTTGGCCCCTACGGCTTTTGGCCAGGCTGTGCTGGACGGAAACGAGAGCTATTACTTTGGAAGATGGGACGAGGCGCTGGTCTCCTTTGAGAAGGCGGTGGCTTTGAATGCCAATTATGAGGTGGCATACAACGGTATCGGTAAAAACTACCTGATGAAGGATGATTACGAGACGGCGATGTATTACTTTAAGCTGGGAAATAACAGGGAATTTTATTCCAAGGCCTACAACGGATACCGGGGTAAGTGGCTGGAGGAGCATTTCGGCATTGTCATGGCGCTGCTTCTGCTAGTGATCGGAGCAGTGGTCTGGTCCGAGATCAGATACCACAAAAGTCAAAGCAGGGGTAAGAAAAAGCAAAAAGCCGCCCGCGGGAAAGGAGAGGAAAAATGAAAGCACAGATAAAAGAAAAACTGTATTATTTAAAGTATTCCTTTTTCCATCCCTTTGATGCTTTTTATGAGATTCGCTTCCGGGGTAAGGGAAGCTTGCCGATTGCCGTGCTTTCTATTATATTGTTTGGTATTTTACAGTGTGTCAGCTATCAGTACACGGGCTTTGTCATGAATACCGCACAGGTGGCGGCCATGAACAGCCTTTCCGTCTTTGCCACCTGGGTGGCGGGCTTCGTACTGTTTATTGTCAGCAACTGGTCGGTGACTACGCTGTTAAACGGCAAGGGGGGCCTGGGGGATATTACCAAGGTGATCGGTTATTCTCTGGTCCCGCTGGAGCTGACGATGGTGGTGCAGATTATCCTGAGCAACTTTATCATCAGGGAAGAGATCATGATTGTAAATGTGATTACCGGAATCGGGATCGTCTGGTTTCTGTTCATGATCGTTGCGGGCTTGTGTACCATCCATGAGTATTCCTTCGGGAAGAATATTATCTCCGTCTTTTTAAGCTTTGTGGCGGCGGCGATCATTATTTTCCTGGGCGTGCTGTTCTTTACCCTGATGGAGCAGATGATTACCTTTATTGTGGATGTGGTTCAGGAATTTATCCGCAGGATGTAGGAGGGGAGCATGGTGAACAAATTAAAATCATTTTATGCAGGGCATACCATTGGCAAGATCTTCCTGACGATTCTGCTGGCAGCGGCACTGGTTTATGTGCTGGTAAGCATTCCCGTGTGGAACGTCAAAAAATCTGCCGTTCCCGAAACGGCCTCCAGAGAGCCTTTAACCGGGGAAAAGCTGGAAAAGGATGCAGGGAAGGTGGTGCTGGCGGAAAACGGCGGCAAGACCCTGTCTTTAAATACGAAGGACCTGACCCTTGAGGTGAAGGACGAGAAGGGAAATGTATTTTCCACGGCCGTACAGGGTACGGATTCCGGAAGCGAGCGCGCCCTTCTGGTGCTGACCTATCTGGGGGAGGACAACAATATTTATGAATGGAATTCCTACGATCAGAGTGTGGCCTTTGACTCTTATGAGCTGTATCGGCTGGAAAACGGGGTCAGGATCGACATGAATCTGAACGAAGGCGGCTCCAATCGGTTTTATGAATTTCTGCCGAGAAAGATGTCCCCGGAGAGATTTGAAGAAATGTTTAAGGGAGGCATCGAAGCTCTGCGGGATAACGGCGAGCTGGACGAGACAAAAGCAAACCGGTACTTACAGACCCTTTCGCTGGTATACAAGAAAAGTCTGCAGGAGGAATGCTACGCCGTGACCTATGTGGGCACGCCCCCTGCCAGCGCCGTGACACAGATGATCGAGGTTGCAAACCTGGTGGGATATACCCAGGAGATGCTTCTGGAGGATGCGGACACCTTTGGCTTTTCCGTATCCTTTGCAGAGCCGGCACAGTTTGATCTGGTGATGGAGGTGACGCTGGAGGAAGGGGAGTTAAAGGTACATATTCCCGTGGGTGCCTGCGTTACGCACAACGATTACTATACCATACAGGAAATCGACGTATTCCCCAATTTTGGGGCGGTGACCTCTAACCAGTATGAAGAAGGACAGATTTTGATTCCTGACGGCAGCGGCGCACTGGTGGACTTTAATTCCTGTCAGGCGGATGTCAGAGAGTACGAGCGGCCCTTTTACGATAACGATTATTATAAGGACTATTACTTCCAGCCCCAGTACGGGGAAGAGCTTTATATGCCGGTGTTTGGCATGCTGTACGGACCGGCGCAGAAAACGGAGAAGGGCTTCCTTGCCATTGTAGAGGAAGGGGACCGGAACGCATATCTTCACATGAAGCTGGCCAGTGCCGAATCGGACAGCGCGAAATATAACAAGACTTATGCTTCCTTTGAGCTGGCGCAGTACAGCCGGGTGAAGATTTACGGCCCTTACAGCAGCGATTCTGCCAATTATCTGGTAAATACGGGAACCCAGGATCTTGACTGTACGGTGCGTTATCAGTTTTACGGTGCAAAAGCAGGCTACTTTGATCTGGCCAGAGGCTATCAGGATTACCTGGTGAGAACGGAGAATATGGAAAGGCACTATGATGACGGCGCCGCAAAGCTGTACCTTGAGGCGGTGGGAGCCTTAAATGTGACCAGGCGCTTTGTGGGGATTCCCTACAGCAGTGAATATTCCATGACGGATTACAAGGAGCTGCTGGCTATCCTGGAGGATCTGCAGGGAACCGATTGTCTGGTACAGTACGACGGTATTTTCAACAACGGCTGGAACGGCAGAATGAACAATAAAGCGAAGCTTTCCTCCAGCAATGGCAGTAAAAAGGATTTTAAAGCCCTGCAGGAGTATGCTGAGGCAAACGGTATTCCCCTGTTTCTGGAAACCTCTCTTACGAGGGTTTGGGAGGGCGGCAACGGATTTCGGGCCTCCAGACAGGCAGTCAGGGATTTCGCCAACGATCCGGCTGTGAATTCCCGCTATATGTCGGTGCTGGGAATCAAGCTGTCCGCTCTTTCGGACGGAATGGAGCATGACACTTATTATACGCTGTCACCGGGATATTTAAGCGGCGTTGCCGACAGCTTTTTGCGGAAGGCTGGAGATTATAAGTATCTTTCCGTGGGAGACATGGCGGGCATGTATTATGCCGATTACCGCTTTAATGAGTTTATCAGCGGCGAGCAGGGAGATCTGGTGCTGAAGGATAATCTGGCAAAGCTGGCAGAGGGCAGAGAGCTTGCGTTGGAAAATCCCCATATGGACAAGATCGGATACGGAAGCGTGGCTGTGGGAATTTCCAGGGAGAGCAGCGACTACATTACCTTTGCTGCTACCATTCCCTTTAAGCAGCTGGTGATGAACGGACTGATTGCTTATACTACGGAGGACGTGAATCTTTCCTCCAGAAATCCGGCTTACTTTGTACTTCAGGCGGCGGAGACAGGGGCTTATCCGAAGTTTACCATGACGGCAAAAAATGTGGATGTGCTGAGGGACAGTGATTACAGCTATCTTTATTCCGTGCAGTATTCGTTGATTCAGGACCAAATCCGCGCGGTATATGAGGAATGCAGAGAAATTCGCTCTAAAATCGGGACCAGCGAGATCACAGGGCATGAATGCCTTGCGGATGGCGTGTACCGGACCGTCTACGCCACAGGGGCTGAGGTAACGGTAAACTATAATCTATATGACGCAGTGCTGGAGGATGGAACCGTCATAGGAGCGGAGAGCTATCTTGTAAAGGAGGTGCAGTGATGAAGGGCAGCAGTAGCAGCAGGAAACTTCCATACAGAACCAGAAGAAAGATTAACGGGCTGATTTTTGCCTCGCCCTTTATTATCGGCTTCATTGCTTTCTTCCTGATGCCGTTGGTCAATACCATATACTATTCCTTTAACAAGATCGGCGTGGGCGAGACCGGCGGTATGACCTTTGAATGGGTGGGCGTTCAGAACTATATTGATCTGTTTGCCACGGAGGTGACGACGAATTCTCAGCCGATGGCAAGGCTGTTCACGGAGGAAAACACCAACATGCTGATCAGCGTGCCTCTGATCGTCATTTTCAGTCTTTTCATGGCATTGCTGGCAAACCAGAAGTTTAAGGGCAGGGCTCTTGTACGGTTGATCTTTTTCCTGCCGATCATTCTGGGGATCGACGTGGTGGTGGAAATGCTGACCATGACCACAGGGTCGGGAGAATCTTTGGATACGGGCAGCAGCCTGTTAAATGGAAGCTATATTACCATGTTTATGGTGCAGGTGCTGAATGTGCCAAGACGGATTTTGTTTCCCATCATGAATTATGTGGAGAACATATTTGAGCTGATCTCTCAGGCGGGGGTGCAGACGCTTGTTTACCTGACGGCGCTGCAGTCCATCAGCCCCAGCCTTTATGAGGTGGCAAAGATGGAGGGTGCTACGGCTTACGAGACCTTCTGGAAGGTAACCATCCCCTCTATCATCCACATTACATTGTTTGTGATTATTTACACTGTAGTGGACTTATTCTTAAGATCGGCCATAGCGGAGGAAGCCTACAGCTTTGCGTTTACCCAGAATAAGATTGGCATCGGGTCGGCGCTTTCGGTGGTTTACATCCTGAATGTGCTGGCAGTTCTGGGGATTGTCATGCTGCTGATGGGAAAGGTGGTAAAGAAGAATGCAAAATAAGAAAAACGTGAATCGAAAGAAAAACAAGATAAAAGCGGAAAATGACGCCTCCCTGGCAATCTATCTGTTTAAAAACCGCTCCAAAAGAGGGGTGGTAAAGGTATTTTCCATGGTGCTGATCTTAGGCTTGTGCTTTACCATTATTTATCCCATTTTAAAGCTGGTGCCCATTGTATTTTCCTCCATAGAGGATCTGGGCAACCCCAATGTGATCTGGATTCCCTTAAAGGGCTCTACCGTGAGCTTTCAGGCGGCAGTCCGGCTTGTGATGCCCGAAGGGGTCATGACCATTCTAAAGTCCGTTGTCTATGCCGCGGGCATCATGGTGATTCAGGTCTTCTTTTCGGCAATGGTGGGATATGCGCTGGCCAGAGTGAATTTTCCGGGCAGGAAGCTGGTGTTTGCGCTGGTGATCGTAGTATTTCTGCTTCCCAGGCAGTCTTTACTACTGGCCCAGTACATTTATTTTACCCATTTTGATGTTTTGGGTATCATGGATATTTTTACGGCGGCAGGGGAGATCAAGCTGATTAATAACCCCATTGCGTTGGTGATGCTGGCGGTGTTTGGCTTTGGCGTGAATCAGAGCCTGTTCATCTTCCTGTTCAGCCAGTTCTTTAAGAATATTCCCAAGGAGCTGGAAGAAGCTGCGCTGATTGACGGCTGCGGTTTTTACAGGACTTACTTTAAGATCATGATTCCCAACGCCATACCCATTATTTCCACCGTTGGCATTCTGTCCTTTGTGTGGAATTACGGGGATACCTATTTTACCAATTATTTTAACCCGGAGGGGGCCTATATGAGTACGCTCCTTTCCTCCACCTTTACCTCGGCTAACAAGGAGTATATCCAGAACGCCCTGCGGACCTGGTATGAGATTCCGCTGGTGACGGATATAGCCTTTGACGCCGTGAAACAGGCGGCGGTCTTGATTTTCCTGATTCCGCTGGCGGTGGTGTACCTGATCGGGCAGAGAAAGCTGGTGGAAAATATGGAGAATTCGGGATTGGTAGGCTAAAGGCGAAAAGATTTTCTAAGGCGTACGCCGCCTAAGAAAATCTAAGTTTCGCCTGGAAGAATTGCCTGGTGGCAATTCTTCCCAGGTGCTGGACTGGCAGAGGTAAATGAGAAATGAAAAAACAAGGTATTTTTTTAGGCGCGCTGGGGCTGGCGGTAATGCTGGCCGGCTGCGGCGCCGGGAAGCCTGAAGGAGGCGAATCGTCGGGTCAGGGCCTCTCAGGTGCGGTTCCGGCAGATACTTTTTCGGAGCCGGGGAATGCAGAGTCCGGAAATACGGAGGGAGATTTTGACAACAGTGGGAGCGGTGAGGATATGATGCAGGAGACAAATTACAGTAAAATGGTGGTGGATGAAAGCGTTACCTATCAGACCATGGAAAGCTTCGGCACCAGCGGCGCCTGGTGGAGCCAGTATGTGGGAGGCTTCACCAAGGATGTAGGCGGCACGGGAGGCAGCACCAGAGAGGATATTGCCACGCTGCTTTTTGACAGGGAAAAGGGCATTGGCCTGACCTGTTATCGGTTTAACCTGGGGGCAGGCTCGGTGGAGAGCAAAAACGGCACCTTCTGGGACTATCATCGGCGGGCCCAGTGCTTCGAGACGGAGCCGGGAGTTTATGATTTTAACAGGGATGCCAATGCGGTCTGGTTTTTAAAAAGAGTCAGCGAGCTGGGAGCGGAGGAAGTGGTGCTGTTCTGCAACAGCCCTCTGGTACGGCTGACGGAGAACGGCATGGCTCATATGACCGAGGGGGGCAGCAGGACCAATATTGTTCCTGAGAATTATCCCGAATGGGCTAAATATTGCATGGATGTGGCGGAGCATTTTGTGGAAGAGGGGATTCCGGTAAAATTTATTTCCCCCATTAACGAGCCGCAGTGGGATTGGTACAACGGACAGGAGGGCTGCCACTTTGCCAAGACGGATGTGGCAAAGGTGTACGTAGCCTTTCTGGAGGAACTGGAGAACAGACCTTCCTTAACGGATGTGAAGCTGTCCGGTCCGGAGAGCGGTGAGTGGAAGGGGGATGCTGTCGGCTATACCTCCGCCATTTTGAACACAGTCAGGCTTCAGGAGCATTTTGACACCATTGATAACCATTCTTATTGGTCCAATGCCGAGGATAAGAAGAATTTTAAAAACTGGATGGAGGTTCATTACCCTGATGTAAAGATTCGGACCAGCGAGTGGTGCGAGATGGTAAACGGCAGCGACTTCACCATGGATTCCGCCATTCATATCGCCCAGGAGATTGCCGAGGATTTACGGATTCTGGAGGTGGTGTCCTGGCAGAACTGGGTGGCCGTGGCGCCGGGCGGATACAGGGACGGCTTGATTTATATTGACGAATCCAGCCAGAAGTACAGGGCTTTAAAACGGCTGTGGAGCTACGGAAATTACAGCAGGTATATCCGGCCGGGATATGTGCGGGTGGACATTCAGGCCGGTGACGGAGAGCAGGAAAAAATGCTGCCTACAGCCTTTACGGGTACAAACGATACCGGGGAGCAGGAGCTGGTAATGGTGTTTATCAACGATAAAACAAAGGACGGGCAGCCTGCGGATGAAAAAACCACAAAGGACGAGTACGCGGAGCAGGAGTTTGTACTGGAGGGCGTGGACGGGTATAGCCGGATTGCCATGTATGTAACCTCCGAGGATTATGATCTGGAGTGTACCATGGAAGAAGCCTTTGACCCTACAAAGCCGGTGATGATTCCCGGAGGAAGCGTGACCACGGTGGTACTGACAAAGTGAGAAAGGCGAAAAGATTTTCTAAGGCTGGAAAATACCAGCCTAAGAAAATTTAAGTTTCGCCTTGAAGAACGCAGGCGAGTAAACTCGCCTTGGTCAGCGTTCTTCTTGGAACTTTAGTTCCATGAACTTTAGTTCTATGGGATTGTTTTATGCCGGATGTAAGTATATATCATGATATAATTTTTATAAGGAAGACAGAGTATGAGTACATTTGAAATCAAAGAAACCTTTTATTTGGACGGGAAGCCTTTCCAGATCATTTCAGGAAGCATTCATTATTTCCGCGTTGTGCCGGCGTACTGGCGGGACAGACTGGAGAAGCTCAAAAGCACAGGGATGAATACGGTGGAGACGTACATTCCCTGGAATATGCACGAACCGGAGAAGGGAAAATTCGTTTTTGACGGCCTGTGTGATGTGGTAAAATTTGTGAAGCTGGCGGAAGAGCTTGGGCTGTATGTAATCTTAAGGCCGTCCCCTTACATCTGCGCGGAGTGGGAGTTCGGAGGGCTTCCGGGCTGGCTGTTGTCCGGCGAGGGGCTGCGGCTGCGGGTGAGCGATCCGGTCTTTATGAAGCATGTGCAGGATTATTATAATGTGCTTCTGCCCGTTATAAAGCCCCTTCAGGTTACGGAGGGCGGAAACGTCATTCTCATGCAGGTGGAAAACGAGTACGGATATTTTGGAAATGACAGGCAGTATATGGAGCAGATGCGGGATATGCTGCGTGCAGGCGGGATCACGGTGCCTCTGATCACCTCGGACGGGCCTACGGATGAGAGTTTGGAGGGAGGCAGCGTGGGGGGCGCGCTTCCCACGGGGAATTTTGGCTCTCACACCAAGGAACGCTTTGAAATTATGAAAAAGCACGTAAAGGGCGGGCCCCTGATGTGCGCGGAGTTCTGGGTGGGCTGGTTTGACCATTGGGGCAACGGCGGACATATGCAGGGGAATCTGAAGCAGAGCGCGGAGGACTTGGACGAGATGCTTCGGACCGGGCATGTGAATGTTTATATGTTTATCGGGGGAACAAATTTCGGCTTTATGAACGGCTCCAACTATTACGATGTTCTGACACCGGATGTTACCTCCTACGATTATGACGCGGTTTTGACCGAGGCAGGGGATTTTACGGAAAAGTACCAGGTTTATCGTGAGATCATCGGGAAGTATGCTTCCGTTCCGCAGGTTGATTTCAGCACGAAAATTATCAAAAAGGATTATGGCAGCGTAAAAGCCACGGGGAAGGTCGGGTTATTTGAAGCCCTGCAGGATATAGCGGAGCCTGTGGAAAGCGTCTGCACCCGTTCTATGGAGCGGCTTGGGCAGTACTACGGCTATATTCTCTATACCTCGGAGATACAAAACGAGCGCAGGCTGGAAAAAATTCGTCTGCACAGGGCCAATGACAGAGCAAACATTTTCCTGCAGGGGGAAAGGCTGCTTGATCTATACGACAGGGAGCTGCTGGCGGAACATGAAATCAGCGCCGAGGCGGAGCCCGGCGACGAGCTGTGCATCCTGATGGAGAATATGGGCCGGGTGAATTTTGGCCCCGGCATGGAGGAACAGCGCAAGGGGATTGACGGCTGCGTCCAGATCAACGGACATATGCACCATCACTGGAAGCATTACTGCCTGCCTCTCAATAATCTGGAGAAGCTGGATTTTACCAGAGGATATACGGAGGGGCTGCCGGCATTTTACCGCTTTGAGCTGCAGGTGGAGGAAACGGGAGATACCTTCCTGGAGCCAAAGGGCTGGGGAAAGGGCTGCGTCTTTGTGAATGGCTTCAACATTGGCAGATTCTGGGAGATTGGTCCCCAAAAAAGACTGTATATCCCGGCGCCCTTATTGCGGCCGGGTAAAAATGAAATCATTGTGTTTGAGACCGAGGGCCGCAGCACGGGAGAACTTTATTTTTACAGTGAACCGGACATCGGGTAAGGCAGACAAAAGGGAGATGACAAAACATCTCCCTTTTTGACAGGCGTTTTTGACAAATTAATTTTTGTAGCATAGTAGAGGCAGATGTGGTATAATAACCTTATTCATGGCAGAAAGCAATGCTTTACGGAGTGTATTCAGATGAAAAAAAGAATCAGGCTGAAGGGCCATATTAAGTCCTATATACAGTTCAGTATTTACTTAGGCATCCTCCTTCTTTTTGTGGATGTGGCCGTGTATCTGATCAACTTACAGGCCGGGCTGCTGCTGACAGGCTACACCGTTGTTTATTATATCATTACATTGTCCCTGTATTTTTACAATAAGCCCATTATTATGAATGAGCTGATCAGCTTTGCCACGGAGTACGGACAGATACAGAAAAAGCTGCTGCGAGATATGGATCTGCCCTATGCGCTGCTGGACGACAGCGGGAAGGTGATCTGGACCAATACCGCATTTGAGGCGGTGGTGAAGCAGCCCAAGGGCTACAGCAAATCCATTACATCATTGTTTCCCACCATTACCAGGGACCGTCTGCCGGATGACAGCGGGCTGGATGAAGCACAGTATGAGCTGGAGTACGAGGGCAGCGAATTTGTGGCAAAGTTCAAAAAAATCTCTTTAAAGGAGATGGCAGAACACAGCGATATGATCGAGGCCAGGGATTATAACGGGTATTTGATCGCGGTGTATCTGTATGACGAGACGGCCCTGCACATCGCCCTGCAGGAGGTGGATGACCAGAGCCTGGCAGTGGGAATGGTTTACCTGGACAATTACGAGGAAGCTCTTGAAAGCGTGGAAGAGGTCAGGCGTTCCCTGCTGATCGCGCTGATCGAGCGGAAGGTAAATAAATATATTTCCGCCTTTGACGGTATCTGTAAGAAGCTGGAAAAGGACAAGTATCTTATCATATTGCGGAAGAAGATGGTAGCCGAGCTGCAGGAGAACCGTTTTGACCTGCTGGAGGATGTGAAGACCGTAAATATCGGCAATGAGATGGCAGTGACCATCAGCATCGGCATCGGGCTGGACGGGCTTACATATGCTCAGAATTATGAATTTGCCCGCAATGCCATAGATCTGGCCTTAGGACGCGGCGGCGATCAGGCGGTGATCAAGACGCCGGAGAGCATTATCTATTACGGCGGCAAGAGCCAGCAGGTAGAAAAGAATACGAGAGTAAAGGCCAGAGTAAAGGCCCATGCCCTCAGAGAAATTATTACCGGCAAGGATCTGGTGCTGGTCATGGGGCACAGGATGCCGGATGCGGACAGCTTTGGCGCCGCCGTAGGTATTTACCGTGCGGCCCGGACGCTGGAGAGAAGGGCTTATATTGTGTTGAACGAGGTACCGCCCAGCATTCAGCCCATGGTGGACATGTTCCGGAATAATCCGGAATATGAAGAGGATATGATTATCGGCAATCAGCAGGCCATCGAAGCGGCAGGAGGTAACTGCGTGCTGGTGGTGGTGGATGTGAATAAACCTTCCATTACAGAATGCCCTGACCTGCTACGTTTCTGCAAGTCCGTGGTGGTACTGGATCATCACAGGCAGGGGGCGGAAACCATTGAAAACGCCACGCTTTCCTATGTGGAGCCCTATGCGTCCTCGGCATCCGAGATGGTGTCCGAGATCTTACAGTATACCTATGACAATATCAAGATTCGCACGGAAGAGGCGGATTGTATGTACTCCGGGATTATGGTGGATACGAATAATTTCATGACCAAGACAGGTGTGCGTACCTTTGAAGCCGCGGCATTCCTGCGGCGGAACGGCGCGGATGTGACCAGGGTGCGGAAGCTGTTTCGGGAGGATGCGCTGGAATATAAGGCAAAGGCGGATGCAGTCAGCCAGGCGGAAATCTATAAACAGTATTTTGCCATTTCCATCTGTACGGCAGAAGAGCTTCCCAGCCCTACGATCATTGGAGCCCAGGCGGCAAATGAGCTTCTGAACATCAAGGGGATCAAAGCAAGCTTTGTGCTTACGGATTATCAGGGCAAGGTCTATATCAGTGCCCGCTCCATAGACGAGGTAAATGTACAGATCATTATGGAAAGAATGGGCGGAGGCGGACATTTGAGTACGGCGGCATGCCAGATGGAGGGGATGGGTGTGATCGAGGCCATCGGCGTGCTGAAGCGGACCATTGATTCCATGCTGGAGAACAATGAAATTTAAGATCAAAGGATTGGAGAGCAGAGATAAGTATGAAGATTATATTACAACAGGATGAGAAAAAGCTGGGGAAAAAGGGGGACCTTGTTGAGGTCAGCGAGGGCTACGCAAGGAATTATATCCTGCCGAAGAAGATCGGCGTGGAAGCGACTCCTGCAAATATGAATGATTTAAAGCTGAAAAAGGCAAACGATGAAAAGATTGCCAAGGAGCAGCTGGCAGCGGCGCAGGAGCTGGCGGCGCAGCTGGCGGAAAAGATTGTAGAGGTAAGGATCAAGGCGGGAGAGGGCGGCAAGACCTTTGGCTCCGTATCGGCTAAGGAAATATCCGCGGCGATGAAGGAGCAGTATGGTATTGATGTTGACAAAAAGAAGCTTCAGCTCCCTGAGGCCCTGAAAAATCTGGGCAGCTATGAGGTTTCAGTCAAGCTTCATCCGCAGGTTACCGGGAAGATAACGGTTAAAGTAACAACGCAAGAAGGATAGGTCTATGCCGGAAGAAAACGTAATAAAAAGGATACTTCCCCACAGCGTGGAGGCGGAGCAGTCCGTGATCGGCTCCATGATTATGGACAGGGAAGCAATCGTGGCAGCATCCGAGCTGATTACGGGTGAGGATTTTTATAACAGACAATACGGCATTCTCTATGAGACCATGGTAGAGCTGAACGATGCCGGAAACCCTGTGGATCTGGTGACTCTGCAAAATAAGCTTAAGGAGAAGGATGTGCCGCCGGAGGTCAGCAGCCTGGAATTTGTCCGGGATTTGATTACCGCAGTGCCTACCTCCGCAAATATAAAGTATTATGCCAATATTGTAGCGGAAAAAGCTACACTCCGCAGGCTGATCCGCCTGAATGAAGAGATTGCCAACACCTGCTATGCAGGCAGGGAGAGCCTGGAATACATATTGGAGGACACGGAAAAAAGAGTTTTCCAGCTGTTGCAAAGGCGCAATACGGATGATTTTGTACCGGTGCGCCAGATCGTTATGAACGCCATGGACAGAATCGAGATGGCGGCAAAGAATAAGGGAAATGTTACGGGGATACCTACCGGGTTTATTGATCTGGATTATCGGACTGCAGGATTTCAGCCCTCGGATCTGATCCTGGTGGCGGCCCGTCCTTCTATGGGAAAAACGGCCTTTGAGCTGAATCTGGCTCAGTATATGGCTTTTCGAAAAGATATGACGGTAGCTTTATTCAGCCTGGAAATGAGCAAGGAACAGCTGGTAAACCGTATGTTTTCTCAGGAGTCCGGTGTAGATGCCCAAAAGCTTCGTACGGGACAGCTGAATGACCAGGAGTGGGAACGCCTGATTGAGAGCGCGGGAACCATTGGAAAATCTCATTTGATTATTGACGATACACCCGGCATCAGTATTTCGGAGCTTCGCTCTAAATGCAGGAAGTACAAGCTGGAGCATAATATGGCGATCGTTATGATAGATTATTTGCAGCTGATGACGGGCGGAGGCAGCAGGACGGAATCCCGACAGCAGGAGATTTCGGATATATCCCGTTCCCTGAAGGCTTTGGCAAGGGAGTTGAACGTGCCGGTAGTGGCATTGTCCCAGTTGTCCCGTGCAGTGGAGCAGCGGCCGGACCACAGGCCCATGCTGTCGGATTTAAGAGAGTCCGGAGCCATTGAGCAGGACGCGGACGTGGTGATGTTTTTATACCGGGATGATTATTATAATCATGATTCGCCGGAGGCAGGAATTTCCGAGGTGATTATTGCCAAGCAGAGAAACGGCCCCATCGGCACGGTGAAGCTGGCGTGGCTGCCGGAATATACCAGGTTTGCCAATTTGGAAACAAGAAGGAAGGATGACTTTTAGCATTGCGTTACGAAAGAGAATGAGCAAAGGGCTTGTTCTCTTTTTTGTTGGAGAAAGGAGATATTATGGGAAACTATTTATTTATTTCTGATGCGGCGAAGGCGGTTGAGGTGGAGAGTCATGTGCTGCGATACTGGGAGGAGGAGCTGCACCTTCCAATTAAGCGGAATGAGCTGGGACACAGGTACTATACGGATGAAGACGTGGAACGATTCAAGACCATTAAGGGAATGAAAGAGAGGGGATTGCAGTTGAAGGCGATAAAAATGATTTTAAAGGATGGAAAGCTGGATCTGCTGTCGGGACGGCCGGCGGATCTGAACAAGGCCGTTGAAGAGGCCGCCAGTATCGGGAAGCAAGGTGTCGGAGAAAGCGGACAAGCTGTGGTAAAGGAACAGACTGCCATAAATGCGCAGACTGCAGGAAGCGGACAAGCTGCAGCAGAAGAACAGGCGGCAGAAAGCGCTCAGGCTGTGGCGGAGGAACAGACTGCCGGAGACGGACAGGCCATGGCGGATGAACGGACTGCCAAAGTGTTTTCGACCACGGGCATGGACATTGTGCAGGCCGGAGGCGGCGGACTGGCTTCCGAGTCTAAAGAAGAAAAATCCAAGAGGCTGCAGTGGCTTCTGCAGCAGCTGATCAGGGAAACCTTACAGGAAAACAACGAAGAGCTTTGCCGGGAGATTAAGGAAAGCGTGGTGAAGGAGCTGGATTATCAGTTCAGGATGCAGGAAGAGCGTGAAGAGCGCAGAGATAAAATGCTGCAGGAGAGAGATGAAGAGCATTATAAGAGGATGGACGAGCTTATAAGGAAAAAAGCCGGAAAACGGTTTAGACTGGGGAAAAAAAAGAAGGGCACCTCATAATGCTAACGCCACATAAGGAAGTAATCTGAAATTATCAGTGAAATACAACTTTATGGGCATTAGCATAGGCAAAAGACAGCGCAGAAGGCAGAAATGCTTTTTTGCGCTGTCTTTCTTCATCCAAAAAATATTCGCACATTCGTCAAATGAGGATTTCCTTGCTACGATGTAGGCGAAGGAGGTCAGAGATATGCGAAATCGAAAATACTACATAGCACTTGATGAAAATGAATGGAGAATTATCATCAACAGTCTGAATGAGTTGCGGAACAAGCTGCTTGCGGATGGCAGGTACACCGATGCTGTTGACGATGTACTGCTCAAAGTAATCGATGCGCCTATCAGGAAATTCAAAATCAGGAAAACGGGCGGTTGAAATTATGGCAAAGAGTATATTTGAGCAAATGGGCGGTACTTATTCAAAGGTTGGCGATTATATGCTCCCCGATCTATTGCCGCCCCAAGAAGAAGTTAAGGCAATTGGATTATGGGGACAGCGACACGCAAGATATCTGAAACAGTATCACAGAATTACATACGCTAATCTTCTGACAAGTGGTAAGCTGAACGGCTACCTTGCCGACATAGACAAACAAGCGGGGGATATGTTTTATCGGCTGGCAAAGCAAATGGCAGAGCGTGAAGGCGTAACTGAAGAACTGAAGGCGGAGAACGCTATGCTTTGGATTGGCAAAATGAACAACATCCGAAACTCTGTGGATGAAATTATCAATTTGGAACTGATATATAAATAATTGCGGCGTATCTGATTATTTATGCAAGGCGAAGGGCAAGGGTTTTTAGGGAGGCGAAGGGCAAGGGTTTTTAGGGAGTTGACTTTCCCCTTGGAATGTTGGTATATTCACCCTGTCATTTATGCCTGTGATTGGACAGGCGAACCACAAGCGACCGTAAATCGTGAACAATGACGCGGACCCCCAGGTTCGGCGTTGTTGCGGCACGAGAAAGGCTGCCCTGCGCTGGATGCGCGGGGCAGTTTTCTTTTGGGAGGCAAGTTATGGATACGGTCATTGTTGGGAATGTCATTTCTTTTCTCGGCGCGAGCCTTATGGTAGTCGCCGGCTTTCTGAAAAAGCGGGACACGATCTTGACGGTGCAGTGTGCGCAGTTTGGGCTGATGGGACTGGCGAATTGCGTCTTGGGTGGATTTACGGGGGCAATCTCGTCACTGGTGAGCATTGTTCGGAATCTGGTCAGCAAAAAGCGGGTGCTGGGCGTTCCACTGAAGCTGGCTTTTATCGCCCTTCAAACCGCCCTGTCGCTGGGAGTCGGCGCACGGGGCTGGATCGATTGGCTCCCCGTGGCATCCGCCTGCCTTTACACATGGATGATCGACGCGCGAAGCCCCGTTCGGCTTAAAATCGCCCTTATCCTTGCCCAGGTGTTTTGGGTGGCCTATGACCTGACGATTTTGAATTATGTAGCCTTTTGCTTCGACATTTTCACGATCATGGCCAACCTGCTGGGCATTTTGCGGCTGAGGAGGCGTAAGCCTGAACAATGAATTGGCAAAGTGCTTGACAGCAAGCGTGATGTCTCCGGGCCTCTGAACGAGGAGGAGATTCTTTCTGTCCTACATCAATGAGCCACACAAAACGCTTTTCGATATTCCCCGGGCGTCTGCGGTGTGTATTTCCGAAATACTCTTGTGAAATGGCTCTGCGAAGAAAATCCGAGATATTTCCCGATTTCACAAATGGAAATTTTCGAATAGCAGAGCAGTTTCTTTGCCTCCTTAATTTTCGTCTGAAGAATGAAATCGTTTACTGTCATTCCGGTTTCGGCCTTGAACCTCTCCGTCAGACGGGAGCGACTGATACCAACCTCTTTGGCAATCACATCAATCGTAATCGCTTCGGACAGATGGTTCTGCACATAACGGGCAATTTGGAGTGAAAGGGCTGTGGGGTGCGGTATGACACGGACATTCTGAACACGCTCCGCGTAATCCAAAATCATCCGGTACTGGAGCGCGGTAATCGCTGCGGGGGACTTCAGCAGTTCACATTGCTGGATATATCCGTCGCTCAGGAAAAAGGCAGTCTTCCTGTCAAGCCCCCCCTCGATTGCAGCTCTGGACGCCAGCGCCGCGCTGACGATAAAAATATTTTTATGTTGGCGCAACTGGTCTGCCGACATGATTCCGGAACGGATAGCCGGAGCGGACGACGCCCATGTCTGAAATGCGGCGACGTCACCATGGCGGATCATATCCATCAACTGCTTTTCAACGGCATAAGAGGTATACAGATCCAACTGTATCCCGTCTTCGGGATAACGGGCCCGGATTTTTCTGCTTATTTCCGAAAGGGGAAGCTCCGGCATGGACAGCATGAGTTCTTCCAGACGGACTCTCTCATGGTTCAACACAAAATTGACTGTGCAAAGCATTTGCAGAATGCTGTCAAGCGGCATCCGCACAATATTCTGCATCGCGTCCACAAACAAATTGATTTTATCAGAAGGTACTTTAGCGGCTAACGCCTGTGCCCTGAGCTCCCGCTGTGTACTTTCCACCTGGCGCGTAGGTCCAATGACCAGCTTATACGGCGGTGCATTGACAATGCCATAATAGTCAAAAAATGTTGTGACATAATAGCCGACATGAGATTCAATTGCCCAAATATCCTGCCGGAACGCATCCATGGGGTCTGTGGGAAGGTCCACAAGGGCGTAATGGAAGGCTAATTCCCCATCCTGATACAGCCGGAGTGGAATGCCTGACAGGTTCCCGATCGTAGTGCAGAGATACAGAAGATCTTCTCGTTTCATGCCTGATTTTCCTCCCTCCCATCTTTGGGCTGATTATATCAAAAATAAGCTGATAGTGCAATACCATGGGCGGCCGTTTCTATATAATTAAGGTATCATTCTATTGCGGAGGGTGGAGACAATGCTGTATATTGACTTGATTGCAAAACTGACGGACGAGGAAAAGGCCGCGCTGGTTTCCGGCACAGATTTTATGTATACCAATCCGATCCCAAGGCTGGGCATCCCGTCGCTCTGCATGGCAGACGGCCCCCACGGGCTGCGCAAGCAGACGGAAAATGCGGACAACGGCGTGGCTGCGTCTGTTCCCGCTACCGCATTCCCCACGGCGGCCGCGACGGCATCCAGCTGGAACCCGGAAATGACGCGGCGGATGGGGAAAGCCATTGCCAGGGAGTGCCGAAGCAACGGCATCCACGTTCTGCTGGGACCCGGCGTCAACATCAAGCGCAATCCCCTGTGCGGCAGAAATTTTGAATATTTTTCGGAGGATCCGCTGCTTGCTTCCGAAATGGCCATCGGGGAGGTCGAGGGGATACAGTCCGAGGGCGTTGGCGCATGTCTGAAGCATTTCGCATTAAACAACAGCGAAAATTACCGTTTTATGGGAAATTCCGTTGTCAGTGAAAAGGCAATGCGGCGCATTTATTTGAAGGTGTTTGAGCGTGTGGTCAAAAGGGCAATGCCTGTTTCCGTCATGTGCGCTTATAACCAGATCAACGGAACCTACTGTTCGGAAAACAGGTGGCTTTTGACAGATATACTGCGCACGGAATGGGGCTATGGAGGGCTGGTCATGACCGACTGGGGCGCGATGAAGCATCGGGTTAGAAGTCTTCGGGCAGGTCTTGACCTGGAGATGCCGGGAGATACCGCAATCTGCCGCAGACAGATTCTCGACGGACTTAGGGACGGCAGCCTGCCAACGGACGATCTGGATGCGGCCTGCCGGAACGTGCTGCGCCTTTTGGATACCTGCTATCAGCCTGAAAAATCGGAGCCTGCCGATTTCGACGCGCACCATGCGCTTGCCGCCGAGATTGCCGCGGACAGCGCGGTACTTATGAAAAATGACGGAATTCTTCCGCTGTCCGGCCAGGAAAAGCTTCACATCTGCGGTCCGATGTTTGCGCATATGCGTTATCAGGGAGCGGGGAGCTCCATGATCAACCCGGCGCGGCTGACAACGCCGAAGGATGCGTTTGCGTCCCATAGGGTTCCTCAAAATCCTCTGGAGGAAAGCGACACGATACTGATTTTCGCAGGCCTGACCGATGAATACGAAAGTGAGGGCTGTGACCGGGAAAGCATGAAGCTTCCGGAGGATCAGCTTGGGCTGATTGATGAAATGTGCGCCACAGGAAAGCCGGTTGTCCTGGTTCTGTTTGGGGGATCCCCTGTGGAGCTTCCGTTTTGCGATAAGGTCAGCGCGATCCTGAACATGTATCTTCCTGGACAAAACGGGGGAACAGCGGCCTGGCAGCTTCTGTTTGGCGAGAAGAATCCGTCCGGGCGGCTGGCAGAGACATGGCCCGTCTGCTATGAGGATGTGCCCGGACATGAATCCTTTGGAAAAGGGGTTAACGAAATCTACCGGGAGGGCTGCGAGGTGGGATACCGGTATTATGACGCGCATTCCATCCCTGTCCGCTTCCCCTTTGGACATGGGCTCAGCTATACGACCTTTCTTCATTCCGACTGGACGGAGGAGGACGGTGTTTACCGGCAGAAAATTACCAATACCGGAAGCCGGTATGGGGGCGAGGTCGCCGCACTGTGGCTGGAGGGAGAATTGAGGGGATTTCAAAAGGTGTATCTTGAGCCGGGCGAAACGGCGGAGGTGGAGATCCGGCCGGAGGGGCAGGATCAGATTTCTTATTCGGACGAACTGACGATTCCGCCCGACCCGCCGGGACTGCCCATTACCCTGAACTCCAAGTTTACGGATTTGAACCAGACCCGGATGGGACGCATCCTGTACCGGATCGTGACCGGCGTGGCGGAAAGAGAAATGCGCGCGGCTTTGAAGCTGCCGCAGGGGCAGGAACGGGATAATCGGATCAAAGGCGCGCAGTTCATGCGCAGAGTGATGGATTCCAATTCTATCATCAGTATGTCCATGTGCTCGGGAAAATCCTGCCCTTACCCTGTTGCCGTTGGTTTTGTGGAACTGGCGAACGGCCATTTGTGGAAGGGTATCCGGTCGTGCCTGACATCGGTGAAAGCCCCGAAGTTGCCGAAGGAGGAAAAATAAATGAAAACTGTCCGTCTGCCTGAAACCAGAATACATACGGAAAAGGTCACCCGCAGCGAGAAATGGCTGGGTTACCTCGCAGGCCCTGCCGGGGCGCTCCTGCTGAACGCTGTCCTTGCATCTTATCTGAACGTCTATTATACGGATGTGCTGAAGCTGACAGGCGTGTGGGGAGGCGCTTTTCTGACGGTATTTCCAATCGTCTCAAAGATTATTGACGCTGTTACGAATGTGATCATGGGGCAGATCATTGACCGCACCAGAACCAAAGAGGGGAAAGCCCGGCCATGGATTTTGCTTTCCGCCATGTTGCTGCCCATTACCGGGATCCTTCTTTTCCTGGTGCCGGAGGCAGGCGAGACCGTGCAGGTTATCTGGGTGATGCTGAGCTATAATCTGTTCTATTCCATCGCCTTTACCATCTACAATATGAGCCACACCCTGATGGTGCCGCTCTCCACCAGGAACACCACGGAGCGGGGAGGCCTATCCGTATTTAACAATATCTCGGCGGTCATGATTTCCGGCATCATCGTCGCGCTCCTTTTCCCGATGCTTGTGCTTCCGATGCTGGGAGCGGATAAAAGCGCCTGGATCAAAGCGATGAGTGTTGTTACAATCCTGGTTTTGCCGCTGACGCTTTTGGAGTATTTCTTCACCAAGGAACGGGTGACGGCGGAATCGGATGCTCAGGGGGAAACACAGAAGCGTAGCATCAGAGAACAGCTGTCTGTTGTGCTGCATGATAAATACTGGGTGCTTATCATGGTTTACTATTTCGTCTACACCATTGGATGCTGCCTTAAGAATTCCTCGCTTGTATATTATTGCAATTATGTCCTTGGGACATATAACGACGGCGTGACGCAGACCATGGTTTCCGTGATTGGCGGGATTCCCATGGGGATCAGTATTTTTGCCGTTTGGCCCCTTGCCAAAAGATTCGGGAAGCGAAACCTGACGGCCGCGGGCTTTGTCCTGTATGCCATCGGCGGGATCGTGTGCTGCCTTGCCCCCGGCAATATGGCCGTCGTGCTGGTCGGGCAGTTCATCAAAAATATAGGCGGGCTTCCCTGCGCCTATGTATTTGCGGCGCTTTTGGCGGATGTCCTGGATCACATTGAGTGGAAATCCCATTTTCGCTGCGATGGGATATCCACTTCCGTTTACAACGTGATGACAACGATCTGCTACGGCCTTGGAAGCGGTATTTTCAATTTCAGCCTTGCGAAAGCAGGGTATCAGGCGCCCGAATTTATTGCGGCAACGGGTGAAACCATCGGCTATGCCCAGAATGCCGCTACGCAATGGATTCTGACATTTTTCTTTGTCGGGTTGGAGATTATTACGGCGGTTATCCTGATCCTTCTCCTGTCAAAGCTGGATGTGGAGAAACACATTGACAGGGAGCAGGCGGAGATCAAGAAAAGAAAAGAGGGGGATCTGTGATGTCGGTATGCTGCCTGCAGAATGGGAAGCCCATGCTGGATACGAACGGGGAGGTGATTCATGCCCACGGAGGGAGCCTGCACTACGAAAACGGCATTTGGTACTGGTATGGAGAGAACAAAAAATATACCGATGGAAAGAACGGTATTTGGACATGGGGAATTTCCTGTTATTCCTCGGCGGATCTATGCCATTGGAAAAATGAAGGGCTGATCATCCCCCCTGAAACGGAGAATCCTTCTTCCAGCCTGCACCCGTCCCGCCCAGTAGACCGTCCACACATCCTGTACTGCCAGGCAAGCGGAAAATATGTCTGCTGGCTGAAGCTGAGCGGTGTGGACGCATATTTCACCGTCTTGTCGGCGGATCATTTCCTTGGGCCATATTGCATAGAAAGAGACCATGTGCGTCCCTTCGGAACCAAGGTCGGCGACTTCGACCTGTGGCAGGACGAAAACGGGAGGGGTTACCTGTTTTTTGAGCATGACCATAACGGATTGATAGCCGCACACCTTTCCCCAGATTATCTGGATGTGGAGGCCCCGTATCGTGATAACTATGTTGGCTTAAAGCCTCCACTGACGCGTGAAGGCGTCACACATTTTACCCACGGGGGAAAGCATTATCTTCTGACCAGCGGGATGACGGGCTATGTCCCGAATGAAAGTGAAATTGCGGTGAGCGATGATCCGCTGGGTCCCTATATCATCATCGGGAATCCCCACAGGGGAGACGACAGCGGGGTCTCCTATAACAGCCAGGTTTCCGACATCGTTGCCTGTCCGGGACATCCAGGCGTCTTCATTACATTGGCAGACCGTTGAATTCCCAGCCTTAATCTGACCGCAAAGGAAAGCGAACGCATCCGTCGGGGACAGACCGCACTGCTGGAACGCCGCTGGTGGGGGCATATCAGGGATATGGTCAATTTGAGCCGGTATCCATGGGATTGCGGAAAGGTGAACACATCACTGGCGACATATGTATGGCTTCCTTTGACATTTGAAGAGGGAAAGCCCGTAATACACTGTATGGATACATGGAATATCGGGAAATTTGGAGGAGAAGCAGAATGAAAGCAATTCGGTTAAGAACAGAATATCTGAAAGCCCCCATCGGGATAGATATGGACAAACCCAGGCTGTTCTGGAACTGCGAGGGCGGCGAAAAACAGACCGCCTACCAGATCGTCGCATCTGATGATGTAGGAAATCCGCTCTGGGACAGCGGAAAAGTGGAGAGCGGCTCCATGCGGGCAGAGTTTGGCGTGGCGGTGCCGCCGAAAACCAAAGCGATCTGGCGCGTCCGGCTGTGGGACGAGAACGACGAAGCAGGGGACTGGGAGGAAGCCTCTTTTGAAACCGGGTTTCCCAAAGGAGAGTCCTGGGCGGCGCAGTGGATCACCGGAAATTACAGGGTGAACAGGAAGCGGCGCTATCCCGTGGACTGCTTCCGCAAGCAATTCTCCGCTGACCATGTCAAAAAGGCCAGGCTGTATATCACGGCCTGCGGCCTGTATGAGGCGAAACTGAACGGTGAACGGGTGGGCAATTTCATTCTGGCTCCCGGCATCACCGACTACCGCAGGCGGGTGCAGTACCAGACCTATGATGTGACCGGTCTGCTAAAGGATGGCGGGAACGTCCTGACCGTGCAGCTTGCCGATGGCTGGTACCGGGGAAGCTGCGGGGCCTGGGGCCTCAAAAACCAGTACGGAACGGAAACAAAGCTGCTGGCACGGCTTGAAATCACACATACGGACGGCTCCGTGCAGACCGTTGTCACCGATGAAAGCTGGGATTGGTCAAACGACGGCCCCATCCGCTTTGCGGACAACAAGGACGGCGAAGTATTCGATTCAAGGATGGCTCCGACCTATGGCGGCAGGGCGAAGGGCACCTCACACAATGTGATCCCCACTGCATCGAACAACGTTCCAGTGACCGAGCACGAACGGCTTCCTGCCCGGCTCGTGAAAACCCCTGCCGGGAAAATGGTGCTGGACTTCGGGCAGAACATTGCGGGTTATGTGGAGTTTTCGGTGGCCGCGAAAGCGGGACAGCGCATACGCCTTTGCTTCGGGGAAATGCTGGACGAGAACGGCGAGTTTACCCAGAAGAACATCCAGTGCCCCAATAAGAAGATCACCACTCCCTTGCAGCAGGTGGAATACTTCTGCAAGGAGGGGGAGAACCATTACAAGACTACCTTTGCCATCTTCGGCTTCCAGTATGTTCTGGTGGAGACCGATGTGCCGTATGCGGCGGAGGACTTCACCGCCATCGCCGTGTATTCCGACATGGAGCGCACGGGTTGGTTTGAAAGCTCCAACGAACTGCTCAATCGGTTTTTTGACTGCACGCTCTGGAGCACGAAAAATAACCATGCCGACCTGCCCACCGATTGTCCCACACGGGAGCGCCACGGCTGGGCCGGGGATGCACAGATTTTTTGCCAGACCGCCGCGTATCTCTTTGACTATGCCGCTTTTGCGCGAAAATATGAGCGGGATCTGACAGACGCCCAGCGCGGAAACGGCTGTTTTACCCAGATTGCCCCCGTGGGCGGAGTGGACCGCTACATGAATACCATGGACGGCTCTCCGGGGTGGTCCGATGCCGGGGTGTTCATTCCCTATGACATTTACAGGCGGTATGGGGACAGGAGTATTCTGGAGGACAATTACGGCGCAATGTGCCGGTTCGCCCGGTATAAAATCCGCACATTGGGAAAACATTACCTGACCTCCGCCCCTACGGGCATAGAATGGAAGTACCGAAAACATATCTCCAATTACGGGCAATCCTACGGAGAGTGGGCGGAGCCTGCGGATGTGAATGATTTTCGGATCTCCGATTTTGTCTCTCCCCACCCGGAGGAAACGACCGCCTACATCGTCTTGCTCATGGATCGTATGGCGGAAATCGCCCGAACTCTTGGAAAAACTGCCGACGCAGAGGAATTTGAAAAGACGGCAGAGCAAGTCCGGATGGGTTATCAGGCTCTGGTACGCTCCAAAAAGCATACGCTGGACACCGATCGACAGGCGAAGCTTGTGCGACCGCTGTATATGAACCTATTAGATGAGGTGCAGACCAGTTACGCAAAAAATCGCCTGCTTCAAGCGCTGGATAATTACAACTGGAGGCTCGGCACGGGCTTTCTCTCTACGCCCCTGATTCTATATGTGCTCTCAGATATGGATATCGCCTATGCCTACCGCCTGTTGGAAAACGAGGCGCTTCCCGGCTGGCTGTGTATGCCGAAGAAAGGGGCGACAACCATCTGGGAAAACTGGGAGGGGAAGGAAACAGAAAAACCGGCCAGCCTGAACCACTATTCCAAGGGCGCAGTCTGCCAATGGCTCTTTGACACGATGTGCGGGATAAAGATTGCCGGAGAAAACCGCTTTACCGTCACTCCGCAGCCAGGGGGGCATTTCACTTATGCCAAGGCAATTTATAACAGTATCTACGGCAAGGTGGAAAGCGGCTGGACAAAAGAGGGGGATACCATCACCTATACGGTCGTGGTTCCGCCCAACTGCCTGGCAAGGGTGCTGTTGCCTGACGGAAGTTCACGGGAACAGAAGCCGGGAAAGCAGACATACCGAATCGGGAGGTGTTGATTATGAGCATGATGCACAGTATTGTATTTTCCATGTGTAAACGTGGAAAACGGTTGTATTCGCCGGGCGTACCCCAGGACTATGTGGCAAGCCGCGCCGACGAGGTACGGCAGAACCGTTTTGTGCCGATACCAAAATCGGTCTGCATCCGGGAAACTACCATGAACGGTGTCCGGACAGAACTGCTGAGCAATTCCCGAAATCCGAAGGACAGAGTGATCCTCTATCTCCACGGCGGCTTTGTGGTAGGGAGCACGAAAACGCGGCGCATGTTTACCACCTATATTGTGGGCAAAATGGGGTACAATGTCGTTGCGCCGGAGTATCGCCTGGCACCGGAATATCCCTTTCCGGCTGCGCCCACAGATTGTCTGGCGGTCTATCAGGCTTTGCTTTCGGAATACGCTCCGAACAGGATTGCCCTCATCGGAGAGAGCGCCGGAGGCAATCTGGTACTCTCCACCTTGCTGCAGATCAATGCATTGGGACTTGCCATGCCGGCGATTGCCCTGTGCTTGTCTCCTTGCGTCCAATTTGACCGGATTTTGCCAAGCTATACGCAGAATCAGGAAACCGAAGCTATGGTGGATCATTTGTCCGAAGAGGTTTGCGCCGCATATCTGTGTTCCGGGAAAGCAGAGGATCTCCGCAATCCGCTGGCGGCTCCCTTTTATGGAGACTTCACGGGCTGTCCTCCGATTTGCCTGTGGGCGTCGGAATCAGAGGTGCTGCGCGATGACAGCGTGATTCTTTATGAGAAGCTGACGGAAGCGGGACATCCCTGCAGCCTGTATCTGCGGGATGGTATGATACACACCTGGCCGATTATTCCCTATATCCCGGAAGCCAAAAAGGACCTGAAGCTTGTAAAAGAATGTATAGATCAGGCGATGGACGGCAGCTTTTGCGCAGAAACCAAACCGATTCGTTTGTCATAGCGCGTGAGATGTCAATGTGGTTCAGGCCTTTAGCGCCGGAACGCATACACTCAGGGGGTAGAAAATGGACGAAACCTTCGGCCTGATCGAAACTGTGGAAAAAGCGGCGCAGATTTATATGCTCACCGCTCACCTGCCGAGAGTCAACACAATCCGGGATGAACAAATGTAGGAATTAGCGGAGCATTTCGGAGTCCATTATCGTACTGGTTTTTTAAATGTATAACTCGTGGATACCGCTCCTGCTTAGTTCCTTCCTCATCTTACCCAACGTACGGCGGTAGGTTTTGTCTGCGGTATCGGGGGAAGCCAGACCGTGGTCAATGGCAATATCTATGAATGCCTCTTTCGGACGAGGCTTTCTTTTGGGTTTGCCATCCCCGTCCAAATCGTTTCCGTCGTAATACTCGGTGGAATAGCACTCCATACAAAAACCGAGATGTGCCGCCACCATAGCCCGTTCACGGTAATTCAGGCTTTCAAACGCCGCCATTATCGCTTCGGTACGCTCCAGCCGGAAAAACAGCCTGTCCGGTTCGGAGGAACTGTCACAGGCCACTTCCTCCCGACTCTCCTCGCCGTCCTCGTCAGCATATTGGCGGTAGTAGTCCACGAACTGCATATTCCGCGTCCCGGAACGGATAATCGCGGCGGCGTCTTCTCTGCTCGTCCCAATTTCAGCAGCAACCTTTTCCATCGTGGTATCGTCCGATTTCCCGCCGTATTCACGGAACAGCCGCATGGCTTTCCGCAGCCGCAGATATTCATCGCTACTCTGTACCGTAAAGCCCGTCCGCATGGTGCGGATATAATCGTGTACCTCCCGCATGGCGGCGTATTCCTTATACACGATGAAGGGAACCCCACGGTCAGGGTTGTAATCCCGCAGGGCGTTCAGCATACCGGTAATATACGCCTGCTTGATGTCCGAAAAATGGCCTTACATCGCATAATCCTGAACGGCCGCCATCGCCTTGCCGTTGACGGTGCGCTCATAGTAGTGGAGAAACCAGGCGATATATTTATCCTCCTTCTCGACAAGGTAACGGAGGATATAGTTCTGCAAATCGTTCTCCTTCGGCGGCGCCGGCGTCAGACGATAGGTTTGCAGTTCCTTTTCCCATTCCTTCACGGCAACCACCTCCTTCGTGCGCCAACAGGATTATTTCAGCCTCTTATCTGCTTTGGCGTAGAGCCGTTCACGGCTCATATCTAAAATATATTGTTTGCTCGCATATCCGGCATCCTGCTGGGCTTTCTGCTTGTATTCCTTTGCCAAGGCCTGCACCGCTTTTGCGAATTCCTCCGTGATGGTCTTTCTGCCTTTCTCGGTACGGATTGCGGCGCATCGACGGTTGTAAAGATCCACAACGGGATTAGCGGCGGCAAGCTCCTTGCGGTTGACGCTGGCGGCGTATTTCCGGCAGGTAACCTTCTTGCCTCTTACCTCATAGGGAGAAATTCCATTGCAGTATTTCTGCTTTCGGGCGGAGGTCATCAGGAAATACCTTTTACAGATACCGCACCGCCTCGGATAATGCCCATAGTGCAAACCTTCAAAAAAATCAGTTATGATGAAGCTGTAATAGCGGTCAAAGTACAGCCTGCGGGCGACCACAAAAGCGGAGCTTTTGGCGTTTTTCCGCTGGGGTATATATTCCGTTTTGGAGACAAACGGCGTTTTCCCAAATACCTCCAGGGCGATGGGCAACAGGTGTTCCTCGTCGAAGCGGGAGGCTTCCTCTACCCGGTCTGCAAACACAGTCAACTGCCTGTGCGCCTTCTGCATATCTTCGGATATGGCGTTGTAAAAGGCAAGGGTATCGGCAATCTCCGCAATCAGCGCATTCGCTTCCCTGAAAAACGCTTCGTCGTATTCCTTCGGAAGAAAGCCCAAATTCAGTTCATCCTGATCCCTGCTCTCTACGGCGGAACGGCAGACAAAAAAGCGGGTGATTGTCTCTGCGTTCTGTTCGGAAAACAGTTCGGCTATCCTGCTGCGCTCGGCGGCTATATCCAGTGCGCCAAAGGGCTTGAGGTTAGGCAGAGTATCGAGGATATACCCGATTTCCGTCCCCGCCATGGCAAAATCGTCATGGTTCAAATATCCTGCGGGCAGCTGCTCTGCGGCGTTCCATCCGTGCCGCTTATAGACGCTGAGCCTTGCGGCGGTATCGTTTTTGTAATACTGATTCAGCAGATGGACGGCATAAGCGCCCGCCGCATAGGTCTTGTCGCCTGTCCGCACTCTGCCGTCACGGTAGTCGGCTGTTAAAAATGGATTCATAGCTTCCCCTCCGCACCAATAAATCACCTGAAACTTTTCAGTATATTTTTTCTGCGGTCATAGTTTCTGACACCTTTGTTTTCACCCATTATACCATAAAAGCAACGGAATTACAACAATTTTCGATTGTTGCGCTTTTCGTTTTTTGACTGTTACGATATTCCATTTGATTTTTGACTTTTCCTACATTCTATTAGGTGAGGGAGCGAAAGACCTCACAAATACAGGGCGCAGCCGTCGGGAAACCGGCGGCTTTTTTGCTGTCCGGAAACGGAAGGAGGAAAAGCCAGTGATGAGAATCACGCCAAAGCAGGCGGGCAAGGTACGCCGCCTTGTTAAAACGCTTTGCGCCAACTGCGACAGAGACGGAAATTGTCTCCTGCTGGACGACGGAGAAGCGCACCGCTGCGTGCAGCTTATCTCTGTCTACGGGATTTACTGCAATTACTTCAAAGAAGCGGTGCTGCCCGCCGACAGGGAACTGTACGAAGAAATCCAAAAATACAACAAACAGAAATGAGAAAAGGAGAGATTTTGCTATGAGAAAAATCAATGAAACAGTTATTATCGGCATCGACCACGGGTATGGGAATATGAAAACGGCGAACTGCTGCTTTCAGACCGGCGTAATAAAAAGCGATACCGAACCCACCTTTATCAGCGACCTGCTCGTATGGAATGACAAGTATTATTCCATCGGCGTCGGCCATAAGGAATTTACGGCGGACAAGTTCAGGGACGAGGATTACTATGTTCTTACCCTTGCCGCTATTGCAAGAGAACTCAGACGGGAGCGTATTGCGGAGGCGAAGGTGTTTATTGCCGCAGGCCTGCCGCTGACCTGGGTAAGCGAGCAGAAGACGGATTTCAAGAACTATCTGCTTCAGCACGGTGATGTGTCTTATACTTTCCGAAACACGGACTATCACATTCAGATCGTCGGCGCTGAAATCTATCCGCAGGGCTTTGCCGCCGTTGCCGAAAAGCTCGGTGAATTTCATGGCGTGAATATGCTCTGCGATATCGGCAACGGCACGATGAACCTGCTTCGGATTGTAAATAGAAAACCTGACGCACAGCGTATGTTTACCGAGAAGTACGGCACGCATCAGTGCGCTTTGCTTATCCGTGAGCAGATGATGAAGGTTCACCACGCCGCCCTTGACGATACCATCATTACCGAGATCTTGAAGAAAGGCACGGCAGATATTGACGGGCAGTATCTGGCTACGGTTATCAAGACCGCAAAGGAGTACACTGCCGGTATCTTCCGCCGCCTGCGGGGACACGAATACGATCCGAAACTGATGAAGCTCTATGTGGTCGGTGGCGGTGGCTGCCTGATCCGC
This sequence comes from uncultured Acetatifactor sp., assembly GCA_910586485.1. Taxonomy (GTDB): domain Bacteria; phylum Bacillota; class Clostridia; order Lachnospirales; family Lachnospiraceae; genus Acetatifactor. The sequence goes on from CAJUIA010000014.1 coordinate 89,822, forward strand.
AACTTTGCAGATTACGATGATAACAGAGTTATCATCAACGCGGATATTTGCGCCACTGCAAAAGGCTATGAGTATATGGCGCTCGTTACCCTGAGCCGGAAAGGCGGTGCGGTATGAGCGTTAAGAATGTAAAAATCCGCTTCAATCTGGATAAGGAAAATGACCGCAGGGCGTATGAGTATCTGCAAAACGCAGAGAAATCACACAGCAAGGCGGTCATTTCCGCTGTCTGCGGATTTATGGAACTTTCTGAAAGGACGACTGCCGAAGATGCTTTCCTTGAACGAGTTATATCCACTATCCGAGAGGAAATGGCAAAAATCAATCCGCTTGCGGGGCTTTTGCAGCTTGCGCAGACACTGCCTGCGCAAGAACCCGCCGAACAAGAAACCAGCGCCGAAACCGAAGAAGCAATGCTCGATTTCCTCGACAGCTTCTAAGGGGACACTTTTCCCTGATTTTGACGGCAGTGTGATGGCAATTTCAAAAGAAATTGGCCCCACTATATTCGGTGGTTCCACAATTCTGCGATACTGACGGCACTCACGCAAAAAGAGACCCCATTGGCGCAGGAAAGTGGAACTTATCGGAAGATTTGCACCAGCGGAAAGATATGAGGCCGCTCCCTCGCGGTGCAAGCCGCAGAGGACGGACAGATATCCCCTGCGGTGTGCGTCTCACACCGTAACAAGCAGGGAACTTGTGCGGCAAGTTCCAACCAAACAGTATGCGTTTCGCCTACTGTTTCCCTTTAGGGGCTTTGCGCCCCTAATACCCCTGCTATGCTTTTTGAATAAAAATCGAACTTTCGGAGAAACTATTGACAATATAACGGTTAACCGATATAATATACTGCAAGGTAGGTGATTTTAATGATGATAAACGAAATTATGGCAAACCGTAATATCTCAAAGTATAGATTATCCAAAAACAGCGGCATTCCCTATACAACGCTGACGGATATTTTAAGCGGCAAGGCACAGCTTGAAAAATGCAGTGCTGAAACGGTGTATAAGCTGTCTAAAGAACTGAATATTACGATGGAAGATCTGCTTTCCCCGTATTTCGAAAAACGGTGCAGCTTTGAGTTGTATAAGAGCAACGTATGTCATCGGTTAAAAGCGCTTGGCGATATTGATTTCATCATCGACACCTTGGAAAAAAATAAGATCCGTGAGTATTATAATCGAAAGTGGTATCCTGAAAGTTTTTATCTTCTTGCAATGCTTGATTATATCAGCCGCATTAACGAAGTGCCTATGTGCGAGGATTACAGTGATCTTCGCAGACAATCTCTGCAAGACGTGCTCTACCCCTCAAGCATTATCGCAACGGCTGTTATGACCAACAGTGATGAAGCAAAGCAAAAGGCAAAGGCAGAGGCTATCCCTGAATTTATGCGATTTAATATCGTGGAAAGCGAGGTTCGAAATGTCGTCTGAAAACACCAATTATTTCACGAAAGACAATCTTGATGAATATCTGAAAGAACTCGGCAAAGAATACCGCCGCCTTAACGGTAAGAGTATGCCTGCCGAGATTATACTGATCGGCGGTGCCGCCATCATAGTCAATTACGGTTTTCGTGATATGACAACCGATGTGGATGCCGTTATTCACGCCGTATCCTCTATGAAAGATGCCATTAACCGTGTGGGGAATAAATACAATCTTCCCAACGGCTGGCTCAATGCCGATTTTATGAAAACCAATTCCTATACGCCGAAGCTCAACGAATTTTCGGTTAGGTACAGACAATTTGCCAATGTATTAAATGTCCGCACGGTTTCGGCGGAATATCTTGTTGCAATGAAGCTCTGCTCCGGCAGAAAATACAAGAAGGACTTGTCTGATATTATCGGTATTCTGTATGAACACGAAAAGCGTGGCGCTCCGCTGACTATGGAAGATATTGACCGTGCCGTATGTAACCTGTATGGAGGCTGGGATAATATCCCTGCCGATTCCGTATCATTTATTAAGGAAACAATGAAAAACGGAAATTATGAAAAGGCATATCAAGCGGTCAGCGACGAAGAAATGCGTTCAAAGGAACTGTTAGTGCAGTTTGAAGCAGATTATCCAAAGGTTACGAACACAGAAAACGTGAACACCATTTTGGAAAACCTGAAACGAAAGAAAAAGAAAGAGCAGGAACGCTAATCCCTATAACAACCGAATAGCAAATTGAGCCGATGGGAAATTTCTCATCGGCTTTTTTGCGCCCAAAATTGCAGAAAGAAGGTATGATTATGAACCGAAATCCAAAAGAAAAGCCTGCCCGGATTGAAATCCGGGTAAAGCCCGCCGATAAGGAAAAAATCAGGCGTACAGCCGAGCAATGCGGCTTATCTACCAGCGAATATATTGTGCAGAGGGCATTGGGCTACGCACCGAAAACGGCGCAGCCCGATGCCTTTTTTCATTTCTACTGCAAGCGGTGCGAGCTGCTGAACCGTGAGCTGTCCCCCGAAACCGAGGCGGCGGCGCTCCGCTATGTGGAGAACGACCGAAAGACCGACCAGACGATGTATGTGTCAGGCATCAACTGCCCGAAGCAGAGAGCCTACCAGTGTATGATGGCAACCAAGCGGCGGTACGGCAAGCCCGGCGGGAACGTCGCCTACCACGGGTATCAGAGCTTTCAGACCGGCGAGGTCACGCCGGAGGAAGCGCATAAAATCGGTCTGGAAACTGCAAGGCGGATGTGGGGAGAAGATTATGAAATCATCGTCACCACCCATCTCAACACGGATAATATCCATAACCACATCGTGATCAATTCCGTTTCTTTTAGGACAGGGCGGAAATTTGAAAACCATATCCGCGACCACATAGAGCTGCGGCAGATCTCCGACGCCGTATGCCTGGAATACGGAAAGTCCGTAATCCCCTTTACCCATTTTTACAGCAATAAGAAAGCGTATTGGGTGCAGAAGTCCAGCAGGCTTACCCACCGGGATATGCTGCGGCGGGATATGGATGAGACGCTTTCCAAATGCACGAACTACAGGGCGGTGGAATACTACCTGAAAACGCTCGGATACCGCATGGAACGGGATTTCCGCTATGACCACCCCTCGGTAATCGCTGAGGGCTGGCAGAGGGCCGTCCGCATAGACCGGCTCGGAGAGGAATACTCCAAAGAGCGCATACGGGAACGGCTTCTTGAAAACCAGCGGAAGCCGGAACTGTACGGCATTGTCTACCCTGAACGGAAACGGAAACCGCTGTTAGTCCTTGAATACGAAATGAGGAAATACCGGCGGATGGATACCGTCACGCTGCTGTTTGAGATTTTTATCGAACTGCTGAAAATCTGCACGGGAAACAGCATCGAGCAGCGGAACAACCGTCCGCTGTCTCCGCTGATGCGGGCGGAGGTGCGGAAGCTGGACAGCTATATGGAAGAATACAGGCTCCTTTGCGACCATCACATTGAGTCGCCAAAGGAGCTTTTGTCGTTTCAGGAGAACCTGTCCGCCCGCATCTCCGAACTGGAGGAAGAGCGGTATGCCCTGCGCCTGAAAATCCGCCGTGTCAAAACGCCCGAGGAAGATACCGTCCTGAAAGAACAATGCAAGGAAATCACAAAAAAGATTACGCCTTTGTGAAAAGAACGAAAGGTCGCCCTGCGTATCGAGGAGCATATTCCGAGAATCAAGGAGTTTCTGGAGCAGGAGCGCAATACCGAACTGAAACAAAACAACTTAATCCAAAAGAAAGAACGAGGTTATGAACGATGAAAAGCACAAGTAAAATGATATCTATCCAGAAATTGCACCCCTTTGAAAACCACCCCTACAAGGTGCAGGACAACGAGGAAATGGAAAGCCTTGCCGAGAGCATTAAACAGAACGGCGTTGTTTCTCCTATCATTGTCCGGCCATTGGAAAATATCGAAGGGGAATATGAAATCATATCCGGTCACAGACGGGTTATGGCGTGCAGAAAGGCAGGGATCACGGAAGTCCCTGCCTTAGTTGTCCCCCTTGACCGTGACGCTGCGGCCATCGTGCTGGTGGACAGCAACCTGCACCGGGAGCATATCCGTCCCTCCGAAAAAGCCTTTGCCTACAAGCTGAAGCTGGAAGCGATGAAGCATCAGGGCTGGCGGTCTGATTTAACTTCCGACCAACTTGGTCGGAAGTTGGAAACAGCGGAGATAATAGCCGAACAATCCGATGACAGCAAGACGCAGATTCGCCGCTATATCCGTCTGACTTATCTTATCCCTGAACTCCTTGAACAGATGGATGAGGGAAAAATTGCCTTTTCCGTAGGCGTGGAGCTTTCCTATCTGAACGAACAGGTACAGTACGATATGTTGGAACAATGCGAATTGAATGACTGCACTCCGTCCTATTCGCAGGCGTCCCGTCTTCACAAGGCAGACCGGGAGGGGCTTCTCACCAAGGAGATTATTGTAAGCATTATGAGCGAGGAAAAAGCTAACCAGCGGGAGATGTTCAGGCTGCCCATGGAGCAGATAAGGAAATTCGTTCCCAACGCCAACCCCAAGCAGGCGGAGGATTTCGTCCTCAAAGCCTGTGAGCATTACCGCAGGTTCCTGATCCGCCAGCGCAATCGTGAGGAAAGGTAAGGCGGCAATATGAAAAAGACAGATAATTTTACGGTCAATCCGAATGTGATCTGGATGCTTTCACCGGAGCCGATGGACGAAAATGAGCCGGTCAGCTTACCGCAGACGTTATTCCCATGCTGTCCCGAAGTCGATATTAAAAGCGGGAAGCTGGTACGCTTCAGCGGCGAAAACGAGTTTTCCCTGAAAATCGGCGGCACGACTTACGAGGTCAGCACCCATTTCAGCGCCAAGGGAAAGCAGAGCGTATTGGAGCAGTTTAAGGAACTAATCCTCTCCGAAAAACTGATTTGACCTTCACACATTGGAATAAGGCAGCCGGGTATGGTAGACTGAACATGCCTTTGCTATGCCCGGTTGTCGGAAAGGAGCAGACATTTATGACAACAGCAAAAACCAACGGGCAGACAGAAGAAAAAATCACGGCGCTTTACTGCCGCTTATCCGTAGACGATGATAACAAGGATATGGAGTCGAACTCCATTCTGAATCAAAGACAGATCCTCTCGGATTTCGCCCGCAAGGAAGGCTACACGAACACGATGTTTTTCGTGGATGACGGCGTTTCGGGCACGACCTTCCAAAGACCTTCTTTTCAGCGGATGGAGAAAATGGCGGAAAACGGCGAAATCGGGACGATTATCGTCAAGGATTTATCCCGCTTCGGTCGTGAGCAGGTGGAGATGGGCAGACTGACGCAGGTGGTGTATCCGTCCCTCGGTATCCGATTCATCGCCATACAGGAGCGTGTGGACACCCTGACAGGCGACGGCGTGGAGATGATGCCCTTCCATAATATTTTCAACGAGTGGTACGCCGCTCAGACCTCCAAGAAAATCCGTGCGGTCTGGCAGTCCAAGGCGGAACATGGGGAACGGGTATCGTCAACCGTGCCTTACGGCTATAGGAAATCCGAGGAAAATCCAAAGCAATGGGTAATCGATGAGCCTGCCGCCGAAGTGGTACGAAAAATCTATGCGCTGTGCCTTGCGGGGCGTGGCCCGTCGCAGATTGCCCGGCAGCTTGAAGAAGAACAGGTGCTTGTCCCCTCCGCCTATTATGAATCCATCGGCAGGAAACACGCACAGAAAGCGCCGGCAAATCCGTATGCGTGGGATCAGAAAACGGTTGTCGGGATTCTGGAAAACAGGCAGTACACCGGTTGCGCCGTGAACTTCAAGACCACCACCGTCAGCTACAAGGTGCACAAAACCATCTACAAGCCGAAGGAAGAATACCAAATCATCCCGGATATGCAGGAAGCCATCATCTCCGAAGAACAATGGCTGCGGGTACAGGAGCTTCGGGAACACCGCCGCAGACCGACCAAGACCGGAAGGACGAGCCTGTTTTCGGGGTTGGTGTACTGTCCCGACTGCGGCGCAAAGCTGCATTTCTCAGCCGCCAAAAGCATGACGTGGAATCAGGAGCATTTCCGCTGCGCCAATTACAAATCGGGACGGGGAAACTGCACCATCCACTATATCCGTGATGTGGTACTGGAGCGGATTGTGCTGGAAGCCGTCAGTGACCTTGCGGATTTCGTCCGCTGTTATGAGCCGGTATTCCTCTATATGCTGGCAAAGAAAAACAGCGCTATGCGGCAGAAGGAATACAGACGGCTTCAGCAGGCGATGGAGAACGGTACAAGACGGATAGCGGAGATTGACCGGCTGATTGAACGGGTATTTGAACAGAATGCCGCAGGAATACTCTCCGATGAGCGCTTTGCGCTTATGCTCAAAAAGTACGAGCAGGAGCAGAAGGAACTGACGGCGGAGGTTGCCGAAAGCCGGAAAACCCTGCAAAGCGCCGAACAGCAGGCGGTGGATTTAAGGCTGATTCTCCGCACCCTGCGGGAGATGACGGATATAAAGGAGCTGACCCCCACTCTTGTCAATTCCCTCATTGAGCGCATTGAAGTCCACAACAACGACAAGTACGACGGGCATTGCCATGTGAAGGTGGACGTCTATTTCACGGCGGTGGGAATGATAGACATCCCCACGGAGAAAGAAATCCGTGCCATGATGGAGGAAATACGGAATAATCCGCAGGACTTCAAATTTGTGGCATAACGAAAGATACGGCGCAGCCCCTTCATCAGGACTGCACCGTATCCCCTACATAAATACTTCCTTATCTGGCCTTGGCAAAAGAGATGCCCGTTTCTTGTTTGCGCACCATGGGCGCGCTTTTTACCTTTACGGAAGCAGCGCCGTCAGGCGCGTACATTCACGGGTTTGTAAAGCATGCCTTTTATGCTTCCGAGATTGCGCCAACCGGGCACTGTCCCGCGCAAGAACCACAGTCAATGCACTTGTCAGCATCAATCTCAAACTTGCCATCCCCCATGCTGATTGCGCCAACCGGGCACTGAGACTCGCATGCACCGCAAGCTACGCACGCATCACCGATTTCATATGCCATAATCTTATCCTCCTTATTGTCTGATACAAGCAAATCAATATCCAAAATCATTGTAATATAAAACATGTGTAATTACAACATGAAAATGATAAAAAGTATAAATTAGGTATAACTAACTATGCGCCTTGGATTCCTCTCTGCGCTTTCTGATACCGTCCAAAATCACCTGCTTTTTTTCAAGTAATTTTGTCTTGTCCATGGCGGGAACACCCTTTAATTTGTATTCCATCCCTAAGCTTTCATACTTTTTTTCGCCCATGGTATGATAGGGAAGTACATCCAGGGCTTTCAGGTTTTCAAATTTGCCGATAAAATATCCCAGGTCAAAGAGATATTTGTCATCATCGGTAATGCCCGGCACAACTACATGGCGTATCCACATGTCTACATGCTTTTCGTTCAGGTATTCGGCAAATTTCAATATATTGACATTGGGCTGTGCAGTCAGCTCCCGATGCTTTTCAGGGTCAATATGTTTGATGTCCAGCATCACAAGATCCGTAAGGCCCATGAGCTTGTCAAGCTTTTCACAAAGGGCTGCATTGTCCGGATTGTAGGCTATGCCGGAGGAGTCGATACATGTGTGGATGCCGCGTTCCTTTGCCAGAGTGAACAGATCAATCAGAAAATCCACCTGCATCAGCGGTTCGCCGCCGGTAACGGTTAAGCCGCCGCCGTTGGCATAAAAGGCGCTGTTTCTTTCGTACTGCTCGATGATGTAAGACGGTTCCATAAGGGTGCCGCCGTTCATGTCCCAGGTATCCGGGTTGTGGCAGTAGGCGCAACGCATGGGACATCCTTGCACAAAGACGACAAAGCGTGTGCCGGGGCCGTCTACGGTTCCGAAGCTTTCCAGAGAATGAATTCTGCCCTGCATAAATTTCCCTCCTGAATTTTTAGTCCATTCACCGGGCAGGAAAAGTTTCCCTGTCCGCAATTAAAAATTCCCGGGCGGGAAGGCCCACCCGGGACAGTAAATTACCTGCGCAATTCTGACAGGTCCTTCGACCTTAGATTGCCTCGTGGAACGTACGGGAAATAACATCAGCCTGCTGTTCGGGTGTCAGCTTAATGAAGTTTACTGCATATCCGGACACACGGATGGTCAGCTGAGGATAATTCTCAGGATGCTTCTGAGCGTCCAGCAGAGTATCTCTGTTGAGAACGTTCACATTCAAATGATGGCCGCCCTTAGTAGCATAGCCGTCCAATAAATTTACAAGGTTATCAACCTGTGCTGCACTTGTTGCCATAGTAATTTCCTCCTTTATTTTATGGGGAAGCGGCAGAGCCGCCTCCCTGAAATTTCAGGCCGATGCCGTGGAGACAGTTTAATGATAATCATCCAGCCCCTGCTCAAGGGTAGGTACGCTGCAGGCCAACGGCGTTCTTGAGCAATCCGTACAGCCCATTGTCTGAACGTTCTTTGATTGTTCTTCCTCTTCATCGCAGTCCACGTTAATGTGGCCTACGCCTTCGGTCATGCCGGAATCCAGCATATGAATCAAATCGTCGATCATTTTTTTGTCGTCCATAGCGTCTCCTTTTACAATATGAAAACTTACTTGTTTAAATCTAACTCGTGTCACACGGTGACATCGTGACCGGCTTACTTACTTGTTCAGATCTAACTCGATGTCGCCGGCAAAGACCTGATCCTCCTTGCCCAGAGCTCCGGGGATGATGGTGAAGGTATTGGAAATACCATCCTGTGCATCCTTGAAGGGAAGCTTGGATACGGAAGACAGAGATGCTACAGCACCGTGGGTATCACGACCGTGCATGGGGTTGGCACCGGGAGCAAAAGGCTGACCTTTTCTACGTCCATCAGGAGTATTACCCGTAGCTTTACCGTAGGTAACATTGGAGGTAATGGTCAGGATGGAGGTGGTAGGAATACCGTTTCTGTAGGTGTGATGCCTTCTGACAGCGGTCATGAAGGTGTGTACCAGCCACTGTGCAATTTCGTCTACGCGGTCATCGTCGTTGCCGTACTTGGGGAAGTCTCCGGTGGTCTTGAAGTCAACGATCACGCCGTCCTCGTCACGGACAACCTCAACCTTTGCATACTTGATAGCGGACAGAGAGTCAGCCACGATGGACAGACCTGCAACACCGGTAGCAAAGTATCTCTTTACGTCCCTGTCATGCAGAGCCATCTCAGCTCTCTCATAGCAGTACTTGTCGTGCATGTAATGGATAATGTTCAGGGTATTTACATAAACATCTGCCTGCCATTCCATCATATCGGTAAACTTGCTTACAACATCGTCATAATCAAGAACGTCACCCTCTACAGGACGGTACTTGGGACCTACCTGCTTCTTGGTAACCTCGTCTACACCGCCGTTCAAAGCGTACAGCAGACACTTAGCCAGGTTAGCACGTGCACCGAAGAACTGCATCTCCTTGCCGATTACCATGGAAGATACGCAACATGCAATACCGTAGTCGTCACCGTGGGTTGCTCTCATCAGATCGTCATTCTCATACTGAATGGAAGAGGTCTCGATGGAGGTCTTCGCGCAGAATCTCTTGAAGCCTTCAGGCAGCCTGGTGGACCAAAGTACGGTCAGGTTGGGTTCAGGTGAAGCACCCAGATTGTACAGGGTCTGCAGATAACGGAAGCTCATCTTGGTAACCATATGACGTCCGTCAACACCTACACCTGCCAGAGACTCGGTAACCCAAACGGGATCGCCGGCAAAAATCTGGTTGTATTCAGGAGTACGTGCAAACTTGATGCAGCGCAGCTTCATGATGAAGTGGTCGATGAACTCCTGAATCTGCTCTTCGGTAAAGGTACCGTTCTTTAAATCTCTTTCAGCAAAGATGTCAAGGAAGGTAGAGGTACGTCCAAGGGACATAGCGGCACCGTTCTGCTCCTTAACTGCACACAGGTATCCGAAATATACAGCCTGAATCGCTTCCTGTACGTTGGTTGCAGGATTGGAAATATCGCAGCCATAGGAAGCAGCCATTTCCTTCATCATCTTTAAGGCAACCATCTGCTCGGAAATTTCTTCTCTCAGGCGGATGACGTCATCGGTCATAACGCGTCCGGTGGAATCCTTCTGCGCCTGCTTGTCTTCTAACAGTCTGTCAATACCGTACAGAGCCACACGTCTGTAGTCGCCGATGATACGTCCACGTCCATAAGCATCGGGAAGACCGGTAATGATATGGGAAGAACGGCATGCTCTCATTTCCTGATTGTATGCGTCGAAGCAGCCTGCATTGTGAGTCTTTCTATGAGTGGAGAAGAACTCGGAAATTTCAGGGTCAACCTCGTAGCCATTGTCGGAGCAGGCCTTCTCTGCCATACGGATACCGCCGTAAGGCTGCAGGGATCTCTTGAAAGGCTTATCGGTCTGGAAACCTACAATCGTTTCTTTGCTCTTGTCCAGATAGCCGGGGCCATGAGAAGTGATGGTGGAAACAACCTTGGTGTCCATATCAAGGACGCCGCCTGCTTCTCTCTCCTTCTTCTGCAGGTCAAGCACCATTGCCCACAGGTCCTTGGTGTTCTGCGTAGGGCCGGCCAGGAAAGCATCGTCGCCGTCGTAGGGATGATAGTTTCTCTGGATGAAGTCACGTACATTGACTTCCTTGTCCCATTTGCCGCGCACGAAATCTGTTTCAATCGGTTTCATTTTGAAATACCTCCTATTAAAATTTTAAGTTCTGATTCCTAAGTATCATTATATGAAAAAGAATGTGAAGAGTCAAGGCGTGGGAGTGTACTTTTTGCAGTACACAGCTTAAGCCAGCAGACATAAAAAGCGGAAAATCATGCTTGCATGAATTTTCCGCTTTTTATGTCTGCTGAGGAAGCGCCATTTCATGAGCAAAATCAGCTGCGAAGCAGCGAAAAGCGCCGGAGGCGCGATTTGCGAATGGCGCGTGCTTAAGCGTGAGGGGAGCGCAAGCTTAAGCGCGGCTGGGGGGCTGAACTGTTACGGGGCGCGAGCTTAAGCGGCAAGAATAACTTGTCAAATTTTAGGGAATAACTTATACTATAGTATAATCGGTATGCAGCCGGTTTATGAATGAGCCGCAGTCTGATTGCTGTGACTTTTGAAAGGAGAGAGTAAATATGAGTGGAATTACAAAGGAAATGACCATCGGTGAGATCCTGCAGAAGAATCCGGATGTGGTACCGGTGCTGATGGATGCGGGAATGCACTGCCTTGGCTGTCCTTCCGCACAGGCCGAATCCCTGGAGGAAGCTGCTATGGTGCATGGCATTGATATTGACGAGCTGATGAAGGCCATCCAGGAGCTTTAAAAAGGATTTTCAGCAGATTTTTAAAAGGAGCTGTCGCAATCACCCCTGACGCACAGCTCCCTTTTGTGTTCCTTCTTCTATTAAATTTCATAAATATTTAATTCCATAAAGTGACAGCCTGTTGATTCAGTTTTCCCCGTTTCCGAGGATGCTCACCGCATTCTGGGGAATCAGTACTTCGCAGTGTTCTGCCAGGTAGCTCTCGCTGACGGAAAAGCTGCGCTGCATCGTTCCGTATTCCGATAAAATATTACACGCCTTGTCAAAATCCTCTCCGGAGCTGCCGGTGGATGTTAAGGTCAGGTAATACCGTTGTTCGGACTGATGCTTATAAAGAGAACTGGCACCGGTATAGTTTGCGGCAATCAACCGGCAGGCATCCATGGCCTGTCGAAGAGAATTCATATGAAATATCCGTGAGAAGACAGCTTCCGCGGAATTTTCGGAGTTTTTCGGGCTGCCCTGAGAATCCGCCTCAGGCGGTGCAGTATGAAGCCTGCGAAACAGGTCCATCACTTCATCCGTATCTCCTGTGTCAAATTCATCATCCTCATCTTCGGTGACGGAGGGAGCAAAACGGGAAAAGCGGGTATCCAGCTCCTCCGGGTCCTCCACTTTGGTAATAATCAACACAATACATTCGGCATTCAAGGGAATGGCTTCAATCATGAGAGGAATGTCCTCCGCCTCGAATCCAAATTCAAAATTTGCCTGCCGCATCATATCGCGGAACAGTGTTTTTGCTTTTTCCGTGCCATAAGCAAGTTCGCTTATTTTCAGTTCGCGGCTGGCAAGATCCTCACGGGTCAGAGTGCAGCGAATCTGATTTTCGTTTACCTTTTCTATTTTCATACGACAACCCTTTCTTTCTGCATTGCAGGTATGCCGAGTAACAGCTACTTTTCTTGTATCATATCGTCTCGCAACCTGTAAGTCAATAGCAGGAACTGAATTTCGATTTTTTTAAGAATTTTAAAAAAGTACTTGAATTCATAAAGTCAATAAGGTATAATCATAATGTAAATGCCTCCGGCAGTCCGTACAGGAAAGGGGGCAGCGGTCTGTATTTTCAGTTGATATAGTTTTGGAGACGTATCGTCTCGTTTCATCCCGATATATTATATGAAGTTTTTTATGATTCTGACATATAATTCGGAATGTCTTACAAGTGTTGGCGCAGTATAAGCTGGTGCCTGCTTGATCCTTAGTATTTCAACTAATATTTTCACAATAATAATTCATTTTAATCTTTTTGTATATTGGCAATTTTTGCCTATACAGGTACAGCCGGGTGCATTTACGATTCATCACGATCCTTTTGGTTAAAAAATGTAAAAAGGAGGTATATTCTTGTATGAAGAAAGCAGGGAAGCAGCTGATCTGGAAAATGCCAGAGAGTGTATGCGGATGTATCTGGAGGACTTGTACAGCCAGGGTGTGGAGCTTTTTGTGGATGACCGGATCACGCTTCCGAGTGAAGCGGCGGCCAGGGCTGTGCGGGAAGACAGTCCTTATATGGCAGATTATGTGTTAGGCGATGCCGGTAACATTGAACAGATCCGCTTTGATAAGGTGATCCGGGGTTAGTCGGCCTGCTTCCTGTAAACCGATCCCGCCGAAATAAAATAAAAAACGGATTGCCTCCCGTGTCGAAGGCGGGATAAAGGTTACAGACTTGAAAAAATGGTAATGACTTAAAATGACAAGTGTGGTATGATCCCGAGTTTGACACTTGTGAAATCAAAAAGTGGCTACAAACCCAGTAGTTATG